>OZ244939.1:0-641294 GCA_965222235.1 Minisyncoccota bacterium | reverse complement strand
TGACGGTGCCGTTGCTGTGCCGAGAACCGTGGTTCCTTCTCTGAGTTCAACGACGGTGTGTGCCGGTGCGGTGTATGCAATGGTCAGCCCTCTGGTTCTGCTCGTAATATCATCCCGATTGCTGACACCGGTGTCATCAGCTGAGCTCAGATCAAGTCCTCGTGGTGCGGACGGTGCCGTGGTGTCTTTGGTGAAGGTGTTTGAGTGGCCGTAGCCGATGTTGCCCGCTCCGTCGGTTACTCTGACACAGATTCGGTAGGTACCGTCCGCTGCGGGAACATCGGTAGTACGGGGGATGCCGGCTCTGAATGATGCGGCGCTGTCACAGGCGGCGTAGCCAGTGGTGACGGCATAGGTGAGGATGACGGATCCGATGCCGTCTCCTACAGTCGGGACAGTAATGAGGTTCGCCGCTGTCTGCATTTCCTGACTGTTCAGGTAGCCGTCATCAAGAACAGAGGTGGGCAACGGGTTGCTGACGGTGGGTGCCGTCGTGTCCTTCGTAAAAGTGCCTGAGGTGCCATAGCCGGTGTTGCCTGCTTCGTCAATGGCCCTGATACAGACCTTGTAAGTGCCGTCAACGCTGCCGGAGAGCGTGTTCGCAGTCGGCGTCGCAGCGGTATAGAAGGACGGAGAGACTGATACACAGGTAATTGTGTTCGCGACGACGGCATAGGTTGTCGTAACCGGGTTCGCGTCAATGACGACAGAAGTCCCGGTGAGCACGGTATTGGCACTAATCTCAGCTTGATTGAGATACCCGTCAATGAGGATCGGGGCAAATGCGGGGGCGAAGACAGCCGGTGCCGTGGTGTCAACGGTAATAGTCAGTCCGGCGGAGGTTCGTGAGACGTTCCCCGCTTTGTCAGTTGCAACGGCGGTGATGACGTGTGTTCCCTCGCTCAGGGAGATGTCCTGTGACGGTGCCGTTGCTGTGCCGAGAACCGTGGCTCCTTCTCTGAGTTCAACGACGGTGTGTGCCGGTGCGGTGTATGCAATAGTCAGTCCGCTGGTTCTGCTCGTAATATCATCCCGATTACTGACACCGGTATCGTCGTCTGCATGCAGATCAAGTGCGGTCGGTGCAGCGGGTGCGGTGGTGTCAACGGTAATAGTCAGTCCGGCGGAGGTTCGTGAGACGTTTCCTGCTTTGTCAGTTGCAACGGCGGTGATGACGTGTGTTCCCTCGCTCAGGGAGATGTCCTGTGACGGTGCCGTTGCTGTGCCGAGAACCGTGGCTCCTTCTCTGAGTTCAACGACGGTGTGTGCCGGTGCGGTGTATGCAATAGTCAGTCCGCTGGTTCTGCTCGTAATATCATCCCGATTACTGACACCGGTATCGTCGTCTGCATGCAGATCAAGTGCGGTCGGTGCAGCGGGTGCGGTGGTGTCTTTGGTGAAGGTATTTGACACGCCGTAGCCGGTGTTGCCCGCTCCGTCGGTTACTCTGACACAGATTCGGTAGGTACCGTCCGCTGCGGGAACATCGGTAGTGCGGGGGATGCCGGCTCTGAATGATGCGGTGTTGTCACAGGCGGCGGTACTGGCGATGACTGTGTAACCAAGGGTGATTGTACTGATGTCCGTTACCGTCGGTACGGTGATGATATCAGTTGCTGTCCGTGTTTCCCGGCTGTTCAGATAGCTGTCGGTGAGGATTGAGGTGAATGATATTGAAGTGATGACAGGATTGGTCCGGTCAATACCGCTGATTCGCCGAGAGATCGTATGGTATATATCCGAGGCGTAGGTTGCCCTGACACAGACAAACCGGTCGTTGTCGTTTTCCTGCGTGATGGTTATGGTTGCTGTGCCGGCTGCGTCGGGAGTATAGGTGTGTCGCAGAGTCTGCGCGGCGGTACAGTCATTCTGGCTGTTAACTATGTCCCACCGGGTGTTCGTGACGCCTGTTGTCTCAGACAGGGTGACGGTCAGGGATTTCTCCCGCTCGGGGTGTGTGTAGACAGCGTCGGCAACGGCAACGGTGAAGTCAACGATGCGGACGGTGAAGGTCAGCAAGTCCTCTCTCGGTGTCGCTGCGCTGTCCCGTGCCGTGTAGGTGAAGGTATATATATCTGCCGGTATATTGGCTCCGGTGAGTGATCCGGTGTTCGTCGCAGTCGCCGGTGCGGTGAAGGTAAATCCGGTCGGTGACGGGTCAAGGGTGAATACGATACTGCCGTGACCGGTGTTGTCCTGTATGCCGGGGAGTGTCAGGGTGAAGGGCTCGCCGTGCCGGAACGTAAATACCGCTTCGTCTTTGACCTGATTCTCGCCGTCTAGAATCTGCAGTGTCGGCGTGCCCGACAGGATAGTGAATGCGGGAATATCTGCAGATGCGGTGTTGCCCGCGGGGTCAGTGGCCGTGACGGTACAGTCGGTGTATGTGCCTCCCGCAGACGGCGCGGTGAGGTCTGCGGTGACCGTGTCGGGTGATGCCGTCGTTGTCTCTGAGGTGCAGCTTCCGCCCCAGGCAAGCACACTCTCCTCATTGACGGAGAATGCGGCGGTGACGGTTTCACCCGGTGCTGTCTGAGCCGGTACGGTAACGGTGCCGACGGTCGGTGCCGTGGTGTCAACAGTAATAGTCAGTGCCGCTGAGGGTGGTGAGACGTTCCCCGCCTCATCCGTTGCAATGGCGGTGACGGTGTGTGTTCCTTCGCTCAGGGAGATGTCCTGTGACGGTGCCGCTGCCGTGCCGAGAACCGTATCTCCTTCTTTAAGGGTGATAGTGGTTCCTGCTTCTGTGGTGTATGAATATGAAATGGTCAGCTCACTAGTTTTGCTCGTGATGTCGTCAGCGTCGCTGATACCGGTGTCGTCTGAAGCATCAAGGTCAAGTCCGGTCGGTGCATCGGGTGCCGTGGTGTCTTTGATGAAGGTGTCCGAGTGGCCGTAGCCGATGTTGTCCACCTTGTCAGTTACTTTCACACAGACCTTGTAGGTGCCGTCATCTGTAGTGATGTCATCTGACTGCGGAATGCCTGCAGTGAATGTGGCGGTGTCACAGGCGATGTTTTCGGTGACAACAGCATAGGTGAAGATGACTGATCCCCCGGTGTCTGTTGCGGTCGGTTCGGTGATCAGATCAACCGGTGTCTGTATTTCCTCAGTGTTCAGGTAGCCGTCATCAAGAACAGAGGTGAATGACGGTGAGGTGACAACAGGATTGGCGGTGTCAACAGTAATAGTCAGTGCCGCTGAGGGTAGTGAGACGTTTCCTGCTTTGTCAGTTGCAACTGCGGTGACGGTGTGTGTTCCTTCGCTCAGGGAGATGTCCTGTGACGGTGTCGTTGCCGTGCCGAGAACCGTATCTCCTTCTTTAAGGGTGATAGTGGTTCCTGCTTCTG
This sequence comes from Minisyncoccota bacterium, assembly GCA_965222235.1. Taxonomy (GTDB): domain Bacteria; phylum Patescibacteriota; class Minisyncoccia; order Phycocordibacterales; family JABAAK01; genus JAPPJI01. The sequence goes on along the minus strand of OZ244939.1, from coordinate 637,944 downwards.
TGGTGTAGGAGATGGTCAGACCTTCAGTGTTTGAGGTGATGTCGTCAGTGTCGCTGATACCGGTGTCGTCGTCCGCATGCAGATCAAGTCCGGTCGGTGCATCGGGTGCCGTGGTGTCAACAGTAATAGTCAGTGCCGCTGAGGGTAGTGAGACGTTCCCCGCCTCATCCGTTGCAACGGCGGTGACGGTGTGTGTACCCTCGGTCAGGGAGATGTCCTGTGACGGTGTCGTTGCCGTGCCGAGAACCGTATCTCCTTCTTTAAGGGTAATAGTGGTTCCTGCTTCTGTGGTGTAGGAGATGGTCAGACCTTCAGTGTTTGAGGTGATGTCGTCAGTGTCGCTGATACCGGTGTCGTCTGAAGCATCAAGGCCAAGTCCGGTCGGTGCATCGGGTGCGGTGGTGTCTTTGATGAAGGTGTCTGAGGAGCCGTAGCCGATGTTGTCCACCTTGTCAGTTACTTTCACACAGACCTTGTAGGTGCCGTCCGCGCTGATGGAAAGCATATATGCAATCGGTATATTCGCGGTATAAAGCAATGAAAAAAGTGATTCGCAGGCAATGGTGCCCGCAGCAACGGCGTACATCGTGTCAGCAATGCTTATCTCATCAACAACGGGAGCCTCAATGAGGGCGGCATCCGTGGTGATGTCAGCAGTGTGAAGGTAACTATCGGTAAGGATTGTGGTAAATATAGGGGTATTGATAATCGGCGCCATCGTGTCAACCGTCACGGTCAGTGCCGCTGAGGGTAGTGAGACGTTTCCTGCTTTGTCAGTTGCGACTGCGGTGACGGTGTGTGTTCCTTCGCTCAGGGAGATGTCCTGTGACGGTGTCGTTGCTGTGCCGAGAACCGTATCTCCTTCTTTAAGGGTAATAGTGGTGCCTGCTTCTGTGGTGTATGCAATGGTCAGACCTTCAGTGTGTGAGGTGATGTCGTCAGCGTCGCTGATACCGGTGTCGTCTGAAGCATCAAGGTCAAGTCCGGTCGGTGCAGCGGGTGCCGTGGTGTCTTTGATGAAGGTGTCCGAGTGGCCGTAGCCGATGTTGTCCACCTTGTCAGTTACTTTCACACAGACCTTGTAGGTGCCGTCATCTGTAGTGATGTCATCTGACTGCGGAATGCCTGCAGTGAATGTGGCGGTGTCACAGGCGATGTTTTCGGTGACAACAGCATAGGTGAAGATGACTGATCCCCCGGTGTCTGTTGCGGTCGGTTCGGTGATCAGATCAACCGGTGTCTGTATTTCCTCAGTGTTCAGGTAGCCGTCATCAAGAACAGAGGTGAATGACGGTGAGGTGACAACAGGATTGGCGGTGTCAACAGTAATAGTCAGTGCCGCTGAGGGTAGTGAGACGTTTCCTGCTTTGTCAGTTGCAACTGCGGTGACGGTGTGTGTTCCTTCGCTCAGGGAGATGTCCTGTGACGGTGCCGCTGCCGTGCCGAGAACCGTATCTCCTTCTTTAAGGGTGATAGTGGTTCCTGCTTCTGTGGTGTAGGAGATGGTCAGACCTTCAGTGTTTGAGGTGATGTCGTCAGTGTCGCTGATACCGGTGTCGTCGTCCGCATGCAGATCAAGTCCGGTCGGTGCATCGGGTGCCGTGGTGTCAACAGTAATAGTCAGTGCCGCTGAGGGTAGTGAGACGTTCCCCGCCTCATCCGTTGCAACGGCGGTGACGGTGTGTGTACCCTCGGTCAGGGAGATGTCCTGTGACGGTGTCGTTGCCGTGCCGAGAACCGTATCTCCTTCTTTAAGGGTAATAGTGGTTCCTGCTTCTGTGGTGTAGGAGATGGTCAGACCTTCAGTGTTTGAGGTGATGTCGTCAGTGTCGCTGATACCGGTGTCGTCGTCCGCATGCAGATCAAGTCCGGTCGGTGCATCGGGTGCCGTGGTGTCAACAGTAATAGTCAGTGCCGCTGAGGGTAGTGAGACGTTCCCCGCCTCATCCGTTGCAACGGCGGTGACGGTGTGTGTTCCTTCGCTCAGGGAGATGTCCTGTGACGGTGCCGCTGCCGTGCCGAGAACCGTATCTCCTTCTTTAAGGGTGATAGTGGTTCCTGCTTCTGTGGTGTAGGAGATGGTCAGACCTTCAGTGTTTGAGGTGATGTCGTCAGTGTCGCTGATACCGGTGTCGTCGTCCGCATGCAGATCAAGTCCGGTCGGTGCATCGGGTGCCGTGGTGTCAACAGTAATAGTCAGTGCCGCTGAGGGTAGTGAGACGTTCCCCGCCTCATCCGTTGCAACGGCGGTGACGGTGTGTGTACCCTCGGTCAGGGAGATGTCCTGTGACGGTGTCGTTGCCGTGCCGAGAACCGTATCTCCTTCTTTAAGGGTAATAGTGGTGCCTGCTTCTGTGGTGTAGGAGATGGTCAGACCTTCAGTGTGTGAGGTGATGTCGTCAGCGTCGCTGATACCGGTGTCGTCTGAAGCATCAAGGTCAAGTCCGGTCGGTGCATCGGGTGCCGTGGTGTCTTTGATGAAGGTGTCCGAGTGGCCGTAGCCGATGTTGTCCACCTTGTCAGTTACTTTCACACAGACCTTGTAGGTGCCGTCATCTGTAGTGATGTCATCTGACTGCGGAATGCCTGCAGTGAATGTGGCGGTGTCACAGGCGATGTTTTCGGTGACAACAGCATAGGTGAAGATGACTGATCCCCCGGTGTCTGTTGCGGTCGGTTCGGTGATCAGATCAACCGGTGTCTGTATTTCCTCAGTGTTCAGGTAGCCGTCATCAAGAACAGAGGTGAATGACGGTGAGGTGACAACAGGATTGGCGGTGTCAACAGTAATAGTCAGTGCCGCTGAGGGTAGTGAGACGTTTCCTGCTTTGTCAGTTGCAACTGCGGTGACGGTGTGTGTTCCTTCGCTCAGGGAGATGTCCTGTGACGGTGCTGCTGCCGTGCCGAGAACCGTATCTCCTTCTTTAAGGGTGATAGTGGTTCCTGCTTCTGTGGTGTAGGAGATGGTCAGACCTTCAGTGTTTGAGGTGATGTCGTCAGTGTCGCTGACACCGGTGTCGTCGTCCGCATGCAGATCAAGTCCGGTCGGTGCATCGGGTGCCGTGGTGTCAACCGTCACGGTCAGTGCCGCTGAGGGTAGTGAGACGTTCCCCGCCTCATCCGTTGCAATGGCGGTGACGGTGTGTGTTCCTTCGCTCAGGGAGATGTCCTGTGACGGTGTCGTTGCTGTGCCGAGAACCGTATCTCCTTCTTTAAGGGTAATAGTGGTGCCTGCTTCTGTGGTGTAGGAGATGGTCAGACCTTCAGTGTTTGAGGTGATGTCGTCAGTGTCGCTGACACCGGTGTCGTCTGAAGCGTCAAGGTCAAGTCCGGTCGGTGCATCGGGTGCGGTGCGGTCAATGCCTCCGATCTGACCGGAGAGTCCGTAGTATGTCACGTCTGCACTGACTGCCGTGAAACAGGCGTACTTGGTGTTGGCGTCTTCGGTGGCAATCGTCACCGTAGCGCTGCCGTCGATGTCGGGGGTGTAGGTGTTAGCGAGTGTCGGATTGCCGGCTGCAGCACAGTCGCTCGGGTTTGTAACAATGCCCCACTTCGTGCCTGTCACTGCCGAGGTCTCAGACAGGGTGACGGTCAGGGATTTCTCCCGCTCGGGGGTTGTGTAGACAGCGTCGGTAACGGCAACGGTGAAGTCAACGATGCGGACGGTGAAGGTCAGCAAGTCCTCTCTCGGTGTCGCTGCGCTGTCCCGTGCCGTGTAGGTGAAGGTATATATATTTGCCGGTATGGCGGCTCCGGTGAGTGATCCGGTGTTCGTCGCAGTCGCCGGTGCGGTGAAGGTAAATCCGGTCGGTGACGGGTCAAGGGTGAATACGATACTGCCGTGACCGGTGTTGTCCTGTATGCCGGGGAGTGTCAGGGTGAAGGGCTCGCCGTGCCGGAACGTAAATACCGCTTCGTCTTTGACCTGATTCTCGCCGTCTAGAATCTGCAGTGTCGGCGTGCCCGACAGGATAGTGAATGCGGGAATGACTGCAGATGCGGTGTTGCCCGCGGGGTCAGTGGCCGTGACGGTACAGTCGGTGTATGTGCCTCCCGCAGACGGCGCGGTGAGGTCTGCGTTGACCGTGCCGACCGGTACCGTCGTTGTCGCCGAGGTGCAGGGTACGCCCCAGACAAGCACACTCTCCTCACTGACGGAGAATGTGGCGGTGACGGTTTCACCCGGTGCTGTCTGAGCCGGTACGGTAACGGTGCCGACGGTCGGTGCCGTGGTGTCAACAGTAATAGTCAGTGCCGCTGAGGGTGGTGAGACGTTCCCCGCCTCATCCGTTGCAATGGCGGTGACGGTGTGTGTTCCTTCGCTCAGGGAGATGTCCTGTGACGGTGTCGTTGCCGTGCCGAGAACCGTATCTCCTTCTTTAAGGGTAATAGTGGTTCCTGCTTCTGTGGTGTATGCAATGGTCAGACCTTCAGTGTTTGAGGTGATGTCGTCAGTGTCGCTGATACCGGTGTCGTCGTCTGCATGCAGATCAAGTCCGGTCGGTGCATCGGGTGCCGTGGTGTCTTTGATGAAGGTGTCCGAGTGGCCGTAGCCGATGTTGCCCGCTCCGTCAACCGCTCTGACACAGACCTTGAGGGTACCGTCTGTCTGTCCGGCCAGCGTCACTGCGGTCGGGGAGGCGGCAGTGTAGAGCGCGGTGTTGACGGAAGCACAGGCGACGGAATCCGCGGCGGCGACATACGTTGACGTAACAGCGGAGGCGTCGGTGACAGCCGGGATACCGGCGAGTGCGGCATTAGCGGCAAGGTCGGCACTGTTCAGGTAGCCGTCAGCAACATCGTTGACAAGGGGTACGGCGGTGACGGCGGGTGCGGTGCGGTCAATGCCTCCGATCTGACCGGAGAGTCCGTAGTATGTCACGTCTGCACTGACTGCCGTGAAACAGGCGTACTTGGTGTTGGCGTCTTCGGTGGCAATCGTCACCGTAGCGCTGCCGTCGATGTCGGGGGTGTAGGTGTTAGCGAGTGTCGGATTGCCGGCTGCAGCACAGTCGCTCGGGTTTGTAACAATGCCCCACTTCGTGCCTGTCACTGCCGAGGTCTCAGACAGGGTGACGGTCAGGGATTTCTCCCGCTCGGGGATTGTGTAGACAGCGTCGGCAACGGCAACGGTGAAGTCAACGATGCGGACGGTGAAGGTCAGCAAGTCCTCTCTCGGTGTCGCTGCGCTGTCCCGTGCCGTGTAGGTGAAGGTATATATATTTGCCGGTATGGCGGCTCCGGTGAGTGATCCGGTGTTCGTCGCAGTCGCCGGTGCGGTGAAGGTAAATCCGGTCGGTGACGGGTCAAGGGTGAATACGATACTGCCGTGACCGGTGTTGTCCTGTATGCCGGGGAGTGTCAGGGTGAAGGACTCGCCGTGCCGGAACGTAAATACCGCTTCGTCTTTGACCTGATTCTCGCCGTCTAGAATCTGCAGTGTCGGCGTGCCCGACAGGATAGTGAATGCGGGAATATCTGCAGATGCGGTGTTGCCCGCGGGGTCAGTGGCCGTAACGGTGCAGTCGGTGTATGTGCCTCCCGCAGACGGCGCGGTGAGGTCTGCGGTGACCGTGCCGACCGGTACCGTCGTTGTCTCTGAGGTGCAGGGTACGCCCCAGACAAGCACACTCTCCTCACTGACGGAGAATGTGGCGGTGACGGTTTCACCCGGTGCTGTCTGAGCCGGTACGGTAACGGTGCCGACGGTCGGTGCCGTGGTGTCAACAGTAATAGTCAGTGCCGCTGAGGGTGGTGAGACGTTCCCCGCCTCATCCGTTGCAACTGCGGTGACGGTGTGTGTTCCTTCGCTCAGGGAGATGTCCTGTGACGGTGTCGTTGCTGTGCCGAGAACCGTATCTCCTTCTTTAAGGGTAATAGTGGTTCCTGCTTCTGTGGTGTATGCAATGGTCAGACCTTCAGTGTTTGAGGTGATGTCGTCAGTGCCGCTGATACCGGTGTCGTCGTCTGCATGCAGATCAAGTCCGGTCGGTGCATCGGGTGCCGTGGTGTCTTTGATGAAGGTGTCCGAGTGGCCGTAGCCGATGTTGCCCGCTCCGTCAACCGCTCTGACACAGACCTTGAGGGTACCGTCTGTCTGTCCGGCCAGCGTCACTGCGGTCGGGGAGGCGGCAGTGTAGAGCGCGGTGTTGACGGAAGCACAGGCGACGGAATCCGCGGCGGCGACATACGTTGACGTAACAGCGGAGGCGTCGGTGACAGCCGGGATACCGGCGAGTGCGGCATTAGCGGCAAGGTCGGCACTGTTCAGGTAGCCGTCAGCAACATCGTTGACAAGGGGTACGGCGGTGACGGCGGGTGCGGTGCGGTCAATGCCTCCGATCTGATCGGAGAGTCCGTAGTAGGTCACACCTGCTTTGGCTGCCGTGAAACAGGCGTACCCGGTGTTGGCGTCTTCGGTGTCAATCGTCACCGTAGCGGTGCCGTCAGTGTCGTCGGGAGTGTAGTCATTAACGACTGTTGTCAGATCGCCGGCTGCAGTACAGTCGTTCCGGTCTGCAACAATGCCCCACTTCGTGCCTGTCACTGCCGAGGTCTCAGACAGGGTGACGGTCAGGGATTTCTCCCGCTCGGGGGTTGTGTAGACAGCGTCGGTAACGGCAACGGTGAAGTCAACGATGCGGACGGTGAAGGTCAGCAAGTCCTCTCTCGGTGTCGCTGCGCTGTCCCGTGCCGTGTAGGTGAAGGTATATATATTTGCCGGTATGGCGGCTCCGGTGAGTGATCCGGTGTTCGTCGCAGTCGCCGGTGCGGTGAAGGTAAATCCGGTCGGTGACGGGTCAAGGGTGAATACGATACTGCCGTGACCGGTGTTGTCCTGTATGCCGGGGAGTGTCAGGGTGAAGGACTCGCCGTGCCGGAACGTAAATACCGCTTCGTCTTTGACCTGATTCTCGCCGTCTAGAATCTGCAGTGTCGGCGTGCCCGACAGGATAGTGAATGCGGGAATATCTGCAGATGCGGTGTTGCCCGCGGGGTCAGTGGCCGTAACGGTGCAGTCGGTGTATGTGCCTCCCGCAGACGGCGCGGTGAGGTCTGCGGTGACCGTGCCGACCGGTACCGTCGTTGTCTCTGAGGTGCAGGGTACGCCCCAGACAAGCACACTCTCCTCACTGACGGAGAATGTGGCGGTGACGGTTTCACCCGGTGCTGTCTGAGCCGGTACGGTAACGGTGCCGACGGTCGGTGCCGTGGTGTCAACAGTAATAGTCAGTGCCGCTGAGGGTGGTGAGACGTTCCCCGCCTCATCCGTTGCAATGGCGGTGACGGTGTGTGTTCCTTCGCTCAGGGAGATGTCCTGTGACGGTGTCGTTGCTGTGCCGAGAACCGTATCTCCTTCTTTAAGGGTAATAGTGGTTCCTGCTTCTGTGGTGTATGCAATGGTCAGACCTTCAGTGTTTGAGGTGATGTCGTCAGTGCCGCTGATACCGGTGTCGTCGTCTGCATGCAGATCAAGTCCGGTCGGTGCATCGGGTGCCGTGGTGTCTTTGATGAAGGTGTCCGAGTGGCCGTAGCCGATGTTGCCCGCTCCGTCAACCGCTCTGACACAGACCTTGAGGGTACCGTCTGTCTGTCCGGCCAGCGTCACTGCGGTCGGGGAGGCGGCAGTGTAGAGCGCGGTGTTGACGGAAGCACAGGCGACGGAATCCGCGGCGGCGACATACGTTGACGTAACAGCGGAGGCGTCGGTGACAGCCGGGATACCGGCGAGTGCGGCATTAGCGGCAAGGTCGGCACTGTTCAGGTAGCCGTCAGCAACATCGTTGACAAGGGGTACGGCGGTGACGGCGGGTGCGGTGCGGTCAATGCCTCCGATCTGACCGGAGAGTCCGTAGTATGTCACGTCTGCACTGACTGCCGTGAAACAGGCGTACTTGGTGTTGGCGTCTTCGGTGGCAATCGTCACCGTAGCGCTGCCGTCGATGTCGGGGGTGTAGGTGTTAGCGAGTGTCGGATTGCCGGCTGCAGCACAGTCGCTCGGGTTTGTAACAATGCCCCACTTCGTGCCTGTCACTGCCGAGGTCTCAGACAGGGTGACGGTCAGGGATTTCTCCCGCTCGGGGGTTGTGTAGACAGCGTCGGTAACGGCAACGGTGAAGTCAACGATGCGGACGGTGAAGGTCAGCAAGTCCTCTCTCGGTGTCGCTGCGCTGTCCCGTGCCGTGTAGGTGAAGGTATATATATTTGCCGGTATGGCGGCTCCGGTGAGTGATCCGGTGTTCGTCGCAGTCGCCGGTGCGGTGAAGGTAAATCCGGTCGGTGACGGGTCAAGGGTGAATACGATACTGCCGTGACCGGTGTTGTCCTGTATGCCGGGGAGTGTCAGGGTGAAGGACTCGCCGTGCCGGAACGTAAATACCGCTTCGTCTTTGACCTGATTCTCGCCGTCTAGAATCTGCAGTGTCGGCGTGCCCGACAGGATAGTGAATGCGGGAATATCTGCAGATGCGGTGTTGCCCGCGGGGTCAGTGGCCGTAACGGTGCAGTCGGTGTATGTGCCTCCCGCAGACGGCGCGGTGAGGTCTGCGGTGACCGTGCCGACCGGTACCGTCGTTGTCTCTGAGGTGCAGGGTACGCCCCAGACAAGCACACTCTCCTCACTGACGGAGAATGTGGCGGTGACGGTTTCACCCGGTGCTGTCTGAGCCGGTACGGTAACGGTGCCGACGGTCGGTGCCGTGGTGTCAACAGTAATAGTCAGTGCCGCTGAGGGTGGTGAGACGTTCCCCGCCTCATCCGTTGCAATGGCGGTGACGGTGTGTGTTCCTTCGCTCAGGGAGATGTCCTGTGACGGTGTCGTTGCCGTGCCGAGAACCGTATCTCCTTCTTTAAGGGTAATAGTGGTTCCTGCTTCTGTGGTGTATGCAATGGTCAGACCTTCAGTGTTTGAGGTGATGTCGTCAGTGTCGCTGATACCGGTGTCGTCGTCTGCATGCAGATCAAGTCCGGTCGGTGCATCGGGTGCCGTGGTGTCAACCGTCACGGTCAGTGCCGCTGAGGGTAGTGAGACGTTCCCCGCCTCATCCGTTGCAACTGCGGTGACGGTGTGTGTTCCTTCGCTCAGGGAGATGTCCTGTGACGGTGTCGTTGCCGTGCCGAGAACCGTATCTCCTTCTTTAAGGGTAATAGTGGTTCCTGCTTCTGTGGTGTATGCAATGGTCAGACCTTCAGTGTTTGAGGTGATGTCGTCAGTGCCGCTGATACCGGTGTCGTCGTCTGCATGCAGATCAAGTCCGGTCGGTGCATCGGGTGCCGTGGTGTCTTTGATGAAGGTGTCCGAGTGGCCGTAGCCGATGTTGCCCGCTCCGTCAACCGCTCTGACACAGACCTTGAGGGTACCGTCTGTCTGTCCGGCCAGCGTCACTGCGGTCGGGGAGGCGGCAGTGTAGAGCGCGGTGTTGACGGAAGCACAGGCGACGGAATCCGCGGCGGCGACATACGTTGACGTAACAGCGGAGGCGTCGGTGACAGCCGGGATACCGGCGAGTGCGGCATTAGCGGCAAGGTCGGCACTGTTCAGGTAGCCGTCAGCAACATCGTTGACAAGGGGTACGGCGGTGACGGCGGGTGCGGTGCGGTCAATGCCTCCGATCTGACCGGAGAGTCCGTAGTATGTCACGTCTGCACTGACTGCCGTGAAACAGGCGTACTTGGTGTTGGCGTCTTCGGTGGCAATCGTCACCGTAGCGCTGCCGTCGATGTCGGGGGTGTAGGTGTTAGCGAGTGTCGGATTGCCGGCTGCAGCACAGTCGCTCGGGTTTGTAACAATGCCCCACTTCGTGCCTGTCACTGCCGAGGTCTCAGACAGGGTGACGGTCAGGGATTTCTCCCGCTCGGGGGTTGTGTAGACAGCGTCGGTAACGGCAACGGTGAAGTCAACGATGCGGACGGTGAAGGTCAGCAAGTCCTCTCTCGGTGTCGCTGCGCTGTCCCGTGCCGTGTAGGTGAAGGTATATATATTTGCCGGTATGGCGGCTCCGGTGAGTGATCCGGTGTTCGTCGCAGTCGCCGGTGCGGTGAAGGTAAATCCGGTCGGTGACGGGTCAAGGGTGAATACGATACTGCCGTGACCGGTGTTGTCCTGTATGCCGGGGAGTGTCAGGGTGAAGGACTCGCCGTGCCGGAACGTAAATACCGCTTCGTCTTTGACCTGATTCTCGCCGTCTAGAATCTGCAGTGTCGGCGTGCCCGACAGGATAGTGAATGCGGGAATATCTGCAGATGCGGTGTTGCCCGCGGGGTCAGTGGCCGTAACGGTGCAGTCGGTGTATGTGCCTCCCGCAGACGGCGCGGTGAGGTCTGCGGTGACCGTGCCGACCGGTACCGTCGTTGTCTCTGAGGTGCAGGGTACGCCCCAGACAAGCACACTCTCCTCACTGACGGAGAATGTGGCGGTGACGGTTTCACCCGGTGCTGTCTGAGCCGGTACGGTAACGGTGCCGACGGTCGGTGCCGTGGTGTCAACAGTAATAGTCAGTGCCGCTGAGGGTGGTGAGACGTTCCCCGCCTCATCCGTTGCAATGGCGGTGACGGTGTGTGTTCCTTCGCTCAGGGAGATGTCCTGTGACGGTGTCGTTGCCGTGCCGAGAACCGTATCTCCTTCTTTAAGGGTAATAGTGGTTCCTGCTTCTGTGGTGTATGCAATGGTCAGACCTTCAGTGTTTGAGGTGATGTCGTCAGTGTCGCTGATACCGGTGTCGTCGTCTGCATGCAGATCAAGTCCGGTCGGTGCATCGGGTGCCGTGGTGTCAACCGTCACGGTCAGTGCCGCTGAGGGTAGTGAGACGTTCCCCGCCTCATCCGTTGCAACTGCGGTGACGGTGTGTGTTCCTTCGCTCAGGGAGATGTCCTGTGACGGTGTCGTTGCTGTGCCGAGAACCGTATCTCCTTCTTTAAGGGTAATAGTGGTTCCTGCTTCTGTGGTGTATGCAATGGTCAGACCTTCAGTGTTTGAGGTGATGTCGTCAGTGCCGCTGATACCGGTGTCGTCGTCTGCATGCAGATCAAGTCCGGTCGGTGCATCGGGTGCCGTGGTGTCAACAGTAATAGTCAGTGCCGCTGAGGGTAGTGAGACGTTCCCCGCCTCATCCGTTGCAACTGCGGTGATGATGTGTGTTCCTTCGCTCAGGGAGATGTCCTGTGACGGTGTCGTTGCCGTGCCGAGAACCGTATCTCCTTCTTTAAGGGTAATAGTGGTTCCTGCTTCTGTGGTGTAGGAGATGGTCAGACCTTCAGTGTTTGAGGTGATGTCGTCAGCGTCGCTGACACCGGTGTCATCGTCTGCATGCAGATCAAGTCCGGTCGGTGCATCGGGTGCCGTGGTGTCTTTGATGAAGGTGTCCGAGTGGCCGTAGCCGATGTTGTCCACCTTGTCAGTTACTTTCACACAGACCTTGTAGGTGCCGTCATCTGTAGTGATGTCATCTGACTGCGGAATGCCTGCAGTGAATGTGGCGGTGTCACAGGCGATGTTTTCGGTGACAACAGCATAGGTGAAGATGACTGATCCCCCGGTGTCTGTTGCGGTCGGTTCGGTGATCAGATCAACCGGTGTCTGTATTTCCTCAGTGTTCAGGTAGCCGTCATCAAGAACAGAGGTGAGTGACGGTGTGGTGACAACAGGATTGGCGGTGTCAACAGTAATAGTCAGTGCCGCTGAGGGTAGTGAGACGTTTCCTGCTTTGTCAGTTGCGACTGCGGTGACGGTGTGTGTTCCTTCGCTCAGGGAGATGTCCTGTGACGGTGTCGTTGCTGTGCCGAGAACCGTATCTCCTTCTTTAAGGGTGATAGTGGTTCCTGCTTCTGTGGTGTAGGAGATGGTCAGCTCACTAGTTTTGCTCGTGATGTCGTCAGTGTCGCTGACACCGGTGTCGTCGTCCGCATGCAGATCAAGCCCGGTCGGTGCAGCGGGTGCGGTGGTGTCAACAGTAATAGTCAGTGCCGCTGAGGGTAGTGAGACGTTCCCCGCCTCATCCGTTGCAACGGCGGTGACGGTGTGTGTTCCTTCGCTCAGGGAGATGTCCTGTGACGGTGTCGTTGCTGTGCCGAGAACCGTATCTCCTTCTTTAAGGGTAATAGTGGTGCCTGCTTCTGTGGTGTATGCAATGGTCAGACCTTCAGTGTTTGAGGTGATGTCGTCAATGTCGCTGACACCGGTGTCGTCTGAAGCATCAAGGTCAAGTCCGGTCGGTGCATCGGGTGCCGTGGTGTCAACAGTAATAGTCAGTGCCGCTGAGGGTAGTGAGACGTTTCCTGCTTTGTCAGTTGCAACTGCGGTGACGGTGTGTGTTCCTTCGCTCAGGGAGATGTCCTGTGACGGTGTCGTTGCTGTGCCGAGAACCGTATCTCCTTCTTTAAGGGTAATAGTGGTGCCTGCTTCTGTGGTGTAGGAGATGGTCAGACCTTCAGTGTTTGAGGTGATGTCGTCAGTGTCGCTGATACCGGTGTCGTCGTCCGCATGCAGATCAAGTCCGGTCGGTGCATCGGGTGCCGTGGTGTCTTTGATGAAGGTGTCCGAGTGGCCGTAGCCGATGTTGCCCGCTCTGTCAGTTACTTTCACACAGACCTTGTAGGTGCCGTCGGGATATGGGGAGAGCGTGTGTGTGTGCGGTATGGTTGATTCATATGTCAACACGGAAGAGCAGGTGAGGGAATTCGTAACGGTATAGTAATGATAGGAAAAGTGGGAGAGGGCGGCGGCATCGGTTTCACCGGTGATTTCGGGAGTGGTGACAATGGGACGGTTAGCGGCAATGTCGGCACTGTTCAGGTAGCTGTCAGCAACATCGTTGACAAGGGGTACGGCGGCGGCGACAGGTGCCGTGCGGTCAATGCCTCCGATCTGATCGGAGAGTCCGTAGTAGGTCACACCTGCTTTGGCTGCCGTGAAACAGGCGTACCCGGTGTTGGCGTCTTCGGTGTCAATCGTCACCGTAGCGGTGCCGTCAGTGTTGGGGATGTAGTCATTAACGATTGTTGTCAGATCGCTGGCTGCAGTACAGTCGTTCCGGTCTGCAACAATGCCCCACTTCGTTTCTGTCACTCCCAAGGTCTCAGACAGGGTGACGGTCAGGGATTTCTCCCGCTCGGGGATTGTGTAGTCGGTGTTGGTGAGTGTAATGCTGAGGCTAATGATGTGTACGGTGAAAGTGAGGGATACCATTCTTGCATTCGTCGCTCCGTCCGTTGCCGTGTAGGTGAAGGTATGGGTGCCTGCGGGAAGACCCTCGGCAAGTGATCCTGTACCGGTCGGTGTCGTCGGTGCGGTGAAGGTAAATCCGGTCGGTGACGGGGCAAGGGTGAATACGATACTGCCGTGACCGGTGTTTTCCTGTACACCGGGGAGTGTCAGGGTGAAGGACTCGCCGTGCCGGAACGTAAATACCGCTCCGTCTTTGACCTGATTCTCGCCGCTCAGGACGGTGAAGACCGGTGCCGGCTGCAGGATAGTGAATGCGGGAATGACTGCAGATGCGGTGTTGCCCGCAAGGTCAGTGGCCGTAACGGTGCAGTCGATGTATGTGCCTCCCGCAGACGGCGCGGTGAGGTCTGCGTTGACCGTGCCGACCGGTACCGTCGTTGTCGCCGAGGTGCAGCTTCCGCCCCAGTCAAGCACACTCTCCTCATTGAAGAAGAATGTGGCGGTGACGGTTTCACCCGGTGCTGTCTGAGCCGGTACGGTAACGGTGCCGACGGTCGGTGGTGTGGTGTCAACCGTCACGGTCAGTGCCGCTGAGGGTAGTGAGACGTTCCCCGCCTCATCCGTTGCAATGGCGGTGACGGTGTGTGTTCCTTCGCTCAGGGAGATGTCCTGTGACGGTGCTGCTGCCGTGCCGAGAACCGTATCTCCTTCTTTAAGGGTGATAGTGGTACCTGCCTCTGTGGTGTAGGAGATGGTCAGACCTTCAGTGTTTGAGGTGATGTCGTCAGTGCCGCTGACACCGGTGTCGTCGTCTGCATGCAGATCAAGTCCGGTCGGTGCATCGGGTGCCGTGGTGTCTTTGATGAAGGTGTTCGAGTGGCCGTAGCCGATGTTGCCCGCTCTGTCAGTTACTTTCACACAGACCTTGTAGGTGCCGTCGGGATATGGGGAGAGCGTGTGTGTGTGCGGTATGGTTGATTCATATGTCAACACGGAAGAGCAGGTGAGGGAATTCGTAACGGTATAGTAATGATAGGAAAAGTGGGAGAGGGCGGCGGCATCGGTTTCACCGGTGATTTTGGGAGTGGTGACAATGGGACGGTTAGGGTCGGGGTTGGCACTGCTGGCAGGGTCGGCGCTGCTGGCAAGGTCGGCACTGTTCAGGTAGCCGTCAGCAACATCGTTGACAAGGGGTACGGCGGTGACGGCGGGTGCGGTGCGGTCAATGCCTCCGATCTGATCGGAGAGTCCGTAGTAGGTCACACCTGCTTTGGCTGCCGTGAAACAGGCGTACCCGGTGTTGGCGTCTTCGGTGTCAATCGTCACCGTAGCGGTGCCGTCAGTGTTGGGGATGTAGTCATTAACGATTGTTGTCAGATCGCTGGCTGCAGTACAGTCGTTCCGGTCTGCAACAATGCCCCACTTCGTTTCTGTCACTCCCAAGGTCTCAGACAGGGTGACGGTCAGGGATTTCTCCCGCTCGGGGATTGTGTAGTCGGTGTTGGTGAGTGTAATGCTGAGGCTAATGATGTGTACGGTGAAAGTGAGGGATACCATTCTTGCATTCGTCGCTCCGTCCGTTGCCGTGTAGGTGAAGGTATGGGTGCCTGCGGGAAGACCCTCGGCAAGTGATCCTGTACCGGTCGGTGTCGTCGGTGCGGTGAAGGTAAATCCGGTCGGTGACGGGGCAAGGGTGAATACGATACTGCCGTGACCGGTGTTTTCCTGTACACCGGGGAGTGTCAGGGTGAAGGACTCGCCGTGCCGGAACGTAAATACCGCTCCGTCTTTGACCTGATTCTCGCCGCTCAGGACGGTGAAGACCGGTGCCGGCTGCAGGATAGTGAATGCGGGAATGACTGCAGATGCGGTGTTGCCCGCAAGGTCAGTGGCCGTGACGGTACAGTCGGCGTATGTGCCTCCCGCAGACGGCGCGGTGAGGTCTGCGGTGACCGTGCCGACCGGTACCGTCGTTGTCGCCGAGGTGCAGCTTCCGCCCCAGTCAAGCACACTCTCCTCATTGAAGAAGAATGTGGCGGTGACGGTTTCACCCGGTGCTGTCTGAGCCGGTACGGTAACGGTGCCGACGGTCGGTGGTGTGGTGTCAACAGTAATAGTCAGTGTTGCCGGTGGTGAGGTGTTTTTCAATTTATCCGTTGCAACTGCGGTGATGGTGTGGGTACCCTCGCTCAGGGAGATGTCCTGTGGTGAAGATGCTCCGAGAACCGTATCTCCTTCTTTAAGGGTAATAGTGGTGCCTGCTTCTGTGGTGTAGGAGATGGTCAGCTCACTAGTTTTGCTCGTGATGTCGTCAGTGTCGCTGACACCGGTGTCGTCGTCTGCATGCAAATCAAGTCTGGGCGGTGCGATGTATGCGTCTTTTGTGAAGGCGGCCGAGGCGCCGTAGCCGATGTTGCCCGCTTCGTCAACCGCTCTGACACAGACACGGAATATGGCATCGGGTTTTTCGAAGATCTTGCTTGCCTCTGTTGATTCATATACCCTTGCCTTCTCCCAATAAGCGGGATTGGAGCAGGTGGACGGGACAGCGGAGGGATCGGTGATAGCCGCCGTATCCGCAATGGAATCCGGACTGTAATGAAAGAAAAAGTAGGAGAGGACAACGACAGCGGTTTCGCCAGTGATTTCGGGAGCGGTGACAATGGGAAGGTCAGCGTCAATGTCGGCACGGCTCAGGTAGCCGTCGTCAATGATATTGCTTGCGAGGAGCGGTACTTTGGCGATGACGGGTTTGGTGCGGTCAATGCCCTGTATAGGACCGGAGAGTCCGTAGTAGGTCATGCCTGCATGGACTGCCGTAAAACAGGCGTACTTGGTGTTGGCGTCTTCGGTGTCAATCGTCACCGTATCGGCGCCGGCTACGTCGGGAGTGTAAGTGCGTCGCAGAGTCTGCGCGGCGGTACAGTCATTCTGGCTGTTAACTATGTCCCACCGGGTGTTCGTGACGCCTGTTGTCTCAGACAGGGTGACGGTCAGGGATTTCTCCTGCTCGGGGATTGTGTAGTCAGCGTTGGTAACGGTAATGAAGCTTCCAATTTGTTGTGCCACTTGTCGTGGAGATGATGCTGTCTTTGATGCGGCGGCTGTGAGTTTGTCAAATATAATGTCCTGTGGTGCTGTCGGATCGGGTATATCATCTTGGGGCTGAGGTGCGATAATTTTAACCGTTCTTTCCGCCGTTCCCGTGTTCCCTGCCGTGTCGGTTGCTTGATAGGTGAGGGTGTAAGTTCCCGAGGTCGCAGTGTCAACCACGCCTGCGACACTAACCGCTTCTTCGTCGTCCGAGACGGCGCCCGGATCAGTGAAGGTTTCACCGGCGGTGAGAATCATCTCTGCGTCACCGTTAAGTGTGAGCACGGGAGGAATGGTGTCCACCGTAAAGCCGGTGAGTGCAACCGGTTCGGCTGAGACGGTATCAATGACGGCGCGAACTTCATACCCGCCGTCCGTCAGGGATTCAAAACGAACGGTGAACGAACCGTCTGCTGCTGCGTCGGAAGATACTTCGGTAACATATGCGATGAGACCGTCGGCATCATCCCACGGTCCGTCTGTTGTTTTCTTGTACTGCACGGTCACCGTTGCACCGGGTGACGCTTTTCCGGTGTAGTTAAGTTCTTCTCTGCTGGTAATCCCGTCGCCGATAGTGCCGGTATCGTCAGCATCAGCAATACTGCCGCTGAATACCGCCGGATCCGCCTCATCGGCGTGTTCGGTAGCTGCTGAGGTATCCGCGCGCTCATCGCCTGTTTCCTGAACATCAGCCGCGTCTTCAGCATACATGCCGCCGGTCATGAAGTCGGAATCGTTGAGCACATACCGCACAAACGCCCGTTTCGTCTCCGGTATGGCATCCGGCACCGTCCAGACGGCGGTATATACTCCGTCGCTCAGCGTCATGGAGATCGAATCGCTCTCAAACACCGCTTCGTCGGTATCTTCGTTCGCGAACACTCGTATACTTCCGGTCGGTGTTTCAGTAAGGGGTTGGGGAACGGCAAATGAGAGGGTGATGTCATCGCCCGGGCGCACTGAGCCGCCGGATCCGGACACGGTCACCGTCGGTTTCGTGTCGAGTCTGATCACCTCCACAGTTCTCTCTACAGTGTTCGTATTCTTCGCAATATCGCGTGCGGTGTATGTCACGATATAGGTGCCCTGAATCATTGACACCGTGTTCTGCAATACTTCCGCCGGTTCACAGACCGTCTCACCGTTGTCATCCGTCCCGCATATGTCGGTCACCGCGCCGGGATCCTTGTACGGATTACTGCCGTCTTCAAGCAGTACATACGGATTCGCCCCGTGCAGGATGATGGTCGGAGGTGTCGTGTCCACAACAATCGTACCGCTTCTCGGCCGCGGGTCGGTTGTGCCGCCGGTGCGGTACGTGAGCGCGCCGATATCATACGATATCACTCCTTCCGGTGTCGTATCCGTAACGGTCATTGCTGCTTTGTACTCCCTGCCGCCGTTTAGGCCCTTGCCCGTCAGACTCATTGTCTGTCGCTCCCCCGCCATGACTACGGTCGGCGGCTCCGTGAGATCCTTATCCGATATTTCAATTTTCAGCACAACATCATCGCCGACGGTGATGTAGGTGGTGCCGTCGTGTGTGACACCGCCGTTTGTGGTATACATATCAGACGCAAGCAGTTCCGGACCCTGCGGCTGCGCCAGCGCGGTGTGCATAAACAACGGATTGAGGCATAGCGCCGTGATGAGCAGCATGCCGAGGCATGACCGCATGTTGTTTGTTATAGTTTTGCTTATAGTCATATGTATATATGGAGTACTGCGCGCGCAAAATTTTTCTGTATACATACATCACGCACGACACATGATTAATTAAAAAATTCTTCTCCGCACAATAGGTTATTTATTAATTGAGTGTTCAGCAGCGGTTTTCTGTATCTGTATTTACTATTACCTGTTTGCCGAATAAAAGCAAGTGTATTGTTACAACATATATGCCGATATGTCCGCCCGCGTTCGTCGTATGCAAACATCATACATATTTCTGCAACGCAACACTATATATATGAAAGCGTCGCACCGCACATGAGTGTCCGGCTACAGCGATTTCAGCAGCTGAACCGCCTCATGTCCCCGCACCACCGCCACGCCGAGCTCTTCCGCTTTCCGCAGTTTGGATCCGGCGTGTTCGCCGGCGATGACACAGTCCGTCTTTTCCGACACCGATTCCGATACCCGAACGCCCCGGGACTGCAGCATCCGCTTTATCTCATCCCGCGCGTAGCCGGCAATCTTTCCCGTCACAACGACCTGCCTGCCGGAGAACGGATGATCTTCCGACTGTTTCTCGGGCGCAAGAACCGTCACCTGCCGCAGCACATCGTTCAGGGCGGAACGCTTTGCGGCGTCCGCGCCCCATGCAACGATACCCTCGGCGAGTACCGACCCGATACCGTGCACTTCCTGTATCTCCTCAACAGAGGCGGAAAAAAGCCGGTCAATACTTCTGAAGTGTCCGGCAAGCAATGCGGCAATCTCTTCTCCGACTCCGTCAATTGAGAGACCGAACAGGAGCCGTGCAAGCGGCACCCGGCGACGGGCGGCAACAGCCGCAACGATATTCTGCGCCGATTTTTCCCGAAATCCCTCAAGTGATATGAGCATGTCTTCGGTGAGCGTGAATATGTCCGCATATGACGAGAGATACCCCGCATCAACCAACTGCCGCACCGTCCGTTCTCCCAGTCCGTCAATGTTAAGCGCCCCCTTGCTCACAAAGTGCGCGAGGCGGCGGATAGTGAGCTCATCTGAATTCCGTTCAACGCAGCGCCATGCCGCGGTGCCCGCAACCCGTTCAATACGACCGTTGTTGCCGCATCCGGCGACCCGGTCGGGCCAGATAAACTTCCGTGCCGAACGCGGGCGCAGATTCTTCATCACGCTCAGAATCTCGGGGATAATATCCCCCGCCTTCCGCACGATGACCGTGTCGCCGATGCGCACATCCATCTTTGCAATCTGATCCTCGTTGTGCAGCGTCGCGCGCGATACAGTCGTGCCGGCTATGCGAACGGGTGCGAGTACCGCAACCGGCGTCACCACGCCGGTCCGGCCGATTTGAAATACAATATCTTCAAGTACCGTGGTAACCTCTTCGGCGGGAAACTTAAACGCGACCGCATACCGCGGCGCTTTTCCGGTGTACCCCAGACGCTGCTGGTATGAGCGGTCATTCACCTTCACCACCACCCCGTCTATCCAGTACGGTAACGCGTTCCGCTTTTTTTGGCGTTCCTTCCAGAACGAGACAACATCCGCGAGTGAGTCGCATACCGCCCAGTGCGGATTCACCGGAAAACCGAGCTCCTGCAGAAGATGCATTTCCTCAGCCTGCGCGGACGGCATCGCGCCGTACTGCGCGATATCATAGATGAATATACGCAGGCGCCGGGACGCGGTAACGGACGGATTCAACTGCCGCAGCGAGCCGGCAACCAGATTGCGCGGATTCGCATACATCTCCTCTCCGTTTTTTTTCCGCTTCCGATTAATCCGTTTGAGCTCATCCGTGGTGAGGTACACTTCACCCTCAACAACGATGCTGATTTTTTTTGAAAGGGAGCGCGGCGCTTCGGCAATCGTCAGAATATTGTCGGTCACATCCTCCCCCACCACACCGTTTCCGCGCGTCGCGGCCGTCTTCAGCACACCGTTTTCATATGTCAGAATCACCTTCACTCCGTCTATCTTTTCCTCAACGACATAGGTGATATCCTCCTCAGTGCCAAGAAACCGTTTCGTGCGGGTATCAAACTCGGCAAGATCCCCGTCGGAGAACACATCGTTGAACGACCACTGCCGCACCGTGTGTGTCACCTTCGCGAATTCCTGCTTCACCCCGCCTGCGACGGTCTGGGTCGGCGAATCCGGCGTCACCAGACCGGGATATTGTTTTTCCAGAGTCGCGAGATCGTTCTTCAGTGAGTCCAGCGCTTCGTCGGATATCTCCGAGACATCCTCCCGGTGGTACAGCTCGCGCAGGCGGGTGATCTCCCGGCGCAGCCTGCCCGCGCGACTCCGGATATTCTGCGGAATATTCTTCATATATGCACAGTATACCAAGCGGAAACGATCAGTAGTACAGGCGGAAGCGGCGCACCAGACCGCGCTCGGCCTCGTTATCCTCAGAACAGGACGCATATCCCCTCACTTCAACAAAACTTTCGATGAGTCCGTCCGCACAGAATGACGGCGTGAGACCGTCGTCGTTAAGGCATTGCTTCCGCACGATAACCCATGCGCAGGGTACATCGCTGATGTGCGGTAGATCCTCCTGTGCGGTCCCCCGGTCAGGCTGCACAACAACATACTCATACCGTCCGGTGCCGGCTGCGGGGTTCGTGCCCGGTTCTGGATTGGGCGTGTACAGACTACCCCAGTCACCCTTCGGACGGATGTGGTACAGATTGCCGCAACTGAGTTCGGCGGACTGCTCCAGTGACTCATCATCACTGAATACAAATCTGCGGAAATCATTGTACAGCGCGCACTCAAGTGCGGTGTTCGCGATATTCAGCGCAACGACCGACCGGTCCGCATACAGGTGCCGCGTCACTTCTTTCTGCAGAATTGAGGTCAGCGCTATACCGATGCTGAACAGCACGGTGGAGATGATGACGGTGAGAATGAGGACGGAGCCGCTGTTGTGTGATTGTGGTGATAGCATATACATACTCATGGTACTAATCAGTTACTAACCAATGAAAGAGTGTCTCTTCAATCTCCATCTTCCGCTCCGCACCGCTCCTGTCTTTCCAGGATACACAGGGTCTGACGGACGCATACTG
The DNA here is from genome assembly GCA_965222235.1 of Minisyncoccota bacterium. Taxonomy (GTDB): domain Bacteria; phylum Patescibacteriota; class Minisyncoccia; order Phycocordibacterales; family JABAAK01; genus JAPPJI01. The sequence goes on along the minus strand of OZ244939.1, from coordinate 616,935 downwards.
CACCGCGGTATCGTTCGACGGCACCACAATCGTCAGCGTCACGCTGAATGTCTCTTCTGTGTCGCCCGCTTCCTTACCGTCACAGGTTTTGTTCGGGTACCGCACGGGCACGGTCGTTAACCCGGACACGCCGGAGACAAACCCGTCAACCTCGCTGCAGAGGCCGGTTTCGGATTCGCTCGTGCATTCCACATTGCAGAACCGGGGATCCGCGCCGCGCAACCAGTCATTCTCCCGCGTAATACACTCACTGTATGTATTCGTTACACTGACCGGCGAGCGCAGCCTGGTGAACCACGTGCCGTCGCCCGAAAGCAGATTTGAATCCCGGTCATACCGCACATACTCTATCACCTCCTGTGCCAGAAGGCCGGCTTTCACGCTGTCTTCCGTCAGTGCGACTTCGGTGAGATACTGGGTGATGACGGAGAGGGGGACAAACAACATCGTCGTGAGCACGGAAATAGCGACCAACACCTCAATGAGCGTGAAACCGGCATGCTGAACCCTGCGCGCTGTACGGACCATATATATTCAGCATACCCCACTTCCGCGAATTCTTTGCCGCCGTACACATCACGACACCATCGCCCGAAGCGTCCGATACAGCTCAACCATCGCATAGGTATCCAATGTGCAGTACGTGAGCAAATCGCGTCGTATATCCGCCTTTGTTGCGCCGTCCGTCGCCGGATCCACCATCGTCAGCCACTGTCCCATTGCCTGCGCGCCGTCCTGCACCGCCATATCCGCATAGGTCAGATGCGGACACAATACCGGCAGAACCTTCTTGATGGAGGTGGAGCCGCGGAAGGCGGCATCAGCGTACGCCTCCCTGAACACATCCTCCAGATCAAACATGCGGCGGTTGATATCGGTTAACTGTTCACGATACCGCGGAAATATCTCCCCCATCTCGCGGTTACGGCACTGTTCAAACGACGCATGCCACGAGATCACGTCTCCGTCGGGGGCAATGTCTCCGCACAGCGCCGAGAGCACTTCCTCAACGCCGGTCAGTGTCTCGCTCACCTGTTCGCGATGGTCAAGCGTCCCGTCTTCATGCAATATATGCAGCGAATACTGAAACGGTATATGCTGCCACGGTCTGAAGCCGACCAGCCGCGGTACCGCATGTGCGGCGGTTTCATAGTCAAAAAAATACAGCGGAAATGTCAGCGTGCCGAGCATCTCGGCAATCCGCTCCTCATACACCACCGGCTCGCCGCGCACCGCAGAGAGCGCCTGCCGGCGCTGTTTCGGGTTAAGGTCAATGTCTTCCGGAATCTCCCGCAGGTGCGTCACGCCGCGGTCAAGAAGGGTCACCAGTTTTTTTTCACTGATCCGGCCGAGCTCCCACACTGACTGACGCTCCGGCGCGCCGTTGAAATATGCAAACGCGTCACAGTGGTTCGCCCGGGTTTTTCTGTAGCAGGGACAGCCGTTTTCGCTGATTGCCGTTTCGCGGAGCAGCGCAAGCGCGTTTGACACCTCAACCTCCGTTTCCGCCTCCGCATCCCGCACCGCATCGGTAACACACATTTTTTTCAGCAGCGCCGCCGGGTTCACCTCCCCGTCGCGCACATAGTCGGCGTTTACATGAATGATGTATGCATCCCGCACCGACAGGCCGGATTTCTCAAGTGCAATTACCTGAAAACAGAGGTCCTTAATATGGTCATGCTGCTTCTCCCGCTTCACCTTCGCCGAAGATTTTATTTCATAGATACTGCAGGCATCGCCGTGCAGCTCCAGCACATCGCTGCGGATGAACATGCCGTCATCGGTGTGGAATGTCGCCTGGAACATGATTGGGGTGCCGGCTGCAACCGCCTGACGGGTGCGCTCCCCGGCCGCTGTGCCGGCGGGCAGCGGTATGCCGTTCGGAAACAGCCGCTGTGCGTACCGCTCAACCTCATACCCCTCCGCCGCTATCTGCCGCAGAAACGCGCTGAACTCCCGGTGCGGATACACATCCGGTTTATGTTTCAACAGCCAGAGCGAACTCGGGCAGCGGAGATAGTGGATGTAGTCCGTCTTTGTGAGGTACAGGTGTGACATATATGAGCCACCTGTCGGATTTGAACCGACGACCTCTCCCTTACCATGGGAGTGCTCTACCGACTGAGCTAAGGTGGCGTGGTGTGCTACGGTATATATATATCATATATCATGAAGAGAATCGCCTATATCATCCTCGGATTCATAGTCGCCCTGTGGCTGTATTCCGTTATGGTCACCGAACCGCCGTACGGGCTGGACGAATTGCCGCCGACAACCTGGTGGATTACCGTCAAACATCTGTACTAGAGCAGCAGAAGCAGCGCGGCACCGAGCGCTATCTGATATATGCAGAACGGAGCGAACCCTATACGCTCTACCCACGCGATGAACAGCCGAATTGCGGTGTAGGCGGCAAGAACGGCGACGGCGAACGATATCAGCAACGGCACGGACAGCGCGATCGTCCCTGCGGACGGCACGGACAGCGCGGCAAGCACCGTCGCGCCGGCGATGACGGGAACGGAAAGCAGGAATGAAAACCGGACCGATTCCCCGCGGGAGAGCCCCAGGAGACGACCCGCGGTGATGGTAATTCCCGACCGCGATACGCCGGGAAACACCGACAGTATCTGACACATGCCGATGACCAGCGCACGTGCGGGGACGGGGAGATTACTGTGCACCGGCATGCGACGCACATACCAATCCGCCAGATACAGCGCGGCACCGGAGGCGATGAGGAGTATAGCGATCAGCTCCGCGGTCCTGGAGGACACCACGGTGTTGTACAGAAACGGACCGGCAACTACCACGGGAAGCGTGCCGAGCAGCAATGCCTGCATATATAGACGGCTGCCGGCATCGCCGCGCAGGCATCCGACGGTAATATCCCGTATATCTTTTCTGAAATACCACACTGCCGCCGTCAGTGTCGCGGCATGAAGTATAATATCAAAACCGACCGACTGTATTTCGCGGCCGAACACCTCGGGAAACAGCACCAGGTGCGCTGAAGAGGAAATCGGCAGAAATTCCGTGACCCCCTGAATGAGCGCGAGCGGCAGCATGTGTGTAAACAGCATACGTTCACTCTATCACACCGCCCTTCTCAATTGTTTCACCATCCGTTCCGCGCGCGCCTGAGCATCGCTGAGATACTTTTCAAAGTCAGGAATACGGACCGCGGCGCTGTCAGCGATGCTGTAGTATGTGCCGACATTAAGATCCTCTAAAAACCATCGGTTGTGCGACACCAGAAATACGATTCCCGTGTACTGCTTCAAAAGATCTTTGAGCGCCGCAACCGCCTCCATGTCCAGATGGTTCGTCGGCTCGTCAAGGATAAGAACATTCACGCCGAGCGCCACGAACACGGCAAAGAGCAGCCGCGCGCGCATGCCGGATGAGAGGCCGGCTATCCTCTGCCGGAGCATCCGGTCGGTGAAGCCGGCCTGTTTCAGCGCATGCATCGCCCGCTCGGCATCGCCGCCGGTCTGTTGCATGAAAAAATCAAGTGCGACCGTGCCTGGATCCGCCCGCTCATGTTTCTGCATCAGGTCGCCGAACAATACGCCGTCGGACACTGATATCCCGCCTTCCAACGGCTCAAGCATGCCGGCAACGGTCTTCAGCAGCGTACTCTTTCCCGCGCCGTTCATGCCCATGAGACAAAGTCGATCGCCGATCTTTACCGAAAATGACACCGGGCCCACCCGCACGCCGCCGGGATAGCCGACAACCAGATCGGACGCGGCAATTTCAATGTCCCCATCCTGCTGTCTTGCGCTGATGGTGAGCACATACGGATCCTCCTCAAAGGGCTTCTTAACTTTCTCCATCCGTTGAATCCGGCGCTCAATGGAGCGCGCCTGCCGCTGACCCGCAGATGCGCGGTCCCGCGCTGCGCCGGCACCGATTTTGTCGCCGTCGTCCGCCTCGGCCGCGTCTATCCGCCCGCCTTTGCCCTGTATCTGTCTTTTTGTCCGCTCAAGCTGGCGCACTTTCTGTATATATTGTGCGTATTCCTTTTTCGCCCGCGCCAACTCTTTCTTCTTCCGCTCAAGGTAGTCGCCGTAGGTGCCCCGTTCCGTCAGGAGCGTTCCGTCTTTCATCTCAAACACCCGGTTCGCTACGGTATTCAGAAACATCAAATCATGTGAGATGATGATCATTGCTTTTTTTGACGAGGCGAGAAACCGTTCAAGCCAGAGCAGCGACGGTATGTCCAAATTATTGGTCGGCTCGTCCAGCAGCAGAATATCCGACGGCTCAAGCAGAAAACGGGTCAGCAGAATTTTGGTCTGCTGACCGCCGCTCATGCCGTTCAGCGAACGCTCCGCGACTTCCTGCGGCACACCCAGACCCTCAAGCAGCGGAAAAAACTGATGCGGCTGCAGATTGGTGCCGTCCTGCAGATAGGCGATGCCGGTGCGCGTGTCATCCGCCGCAATTTCCTGCGGCAGATACGCCACCGTTCTGCCGTCGGTCACCGTCACCCTGCCGGCATCCGGCTCCGTTTTGCCGACGAGCAATTTCATTAGCGTGCTCTTTCCCGCGCCGTTTTTCCCGACCAGCGCGACCCGATGCCCCTCGTCGAGGGTGAAGGATATATCGCTGAAAACAGTTTCGGCTCCGTACCGTTTCTCTAATGATTGTGCGGACAGCAGCATACGCACACTATACCAAAAAACGGGGCGACTGCGGCGCTACTGTGCGCTGAGAACAAAACAGTTCGTGCCCGTTTCTTTCACCTCAAAATCATCGTACGGATACTCGGAGAGGTCCGTGCCGCGCGGCAGCGCCTCAAATTCCGCACACAGACGGTATGAAGCGTATCCGGTTTTCTCGTATGTGACCGATCCGTCATCAACCACATATCCGTGTTTAATATATTCAAGCACCGACAGGTCAGCCGGCAGATATTTCTTCTCGGAGAAGAATACGTTTACCTCCCGCGACACTGTCTTGAGATGGTCCAGTGCCTCGTATGTTTCTGCAACCGACCGTTGTGTGAGCGGCCGCACCACCGCAACCCCCAATACCAGCAGGAGGATCACCAGCGCTGACACCGTGACAACGAGCATTTTCTTTTCTTTTCTGTGACTCTGCCACACATGACGAAGAACGCCGCGATAGTAATAAAATGTCATGGCGCCGATGCCGAGCATGAACACCAGTTTCAAAAAGTGCGCCCATGATATGTCGCCGCTCAGCACACCCTCAATCAGGAGCGCCGATACAAACAGCACCGTACACAGTGAAAGTGTGAGTATGACCATGACAATCGCCTGACACAGCCGATACCAGACCGTCCTTTGATGATCAATCGCTATATCATCACGAACAATGCGGGAGAGCGCCATCAGCGTCAGAAATGCAATAGACAAAAAGGCGATGCTGCTCGGCAGGCTGCCGTATACACTGCCCCGAAAATTCCACCAGGTGAATGAATCGGGCATCAGGAAATAGTTAATGATGGCGAACGCGGCGCTAGAGCCGGAAATTATGGTCACCAACAGCGCAATTGCAATGCTGATGTAGATAAACACGACCTTCAGATTATATTCATCGTTGCCCTTCATGTGATAATTAGTATACTGTACGATTTTGTCGCAATGCAACTTGACACCGAATGAAAATATTATTCAAAACCATGTGCTAGTATTATAGCCATGCAAAGCAACGGAAGAAAGATGATCTACAGGGCGGTACTTGTCGGCTGCGCCCTGCTCTTCTTCGGATGCATGCTCTATATATATAAAGGATACGGACCGCACCATAACGACATACACATACATGCCGACTTTGCCGTGTATGTACACGGCGAGAGAATACACCTCTCGGATGCGGTATACCAATCGCATGAGGATACCGTCCGGCATGAGTTCCTGCACCTGCACGACAATGACGGCGACGTGCTGCATATCCATGCAAAAAAACAGACCTTCGCCACCTTCCTCGCTTCGCTGAATATACTGCTGGATGAGGATTGTCTGTCATTTAACGACACAACTGTCTGCCGTGAGGACGGCCTCCGGCTGTTCGTTAATGACACCCCGCGCATTGCCGCATTCAACGGCTACATACCGAAGGATCTCGACCGGATACTGCTGACAACCACAACCGATGCGGACATGCTCATCGCGGAACAGAAACAGGTCGGCGACGAGGCCTGCATTCATTCACGGCGCTGCCCGGAACGGGGCATGAAAAATGAGGGATGTCTGCTCGACGGTGCCTGTCCCGCTCCTCCCGCAGTCCGCCCCCTGCCCGGCAATCACCGCCATTCACATGGATAGCGATTAAGGAGAGGCAAACGGATCATCCCGGGTATCAACCACAATCTTTTGGCTTCTTGCTCCTTTCGGCCCGCTGTTTGTATATGTTTCGGCAACCAAAATCTTATTACTCACCTCCGACCGACTGATATCATGACTGCCGGCGCCGATAACAATGACAGCCGGAGCGGTTTCTCCGTACAGCGCGCCTTTTATACATTCCCGAAATTCCGATGAGCTTTGTGTCGTGTCACAGGTATTCTGCACCTTGGCATTCGCCTGCGCCGTGTTGGTGAAAAATGCGATGATTCTGTCGGGGCTGCGGGGATTGACTGTTTTGGTGCCGTCGGCAGATCCTGCATCAAGCTCATAGATGCGCACATCATAGGAACCGCGCGATTCCTGCGGCAGAGAGACCCTGAATACACTGCCGGTTTTGGTGATGGTCGGCACGGGCACTGATTCGGATATATCCCGCTCAACGATTCGGCTCGGCAGCACCTTCACCGTAAACCCGAACGGACCGATTTTCTTCCATGTGTTGCCGGTCGGTTCAAATGACATGCACCTGCTGTTAAAATCATCGTCGTCGTGTGTTGCATTCGAGGTGTCATGGTGGCATTCCAGCTCATACGTTGTCTCCCTGACAACAGGATCGGTGCTGTCGCCGAGGCATAGGGTGGTACCGTCTCCGCAGTCGCGAAGTGTTTTGGTGGTAGTAAATCCTTTTGTCCGGAAACAGAGTACCGGCTCATCGGTCAGCACATTGGTCACCTTACAGAAGCCGCCGTTTTTGGACGGATCTTCAAAATTGGTCACCTCAATATTAAGATCAATGATACCGCCTTCGGTAATGACGGACGGCTCGGCGGTGAAACCCCGGTATATGAGAGAATTGGCCTCAACACCGACGCTCCTGGCCGCGGATATGCCGCCGAAAATTTTCTGCGGATGTGCATCTTCACACTCAACACGAAGGGCCGTCACTGAAGAAAAGATTGTCTCAGAATAGGTGTGCTTCGTTCTCAGTGCCGAACCGGTTGCGGCAACTGTATTCAGACTGCTCACGGTGGTCGGATTGGCGGCGTTCAGCGCGCTCAGATAGGTATTGCTCGTTTCATCACCGAACACCAGTTCATAGTCGCCGGCGTTGCGGAATATCTGCATCTTTGACACTTTGCTGCGCCCGGCGGGACATTCCGCGGAGTAGGTTACATACTGACCGACGCGGGCGGATCCCTTGTTCGGATATACCAACGCGTCCGTACCGCCGCTGGGAATGCCGATGGCGGTAACGTCTATTTCCTCCAGCAGTCCTTCGCTGTGCGAATCGGGCAGGCAGTTCGTGTCGTCTCCCGCGCCTGATGCTGTCGTATTCGGACCGAACGACCAGAAATTGCCGTAAATGGTGTTGTTTTGCGATCTCTGCGACCATGCGCACCCGAACATCTTTATATGCGGACTGGTGATGCCGGTGCAGTGCTTGTCTCCGGTGCAGGAGACGGTCGGTGCGGCGGTATCCACCTCAATCCAGACCCCCGTCCAATCCGACGGCCATTCGGAAAGGTTTGCGGCCACGGCGTTGGCAAGACGGTTTGCGGGAGACAGCAGAATATATTCATCGTGTCCCGGCACATACGCGCAGCCGACCATCGCGATGGTTGTTCCGGCGGCCGAGCTGCCGGTGGAAATACGGTCGCTTCTGTCAACTTTATTGTTATTCCCGGCTACCACGCGAACGATGCGGGCCTGGCGGTCTTCGCCGGTCAGGCCGTAGCAGCTGCTTTCGTTAACGGATACTGTATCCGGATTATCGACCGGAAAATCTTCCAGATCAAAAGTGATCTCACCGTACATGGGAGACCATGCGGTCCCCTGCACCTCCCCCGGCTGTATTTCATTCGTTTCAATAGTGCCGTCGCCGTCAATGTCCCTGCCGTCGTGATAGTACCTAACCCGGTTTTTCCACGGCTCCGAGGCATCACAAACGCTTGCATCACAGGAATCCGGCTCATTACTGCAGAATGACGGTGTTCCCGCCGCGCCGGTGCACTGCGCTTCACTGCAGGCGGCGATAGTGCCGATAGCGCCGCCGATCCGCATGGTGCACGAAGTCCGCGCCCACACATTCAGATGCTGATTCCAAATATATGTCTGCATACCCCAGACCGTCGGCTCAAATGATCTGCTTATACCGCTGACAGTATCGGACAGTTTATAAGTGTAATTTTGACCGCGTGCCGCCTTGAAACAGACCCGTTTGCCGTTCGCGCTCTCAGACACGAATACGATAGGAACGCCCGATGTCCATGTCTGCAGGTTGGGAAATGTGACATCGCCGTTGCAGACGGCACTGCTGACAAGTGCGTACTTCGTATCGGTAACGCCGTCGGTGTTCCCCAGTGTCGCGGTCACCTCTCTCGTCCGTGAAGCGGCGGTGTCAAGCGCCGCAACTGTTATGACAGGCGCTGCCGGCGGATTAGCGGCATCCGGGTCGGATTGCACCCCCGCAATGCTGATCGTTTTGATTACAAGAAATATACAGAACGCACCTACTACGGTTACCACCACCATTCCTTTCAATGTGATATACAGTTTCATGAATATTACTTAATAACGGAACATCTTTCTGCCATAGATATTATCACTATACCAAGGAAAAAATACCTGTACTGCGGAGTATGTAAAACATGTACAAAAAACGCTCGTACAGTATATACTGAACGCATATCTCCCCATAGTTTAATGGATAGAACGCAGGCTTGCGGAGCTTGTAATGCAGGTTCGATTCCTGCTGGGGAGGCTTGAAGGTAAAAGAGGAAGATTCGCCCGCTCCGAGCACCCAGTAAACCCTCAAACCAACATCGTACGCTTCAACAAGTCGCTCCGCACCTCTCGGATCCGTGCTCCACTCCGTTACGCACCGATCCTCGTGGTGCTCTGCTCCCGCGCCAATCATCGTCGTTATTTTCTTCTTCAATTTTTCCGCCGCCCCAACCCCGCGTGCTCGCCACCGTCTGTTTCTGTTCTCTTTGCTTAAAAGGCGGGTTTTTGGGGTTCTTCATTTAGTAGCACAAGAGCACGCAAATCAGACAGTAAAAGAAAATGTCGGTGTGATGGGTCGGGAGAACTCATGCAATCTACCGATTTCCCGCTTGCGAACGTTTACGGGAAACGGCGGATTTCCTTTGATTCGCGTCAATATAAATGCTACAATTCAATTAATAAAGTTCAATTTTATGGATTTTTTTGCAGAATTAAAAGAAAACTTTAGGAGAAACCCTAAAAGTGTTATATTTTTTGACAACATATTCTCCTTTAGAGAATTTGGAAACAAAACACACGGTGATATGGCTGAGGTCTTGTTTGATCATTACATAAATAAGTATTTAAAACATTTCAAGTCAACACACATAGGGAAAGAAAAATTCCGAGCAAAAGAGAGCGAAGAGGATCTTGAGATACAGGAAAAGAAAACTGGTAAGAAATTTTTTCTGTCTCTTAAAAATTACGGTGACAATGGACCACTGCAAATACGAACGGATAAGAAAAATGAATTATTTGACACTTTGTTAAAACTTTCTGCAAAAAAGAAACAGATTAAACGAGAAGATGTTTTGCCGATACTAAACAAATTATTAAACATACATGTTTTGTGTTTCTTATACAATGAGAAAGAAAGCACATTTAGAGTTTGCACCATCAACACCAAAATGATGATAAAGAAATGGAAATCAATAAGAAAGATTGGTGTGGAAGGTAGAAGAAAACACCCAATATATGAGTTTTTAGATTCTAAGGAAAATTATATGTTTGAAGTTAGATATGGAGGAACAACGGCAAATGCCTTACAGCGGGGAATTTGGACAAAAACACATCACGCAAAAAATATCCTTGATGTGTTCTTCAAAGGCACCTACACAATCAATCAAGAATTCTTACTTTCAGTAAAAGAGCTTTCTCTTTTGGACAAATCGGAGTTGAAAAAATTTTTACAGAAATACGGATGTTAGATTTCTTTCAATTTCTTCAAAATCAACACCCCCTTGTTTGTCTATCATAATTAAATACTCCCTATTCCCTTGTTCATTTATCCATTCATTGGTTGACTTTAATGCATGCATAATATTCTTTTTATAATCAAATTCATAAAATAAAAAATTTAAATCCAATTCATTTAATATTTTTTTGAAACTTTTTTTATCAGTACGACCGCTACTTGAATATGAAAATATAATACATTTCGCTTTTGTCCTTTCAATTAACTTCTTTATTTGCAGTGTGGTGATATATTCATTTGTTTCCAAATCTCTTCTGAATTCTTCAAATACCGATATTGCGGTCTTATCACTGGTATCTTTTCTTCGATTACAGACACCAAAAACTTCCGGAGTGTCATTCAGACAGACAGATGTCCATATATGGTAATAAGAATTATACCGAACACGGGAAGCGGGCATCTTTTCATTGTTTGAACAATACGGCGGATCATAGTATGCGACATCAACAGTAATTTCTTCAATCAATTTGAATATGTCCTTATTATGTATGTCATGTTTTCCATTGTTAACCCAATAGTGAGGTACAGATAACTTTAATGTATTATATGACCGACTTGCCCATTCTTTAAGGTATGAAACCTGATGACCAAGTGAACTGTCAACCTTGTCGAGACCTAGCATAAGGGAGGTGAGTAATACACTTTTATCTTGTTGATCTTTTTCTGCATGTATGACTTCCAGCATCGTATCAAGCTTTCTTGTATTGTGTAGCTGCCACATTTTCTTCTTCCCATCTCCTCCCACTGATAAACCGTTATTTTCAGCGCCACCATAGTGTGCCGAGAACCATCCGTCTTTTCCTTCTAAATCATTTAAGGTATCAATTTTTTTAGCATAATAACCGATATCTTTTTTTGTCATTAAGTAACACTCTGCAAAAATTTTTGAGTAAATGGCAGTATCATTTGATATAACATTAAAATCATTTTTTGCCAATGCTTGTGTGACTCTTGTTGAGCCAGAAAAACCGTCTAGTACGGTATTTATATCAATTTGTTTTTTTAATAATTCAAGTATGAGTAATATTTTCGGAAGTATCTCTTTTTTTGATCCAATATATTTTACACCTTCTGTTTCAAGATTTTTTGGTTTAAAAATAAAATCAGAATCTTTGAAGAGCTGGTTTTGTTGAACTTCCACTCTCTTTTGGGTAACTGACATAGTACTTATATTCTAACATTAAAATAAACATATCTATCAGGGCAGAATTGAATTCGCACCTGAAGTGCAACAAAAAGAAAAAACACATACGCCCGCTTGGTACTATGGAGGCGAGCACGCGGGGTGCGGGGGCGACTAAATAGAAAAAGGAAATGACGACGGTGATTGGCGCGGGGAGCGGCGCGCCCAGAGGGATTGTGTGAACGTAGTGAACACGGGCCCGAGGGGTGCGACGCGACTGGTCAACGTGTTTACTGAGTGTCTAGAGCGGAAGTGACGGGTTAGGGCTATGGGGTGGGTGGAGCGTGCAAATTGGTGTTTTCAAAGTCCTTTTTGAGTTTGAGTGCTATCCTGTTGGCAAGGCTTGAAGGTAAAAAGGGAGAGGCAGAAGATACCGTGAGGCGTATTGTCAAAATGGTAAGTGGGAAAGACAAGAGACGCGCCGACTGATTCAATCAATTCAACCAGTTTCGCCCCGTCCGTCATGTTGCGGGCGAGTCTGTCCGGATGCCACGCAAGAATTCCTTCTGCCTCTCCCTCGGCGATGCGATCAAGCATCGCCTCAAAAACTTTTCTTCCGGGAGACTTGGCACTCTGCTTTTCTATTAAAACTTCAAGGTGTGATATTATCGCCTTCTAATACGCTACTGCATGGTATAATTTTATAGATGGAGCAAGGCATGTTACTAACAGGTGTAGAAAACCGAAAATCTGTTTTTACAGATAGAGTTGATTCGGTAAAATCTCTTGAAAATCAGATTGTTTTGGGTGATTGTATTGAGCTACTCCCGAAACTTCCTGAAAATTCAGTTGACTTGATAGCGACCGATCCTCCGTATGAAATAAATTTTGAAGGAAATGAATGGGATGCGAAAGGTTTTTTGAATTGGAATCTGTTAACAAAAGAATTCAATAGAATACTAAAACCAACGGGTAATCTCATAGTGTTTCAAGGATGGTCTAATGTGATGCTGACCCATACTGAAATCAGCGCGCTATTTACATTAAAAAATTGGATAATTTACGACAGGATAAAGGGACGAGGAGCAAAAACCAACCTTGTCTCCACGAGAGAGGACATTTTGTGGTATGTGAAGGATGAGAAAACACACACATACAATAAAATTTCTTCAACGATTCTCAAAAAAACCGGCGGGACAATTGGCAGAAAAAATGGTAACCGATACAGAGCACTCTCTAATGTATGGACCGATGTTTCTCCGATTGTTCCGTGGTCAAAAGAGAGAGTGAAACACCCGACTCAAAAACCATTAATGCTGATGGACAGAATAGTGCAGGTATTCAGTAATGAAGGTGATGCTGTGTTAGATCCTTTTGCCGGCAGCGGAACAACCGCTGTTTCATCAATACAATGCAATAGAAAATATATCTGTTTTGAGAACAAAAAAGAGTATTTTGACATAATGGAAAAACGAATAAGAAAAATTGGGTATGGATAGTGAGAAATTTCGGGATGGCATTATTGATATACACACAAGGCAGTTCGGAACTGCTGCTGAGATTATCGTTATGATACTGAAAAAATGCATAGAAAGTAAAAAATTGGAGTTTGATTTGGTGGATATAAATAATAATAAAGTTGAGGTAAAAGCATCAAAAGTTTTTAAAAAACAGAAGTTAGATATGAATATTGAGAATTTTTATGAAATCATAATAAATAATAGTAATAGAAACAGACTGATAAAACAAAAAGATGTGGGTAAATTTGAATTTGATTGTAACATTCAACAAATAAAAGTAAAACTCTTTGATAAGATGATATACTTATTATTTTTTAATGATGTGATTGAGATATTTGAAATAGAAAAAAAGCAGATACAAAGAGATGAAAAGATAAATTATTCAGATAAACAGCATAGGGGTAATATTGGAGAGGGGCAATTTCATATCAATAATAAAACATACGACCATCATAAAAAACATTATTTCATTGAATCAATTACTTATACAAAATTAATGAACGAGGCAAAAAAATGTAAGGTTTTTATAAAATGAATCACAATTACAGTTAAGAAATTAAGTATACGATATATGAATAATTGATATTTTTGAAAAGTGTAGTGGACATCATAAACACAATGTTCCCTGTCGCAACGGATGTGTTGTGTAGCATGTGCGGGTCAAGTATCGCCTTCAGATTCGCACAGGCATTTCCGGCTCTGACACTTTCCGCGGAGCGACAGCGCAGCGAAAAGAGGAGGAGTGGGAAAAGTGAACTGAACGGAGCCGAACCGAGCAGAAGTGAAAAAACAGGGAGGGTTTGCGTATGCAATACCTTCCCTGCCGTTCCATATTTCGCGCCCTTCTCCGCGGTTGGCGCGGGAGCGGAGTGCCACGAGGATCGGTGCGCAACGGAGTGGAGCTTTGAAAAGATTAGCCCGTTCGGTGGGATCAGGGCTTCGGTGCATTCGGCACAGCACTAGCTAACTACCTCCTTGTCTGCTCAGAGCATTGTTGACATGTGCCCTGCTGGCAGCTCCGAAGTGACCGTACTCAACTGTCGGCTGTATGCCGTGCGTCTTTTGATACCGTTCTTTCGCCGCCCGTGTTCTGATGCCGTAGTAGGCTGTCTCACTTCCCGGAGAACCATGTCCCGCTTCAGCCAGAGGGTGATTGTTTTGATTGAGAAAAACTTGCAGTCGTCGTACATCTTCACCCGTTGAACCGATACCGAGATCTCTGATGAAGGCCGGTGGTGTTGCGGGCAGGGGTGATTTACTCTCTTTGAGATACTGCTGCAGTTTTGACTTGATTTCCTCAATAAGCAGCTTGATCTCCTCAATACGCCGCTTGCGGTACGACTCCGTTATTACAGGCAGTGCGGGTGTGACTGATTGCCCGTGCAGTCCCTGTTGACTAAACGTAAGATCTAATGAAGGGGCCCAGAAGTTGTCACGATGACTGCCGGAATACCCGATATACGGAATACCGCCGCCTCTACGACTGTCACCCGCTGCGCTGTTGTTGCTATCACTGCCACCACTACCACTGCCACCACTACCACCGCTACTACTACCACCACTACTACCACCGCTACTACCACCGCTACTACCACCGCTACTACCACCGCTACTACCACCGCTACTACCACTGTCACCACCGCGACTGACGGTGAATGCATCAAAAGTGAGTGTATTGCTCTCATTTCCCAATCCGTCAACAAGTTTCACTGTGCAGGCATCATAAAGACCTCTCGCGGGAACAGTCACCCCGTATGTGTTTGCCTCCCCGTCCGCCGGCGTGCTATCTGTCCAGTCAGTGTCTGCTGCAAAGTCTGAACAGTCGCCGCCGAAGATCGGCCGCAGTGTTTCAGGTAGATCCGCGTAGCTGCTGTGCTGATTGTGCGTCGCGACAAGCGACAGTGTTACCTGTCGCTCGGTTGAAACATCCGGCGTCCCGAGTGAGACCAGAGTCGGTGCCGTAGTATCAATAGATATATCAATAGTTACCGGTGTTATTACATTGCCGGCTATATCTATATTTGTACCGGTATCGGCTTCCGCTTCCGCTGTTATAGACCACACACCGTCTGTAAGCGGCTCAATTAAATGGGAAACCCTCTGGTAAAGATGGTGGCTGACAAAACTTCTCCCTGCATCTGCAAGAATGATGGAATCAGTAGAATAGCTACCGCTGGCATCGGCGGTGGTGACAGATGTGATACTGTACCCGTTATAGGTAAAGGTAAAGGCAACGAGTGAGCCGGGAAGGGCGGTACCGGTCAGCACAGGACTAAGAGCACCGGTGCTGCATGCGGAGGCGGGGTGGTAGGTGAAAGAACTTTTACCTCCTTGTTCAGGAGTAAGTTCATGGGTGGTTGGACCACTACCGTAGGATACCGTAATTGCTCCGTGTGTTTTAACCCTCCACTCGAAAGAACAAAAAACAGATCCAATCTTCTCTTTGGGTTCTAGGATCGAACTTGCAGCACCGACAGTGAATTCGGAACCGCTCGGACTGCCGAGAATCCTATCAGGCGATCCCGATTGACGCGCGGTTAATTTTAGATTGGTAGTATCGGGGATGGAGCCGCTGAGAATAATGGTCGGCGTGTTGTCGGATGTCAGATGATCACTGTTGTCCGCGCCCGTATCTGAATCCTCATCAAGGTCAAGCGTCAATGCTGGCTCGGTGACGACTGTCACTTTGATGGTTTCTGTGGTGAACACTGCACCGTTATCTGAAAAATCAGGACCTGACGCGAAGATAAACCAGAGACCGTCCGACAAACGGCTTTCTTCGTTAACCGCCTCTTCAAGCGGCGCGACAACGGAATAGGTGCCGTCCGCGCGGACAACAGTACCGAACAAAACACTGTATCCGTCCCGCTCAAGGGTAAACCACACAATAGAATCAACGGGAGCCGCACCGGAAAATGTCGGAATCAGCGTGTCAGCTTCCCCGTCACTATCAGCGTCCGCGGCAGTGTAAACAAATGTATTGTCAGCGTTCAGAGTCTGCGAGGAGACCGTGGTCGCTCCGCTCACTACGGCATTCCAATCGCCGGCTGTCCGACTGAGAGGAATAACGCCGAGCGTCACATCACCGCTGCCGGCTCTCGTGGCAACAACATTTTCTCCCGATGAATCGGCTTTGGCCGCGGTTACCGTTACGGTCCCTGTCGGCGCAAAAAGACCGGCAACGGTAATTTTCGGCGTGGAATCATTCGTTATCCCGTCGGTGCTACTCACGCCTGTGTCCGAATACTCATGAAGAGAAATATTGGGACCGTAGAAAAAGCTGTCGATACCTATCTCAATTTCCTGATTCCAGCCCAACAGGGTGCGCGCGGTGACGACATATGTTTTATAATCTTCTAAATCAAGTGTCACATCGCCGCTGCCTGTTATACTTTTTGTGACGGCATCAGACCCGTCATCAATATTTTCAGCGGTAACAGTAACAACAGTCTCGGACGGAATACCCTCAATGGTGAATGTGGGCGTGGTGTCAGATGTCAGGCCATCGGTGTCATCTTCGCCTGTGTCGGAGGTTGTCTTCAGTTTAAAGGTTGGCAGCACTAATCCGGTGTCAACAGTGACCTCAAGAAAGAGTTTATCTTCTATGTTATTTGACAAGAGTCTGCTGTCAGCGTATCGGAAAACGACAGACCAAACACCGTCCGCCAAAGGGGCATCGGAGAGCGTAAAAATTCCGTTGCTGTTAATACTTCTGGAAACAGTTGGTGAACCGTTTTTTCTCGCGACGATTGACGCCCGACGCATCGTGTCAGACTGAAAGTTGGTTATGATAAATTCAGGCGTAGTATCAGGCGTAACATATCTTGTTATTATATCTGCACTTGGACGCTCAATAGCAAGGGGATCAAGATTAATCGGTATTCGCGTAGGTGTGACGGATACAACGGTCACATCAAGATCTGCAGACAGGTCGTTGCCGGCTGAATCCGTACCCTCCGCGGAAATAGACCACACACCCGCCCCGAAACTACTGCGACTGTCACTGCTCGCATTTTTAAGCGGCGCATCAATAGAATATCTGCCATTATAGTCAACAATATCACCAAATGAAACGCTGTACCCGTTCCGCTTAAGAATAAACCGCACAAAAGAACCGACGGGAGCCCTACCGGAAAATGTCGGATTCAGATCGTCGGCTACCCCGTCATTACCAGCGTCCGTGGCGGTGTAAACAAACGTGTTGTCAGCGCTCAGGGTCTGCGAGGAGACCGTGGTCGCTCCGCTCACCACAGCATTCCAGTTGCCGCCTGTCTGATCAGAAGGAATGGTACTGGGTATTACAATACCTTCAAAATTTTCTTCAGACAGCAAGTCAATAGCATTTTTAAGCGGAGCAACAATGGTGTATTCACACCTTGAGTAAGCATCATTGGAGACGTATTGGCAGCCCGAATCAGCGACAGCAGTAGCGGTAAATGAATACCTTCCTTTCTCAAAGACAAACTCTATCGGCGCGTTGACGGGAGCTGTGCCAGAAAACATAGGCTTCGGATATCGCTGACCGGGAGGAACAGTATCGCCCTCCTCGGCGGGAGGCAGAGGTACTTGGGTGTTCGTGGGATCGGCTTGGTATCGGTCAAGACTGACTGCCGGGGCAGTATAGGTGAAAACACTATCTGAATTAAGCGTATGGTCGAATACATTGGTCGCTCCGCTGACCTTGACCTTCCAGTCACCGCCTATTTCGTTGGAAGGGATATTAAAAGAATTAGGAAAGATGAAATCACTGTTACCCTCCACTGTTTTAAGTACAGATTTCAGACCGTTGGTTGCTATAACAGTTACCGTATCAGTGGGAATCGTGAGACCGATAATGGAAAATGTGGGTGTAACATCAAATGTCACATTATCATACGCGCTTATACCGGTGTCCGAATCTTTTTTGAGGTCGACTGCAATGGCCGGGTTAGCGATGATCGTTATCTCCATGGTCGCGGTAGCGACCGTTGTCTCGCCATTAACGCTCTTAGCGGTAACTGACCAGACACCGTTTTCCAGGCCCTCACCAACTACACTAGTCGCTTCTGCAAGCGGCACAACAGTAGAATAGGTACCATCCGGGTTAGCAGTAGTACGCACTGAAACACTGTACCCGTTCCGCTCAAGGACAACCTGCACAACAGAACCCTCGGCAGCCGTACCAGAAAATGTCGGAGTCAGTGTGTCAGCTTCCCCATCTCCATCAGTGTCTGTAGCAGTGTAGACTGACGTGCTCTCAGTCAGAGTATCTGAGGTGGTTGTAGTGAACTTACTTACCAGTGCACTCCAGTCGCCGGCTGTCTGGGCAGAAAGGATGGTACTGACACCGAGTGTCACCTCACCTCTACCAACTCTGGTTGCAACAACATCTTCCAAGCCCGCTTTTTGTGCGGTGACGGTAACGGCATACGAATCTACTCCCTCAACAACAAATGTGGGAGTGGTATCAGAAGTTATGCCAGCACCAAGAGGACCGGTATCTGAACTACCTTTAAGTCGTAACGAAAATCGTTCTTTGACTCCACACTCCAATTCCACTGAAGGCGACGACCGAGTAATGCTTATCTCAAGCGGCTGGTGTGACATTAACGTTGATGAACCTTTGACAGCTTCTGCGCTGATAGTCCATACGCCATCATTCGCCAAGGTGCCGAGTGTCACCTCACCTGGACCCGCTCTGGTTGCAACAACATCTTTCAAACCCCCTCTTCGTGCGGTGACGGTAACGGTGTACGATTCGTCAAGACCCGCGCCGGGAGCACCACTGACGCGAATCGTGGGTGTTTCGTCGCAGGTTGCATCATCGGTGCTGCTGATACCGGTATCTGAACCTGCCACAAGATCAATGATCAGATCAATAATTGTTATCTCAAGCGACTCCCGCGTCAATACCACTGTTTTTCTCACGACCGGTTTCACAACCCCCAAATCCGTCGTTATCGTTCCTACGTCTTCACTCTTGACAGCTTCCGCGCTGATAGTCCATACGCCGCCCGACAAGGTGCCGAGTGTCACCTCACCTGGACCCGCTCTGGTTGCAACAACATCTGCCGCATCCGTCTGTCGCGCGGTGACGGTAACGGTGTACGATTCGTCAAGATCTGTGACACTACTGACAAGAATCGTGGGTGTATTGTCCTTTGTTATATCATCGGTGTCGCTGTCACCGGTATCTGAACCTGCCACAAGATCAACAGTCAAAAAGTTCTCAGAAGTAATTCTTATCTCAAGCAAATCCTCCTGTATTGTCGTTACCGTTGTTGTTGATGAGCTATCGACGGCTTGCGCACTGATAGTCCATATGCCGTCCGACAAGGTGCCGAGTGTCACCTCACCCGTACCGTCTCTGGTCGCAACAACATCTTCCGCATCATTTGTCGCATCCGTCTGTCGCGCGGTGACGGTAACGGCATATGATGCATCAAGATCTGTGAAACTACTGACAAGAATTGTGGGTGTGTGGTCACCTGTTACATCATCGGTGTCGCTGTCACCGGTATCTGAACCTGCCACAAGATCAACGGTCAAAAAGTTCTCAATTGTTATCTCAAGCAAATCCTCCTGTGTTGTCGTTATCGTTGTTGATGATGAGCTATCGACGGCTTGCGCACTGATAGTCCATATGCCGTCCGACAAGGTACCGAGTGTCACCTCACCCGTACCGTCTCTGGTCGCAACAACATCTGTCGCGTCTACTTTTGACGCGCTGACGGTAATGGTATACGATGCCTCAAGACCTCCGCCACGACTGACAAGAATCGTGGGTGTGTGATCCTGTGTTATATCATCGGTGTCGCTGTCACCGGTATCTGAACTTGCCACAAGATCAACAGTCAGAGCAGCTTCGGGGTCAGGGTCAGCGGCAAAAACCGGCATCACCAATAGGAAAACAAAGAGAGAGAAGAGTAAAAGTAAGGGAACACTTATTTTAGTGCGATGAACACCGTTTGGTATAAAAATTTTGGTACAGTTTCTATGCATAACAATATAGATAGTATACAATCATGAATAAGAAAAAATATTCATAAACCACGACTACGATTATAGTATATACTACCCCCCCCCCCGCCCACCTATGATTTCCACATTATACCCGTCACACGTAATAACACCCCTATATCACCAACCATCCCTATGTCATCTGAATCCTATTACAGCACATCTCCGGAGGTGGTGTGATATGTTTCACGCCCACCTGTCGCAAGAAAAAGACCCGCCGCACAGGAGCGGCGAGTCGGAATACTGTTACGGATTTTTCTACCGGGATGAAAGAAACTCCTGTCCGTAGCCGACATCTGTATTGACCGGCACATCCTGCCTGCAGAGCGGACACTCCTCCGCATCCCACATATCCCACTGATCCGATTTCATCGTGATAACGGCGTAGAGCTCGGGAACGCCGACAACCTGCGCAGTGACTTTGCCGCGGTTAAGAATGGCACCGAGACCGACGACATCGCCGCCGTGTGCCCGCACCAGACTGACCACTTTCCGCGCAGAGCCGCCGGTGGTGAGCACATCCTCAACTACGAGCACTTTTCTGCCGGCGATAAGGGACCTGTGTGCACTCCTGAACCGAAAGGTGTGGAACCGGTGCTTTATCACCAGAGGTTCGTCATGCTCCCCATGACATTTTTCGGCATAGATGCTGTACACCCTGCGCGATCCCATACCATTGAGGTGAACGGCGACCATCTGGGAGAGTGCTACTCCCCCGACCGCCGGAGCGACAACCACCTCCACATCGGCGGACGCAAAATGACCGGAGACGGACCGGCACAACAGCGACAGTTCGTCCAGATATACGGAAACGATGTCTTTGTTGAGATACATCATGCCGTGTTTGCCGGATCGATAGACAAAATGGCCAGTAATTACCGCGCCGATGTCTTCAAGAACGGAAATCGCGATATGTTCTTCATTCATCAGAACCTGCCTCCCTTATTGGTATGCATACGGAGTCGTGCTCCGCAGAACAGTGTGCCCCGTCGCCGGGAATATATCAACATGCACCGGCAGCGATATTAAATATTAAACGCGTAAATCAGTATCGCGAGCACCAGCGACGCGATGATGCCGATGATATACAGGGAGCGGACTGCTGTTATGAATCCGTCGCGTTTCGCGGATACCCGCCCCGCCTCTTTCTCCTTTCTGTATGCCGAGAGATTGAGCAGCACCGACACGGCGGTGAGCACGAATGTCAGTGAAACAACAGAGAAAAAAACCAGCAACAGCGGCTTAGCGACGAATCCCGTTTTGAACACACAGAGCCAGATGACGGCACCCCCCAGCCCGATGCAGACATAGAATATCTTTTTATCAAGCGCCATGACGGAAAGTACATGGTGGGAAATATATTGCTCCGTTTTTTGCATTTCATTCATATTGTATGTTACTGCCGGGGGTATGGTACCACATTCGCCCTACGCCCGGTATGATATACCTGTTATATATATGAATCAAGAAACACCCGAGATTGCACACGCCAATCCGCCGGCGATCCGTGAAATCGTGTACGGCGGCATTGACGGCATTGTCACCACATTCGCCGTCGTCTCCGGCTTCTCGGGCGCGCATCTGAACGCCGAGACGGTACTGTCTCTGTCGGTCGGCGTGGTGGTGCTGTTCGGCCTCGCCAACCTGTTCGCGGACGGCGTATCAATGGGGTTCGGGAATTTTCTTTCACTGCGTTCGGAAAAGAAACTGTATATGCTGTCGCGGGACAAGGAACTGAATACGGTACGGCAGAATGCCGCGCGGAGCACCGAGGAAACGGTCCGCCTGCTACGGCGTCGGGGGTTCTCCGGGAAGGACGCTGCGACGGTCGCCGACGCGTACAGCAGAAACAACACCTACTGGGTTTCTTTCCTGCTGCGGGAGAAACTGTATCTGCTGCCGATTGCGGATGAGGGGATAATAAAAAAATCAATCTATATGTTCGTGGCGTTTGTTGCATTCGGATGTATCCCCATTATTCCCTTCATATATACTGATTCGCCGGAACATGCATTTTTCCTGTCAGTGCTCGGTGCCGGTGCCGCACTTACCGTACTCGGCATCGTGCGCAGCTCCGTCACCAAAGAGCACACGGTACGCGCTGTTGCCGAAGTTCTTTTCGTCGGTACTGTCGCGGGCGCCGTCGCTTTCTTTGTCGGCTCATTCTTTATCGGAGTGCTGTAACGGATTTCTATCCCCGCCCCGTCCGCTTTTTGATAACCTCCTCCGCGACATTCTGCGGCACTTCGGCATAGTGTGAAAACTCCATGGTTGATGTCCCCCGTCCGCCGGTAATGGAACGGAGGTTCGTCGTGTAGCCGAAGAGCTCGGCGAGCGGCACTTTCGCCCGTATCGCCTTGAGCATGCCCCTGTCCTCCATACCTTCCACCTGCCCGCGTCGGGATGAGAGATCGCCGTTCACATCGCCCATATTCTCCTCGGGAACGATAACTTCCACGCTCATCATCGGTTCAAGCAGCGTGGGGTTCGCCCTCCTTGAGCCCTCCTGAAATGCCAGCGACGCCGCGATTTTGAACGCAATTTCCGACGAGTCAACTTCGTGGTATGAGCCGTCGTAGAGATTAACCGCGATATTAACCATGGGGTACCCCGCGTAGACGCCACGGTTCATCGCCTCTTTGATTCCTTTCTCCACCGCGGGAATGTATTCCTGAGGGATAACGCCTCCTTTGATGCTGTTTGTAAACATGAATGTCGGCGTGTGCTTCACATTCTTCGGCAGACCGGCAATTTCCTCCTCTGTCATCTCCGGCATCGGCATCACCTTCATCTTCACATGGCCGTACTGCCCGCGGCCTCCGGTCTGTTTGATATATTTCTCCTCCACATCCGCCTCGCTGCGCAGTGTCTCGCGATACGCGACCTGCGGCTGACCGACATTCGCCTCCACATTGAACTCCCGCTTCATGCGGTCGACAATGATATCAAGATGCAGCTCGCCCATGCCGGCGATGATGGTCTCCACCGTCTCAGCGTCGGTGTAGACGCGGAATGTCGGATCCTCATCGGCGAGCTTGGAGAGCGCGACGCCCATTTTTTCCTGGTCGGCTCTCGTCTTCGGCTCAATGCGCAACTGAATCACCGGCTCGGGGAATATGATTTTTTCCAGCTCAATGGGCTCTTTTTCGTCACAGAGCGTATCGGATGTCTTTGCCTCCTTCAGTCCGACCGCCGCCGCTATCTCACCGGCATAGACCGTTTTTACCTCCTCGCGCTCATCGGCGTGCAGCCGCACGATTCTCCCGATCCGCTCCTTGGACTGTGTCCGCGCGTTGTATATATATGAGCCGGCGTTGAGTATTCCCGAGTACACCCGGAAGAACGCCAGCTGGCCGACGAACGGATCCGTCTGCAGCTTGAACACCAGCGCGGCGAACGGCTCGTCATCCGACGCCTTCCGCTCAAGCTTCACACTCTCATCTTTCGGATGCGTTCCCGTAACCGGCGGTATATCCGTCGGAGCCGGCAGATAGGCGACTACCGCGTCAAGCACCAGCTGCACCCCGGTGTTTTTGAGTGCGGATCCCGTGAAAACCGGAAATAGCCTGTTTTTGATAGTGCCGGCGCGAATTGCCCGCTGCAGCTCCTCAACGGACAAATCCTCGCCGCCGAGATACTTCTCCGCGATTGCATCGTCAGCATCCGCCACCTTTTCGATAAGATGAGCGCGGGCTTCTTCCGCGTCCGCCTTCATATCCTCGGGAATATCATCCTCGCGAATGACCGATCCCATGTCGCCCTCAAAGTAGTGCGCCCGCATGGTGAGCAGATCAACGATGCCCTTCAGCTTATCCTCCCCGCCGATCGGCAGCTGCATGCAGAAGGCGTTCGGTGTAAGACGGCTGAGGATACTTTCAAATGACCCCTGAAAGCTTGCGCCTGTCCTGTCCAGTTTGTTGATAAAACAGATTCTCGGCACGCGGTACTTGTCCGCCTGCCGCCACACTGTCTCGGACTGCGGCTCCACGCCGGCGACACCGTCAAAGACGACAACGCCGCCGTCAAGCACCTTGAGCGACCGCTCAACTTCCGCGGTGAAGTCCACATGCCCCGGTGTGTCTATGATATTGAACTGATAGCTGTGTGCCCTGTCTCCTTTGTACTGTGTCGGCACCCAGAAACAGGTTGTCGCCGCGGAGGTGATGGTGATGCCGCGCTCCCGTTCCTGCTCCATCCAGTCCATTACCGCGGCGCCCTCGTGCACCTCGCCGATCTTGTGGGAAACACCGGTATAGAAGAGAACACGCTCGGTGGTCGTTGTTTTGCCGGCGTCAATATGTGCGATAATACCGAAGTTTCGTACCTTTTCTAATGGATAATCCCGTGTTTGCGACATATGCTTTTCAGTATACCAGCGCTACTACCACGCAAGATGCGCGAATGCGCGGTTTGCCTCCGCCATCTTCTGCGTGTTCTCACGCCGCACAACGGCCGCCCCCTCATTCTTGCTCGCGTCAACGATTTCCCGTGCGAGCCGCTGATGCATAGGCGCGCCCTTTCGGTCCTTCGCCGCGCGCAGAATCCAGCGGAGTGCGAGAACGAGGTGGCGGTCAATGGAGACCTCCTGCGGTATCTGATAGTTTGCGCCGCCGACCCGTCTTGACCGCAGCTCCATCAGCGGTCCGACCTTCTGCAGCGCCTCCTCAAACACGAGCATCGGATCCTTATCCTCCATCTTCTGTATCTCGTCAAATGCCTGATACACAATTTTTCTCGCAGTGTTTTTCTTGCCGCGCTTCATGACATAGTTGATGAGCCGCTCAACTTTTACGGAATTGTATTTCATATCCTGGCCCAGTGTTCTCTTTTTTTTCAGCGGTCGTCTCATATATGTATGTTATGCCGCTTTCGGTCTCTTCGTGCCGTACCGGCTCCGCGCTCGCTTGCGATCGGCGACGCCGTCTGTGTTCAGCTTGCCGCGCACAATGGTGTAGTTCACACCGATGTCTTTCACCCTGCCGCCGCGGACGAGCACCACCGAGTGTTCCTGGAGGTTGTGCCCTTCTCCGGGAATGTATGCTGTAATCTCCATACCGTTGGTCAGGCGGACGCGGGCAATCTTTCTCATGGCCGAGTTCGGCTTTCTCGGATTTCTCGTGCCCACCTTCGTGCACACGCCCCGCTTGAACGGCGAGAAGTAATAGGTGGTACGGTTGGTGCCCGCATTGAACCCCTGCCGCAATGCCGCGGTTTTGGTTTTCTTAGGCCTTTGCAGCCGTTTCTTTCTGGTCAGCTGATTGATTGTCGGCATATATATAAACAACGTAGCATATATCCGGTGTTTTTTGCAAGACGGCTCTATGCGGACTCAACCGTGCCGACCGCTGCGGGGACATGGGTGTTCACCAGGAACGCGGTCATGGCATTCACCGCCGAGCTGATAGGCCCGAGTAGGAAGAACGCGATGAGGATGAGTGTGAGGATGGTGAGCGCGATGTTGTTCATGTGCAGGAACGGCTCAAACCGCCGCTCCAGCATCAGACGACATCTTGCCGGCAGCAGGGATGAGACAATTTTCGCGCCGTCCAGCGGAGGTATGGGAAGAAGGTTCAGCAACGCCAAAAAGAGATTTATGAAAATAACAGTGAGGAGCAGTGCGGCGAACGGCTCAGGCATGCCGCTCCAGAACCTGATGACGCCCGCGGCGACAACGGCAATGCCGACATTGGTGAGCGGTCCGGCCGCCGCGACGATCACCTCGGCGAATCTTCCGCGCAGATTGTACGGATTGTACGGCACCGGTTTCGCCCAACCGAAGATAAAGTTGCTGAAAAACAGGAGAAAGGCGGGGAGGAGCACCGTACCGAACAGATCAATATGCGGCACCGGATTCAGCGTCAGCCGGCCTTCGTTTTTTGCGGTCGGATCGCCGAGCAGGTATGCCGAATATCCGTGCCCAACCTCGTGCAGAATCACGGAGAGCATAATGATGATGATAAAAATGGCTCCTTCAATCATATACTCCGCAGTATATCACGCCTGTTCACCGGTATTCCTATCCGCTCCGTTTCGGGATACAGCGCAAATGTTCTGAAGAATGCGTGGAGTGTTTCCGGAATCAGTATGAAATGATATTTACCGGATACATACTCCTCACCGCCATCCAGGAAAGAAATCTGCAGACTATGCGGACCGTATGACACTGTTTCAGGCAGCGGGAACACAATATCAGCGTACAGACCGTTCCGCAGATTCCCGGAGGAAATGTCGTACTGTCGCTCAAATACCGGAACACCGTCACGATCAAACAGGCGGTACACGGCGGAGGTAGCGGCGTTGAGTTGCTGCTCAATGCGGATGCTTGTCGGAACACCTCCCTGCGTAGGTATGAGATTTTTCCCGGCGAATAGCACTATGGTGAAAAACAGTGCGACGCTGAGCAGCAATATTATCACGCGCAGCAGCCGGCCCGGCACATACTGAATATTAAACGGATTCGGTCTGGAGAAGAATATGTATATCATGCGGGCGGCGGCGGCGAAGAATGACACCTGAGTCGTTAACAAAATCGTAACCGCGGAGATGCTTTTGAGCGAGTATACAAACCCGCCGGCAAACAAAAAACTTATCTTTCCGGGAGTAAACGGCACACCTGAACGGACGACATCGATGAATTCCTCCGAATCGCGGAACGGATCACCGGCATCAAGTGAAGGATCAACGGTAAATACCGGACGGACAACCGTATCGGGCAGCGGACTGAACACATTCTCCGGATGATCCAATTCCCGAATGGCGGACGCTGTCGGATCTGTCACCTGCGACGGCACCTCGTTGAACACGAGGAATGAATTGGCCCGCTCTCCGCCACCGCCCGACCTTCTCCGGCGCGGTGGCGGCTGCTCAACAGGCGGATCTGGAGGATCAACAACCACAGGCGGATCTGGAGGATCAACAACCACAGGCGGATCTGGAGGATCAACAACCACAGGCGGATCTGGAGGATCAACAACCACAGGTGGCGGGTTGACCGGACCCGTATCAACCGGCTCAATATTGAGAGAGAAGACCGCGCCGCCGGCTGCATGAACCGCAGACGAGGAGACAAACATCAGGGCGATGAGTATCCCGGAGCAGCATATATGTAGTGTGTGTCTCATTTTTTATGCACCGACCGCACTTTCTTTCCCATCGTTCTTCTCCTTGCGGACCCTCTCCTGCAGTTCCTGCAGTACCAGTATACACCGAAGAGCAGCAGCAGCAGAATAAACAGCAGGACATACATCAAAACAGCAGCGGGATGAGGATAGGTGTAAAAGACGGTCTGCTGCGCCCGCAGCTCCTCATCTGCTGCGCTGCTGCTTTCGCCGACCGCGGTGCCTTCCCTGTCATAGTTAAACGCGAGGTCAGCCGTGTATTTTCCTCCGAGGAACGGCTTCGGGATATCAAAAAACCATTCCTTCTCGCTTGACGGCAGCACGGGGAACGTTACCTCGTTCTTAAAGACAGTCATGCCGAACATATTTCTGACCGTCAGCATTGCCCTGGTATCAACGGAAATATTTCCTTTGTTCTCAACGGAACTTTTCAGCCGTATCTTTTCACTCTCCCCCTTTTCCGTGTACCTAACATCCCCGCTCGTTACACTGAACCCCGGATTTTTGAGAATCCGTTCATTGTGTTCTCCCAAAATGGTGATAGCAACGCGTGTGGCGCTTCTGAACGATATGGAAACACCGGCCTGCTTCGTCTGTTCCTTTTCTTCCTCAACGACAATACATCCGTTGTATTCTCCCGATAAGATTTCTTCCCCGCTATCTTCTTCCTGTTCATCTTCGTCATTTCCCCCGGGGATTTGAATGGTGAAATCAACGATGATATAGTGATCGGGCTCAAGAACCACCTGATCCTGCTCCATAGTGATCCAGGTACCAACCTTTTTGTACTCCCGCAGTCGCTGCGCGCAGGCAAATCCGCCGCCGCTTGACTTCGCGGAATCCGTCGCATATACATTAATTGTTTTCTGCTCGTCAGTATTGTTTGAAATGAGGACACCGTCCTTGACGGGCTCGTCCGGATTGAGTGTGTGCACGAATATTGATGACGATCGCTTATTCTCCAGCCTCGGGTATGCCGGGGTGCCGCTGACCCCCGCCGCATTAACGGTAAGGACGGTGAGCAATAGCAGTGCTGCCGCACTAACCGTTAATGAGCTTTGGAGAGAAATCGGCATATATCTTCATTGTATCCCGCTTTTCCCGATTCCTATGAAGCTGTTGTCGTCAGTGTCATGCCGAGTGAGTACGAATCGGCAGCCTGGTTTGCGGGAATAGTCTGGGTAAGATCGACTTGGCTCAACGTGTACTGACAAATGTCGTCGGAGGCGGAGGTTGCGGTAAGCAGGGTTATTGAATCAACTGAGGTGAAATTTGCAGATGATTCCCGAGAAACTCCGTCTGTATTACACGTCACTCCGGTCGGATTAACACTGGATATTACTGCGGCAGACGGGTCAACGGTCAGTAATCCGCCCGTTGGGCTGTTTATAGTCAACGTGTTTGTTGCTGCGTTCGCACCGACCCAGGTAGCGTTGCGATCGCTCCCTGTCGGCGCGATGCTAAGCGTCCACCCGCTATCGGCACTGTCCTGGTTGTCAACAAATATTTCCTGTCCGATCGCCGGCAGGATGCCGGCTGCTGACTGCCCACCGGCACTGAAATTACGATTGGAAAATGCAATCTGCGGCGAGGCAACGGATGCGCCGGTGCCGGTTGATCTAATATCAACCGTCAGTGAACCCGCACTGATGACCAGCGAAAACTGTACCGTGTTCGCCGCGTATACGACAGCTAATAAAGAAAACATACCGCACACTACAGCGACGGGGATACTGATTGATTTTAACGTAAACGATTTTATCATAAAGCAATAAAGGAGCTTATAATAACCATGAATTAATCTTTCATGGCAATACTATCTTTATAACATGAAATTTTTTTTACAACAAAATTATCCACATCGGACTATGTGGCATATTTTCAACGTTTTTAGGTCGCCGCAACGGTCAATGACATGGTAATTGAGTAATTATCCGCCGGCTGATTCACCGGTACCCGCTGCACCATCGAGATGCCTGTCATGCCGTACTGACAAATATCAGCGGCTCCGCCCGCCGCCGTGAGAAGGGTCACCGAATTATTTGAGACAAAGCTGGTCTCTCCTCCGAGGGACACACCGCTCGTGCTACATGTCACATTTGTCGGACTGTAACTGGTGAGTGTACCGTCACCGGGATTAATGGTCAGCCGTCCGCCGGTTGCGCTGTTGATTGTCAGTGTGTGGTCCGCTCCGACCCAGGTACTCGTACCGCCTCCGCCGCCCTCGGGGGCGATGGTGAGCGTCCAGCCGCTGTCAGCCGCATCCTGATTATCAATGAACAACTCCTGTCCGCTCGCCGGAAGCGTCGCACTCACCGCATTGTCCGCTCTTTTGAATGCTGTGCTGCCGAAAGCGACCTCGGGAGCGGCAACGGAATTCTGAGTGGTGATCGTCCTGATATCAGCCGTCAGCTGTCCCGGGCTGATGGTGAATGAAAACTCAACGGTATTCGCGGCGTAGGTCATAACCGAGACGGAGACCGAGACGGCACATAGAAACAGACATACATTCATCAGATGAGTTATGTACATTGTGTTTTTCATATCTACAACGCCCGTTACCGTGCTTACACAATATATGTACCATACAACAGTGTTCTTTTCAAGTATTTCGCAGCATTTTTTCCACTTGTTATCAACATTGTTTTCCACAATTGTCCGGGCTGTCCGTCGTCTACATTTCTGCTGTATACTTACTATCGTATGTACATCAACCAGAGGGATATTACCGGATGGGAGAAACGGGGGTGCGGTATCGCCTGCGTCGGCATGGTGCTCGGCGTTGCGGGACAGCCGGTTATGACGGACACGCTTGTTGAGGAAGCGCTGGCACTGCGGGGATACCTTGACGGCATCGGATGGAAACATTCAACGCTCGCGCGGATGCTCACGAACCGGAAACTGCCGGCATATACCCAGGAGTTTACCCTGCCGGACGGCGATACGGCACTGTTTACCGCGGGCGTGAAAAAAATACGGGAGCAGACCGCGGCGGGGAATCCCGTCATCGTTTCGGTGCATCGTGGATTTGATCCCGGCTCCGGTTCAACACACCTCGTCGTCATCACCGCCGTGACCGACGATGCATTCGTCATACAGGATCCGGACTACGAACACGGCGGTCCGGATATCGTTGTACCGTTTACGGCATTTTCCCGGGCATGGCGGGGATACACGATATTCACTGACCTGTCAAGCGCAGACCGATGATCCGGCGCTGTTAACACTCAAACCCCGGCACACTCCCGCACGACGGATTAAACAGTTTTTTCGGTACAGGATTGGCGAACTCACCGGGCTCGGGACCGTCGGTAACGTAGTCGGAAATAGTGATGTCGGACCACTCGTTCTCATAGTTCCATTCACGCCAGAAGTTTTTCCATTCGTTAAACCCTATCCCCAACTCCTGCACATACAGACCGTTCTCCGCGAGCACCTTCCCGATCTTTCTGCCGCGCATGCACACATGGGTATAGCAGTAGATGACAATCTCTCTGTCCGGATACATCTGCCGCAGCTCCCTGAACCGCTCAACCATACCCTCAACCGGTTCAATGTGCACCGCACCGACAATATGCTCCGCCTCGTATGACTCCTTGTCTCTGGTGTCAACGATAATGTATGACCGGTCGCCGTGCAGAATCTTCTCCCGCAGACCGTGCGGACTCACCAGGGTCGCGGACTGGGACTGATAGTACTGCTTCCTCAGCGCGTGTTCGCCCGGATATATGATGGTGACAACAAAAAAGAGGGTGAGCAATGCCTGAAAGGCGATAACGGAAAATATGAGTATATATATTCTTCTCTGATTCATGGTGACAACACTATGGCCCAGTATAGGTAATAAGAGCAATTCGGGCAACGAATTACACCTTACTATTCAAATCCTTCGCTGTCTTTAGTGCGTTAAATGTGTTTTCCTCTTGCAAGCGTGAAGCGGTATACATCATGAAAAAGACCGAACCGATCATAAAAAGTAGAGAAACCATAGAAACAGATGCGTTCAGATAGAATTGATATAAACCACCCCCTCCTATTAAAAATTTTTCTATTGGAACTACAGCAAAGAGCCATGTTGAAAGAGACACTAGTAAAAAAATAAACAAAAGGGCAAGGGTTTCTTTTTTAAGAGAGACATTTCTATTTCTCCAGTCTTCAATCTCATCAAACGATTCAGGGTACAGCCTTATGGTACTTACAACGCTTAGAAGATTACTGGCAGATACTAAAAGAAAGCCGAATGTGGTCATAAGAATAATAATATAAAGCTCTTTAAAAAAAATAGAAAGCGTATTCCAAGTTATTAGAATAAAGAGATATAAATGCCCATACTAAAACAAGGAGGGATAAAAAGAAAAAGAATACTAAACCCCAAGGAAAACCAAATACTTTTTTCATATAGAGAACATATAGAGAAATTTTATCGTACAGACACATAAAAATCAAGTATATCTTAATGGTTCAATACATTTGCACATAGCAGCGATACTGCAGATGTATGAGACAACATCCCAAGAAAATCATTCAAATATACAAAGAAACAAGAGATATACAGCATACTGCTGAACTGCTCGGTATCCACAGAACCACGGTATCCCGGTGGCTGAGACGGGCACGGTCACCGTATCCCTACGGGGAACCGCGGTATGTCATGCGGGGACTGCAGCGGAAGAGCACGAGACCGAAGAGACTGAGGGAACCGGCACTCTCCGGGGAGGAAAGAGTAGTCATTGCGGCAATGAGGCAGAAACGGGGATGGTGTGCCGAGAAACTCAGGGAGGAAACCGGTATAGCGGTATCAGTAAGTACGGTGAAACGGTTCCTGATAGCCCGTGGCTACATACGACAGAAGAAGCGACATCGTCGTCCCTTGTGTCAGAATACAGTACATATGCACGCAAAGAACGCTGAAACCGTCGGCTACCTCCAGATGGATGTGAAGTACCTCACCCCTGAATTGACAGGATTGCCCTGGACCTGTTTCGAGTATGCCATCATAGACATTTACTCCCGATACAAGGATGCCGTCATATACAATGATCTGAATCAGAATAATGCCATTTCAGCTATGACGGAAATAGTGAACCGTCTACCCTTCAGAACAGTATTCATCCAAACGGATAACGGTCTTGAATTTCAAAAAAGATTCCATACCCATGTAACTGCTCTCTGTACAAAACACCACTATATTCACAAATCAAGTCCTAACGAGAATGCCGTCATTGAACGATCGTTCAGGACTGATGAGGAGGAGTTCATCTACTACAAGGCTCCTTTCAAAGAATATGACGATCTCAGAGAACAATACGCCCAATACCTCCATCATTACAACCATGAGAGACCGCATTTCGGCATTGACCTTAAGAAACCCATAGATGTGGTACACTCATGTGCAAATGTATTGAACCATTAAGGTATATCCCTACATTGAAAGGTAACAATCGAAAATATACTACAATGGCCGGGGTTTCTTACTAAATAAACAAGATATATACTATATTTATCTCCCCGTAGCTCAGTTGGATAGAGCGACGGCCTTCTAAGCCGTAGGTCGCAGGTTCGAATCCTGCCGGGGAGGCTTGATGGGAAGATGGAGTCCGCTTTCACGGACCTATTGATATGGCGCGCCCTATGGGCGCGCAAAAAGGGGGAAGAATAAAGGATGTGCCACGCGTTGCGTGGCTCGTACTGAACCGAAAATTTATCTAATTTTCGGTTCAAGCCAACCGAACGGAAAAGTTCCGCCTTTTCCGTGAGGGAGGCACTCAAAGAGACTTTTTCCGTTGCTATTGCTTGGGATATGAATGAGAGGAGCGGTTCAAGCCACACAGTACTCTTCCGCTCAACATCTTTCAGTTTTTGCTTGATATCTGTTTTTTCATTGAGCAGTGTCTTTTTCTTGTTGCGGTACTCTTCAGGGGTAATTTCGTTATTAAGAGACATATCAAGGAGACAGTCAATCTTTTGATTACAGGTCATCAATGCCTGCTGAAAATGTTGGGCGGAAGTGCCCGACCGACTTTGCTCTTTCTCGGCAAGCACTTTTGCCTTCTGCATGATCTGGTGTCCCTGTCGGTCGGGCAAAGAAACTTTTTGAAGGGCTTTTGCGATTTCCTCAGTGAGGGTTTCTTCTCTGACATACTTACTGCCACAGTTACCTCGTTTGCGGGTGCAGTGATAGTAAATGTGTCCTTTTTGTACAGAAGAAGTAATGGAGCAATCACAATGAGCACAGAGCAAAAGCCCTCTAAAAGCGTGTGGTGTTTTCAGGCGAGTTTTTGGTCTGCTTTTATCTGTTAAAACATGTTGCACTTTATCAAAAAGTTTCTTAGTGATGAGTGGCTTGTGCGTGCCTTCGTACAATTCACCGGCATAGGTGAACATACCGTAGTAGAACGGGTTGGAGAGTATGCGTCTGGTAACAGAAATACTTGGTTTCTTACCCTGCAAGGTAAGTGGTGCTTGGTCTCTCATTTCTCGTAAGCAATAGGTACCAGACGCATACTCCTTAAACATCTTTTTAATCTTTGGGGCACGCACCGGATCCGGTACGACAACCTTTCGGACTTTGTCGTTTAAGTAGCCAATTGGGGCTTGGTGTGGATACTCACCTCGTCTTGCTTTATTCCGCATACCTCTTTTAACATTGTCCGAAAGGTTGTCTATGTAATACTTACTCTGTCCGAACGCGACGGAGAGCATAAACTTACCCTGCGGGGTCGGTTCAAACCAAAAGGTGGGAAATTTTAGCGTGGCAAGTTTACCAGTGTCTATGAGATGAATTATCTGTCCGCCATCTATACTATTCCGTGCCAACCTATCGGGGTGCCACGCTAAAATACCCGTTGCTTCCCCATCATATATGCGTGAAAGAACACGATTAAAAACTGGTCTCCCGGGCTCCTTTGCACTCTGCCGCTCCTCTAAAACCTCTAACACCACAAGCCCCTCCCGTTCAGCAAAAAGACGAAGCTCGGTAATCTGGTCAGTAATACTCCGCACCTGTTTATCCTCCGTGTCCGTGCTCTTTCGTGCATATATGAAATATTTTTGTGTTGTGCTTTGAGTTGCATTATCCATATTGTTGAAACAGAATGAATTAAAATCGCCCCACCAGTGCAACCCAAAGCATAAGAACTCCGGTCTGATGAGGCGATTTTAATCCTTATACTATCTTGGGTTGCACTGTTAGTATACAACACAAAATATTTCTGCGTTCGGACAAAAATCTTTTTGAAAAATCAGTGTGCCACGCAACGCGTGGCACATCCTTTATTCTTCCCCCTTTTTGCGCGCCCATAGGGCGCGCCATATCAATAGGTCCGTGAAAGCGGACTCCATCTTCCCATCAAGCCTTGTTCACAACCTTCTGCTTGAACTGAAAAAACATTTTGAAAACACCTCGTCCGCTCCGCCCACTCAGTAACTTTAATCCCAATCATACGCTCCAATTGCTCAGTAAACCCTTTCACCAAAGAATTCGGAGCGTCGCTCGCAAGCATGCGCAAGCTCGCATCGCGCAAATTTTTCCACTTCGCTCATCCGACTGGCGGCTTTGCCACCATCGGTAACGCCAATCACCATCTCCATTTTCTTCTGCCTTTTTTCCGCGCGGAGCGCGTGAAGGGGGCGGTACTGAATTGAAGAAGAAAATGGGGTGGGATTGGTGTGAATTATTAGCAATCCGCTCATGCAATTTCGCAAGAACTCTTGCATGAGTGGATTTCCATATACGATGGTGGATTTTTCTACATGACCTAATTTTCCAGTTACACTATATATATATGAAATATGTAAAAATACCTTTCCTCGGTAAGGTTTATGCCGAAACCTCACTCGGCACAGCGATATGTGGCACCTTCTCAACAATTACTATCCCCGAAAACATATTAAAACCAAATAAAAAATATTATTCCCTAACAGTGAGTGGCGATAGCATGCGACATACCTATAAAAATGGTACAACTATTCTTGTAGAAGACGCAACGCAAGCAAAACAAGATGATGTTATTATTGCAAGAACACAAAAAGGAGACACCATAAAAAGAATTAAAAATGTAACAAAAAGGAATATTACGCTAATATCTGACAATGGAGAATTGCTATCATTTCCTAAAAATAAGATTGACATTCTTGGTGTAGTAACGGGAAAAATTGAAACACAAGAACAAGAGAGTGTTAATCTTGTTTCAAAAAGAATACTGAATACAGAAATACCAAAAGAAAATACCATAATTCACGGAGATGCATTAATAGAAATGCGAAAGATGCCAAATGTAAGTGTTGATGTTATCATCGCAGATCCGCCATACAACATAGGAAAAGATTTTGGAAATAATAAAGATAAAAGAGAGATTGATGAGTATGTCGGATGGTGCAACACATGGGTTAATGAGGGATTACGATGCCTTAAAAATGAAGGGACCATGTTTATCTACGGATTCAGTGAAATACTGGCACATATCACACCAAACATACAGGTAAACAAACGATGGTTGATCTGGCATTACACTAATAAAAATGTTGCTTCTCTCAATTTCTGGCAACGAAGTCATGAAAGCATATTATGTGTATGGAAAGAAAAAAAGCCAACATTCTTCAGAGATGCAGTTAGAGAACCGTACTCAGAAACATTCCTCAAAAACTCTGCTGGCAAAACAAGAAATTCAAAATCCTGCAGATTTAGCAAGGGAGAAAGCACAACAATATACAAAGCACACAAAAAAGGTGCCCTACCAAGAGATGTTATCAAAGTACCCGCGCTTGCCGGGGGTGCCGGCAGATCAGAACGGCATTTTCTTTGTAAAACTTGTGGTGAAACATATGTGGCAAAACATTTGGAAGAACACAGAAAGCATAACACCCTCAAACACCCAACACAAAAACCATCCTTACTCACAGAAAAACTTATCAATTCCTGCCTTGAACAAAAGGGGTTAGTCCTTATCCCGTTCGCCGGGTCCGGATCAGAGTGTTTTACAGCAAAACAGCTCGGGCATGATTTTATCGGTATGGAAATTAATAAAGAATACATCCGGCTAGCTGATGGCCTCTTAAAAAACCAAGAACTCAACGAGAAACATCAATCTCTTCTTTTTTCTCACGAAAAACATGAGGGGTAAATACCACAAAGCCGTTATCCAACCTCTTTAAGTTTTTGTTTTCCATAAAATCACGGTATGGCTTTCTGTACTCACCATTTAGTTTCTTTGGTTTTTCAAAAACTTCCTGTGTAGGAACAAAATATTTGATGTCTATTGCCTCACCCTCCAACTGCTTGTTTGTAGTTTTTTGTACGCGCACCTCCCGACTCTTTGTAACTTTCTTAACCTGATAATTCAGTGTGCGTCCTTTATAAGAAACCTGTATATCTGCACTCTTTCTGTCAAGCTCGGTGGACATACGCACCATGTCAGCACCAAATACCCGCTCAGCAACATAGCCGGCATGTATTTGTGTAATAATACTTGCCCAAGTTCTGTATATTCTCGCAGGCAATCCCCGATAGAAACAATTAGGGCACATTGTTATTTTTTCTCTGAACGACTCTATCTCACCCTTGTACCGTTTTTCATAACTCTTGTAGAAGTCATCGAAGTCAACATACTCTCGCTTGTCCCAATAAATCTCGTACATAAGGTCCAATACCTGAATATCTCTCGGCAAATCCATCTCCACCAATTTGATTGGCTTGTACTTCTCCCTATACTTATTCAGATCGACACTCTGTAGAAATAAGTCAAAAGACTGTGTATCGTTTATTTTATCCATATACCCAAAGTGTACGCCTTGGGTTGCATAAGTAAAGTATAACAAACATATTGACATACATCAAGTGTCGTATACAATATAAGGTATATCTATATTATACGAAATTCAAGTATACTGAATACAGTAAGTAATATAGGTATATGATAAAAATATTAAGAAACATAGTATAATTATATGGAGCAACAAACAAGCACAGATCTGCTCAGATCATTGTCAAAAAAAATGTCAGTACTCATTGCCCTGATGATCAAAAGAGAGGGTGACTCTGATGCCACAGAAAACATTAAATTTCTCAACGAGTTCGATCTGACCAATGAAGAAATCGCAGAGATACTGTCCACGAGCAAAAACTATGTTGCTGTAATTAAATCAAAAAACAAAAAATAGTCTTATGCAAAGAACAAAAAAGAAAAGCAACGAAGAAGAAGTTATAGAACTGTTGAGACAGATTACTGCCCTTCTTTATCACCAAACCGGGTTAGGTCAGCCCGACATAGCAAAAAGAATAGGTATCTCAACAGGCAAATTAAACTCATACCTGAAAGACCTGGATAAAAAAAAGAAATGGATATATGAAAACAAAGGAAAGTAAAATGGAGAAAGATCTGGAAGATATCAAGCGACTCTTGGTATTCATCATATCAAAGGAAGGTGCACCCCAGCAAGATATTGCAAAAATACTTGGTGTAGACCAGTCACATATTTCAAGAAGTTTTTACTTACACAGAGAAAAGAATAAGAGGGGCGGGAGATCGACATAAATATATGAACGATACTAAAAAATCAGCAAAAGAAAAGTTGATCAAAAAAATTGCTGAAAAAACAGGATCAAAGGGAAAAAGTGTAAAAGAGAGGATCTCCAGGAAATCAAGAACACAGAGTGTTTCCTCTGATGTTGCTCTCGTAATGATATCCAAACAAGAAGGGGTTCCTTGTACCACCTTTCAAAAAAAATTATCTGCTGAGGAGAAACGTATTATATCAACGCCATCACACATACCCCAAACCTCAAAACCTGCAATAAAAAGAGAAG
This sequence comes from Minisyncoccota bacterium, assembly GCA_965222235.1. Taxonomy (GTDB): domain Bacteria; phylum Patescibacteriota; class Minisyncoccia; order Phycocordibacterales; family JABAAK01; genus JAPPJI01. Next base: position 579,030 of record OZ244939.1, on the reverse strand, counting down.
GTGGCAGAAAAAAGAAGGAGATACTGGTGCTCTTTGAGTATGAGACAGACAAACATTTTGTAAAAGGACATATTGATGAAATCAACAAAGCGTACACATATGGCTGCTACACTTCCGTTTCCATCCTGTCACGAAAAATCATAGAAAACCTAATCATAGATATACTTTGTAAAAAATATCCAAAAGAAAAAAATCTCTATTTTGACACAGATCAAAGAAGGCTTAGGGATTTCGGCGTTATACTCAAAAATTTACATAATAAGAAGAGTGACTTTGGTACAAAGATCAAAGCAGTGGAACGCCTTTATAATCTTGCAGATAAACTAAAAACAGAAACCAATAATCGGGTACACTCCTGGTATCATTTAATAAAGAGAAAATCTGAGATAGACGAATTGGATATTCCACAGATTATAGAACTTATCAAAATATTAGAAAAAGAGATTGGAATGAGGGATTAAACAAAAATAGGGTGGTGTCTCCGTTGTTTCATGCCTTTCGCCACCCCATTTTCTTCTTCAATTCAGTACCGCCCCCTTCACGCGCTCCGCGCGGAAAAAAGGCAGAAGAAAATGGAGATGGTGATTGGCGTTACCGATGGTGGCAAAGCCGCCAGTCGGATGAGCGAAGTGGAAAAATTTGCGCGATGCGAGCTTGCGCATGCTTGCGAGCGACGCTCCGAATTCTTTGGTGAAAGGGTTTACTGAGCAATTGGAGCGTATGATTGGGATTAAAGTTACTGAGTGGGCGGAGCGGACGAGGTGTTTTCAAAATGTTTTTTCAGTTCAAGCAGAAGGTTGTGAACAAGGCTTGAAGGTAAAAGAGGTGTATCCGCCGTGAATCTCCCGAAAGAGTTTTCACGGGCGGATTTTCAGAGGTGCATGACTATCTTTAATAATTCAATGTTTTGAGTCTCGGGAGTTGATTTGTTGTACGGAAGTCCCAGGTGTCGGCACTCCAGCTGTTGTAGATGGTGGTCATATCCAGACTGAGGGCTGATTGGATACCTTCCTTCAGTTCACGGATTGTTTTCCCTACCGCGCTGGTACTGAGACTCTGTGAGGTGGTTTTGCCGGAGTCGTAATGGCTGAACAGCACATTTGGTTTTTCACTTACCCGTGCCCAATAGCCGATAAGTCCTTCTTCGTTCGTTGATCTGCCGATATCCACTGAGGTGTAGGTCCAGGTGAGAGCATCCGTATCGCTGTCTCCGATCATGCCGCCGACTTCTCTTTCGTTGGCATCAAGTTTATCAATGTCGGAATTGAATTCGCACCTGAAGTGCAACAAAAAGAAAAAACACATACGCCCGCTTGGTACTATGGATATGTTACTAACCATAACCAAACAGGCGTATGTACACTCATAGTACCATTACTAAGTGGTATACACCACCAGAGAATCTATGACCGGGTAAGAAGAGAGCGACCGGATCTCAAAGACAGGTTGCCGAGAAAAGGAAGGAAGAAAAGAAAGAAAACAGGAAAGAGGACAGTATGGGTCAGTACAACACGGTCAATACACAACAGACCGGAGACAGACGGGCTCTCCCGGGAGGGAGACACACTGGTGGGGCCGACAAAGACAAGAATACTCACCCATGTGGAGAGGAAAAGCTTGTATCTTGATGCCAGAGTCATACGAGACGGTTTGTCCCACACCGTACATGAGACACTGCAAAAGAGACCGCTGCAGGGACAAATCACCTATGACTGCGGTTCTGAATTCACCCTATGGAAATGGATAGAAGAGGATACGGGAGCGACTGTCTACTTTTGTGATCCTCATTCCCCGGGACAGCGGGGCAAGAATGAGAACACTAACGGCAGGCTCAGACGAGTCTACCCCAAGAACACTGATCTCAGCACGATAGCACAACAGAATCTCAACAACATTGTCCACCTCATGAACAACACCCCGAGGAAGTCCCTTAACTGGAAAACTCCCGCTCAGGTGTATACTGCACTTGTTGCATCTCAGTCGAGAGTCTAATCTCTGAAGTTTGTTTGTTATTGATATGATGCTATTGTGCATACAAGTGCAATATTAACATCAATTTTTGTGTCTTGTGGTGTTATTAGGTGTGCATAATTTACAAAAATGATCAACCTCTGCAAGGAGAAGCGGCAATGGTGTTACAAATTTCACCATCAGTACACCGATCACCGCACCAACGAGCATATATATATAAACAGACCGAGGACAACAACAAGCAGGATAATGTATAGAATACTGCAAAGTACAACAACGCTTCTTTTAAGAGAGTGTGACTTATCTCTTGAGATGCTTTTCTTTTTACTTCCCGGAATAATAGAAAAAAGGGATGCGGTAAATATATTTACGAAAGGGATGCCGATGAATATAGCAAACCGTCTTGATCGATTCATATCACGCAAGCGTTGTACGGTGACCGGCAGAAGGAAAAGCGGAAGTATAAGGAGTATGAGAAGAGATGCTATAAAGAATTGTTGTGGTTCTTCTGGAAAATGAGGAAAAAGAACAATACTGTATAAATAAGAAAAAGAAAGGAACTGTAACAACGGGATTACCAAAAGAAATAGTGCGGATAATAGAAACATGTCTCTCCCTGCACGACCCTGAAACCATTTTTTCAAAAAACGCATATACATAGAGTGTAACATGGTGCACACCCTATTGCTGCTTGTACGGTCCGTGAAAACCTCAGAGAGGTACACACTCTGTGAAATGTTGAGACGGTGGTGTGTCATACTGGGGTGCTATAGTGGTATATGTATGTTTGACTTTATATTCTCGAAGATGTCTGATAGGGTGATGGGGGCGTTCGGGAGAGATCGGTCGACGACATTGAGGTTTTTTCTTATCACCTTTTTTGGTATTATGACGTTGGCTGTTGTGATTTTGCCATTGCTTCTACGGGTTGATGACGGTACACAGAAAATAGGAAGAGGTAAAGAGTAATGAGGAAATAATAAAGAGTGCCGAGGCACTCTGAAGTTTGTTTGTTGTTGATGTGATGTTATTGTTCATACAAATTTTACTCTACCACAACGTATTCTGACAGCACATGATGAGTGTATAACTAAAATCAATACATAATACCTTTTCTTACTGTAATGCGGAACCCGGTGCTGGTATTACAGGCATCTGTACACCCGGTATACCCGGTATACAATAAATTTCTTGTGCGCAAAACATCCCTTCAGGACAATAACCACAAAGTTGTTTGCGAATAATATCAAAACTAACAAACAAAATGAGAACGAAAAGAATGGTGAAAAGAAAATGGCACCGGTAAAACCTCAGATATCTTTCAGATTTTTTCATACTTTCTTTGCCCCGGGTAACAGAAAGGACGAATGCGGTAAATAAGTTTACTACAGGAATAACAACTAATACGGAGAGCCATTGTGACCAACCGATATCATGTAATCGCCTAAAAGCAACAGATACAAGGAAAAAAGGGAGTGCGAGATAGAGGGACAGAAACACTTTAGCAAGGAAGATTGGATCCGTACTGAAATTTGAAAGATCCTGTGTATAGTAGATAAGATAGAAAATTTGAATCAATGGAAATAGTATCAAATAGAAGGTACACAGAAAAAATGTAAATCTCCCCACACGACCCTGAAACAGTTTCTTAAGAAATTGCATATACATAGTATATCACTCACACAATTTCCGCTCGCCTGTGGTGTAATGTGACCGCATGGTACTACCGGTACAAGTTTTTCAGTTTCTGCGGTCTTGGGTCTGATACTATGTGTTAGTTGTGTATAACTCTCTGATACAGCGGTGTCGGTGAACAGTAAGACACGGCATTGTACAACCTTCCCTCTTTTCTTGGAGGACATACTGTCCAGCGAATAAAGGAAAAGATGACGGGTACCAGAACGATAAAGAGAACAAGGAAGAGCCAGCGAAGTGCATAACTTTTATTCTTCACATGTCTTTCCATGTTTTTTCCCGGAATAACAGAGAGAATGGCTGTGGCAAGTATATTCACCAAAGGAATGATGATTAACACAGAGAACCACCGTGACCAGCCGATAGCCTGTAATCTCCGGGAAGCGAGGGGTACGAGGAGGAACGGAAGCAACAGAAAGAAAGAGGAAGATTAAAAGAACCGGTTCTTCAAAATAAGTAAGTCGAATAAAAGAAGTAACACTATTTTTGTATACAATCAAATATACAAAATTGATGCACGGAAGAATGAGAAGAAAAAGCGAGAATAGAAAAAAGTGATTCTATCCATACGACCCTGAAATATTTTTGTGAGAAATTGCATATATGCTCAGTATATAGTACCTGAAGCACAGGATGTTTCCACATCTCACAACCAAAAGAAAACATGAGCAAGAAAAACCCCGTTCCCACTCCTGTGTATGGAGCGTTAGCGGAGTATACAGGACGGAATGGAGAAACAAAACTGAAACAGTATTTCCGATTTTTGATTTTTGCGGAGTGGTAGCGGAGTAGCGAGACGGAATGGAAAAAACAAAACGGAACAGACACCGCCGAGCCAAAGAGTGAAAAAACAGGAAGGTGTTTCGCAGAAAGCCCTTCCTGTTTTTGAGCGGGCGAGGTGTCGTCAAAGTGCTTCCAGAGTTCAAACACAATGGTGTGAGGTGCGCCGAATGTAATGACGGTATTGTTTCTATCTTCGGTATAATAGCCGATTAGTAATTTAAAAAACTACACAGACACAGATAGTTTCTTTTTAGAACATTCAGCGGATAAAGTGCAGTACCCTGCATCTCAAACTACTTTCCACCCAGCTTATGACGGCAGAGGTATATCATATAGGTAAGTATGTCACAAACAAGAGCACCAAAACCCTATTCAACAATTAACACTCGTTGATTTTTAGCGATTTCAAAAACTTTTTCTTTGTTTAAATACTTTATACTTACCTTTGTTGGTTGTTTGTTTTGAAAATAAATAGATACTCTTTCTTTTTGTGTCGTCATTGTTCCTTGTTTTTTAATATGGTGTTTAGTTATTGTGGTTTTATCATCAAATTCAATACTGACTGTCGTATTTGTGTATTTATAACTTGAGGGGAATTGAACCACAAACCTATCTTTATCTACAACAGATACATTTTTATGAAACACATATTTACCACCAATGTTGAGATTCAGAACATCTTCTAGACCATCCCCATCCAAATCTCCAACTAAAGCAGAAAACCCATAATTTCTATTTTCTAAATCAAACAAAGATATAGCATCAACGAACATTCCTTCTGTATTTATTAACAAACTACCTGGATTCTTTTTAATTTTATGAGGTGTCCATCGTATATAATTTTCCATAATTAAAAAGTCATCCACATTATCAAAGTTAAAGTCGTGTGCAACTATCCCCCAACCAAATGGTATTTTGTTGTGATATTTTTCAGGTAAAACATTTTTAAATTGAAAATTTCCTAAATTCTTTAACAAAAGAAAATCTGAAGTAACTTTTTGGCTGTCAGTTGAATCTCCTTGTAAAAATTTTTCTGGAATTGAACTTCCAGAATTAGAGAAGAAAAGATCAAGATACCCATCTGAATCAATGTCTGCTATACCAATTCCCATCCAAAATCCATATCTATCATCTTTGTATGCAAGTTCAAACCGACCTGTTCCATCATTTTTATATATATGAACTACATCAGTGTTGGGGGATATAATTAAATCTTCGTATCCGTCGTTATTCAAATCTACAAAATTAGATGTGAACACATTTTGCGAAAATTCCAAGTTGAGTTTTGCTGTTGAATCTACAAACTGTAAATTACCTGTATTTTCAAGTAGTATATTCCTTTGTCTGTTTTTTGTATTATTAAAACTTGCCGAAGCAAAGAATCTGCCTTGTATAAAAGTAGAAATATACAAATCAATATCTCCATCTCTGTCTATATCTGAAACGGCTATATCAACTGGCGTGGAACGGGGTTCAAATTTGTCATATAATAAGCCGCCTTCAAAGATTCCTCCTTTGTTTTTATAAAAATAAAGTCCACCCTCTCTTGCCACAAATAAATCTGTGAGTTGGTCCTCATCCACATCAATCGCAAAAACACCAAAACTTGCCATGGTGTTGTTAATACCAACCCTGTCTATTATGTCTGTTACTTTACCGTCACTACCAATTTCAAGTAGACAATCCTTTTGTCCGTCCCCAGTAGTCGCAAAAAATCTTTCTTTACCAGAACCATCTATATCAATAACAGCACCACCAACGACATATGCAAAATCACTATTAAAAATATGATTACAGGCAAGTTGCTCTGTTTCAAATGCCACCGTTGTGTTACCACTATATAGTTTTTCAGGTTGCATAGAAACCCTAAGACTATCAAGCACCTCAAATAAACCGTAACCAACTACAACCAAGACAGTAATAATTAAACTAATTTTTAGTTTTTTCATATATACTTTACATGTAATCATATCATAGGTTATAAGGTAATAATATTTGAAGTAGATAAAAAGTAATCAATTACTAACTCAATATATTGAAAATAATTTGGTTGAAGAACAAAATTCAAATAAAAAATAAACGGATGTTTTCTCATCTCCATTATTGTAAGTATGTGGTGTTTTCTGGATGTTCCGAATACTATATATCAGCACTATCCCAACTATTACAAGCAAGACAAAAGGAAGAGGGACATCTTTTCTATTACAGCCGGTGTATCACGTATCCTGCCAAAAAGACGGTACTGTGCCATATTGAGATGGTATAATGCTATATGTTTGACTTCATATTCTCGGAGATATTTGATAGGGTGATGAGGGCATCTGGGAGAGATCGGTGGCGGTCTTGAGGTTTTTTCTTATCACCTTTTTCGGCATTATGGCATTGGCTGTTCTGGTTTTGCCATTGCTTTTACGAATAGTCAACGGTGTGCTGGTGTCGGAGTATGTGTATACCAGAACGGCGTTTATCATACTGTGGATGTTGATTGGCCTTTGGTATTTCGTGCTGTCGGTGTGGACACGTAAAATAGGCGATGCAATTGGTGTTGCCGCAGTGTTCGGTATAACAGTCGCGGCGGTGTATGTGCTCGGAAGCGGTTTATGGGGTGTTTGGGGTAGTGGGTTTTTCAAGATCAAGTAGTTTTTTTACTTCTTCATTTTCGGCTATTTCTTGGTTTGTTACTCTTAAAATTGGGGCCAATAAAAATATCAATGTTCGTATAATAGATGCTCCTTCGGATTTCTTTGCCACAATGGTTTCTTCTTCATCATAGGTGAATTCATAGTATGCGGACTGTTTTCCATTTTTATACAGATACCCGATTTCTTCTTTTTTCCGGTTATCGTAGGAATAACTGCCCTGTTCATCCTGTTCTTCCCGATAGTTATTCGGCCACCAGGTATATTCGGTAACAGCGTAATATCCGAAGGGAAAATCTTGCACTAATTTGATTACTCTGCCGTATATGTTGTAAACCGCATACGCCGGATACGGACTATCTTCAAATTCCGCTATTTTTTCCGATTCATACACCTGTCGCGGAGGAGATAGTAATGGTGGCGGTTCCGGTGGTTCTACTCTCTCTTCCTGCGCAAAAACTACAGAAAACACCAGTATGTGCATCATAATTAACGGTGCAATTACTATTTTACCCACTGTTATGCAGTGTACCATGTAAAACAAATAAAAAGAGCCTAAGTATTAGATTCTCGACTGAGATGCAACAAGTGCAGTATACACCTGAGCGGGAGTTTTCCAGTTAAGGGACTTCCTCGGGGTGTTGTTCATGAGGTGGACAATGTTGTTGAGATTCTGTTGTGCTATCGTGCTGAGATCAGTGTTCTTGGGGTAGACTCGTCTGAGCCTGCCGTTAGTGTTCTCATTCTTGCCCCGCTGTCCCGGGGAATGAGGATCACAAAAGTAGACAGTCGCTCCCGTATCCTCTTCTATCCATTTCCATAGGGTGAATTCAGAACCGCAGTCATAGGTGATTTGTCCCTGCAGCGGTCTCTTTTGCAGTGTCTCATGTACGGTGTGGGACAAACCGTCTCGTATGACTCTGGCATCAAGATACAAGCTTTTCTTCTCCACATGGGTGAGTATTCTTGTCTTTGTCGGCCCCACCAGGGTGTCTCCCTCCCGGGAGAGCCCGTCTGTCTCCGGTCTGTTGTGTATTGACCGTGTTGTACTGACCCATACTGTCCTCTTTCCTGTTTTCTTTCTTTTCTTCCTTCCTTTTCTCGGCAACCTGTCTTTGAGATCCGGTCGCTCTCTTCTTACCCGGTCATAGATTCTCTGGTGGTGTATACCACAGAGGTGTGCCACTACTTCAGGGGAGATGAGAGGATGCAGCATCCGCTCAATTTTCTGCTGCAGATCAGGATCACCGTCTATCTTCCGGTAGGGCTCCTTAGATTCTCTTCTTCTTTCTTTCGCCTTCCGTTCCGCGTATATTGGACGATACCCTTTCTTTTCCGTGCCATTTCTCCGCAACTCTCTGCATACCGTGCTTCTGTGTACCCCTATCTCTCTTGCTATCGCTGTCTGTGAGAGCCCCGCTCTTTTCAGTGTCGCCTTAATGGTTCAATACATTTGCACATGAGTGTACCACATCTATGGGTTTCTTAAGGTCAATGCCGAAATGCGGTCTCTCATGGTTGTAATGATGGAGGTATTGGGCGTATTGTTCTCTGAGATCGTCATATTCTTTGAAAGGAGCCTTGTAGTAGATGAACTCCTCCTCATCAGTCCTGAACGATCGTTCAATGACGGCATTCTCGTTAGGACTTGATTTGTGAATATAGTGGTGTTTTGTACAGAGAGCAGTTACATGGGTATGGAATCTTTTTTGAAATTCAAGACCGTTATCCGTTTGGATGAATACTGTTCTGAAGGGTAGACGGTTCACTATTTCCGTCATAGCTGAAATGGCATTATTCTGATTCAGATCATTGTATATGACGGCATCCTTGTATCGGGAGTAAATGTCTATGATGGCATACTCGAAACAGGTCCAGGGCAATCCTGTCAATTCAGGGGTGAGGTACTTCACATCCATCTGGAGGTAGCCGACGGTTTCAGCGTTCTTTGCGTGCATATGTACTGTATTCTGACACAAGGGACGACGATGTCGCTTCTTCTGTCGTATGTAGCCACGGGCTATCAGGAACCGTTTCACCGTACTTACTGATACCGCTATACCGGTTTCCTCCCTGAGTTTCTCGGCACACCATCCCCGTTTCTGCCTCATTGCCGCAATGACTACTCTTTCCTCCCCGGAGAGTGCCGGTTCCCTCAGTCTCTTCGGTCTCGTGCTCTTCCGCTGCAGTCCCCGCATGACATACCGCGGTTCCCCGTAGGGATACGGTGACCGTGCCCGTCTCAGCCACCGGGATACCGTGGTTCTGTGGATACCGAGCAGTTCAGCAGTATGCTGTATATCTCTTGTTTCTTTGTATATTTGAATGATTTTCTTGGGATGTTGTCTCATACATCTGCAGTATCGCTGCTATGTGCAAATGTATTGAACCATTAAGTGTCGCTATCGCCATCCGCTTAGTAATGGTACTATGAGTGTACATACGCCTGTTTGGTTATGGTTAGTAACATATCCATAGTACCAAGCGGGCGTATGTGTTTTTTCTTTTTGTTGCACTTCAGGTGCGAATTCAATACACGCCGGAAGAAAACACTACACATCAAGTGTGGCGTAGGTCGCATTCTCCTGAATAAATACCTTACGGGGAGCGACCTCGCTGCCCATCAACATATCAAAGGTCCTGTCGGCAATCTCGGCATCCTCAACCGTAACCTGCTTCAGAATCCGGTTCTTCGGTTCCATAGTGGTATCCCGCAGCTCCTCGTAGTTCATCTCCCCCAGCCCCTTGTACCGCTGCACGAACACGCCGGAGGCCTTTGCCTGTTCATCCGCCCCGCCGTCTTCGTCCCCGGCGACGGAAGATTTCTTTTTGGAAAGCTCTTTGATGAACGAATCACGGTCCTCGTCGGAAAACGCGTACCGCTCCTCCTTCCCCTTCTTCAGCTTGTAGAGCGGCGGCTGGGCGAAGTAAATATGACCCGCCTTAATGAGTGGTTTAAAATAGCGATAGAATAAGGTGAGCAGCAGCGTTCGGATATGGGCACCATCAACATCGGCATCGGTGGCGATGATAATCTTGCCGTACCGCAGTTTAGAAATATCAAACGACTCCCCGATAGAAGTCCCCAGCACGATGGCAAGCGACTTGATCTCCTCAGACGCCATCATCCGGTCTATCCGCACCCGCTCAACATTCAGAATCTTTCCCTTGAGCGGCAGTACCGCCTGGGTGCGGCGGTCGCGCGCCTGTTTCGCTGTACCGCCCGCGGACTCACCCTCAACGATGAACAGCTCGGACTCAGACATACTCTTTGACTGGCAGTCTCCCAGCTTCCCCGGCAGGGTGCCCACCTCAAACGCGCTCTTCCGCAGCACACTGTCCTTCGCCGCACGCGCCGCCTTGCGGGCCTGCTGCGCCAGAGACACCTTCATGATGATATTCTTCGCGTCAGCCGGATGCTCCTCCAAAAAAGTTCCGAACGCCTCGCTGAACACCGTCTCAACCGCCGAGCGTGCCTCAACGCTCCCCAGCTTCGCCTTTGTCTGCCCCTCAAACTGAATCTCGGGCATCTTCACCGACACGACGGCGGTGATACCCTCCAGCACATCGTCCCCGGTGAAACCGTCACCGTCTTTCACCAGCTTCTTCCCCTTCGCGTACGCATTAATCGTCCGGGTAAGCGCGGTCTTGAAACCCGTCACATGCGTGCCGCCCTCGGCATTCGGTATCGTGTTGCCGAATGCAAAGATGCGGGACGAGATGTCGTCAACATACTGGAGCGCGACCTCAACCCCCACGGCACCGATCTGCTTTTCCGTATAGAAAATATGCTGGTGTACAGGCTTCTGCCTGCTGTTATGGTGTCGCACAAACGAGGTGAGGCCGCTGTCGTAGAAAAAAGAATAGGTCGGCGCGTCAGGAAACTGCTGGTGTACGAAGAGTATGTCGTTCCCGGGCGTGCTGACGGACGATGAGCGGGCATCAACGATGCGTACATGCATGGACTTCACCAGGTATGACTGGCTGCGCAGGTGATCCCGCACCCGGTCGGGAGAGAAGACCGTCCCGTCAAACTTCGTCGTGGTAAACACGGACTCGTCGGGGCGGAAGGTGATGACCGTCCCCCGCTCATCCGTCTTCCCGACCTTCTTCATTTTCGTCACCGGCTTCCCTAATCGGTATAGCTGCTCAAACACGGAGCCGCCGCGGTGTACCGCGGCCGTCACCTCCTTTGACAGCGCGTTAACCACGGAGACACCGACGCCGTGCAGACCGCCGGATACCGCGTAGCCACCGTCGCCGAACTTGCCGCCGGCGTGCAGCGTGGTCATGATCGTCTCAAGCGCGGAAACCTTCGTCTTTGAATGAATATCGGTCGGTATCCCCCGCCCGTTGTCGGCAACCCGCACCGCATCACCGGGCAGCAGCACAATCTCTATCTCGTCAGCATGACCTCCCATCGCCTCGTCCCGCGCGTTGTCAAACACTTCCCAGATCAGGTGGTACAGGCCGTCGGTGCCGGTGGTGCCGATGTACATGCCGGGGCGGCGGCGCACCGCATCAAGCCCCTCAAGGACGGTAATATCCTTCGCGCCGTACGTGCCAGCAGTTTTCTTCTTTGCTGTGGTCCCCCTCCCGGTCTTAGCCGTTGTCTTCTTCTTTGCAGTCGCCATATATATAGTCAGTATACCATACAAGATCATCGGGCAGGGTACATTCCTCCTCTACGATACACCCCTGCCGAACAAAAGCATCCTGCACAAACCCGGCACATCTTCTCAGGCACCTCAGGCACCCCTAATGAGATAGCACGTGAACTGGTTAATTATTTTCGATCTGTTTTTTGATATTCAACCCTTATGCTTGCTCCTGTTTTTGTTTGCCTTTCTCTGCGCGCAGAGCGCGCAAAGGGGGCGGCGGTAAAATGAAAAAGAAGAGTCTGAACAAAATCTGCCTAAACTGCAATTCGCAAGCGTGATTAATCTTTATACAATCACGCTTGCGAATTTCCTTACGCTACCCTTTAGGCAATATTTGATACTCTATAATAGCAATGTGACCACATTCACGTTCTGCACTTTCTAAATTTAGTGCGACATACATATTATTTAAGTTTAGAAGAATACATGTATTTTCCACTGTCATCCTCCTACACCTTGAACTCATATCAATTGTTTTTAATGCTTTCTCGTTTAGGGTCTTCAAATCTTTACATCTCTTAAATATCAATCCCACTCCCTTTATCAACTCTGGATCGTGATATACGTATAAAGAATTTTCACTACAAGAACTAACCTTTACAGTAAAAGCATGTAAATCCTTACCGATACGATATTCACCATTGTTGTTGCTATAGTTAAATTTAATTGATCCGCTCATCTTTTCTTTCTTATAGTCATTTCGTGTAAACGGATGTGTATTATTTGGATAGTGCTCCATTTGATCTAAAAAATTAAGAGCCATACTACATAAACATAAATGGTGCATAGCATCTTTTTTTGTCATAGGTGTGGTGGAATCTGTGTGCTCTACTTCATGCCTAAAATTATTAACTGAGCGCAATACATACTCACACCCTTTCTGAAAATTTTTATCTTCTTCACTACCGCTAGAACCTCGCGTGCCTTTTATGTAATATACTTTTAAAAATTCCTTGGGTACAATTTCACTGCCAAATTTTTCCCGATACCTATCACGTACCAAATCAAACGCCTTCTTTGCACAATCCCTATATTCCTCCGATTTGCGATAACCTGAACAATGCTTTTGTATATCTTGGTGCAAAAAATTAATTTGCAATATTTTGCTTGAGTTAGAAGTCATGTGCAATCTTTAATATTGATCAGTGTATCAAACCATCTCCACACCCACAATGTTAAAAAATATTAACTGACCCGTCTCTACACCTTAAAAACATCAATTGCCCTGCCCAGATAGGTGTAATCGTCTTCTCTCACCCGTATGTCTTCGTACCCGGCACTCTTTGACTGAGATCGCAATATCACGTCTTCGTTTTCTCTATAAACCTCCTTTATATTCACCCCACCGTTTACAAGTGACACTACCACATCTCCTTCTTCTGGCGGAGTATCCGATTGAACAAGTACATAATCACTATTCTCTATATACTTACCATTTATCTTTCTTTTGTTCATAGAGTCACCGTCAACCCGTATCGCATAGTCATTTTGTATATCAACCTTTTTCATATCATCAAAGAAAAGGTATCCTAACAAATCTGCTTCCGGCGCATACAATGCCTCTCCAGCATTTGCTTGCGCCACTATGCGCACTTTTTGCTTCTCAGACCCCCACTGTTTAAATTCATTCTTAATGGCGAACCATTCACCATAATTTACAATTGCGTAACCGTTCTTGCTTATAAGATCATCCCACATCTTTCTAAGATCACTTTCTTCTCTTACAGGTTTTATATATTTTCTCAACCACTGCTTTACGTTCTCTATAATAAATCTTAGATTATCTTTTACATCTTCTTCTCGCCTTTTCTGAATACGGTTAAAATCTATGTTGAACAGATCACAAAACTCTTTTCCAGTTATGATTTCCTCTTTTGAAAATTTACTCTTCAGCCCTGCCTTGGATGCTCTGTCTTTATCTTTAGTATTAAACAGGCAGATGTAAATGACTGACGAAAATGGTATTTTATGAGCAATAAAGTCCCTATAACTAATTAAATTCTCATGCTCAACACTGGACTTTTTAGTATCAAAGTTTTCTCCGTCTTTCACCTCAATGATATAGAGGGTGCTTTTTTTAAAATCTACACCTAAAAAATCAGGTTCCTTGTCTGATTTCAGTGCTTTTGATTTTTTAATTGTTCTCTTATTAACAAGATATATGCCATCATTTTCTGGAAACTCCTTGTTCCCCTTAAAATAAGCGTCAAGGTCTTCTCCGTCCTCTATTTTATTTTTTGCTTCCTCATACAGTAACCGCTCAAGTTCAGATCCTGCACTAATCATCGTTGCATGAATTTTTGTAATGAGATTTGAAATTTCTTTATCTCCTAATATTCTCTCGTAGCCACTTTCATGACTTTCTTTTGCGTTTCGTATTCGTGCCATATACCCTTTTATCCTGCTAGAGTTGTCTCCTGAAAATATAACTCACGCAGACTGTCTATACTTACCAATTTACCATTTTTTTGAACATTCCAAAAGATCCAACCATTATTGCTTTCCCGTTCAAGCATTTCTGCACTCACCTTATGAATAGAGCCAAAATACTTCCCATTCTTCAAAGTTCCGTCAGCCATTACCTTTGCCCAGTGTTTTTTATCCTTTGAGTATAATTTCACACCAACTTTAATATAATTACTTTCTACAAGATTACCAAAAGGGACCCTTGGCTTGGGTACCTCCTGAAAGTTTACCGTGTACTCCTCATTGTACCGTTTCACCTTCTTAATTCGTTCTTTTGCAACTGTAATGTATTTCTCCTCTCTCTCTATGCCAATAAAACTCCTGTTAAGCATTTTCGCAACAGCGCCTGTGGTTCCGCTCCCTAAAAATGGATCAAGAACCACATCACCTTGTTTTGATGAAGAAATAATTACTCTCTTTAACAACTCCTCTGGCTTCTGTGTTGAATGTGCTTTCTCTCCGTCACGTGTTTTAATTCTTTCCTTCCCAGAGCATATAGGAATCACCCAGTCACTGCGCATCTGTTTATCATCATTAGATGTTTTCATTGTCTTGTAGTTAAACGTAAACTTAGCGTTTTTGTCCTTAGAAACCCACAGCAGTGTTTCATGCGCATTATTGAACCTAGTGCCTTTAAAATTTGGCATAGGATTAGATTTAATCCACACGACATCATTGAGTATCCAAAAATCTAGATCTTGTAATATTGAACCAACTCTATAGATGTTATGGTAAGAGCCAATAACCCAAAGGGTTCCATTGGGTTTCAACACTCTTTTAGATTCTTGCAACCAGTTCACTGTGAATTTATCATACTCTTTAAGATCTGTAAATTTATCCCATGCGTCATCAACACCATCAACTTTTGTATTATTCGGTCTGAATAGTTCACCGCCAAGTTGTAGATTGTATGGTGGATCAGCAAAAATCAAATCAACTGATTCTTCTTTAATCTTCCTCAGTGCCGCCACACAATCATCTTTAATGATCTTGCTGAACATTAGAGGCATATAATATAAATATAACAAGGAAAAATAGCACAATAAGTAAATACACCAAAAACCAAAAAAATAAAGAGTAGAATCAGGGTATTTACAGAGAATGCCTGTTGAAAACATTTTGTGTCAGACCACTTTTCTTTTTCATTTTACCGCCGACCCCTTTGCGCGCTCTGCGCGCAGAGAAAGGCAAAAGAAAGGTGCTGACACAAAATTTGCGAGCTCCTGTTTTTGTTTTCATTTTAAGTCCTGCCCCCACTTTCTCGCCTTTGGCGAGAATTTGAAAGGCAAACAAAAACAGGAGCGAGCATAAGGGTTGAATATCAAAAAACAGATCGAAAATAATTACCAGTTCACGTGCTATCTCATTAGGGGCGCCCAGAGGTACATCACTACAAAAAGCATTTGATTCGATATCTGTAGTACAATGGAATGACGAAACGCACGAAGGCACATATAAGCCAATCATTACCAAGAAACTTTTTGATGCATGCCATCTCATAATGGAACAGCGGGGTAAACCACAAAAGAAACAGGTAACTAAACAGCATCCATATAGAAATCTTTTGAAGTGTGCTGAATGTGGCTGTTCCATTACTTCGTCCACACAGAAGGGCGCTGCGGACGGGAGTTGAACCCGCGACCTCCTGCGTGACAGGCAGGCGCTCTAACCGGGCTGAGCTACCGCAGCAATGGTGTCAGTGTAGCACAGGCACCTCGTACCTGACAAAGCATCAGAACAGTGTGAGTATATCCAGAACGGAGGTGCCGTTGATGAGAACGATGAAATATGCGGCGGCCATGGCGGGCACCAGCGGCATGTGCATGTGCTTCACAATGCCGTACCGTCCGGTGCTGATTTTTTTGTACGCCATGTATCCGAGCACGCCGAGGGTCCCCAGCCAGAAAGTGAAGATGAAGACGGACACCGCGCCGAGGAGCGACGGCAGCAGCATACCGAGCGCAATTGCCACCTTGGCATCACCGAGACCCATCGCCCGTCCGCCCGTGCACAGCCACAGGATGTAGAAAGGGGCAGCAAGCAGCACGGCGCTCATCGCGGGCGTGATGTCGCCGGTCTGCAGCATCACCGCGACGGCGATGCCGAGCGCACTGTACGCAAACGGCACCGAAAAATGTTCCGGCACCTCCATCCTCTCTATATCCTCAAGCACAATCGGGACCAGAAAGACCGCGGAAAGCACGCCGATGCCGATGGTGAACAGTGAATCCGCGAAGAGGAATATATATATGAACAGTGCGCCCGACAGTATCTCGGCGCACAGATGGTACACGGGAATGGACGCACTGCAGGAAGCGCACTTTCCCCGCAGCGACAGGTACGACAGAATCGGTACCAGTTCACGCCAGGTCAGCGTTTTCCGACAGGAGGCGCAGTGCGATCTGCCGCGGAGCGAATGCCGCCACGATTTCCGCAGGCGAACGACATCAAAAAAACTGGCCACCGTCGCACCGAAGAAAAACAGCGCGACACACATGATAAGTATCAGCCAGGGCGGCGAGATGATTATCTCATACAGCATGCATACATGATACCCGGCATATATGCGTGCGAATGTTTTCCTGTGCGTTATTCACTCACCGTTACCGAGAGGTTGAGGGTGCTGGATCTGATGAGGCCCACAGGAGTGTGAGCTATTTCAAAGAGGTAGTCTCCCGCCGGAAGTTGCCAGGTAAGAGTAACGGGAGGAAGGCCGGCCACTTCTCTGAGATAAAGATAGACTCCGCCGGCATCAAATGTGGCCTGATTCCATAGGTCAATGTAATAGTTTGTATTCGGGGTTGACTCCGTTATGACGATGGTAACTGTCGCGGCGCTTGCTAAGGTGAAGGTAAAGAATTTCGCGGGTTGCTGCTGTGGAGGGAAGACTGTTGTACAATCGCTGTTCAGGGTTCTCGTTTCCTCCGCGGGGGTACCGGCTACCAGCGTACCGAGGGGGATGCTGCAGCCTGATGATAAATCATTTTGTTCACAGGTATTGCTTGATTCCTGCCACTGAGCATTGCTGCAGATGTAAGAACAGTTGCCGGTGTAGCCGGCGGTACAGTTTCCGTCGGACAGACCGTGGTCGGTCCCGTCAAGATCGCAGTTGTTTGTTGTCCTTCCGTCACAGCTTGAGGTGCAGCTGTTGCTTATCCCCGTCCACGCACCGTTGCTGCACGTGCCGGAACAGGATCCTGAACCTGAGGTGCAGGACCTGGTCGCGGACTGATTGTGACCGGTGGCGAGAAGCGTGCAGTTGCTAAGAGGATTTGTATTACAGGATGTCGGTTCAGTGATGCAGGTATTGCTTGTCACGCTCCAGCTGCCGTCGCTGCAGGAGCCGGTACAGGAGCCGGTGTAGCCGGCAGTACAGGATCCGGACACACCGGAATCACCGTGATTTCCTTCCGAAGAGAATGTGCATGTGCCCACTGTGCCGGCATCGCAGCTCTCCGGATCAGGAGTGACCGGCACCGCGGTACAGGTATTGCCTGTCACGCTCCAGCTGCCGTCGCTGCAGGAGCCGGTACAGGATCCGGTGTAGCCGGCGGTACAGGATCCGGACACACCGGAGTCACCGTGATTTCCTTCCGAAGAGAATGTGCATATGCCCACTGTGCCGGCGTCGCAGCTCTCCGGATCAGGAGTGACCGGCACCGCGGTACAGGTATTGCTTGATTCCTGCCACTGAGCATTGCTGCAGATGTAAGAACAGTTGCCGGTGTAGCCGGCGGTACAGTTTCCGTCGGACAGACCGTGGTCGGTCCCGTCAAGATCGCAGTTGTTTGTTGTCCTTCCGTCACAGCTTGAGGTGCAGCTGTTGCTTATCCCCGTCCACGCACCGTTGCTGCACGTGCCGGAACAGGATCCTGAACCTGAGGTGCAGGACCTGGTCGCGGACTGATTGTGACCGGTGGCGAGAAGCGTGCAGTTGCCAAGGTAACTTGCATTACAGGGCACCGGTTCATCCTCATTAGCAATGTCCTTCGCATCAACAAATCGCACGCCGGTGAGGCGAACAATATCAAGTGCGGGGCCGCCGTTACCGTTCGGCAAATGGAACCGTTCAACATGCTCAGTATTACACAGCTCCTCCAGTTCATTCTCAACAAACTGCTTTCTGCTCCCCCGCGCTGTCGGCTGTAGGAGATATATCTCATGCACGGCACCGCTGGTGTTCACATCAAACACTTTACCGATGAGAGCGACCATATCTTTTGTCGGATGTTTTTCCGATATGTATTCAAATGACACCTGTTGATCGTAGTCCTGCGGCTGTGCATTGGAATTGCTGTGGTTATATGCCTCCACGTTGCAGAGAATCCGCGTTTCCGACGATGTCGGCAGCGGATTGTTATACACCGGCGCCTCATGCACATCGTTCACCGCCGTATTGATACCGGTGAAGTACAGCAGACGGCCCTTGTTGCTGACACCGACAGGATAGTTCTTAAAGTGTAAATGATCCTCAATTTTGCCGATATCACTGCTCAGTGCTATCTTGTTCCGCGCGGTGTTAAAGGTGGTGTCATTAATTGAATCAATCGCACACAGCGCCCCGTCACCGTCACATATGAATGTATACCCGCTCACCCCGTTGTAGTGGGCGAGTTTCTTTCCGGTAACCAACAGGTAATCAAGCCCGCTCTTATTTCCGCTGTCGTTCCGCTTCTTTTTCACCGCGCTTTGTCCGATAGACAGCAGATGTTTGCCCGTGTTGTCGGCATACCACAGATGCACCGTCTCATTGATCACCTGCAGGCGGTCAATGAACGAGAGCGGAATGCTGTTTGGTCCGGAAAAAGTGTCATTGATTTCCGACGGCGATATATTCGGGATATGCGGGGTGTCCGGATCCGGCCACAACTGCCTGCATGTCGTGCCCAGATTGAGCGGTACATAGTTGAAATCAGTGCATGATCCGGTCACCTGGGCCGTGCCGACGGCACCCTGAAACAAACGCAACACGGCCGTGCCGTCCGACTTGGTGAATAGCGAGAGCGTTTTCTTCCCCCGATTCGTGCCGGAATCGGTGTCAACATATCGCGCCGATCCTGACGACAGGCTGCCCGAGAGCAGGCGTTCGGCAAACCACGGATCGTTATCCGCATTGGGCGGGGGCGGTACGATGTATAGCGAACCGTCATTGCCGAGGGCCGATATATTTCCCTGCCTCGGATGCAGGGAGATGATGCTGTGCGGATCATTATTACAGCGGCGGCACCCCCCCGATGTTCCTTTCCCTACCACCCGCTGCACGGTATTGTTAATACTTTTCGCGGTGACATATTTTGCTTCGGTCGTGACCGTACCGGCTTCGGTGACTATCTTCCCCGTCGCCCTGAGCGCGCCGTCCGAACCGTCAAGTACCGCATTCGGTATGAAGAATATGAGGCCGCTGTCTACGAGCACATACAACCCCTCAGTCGTGAATTCAACCGCGACGGGACGGTGCGCGATGTCACACAGAGCGGAGCCGTCAAACACATTGCCGTTCTCATCCTGGCAGACGCTGCTCGGCTTCGGCCTCTGATCGCAGGGCGGTGTCGTTGATCCGGCCGGACATGGCGCGTACACGAAGTAGCTGCGCTGTATCGCCTCCGACACATCAACACCGATGCGTAAGTTTTTCAGAACTGCACCGCCCGGTTCAATGATTCTTCTGGTGACCTGTGTTTTCATCGTGACGGTCTCCTCCTCGCCGTCAATTGTGTATCCGGCTTCGGTAAATATCTTCACCCGCGGCTGTCTGTTCGTTTCCGTCCCTATCTCAAATCTCAGATCCCTAATGTCAATGGAGCTGTCGGTGAGCGGCGCCCAGGTGTTCCTGTCGCCACTCAGTCCGACTGCGGCGCAGACATTCGGGTTTCTGTCCAGCACCTCCACACTCTTTTCAACCCGCCCCGCGATGTCGTTGTACCGCACCTTCACCGTCCGGTTCAGCTGATCCGTGAATGCTATGCATCTGCACTGCCCCGCAACCGTATCGCCGTCTTCTTCCGTCACCGGAAAATTAGTGCTGTCACAGACATATCTGCCGCCGAACGACAGTTCGCGCGTGATGTCGGTGAGCATGAACCGGACGGATTCCAGCGCGTCCCGTTCCTCCTGTGTTGACGCCTGGTACTCAATGAAGGAAAAAAAGACGCTGAGAAGGGCGGTGATGATGATGCCACTGAGCGAGATGGCGACGAGTATCTCAACCAAAGTAAAACCGCGGGTGTTTGTCATACTGCACTCAGTATACCGTCAAAATGGGAGCGATAGGTACTTAACTGCTCACTGTTACCGTGAAGCTGATGGTACTATTGGAGGTGGCCGAAGAGCTGTGAGATATTTCAAAGAGGTAATCTCCCGCCGCCGAAATTTGCTGGGTAAGAGTAAGGGGAGGATTACCGCGCTCTTCTTCGAGATAGCTATAAATTCCGGTGCTGTCATATGTGCCCTGACTCCACAGGTCAATGTAATAGCCTATACTCTGAGTTGACTCCGTTATGACGATGGTTACTGTCGCGGCACTTGCTAAGGTGAAGGTAAAGAATTTCGCGGGCGCCTCTTGCGGAGGGAATATTGTTGTACAGTCGCTGTTCAGGGTTCTCGTTTCCTCCACGGTGGTACCGACTGCCAGCGTACCGAGGGGGATGCTGCAGCTTGATCGTGCCAAAGAGCAGTTGTCCGGCGAACCCGCACCGGTGCACTGCCAGAGATGGTTTTCGTCAGAATCCGGTATGTCGTTCAGACTGCCGGTATTGCATTGGTTCAGCACCGACGGGTTGGAACACTGGCCGGGGCGTTCCAGGGAGCAGTCGGTCGGATCCTCTCCGTCAACAGTGCACTGCCAGAGATAGTGTGTGGTGCTGTTATTCACAAAAGCATAGTTGCCGACAGAGCACGTGTTCAATACCAGCGGATCGGAGCACTGACCGGGTCTTGATCGTGCCAAAGAGCAGTTGTCCGGCGAACCCGCACCGGTGCACTGCCAGAGATGGTTTTCGTCAGAATCCGGTATGTCGTTCAGACTGCCGGTATTGCATTGGTTCAGCACCGACGGGTTGGAACACTGGCCGGGGCGTTCCAGGGAGCAGTCGGTCGGATCCTCTCCGTCAACAGTGCACTGCCAGAGATAGTGTGTGGTGCTGTTATTCACAAAAGCATAGTTGCCGACAGAGCACGTGTTCAATACCAGCGGATCGGAGCACTGACCGGGTTTCGGTTTGGTGCAGAGACGTGACTGCGGATCACCGTCACAGCGCCAGTTCAGGTCTGTAGTAGTGTCCGGCTCAGCGTCGGGGTTTGATGTGCCGGTCGTACAACCGTACTGCCCTGTCTCGTCACACTCGCCCGGCCTCAGTTTGGAGCAGTTGTTAGGATTCCCCATGCCGGTACACTGCCAGAGATAGTGTGTGGTGCTGTCATCTATATCAGCCGAGGTACCGGTGGTGCAATCGTTCAGTACCGAATTGTTGCACTGACCGGGTCTCAGTGCGGTACAGGTCTGCGGCGCGTTCGCCCCGTCGTTCTGCCCGAGACACTGCCATCGGTAATATATCTCATCATCATCTACATGTTCGTTGCTTGACGTGCCCCCCAGACACACATCTTCCGATTCGCCGCATTGACCGTCTTGCGGTCCCGGTCTGCAGCCGGCATCGGTTGAAGCCCACACACCGTTGGTGCAGATATATGTTCCCGTCGCCGTGCCGTCGCCCCCGGTCGGAGTAATTGACTCCTGGTTGCCGTGGTTGCCGGAAGGCAGTGACCCCGTGCAGGTGCCGATCGTTACCGACGAATCTGCCGCACACGACCGGGCGAGAGTGTACACCGCCTCCGGTCCGGTGCTCGTCTCAGCCACCGCCCGCAGTTCAAAAGTGTACCAATTGTCAATATCCAGCCCGGCAAAACTGTAGACAGTGCGTGTCGTACCCCTGCTCGGCGTTATCTCCCCCGACCACGATCCGAAACTGCCGCCGTTTTCGCTAACCCGATACTGATAGGTTGTGATAGAAGTGTCGGGCGGATTGTCCCACGACAGCGTCACGATGCCGCTGCTGATGCTTGCGCTGAGATTCCCCGGAGGGGACAAACTTTCGCAGCCGTCCGTCGTGTTGTCCGCCTTCGTCGTTATCAGCCCCGTGCGGTACACATCAACGCTGCGCCTGAGTCCGGTCGGTGTGATCAGGACGACACGGACACCTTCATATATGTCCGACTCGCGTTCGGACGGGCCGTTCGGCTGTACATTGCCGGCGTTATATTGCAGCGCACCGGCATCATTCACGGATATGATATTCGCATGCACCTCCCGCGTCGGTTGCTCAACTGAAAAATGGACATCAAAATTGTTACGTTGTGCCGCTTCAAGCGCAACAACATCATCGGACACCGAAATGTTCGGCTCGCCGCAGAGCATATATGTCGGCGACGCCGATGTACAGTTCGCGGAACCCTGTTTCAAAGATTTTCTGACATATGCGGGGGAGCCGTCCGTGTTGATATAGCAGACATCAACGAAATATTCCTCCTGCGGCGGAAGGGTGGTGATGCGGTTTTTCGGCACATCCCCGGAACCGGCGGTGTCAAAATTAGCGAATCCTGTGAATGGCCCGGCGAACTTTTCAATGCGGAATTCGTTCAGCAGGCCGTCGCGCACCTTCATCCGGACGATTTGAAATCCGCGCGTCGGCGCCAGTGCCGCATCCGATGTATCCAGCAGCTCGCTTGACGCGGAGCGCTCCTGCGCGAACCGGATGAACTCCGCCACCTCAGCGGCGCGGACGCGGAGCCCGGAGCGGCTCGTGAATGTCGTGTAGTTTATGAGCACCACCGAGACGATGATGACGATGATGGATATGGTGATCAGCATCTCAAGGAGCGTGAAGCCGGAACGACCGCCTGCGTGCATGTCGGTATGCATATGATTTCAGTATATATCCTTTATTCGCACTTCAGGTTACTGCCCTGCACAGCAAAATTCCCGCTGCCGCCCGCTGCCGCTGCCGCGGTAAGGTCAACCTCTCCGCCGAAACCGTCATCGTCTATGCAGTAGATATCCTTCTGTGTACCTTCTGCTGCTGCGGCGGTATCGTTGTAGGTGCTGAGCCGTCCCCACACAATCCACTCCCTACCGCTTGATGCGCAGCATATCTCGAACTCCTCATCGGCATCATTGCCCGCGCATATTGTCGTCGTCGTCCAGGTTTTGAGATAGTCGTCGTTAAGGTTAATCTGGTCGCGTACGTTCCTGCAGATCTCCGAGCGCGAAAGGCTGCCGCGCCTGAATGCCTGTTTCGTAACATACGGCTCAACTGATTCAACGCTGAGTATCACCGCCGCGTCCTGCGCATCGTCCTTTTCGCCGGCAAGCGAAGCCGTCACCAGTCCGGCAAGAATGCCGAGGATGGCTATGGTGACCAGCAGCTCCATGAGCGTAAACCCTGTATCTATTCTCCGTTGCATATATACCAGCAGTATATACCCGTTCATCCGGGGACAACCGTATCCGGGGGAAAGCTATATACCGCTTGAGATTGAGTAGATCGGAATGATAACCGAGCCGATGAGGAGACCGACGCTGATGCCGAGCACGACAATGACGGTCGGTTGAATCAGGTCCAGCAGGATGTCAATGGTATCCTGCAGCTGTTTTTCATAGAACGAGGTGATGACTTCAAGCATGTGCGACAATTTTCCCGTTTCCTCGCCGATTTTAATAATCTGCGTCACATTCCTGCTGATGAGGTGCTGCTGCTCCAGTGCCACCGACAGCGCGGTTCCCTGACGCACCCGCTCCTCAACTTCCATCACCATGGTCATGTATATCCTGTTTCCCATCACCCGGCTGATGGTCTGCAGCGAGGTGACGATGGGCACACCGCTGGCGAGCATGACACTGAGGTTGTTTGCAAAACGGACGAGGTAGAACGTGCGGAACAGGCCGCCTATAAGCGGCATGGTGACAATGGTTTCATCAACGACCTTCCGCCCGTCTTCGGTGCGCGCCCAATAGACAGCGGCAACGCCGGCAACGAGCATGCCGATGAGGATAATGCTGATATTGTCTTTGAAGAAATTGCTGAGCGTGATGACAATCTGTGTGATGACCGGCAGCTCAACATTTGACTGCACGAGAATGGAGGATATCTGCGGAATGACGGTAACCAGCATCAGTATCATCACGGCGAAGAACATGACAATAACAAAAATGGGATAGGTGAGAGCCTTGCGGATGCGGGCGATGATGTCGGCGTTCCGTTCGGTGTAGTCGGCGAGATACAGAAACGACCGCGGCAGTGTTCCTGATCGTTCGCCGACACCGACGACGGCGATGAAGAAATCGCCGAATATCTCCTGATGCCGCTGGAATGATTTTTCAACGGAAAATCCCTGCTCAATATTCCTCGCGATGTCCTGAAGGATGCTCTGAAAATATTTATTCTGCACATTTTCCGCAATGAGATTGAACGCCCGGAGCGCCGATATTTCGGCCTCAAACAGTGTTGCGATCTGTCGGGAAAAAATGACGAGGTCCTGCCGGCGAACGCGGTTAAACAGCCCTATCTGTAGCAGCCCGCTTTTCTCCTCCTCCAGCCCGAGTACCGTGTACCCGTTATTGAGCAGCTCGGTGATTGCATTCGTCCGGTTGAACGCCTCAATACGCCCCTGCGCTTCCCTGCCTTCCTTATCTATGACTTTGTATTTAAAAAACATATGTATCAGAGGTGCTTCATGAGCACCTGCTCGTCCCGCGCGTATAATCTTGCCGTTTCCAGCAGAATTTCATTCCGTTTCACCAAATCAGCGAGCGAGTGCTCCAGGCTGATCATTCCCTCCTCTCTTCCCGTTTCAATGACCGTTTTGATACTCGCAACCCTGCCCTCCCTGATGAGGTTTGCGACCGCGTTGGTGTTGAAGAGCACCTCACATGCGGGAATCAGCCCGCCCGAGGTGCGCGGCAACAGGTGAATTGAGCAGATGCCGAGGAGCGACTCCGCAAGTTGATATGCTATCTGCTGCTGATGATCCGGCGGAAATGAATCTACAATACGGTGCACGACACCGTGCGCATGGCTGGCATGCACTGTTGAGAGCACCAGGTGCCCGACCTCAGCGGCCGTCATCACCGCCTGCATGGTCGCCGTCTCGCGCATTTCACCGATCATGAGGATGTCAGCGTCGGCGCGCAGGGCACTGTCCAGCCCCGACCGGAATGTCGGTGTGTCAAACGGCACCTCCCGCTGGGTAATGACGGACTTTTTGTCATGAAAAATGAACTCAACCGGATCTTCAATGGTGAGAATATGCTTGCGCTGCGTGGTGTTGCAGTGGTTGACCATCGCCGCCAGCGTCGTTGATTTGCCGTTCCCCGCCGGACCGACGACAAGAAACAGCCCATGCGGCTCCCGCATCACATTTTTCAGTATGAGCGGAAGATTCAGTTCCTCAAGTGTGCGTTCCGTCTCTTCAATGAGGCGCATTGCAACGGCGATGTTTCCCTGTTCCAGGTACGCGGTTACCCTGAAATTAACCGTCGCATCCTGCATCGTCTTGTGGCGATAGCTGAACAGCAGATGCTTCCGCTGCCGTATTTCCGTTTCCGCCTGCTTCACGTCAGTTTTCAGTATGAGCGCAAGGAACGACAGCGTGTCCTGTTCGGTCAGCACCTCCTTCTGAATGAACGGTGTCAGCTCCCGCTTCACCCGGAACAGCGGCTTGGAATTGACGATGAGATGGATGTCCGATGCGGAACGGGTGATGACGGTATTGATGTAATCCTGTAATTCTTCAGTGTACTGCATGCAATGTCAGTATACTATGCGCTTTGCGGCGCATGCGGCACTTTCAACATGGTTACTACGCTTCCGCAACGGTGAATACACCGCTCTCATCCGTGTCATCGCTTGCGGTCTTCGGCGCCGGTTCAGCGACATCCGGCATCGAATCGCGGAATTCATCCGCCGCGGTTTCCGCCAGCGCGCTCTCGTTGCTGATTTTTGCGACCTCGGAAAACGGCACAATGCCGCGCAGTCCTTTGATAACGGCATCCTCGCCGATGCCGATGAATCCCTTTTTACGCACCGCGGCATATATTTCCGCCTCCGCCGGGTTACTGAGGATAATGCCGCGGACTTCGTCATCTATCTCCAGCGCCTCAAACGCGCCGATTCTCCCGCGCATGCCGGCGGGGTTTTCCTCGGTCGGTTGCGGCTCCTTAAACGCGGTGAAGTCCGGCACCCTGCTTCGGTACCGCTGCGGCAGTGTTTCAAACATGGTTTCCAGCCGTGTGTAGAGCGCTCCCGTGATCGGCATATCTTTGCCCTCTCCGTCCAGGCGGCGCATCATGCGCTGTCCGATGACGAGCGAGAGCGTCGGCGCCAGCAGGAACGGATCAATGCCGAAGTTCATGAGCCGGGATATCGCGCCGACGGCGGTGTTGGTGTGGAGCGTTGAGTACACCAGGTGTCCGGTCAGTGCCGCCTGTATAGCGAGGTGCGCCGTCTCCTTGTCCCGAATCTCACCGACCAGTATCTGATCGGGGTCGCCGCGGAGCACGGAGCGCAGCCCCGTCGCAAAGGTGTAGCCGATTTCCGGGCGGATGTTTGATTGGTTGACGCCGTCTATCTTGTACTCAACCGGATCTTCCAGCGACACGATGTTCTGCGAGTCGCGGTCCAGAATGTTGAGCAGCGCGTAGAGCGTTGTTGTCTTACCGGACCCGGTCGGACCGGTGGCGAGAATAAGTCCGAAGGGGCGTTTCACGGCACGTAGCAGTTTTTCATGCACGTTTTCGTTGAGACCGAGATCGCTGAGATCGCGCAAACCCCGCTGCCGGTCAAGCACCCTGAGCACCACCTTTTCCCCGTTCGCCGTCGGCAGCGTCGCGACACGGAAGTCAACGCGATTGTTTCTGATTTTACTGGCGAACCTGCCGTCCTGCGGGCGACGGCGCTCGTCCAGGCGGAGGTTTGAGATAATTTTGATGCGGGCGATGAGGGAGTCGTGTATCCTGCGGGCAAAGCGCAGCTGCTCCTGCAGCACGCCGTCAAGGCGGTACCGTACGATTGAGAATGTTTCAAACGCCTCTATGTGCACATCAGACGCCTCCTTATCAACCGCCTGAGAAAGAATCGTTCCCACCAGTTTGATGATGGGGGCCTCCTCGCGAATGACATTGTCTCCGCCGTCATCCTGATCCTCGTCAATGCTGAGCACGACATCGTGCTGTTCTTCCAGCTGCTCAAGCGCCTCGCTCATCGCCGAGTGCGCCTGACCGTACTGGTTAAGTATGGTCTCAAACTGTTCCTCCGTTATCTGCTGCATGGCATAGTCGAGCCCCTGACTGGTGGTAATGAAGTTGAGCGCGTCACGGGCGTCCAGGTTTGACATATCAATAGTGCCGATATGGAGCACATCCCCCCGTCTCGCCAGCGGTACGATCTTGTACAGCTCGGCTGATTCGCGGGGTATAAAACTGAACACTTCACCCGGCACTTTATAGTTTTTCGTGATAGTGATGCTGTCTTTCTTTTTCCGCTCGGCGGATTTTTTCGCCACGACGACATTCTTCTTCGGCTTCGGTGCTGCTGATTGTGCTGATGTGGTCGGCATATATTACGGCAGTATCAATACCTGCGGTTCGGCGACGGGTGCGGGCGGTTTCTGCGGCGTCGGGGCGGGACCGATACGCTGCCCCCTGGCTGACGAGAACGGATTCGGCCTTCCCACCTGCGAACGCGACAGGGTTTCGGCGATTGCCGGCTCCGCCGTTCCTACGGCAGACAGGCTTTTGACAAAATCAATGTCAAAGGTGATTCCCTGCAGTTTGAGGGTCAGATCAAGAAATGTGGATGCCCGTGTTTCGTTCAGGGTGTGCTCCGTCTTTGATTCGCGCGCGAATGAGTGGGCTATATAGAACATGATGGCGATGAGGGCGATGAATATGATGAGTGATTTTATTGTCTGTCTGTACATATGCGTATTATGTCTTGAATTCTTCCAGGAAGAGCCCTTCTATTGTTATTGACGCCCTCACCGTAGATGTGCCGGTATCGGAATCGGAGGAGAGGATGCGAACGGACACAATCCGGGCGCCACGATCCCAATCGCGAAGCCGCTCAATGAATCTGAGCAGATCGGCGTATCCTATCCGATCAAAGTTAAAGGTGATCGGAACGACAATCAACCCGTTTTCCTCTTTCTTCTCCCGTCCGATAGTATACGGGATATCAGCCCCCAAACCGCTTCTGCCGATGACCGTTTCAAGTGCTATGACGAACCGCACCACTTCGCTGTAGTTGTGGGGTGAAATTGAGCGTTTCAGCATTTCCCGCTGCTGGACCGGTACGCTGTTTTTCTGGGCCAGCAGTTCATCACGGCGCCGGTGCAACTCTTCGGCCTGCGAAAGCACTTCCTGCAGGTTGTTCACAAACTTATACTTCGTGCGGGCCGTTCCGGACACCGGCACAATGATGAACGCATACAGCGTTGCGGAGAGAGCGAGTAGGAGGAGTATTGGTAAAAATCTGTTTGTCATATGCTTTTTTGTGCCGGTGCGGCGACCTTGCTGATCGGTACCTGCAGGCTGAGTGAGAAGGTGACCGTGTTCCGCCCCGCATCATCCCGGCGGATGGCGTATTCATCTATCATTATTCGCTGAATCAGCGGATGTTCGGAGATTCTGAGTACATTCGCCTGCTGCAGATACGCAACCAGGCTCTCCGCCACTGCGTCAATCTTCACAATATATGCATCGTCCTTGAGTGATACAGCCAGTGATGAGAAGCGCACCGACGGTATGATAATGTTCGCCACTTCAGTGATTATCGTGAGATACCCGGCCCGTGATGCGGCGAGGGATTTTCTCGTCTCAATCTGCTCGTTAAAGAGAATGATTTCTCCTATCGTTCTGGTCTGAATGGCGGTTTCCTGCTCCTCTATCTGCAGCTCAATATCCTGTATTATCCTGTTGAAATAGAAAATGGCGCCGTATGAAGCGGCAATGGTAATGAGGGACACGATGAATATCGCCCATGCGATAATAACCCGCACATCCCTCCGATCCGTATGAACGGCTGCCGCGTCGGCATTCTGTTTCCTCATGTCTCCGTCGCCGGGAGATATCGTCTGCTTGGCAAAATTTTTTGAAAAGTCCGGTAACATAGTGCAATACACCGTCAGTATACCAGTAAAAAATGTGTAAACGGTGATGTGTGGTTAACTATTATTCCCCCAGCGCGCGCAGCACACTGCCGACCGCCACGGTAAATTCCGAACCGCTCTTCTGAAGCGTTTCGCTGAGAAATGCGGGATGCCGGAGGCGTCCGAACGGATTCGCCACTTCCACCTCTATGTTCGTTTTCGCTTTCGCTTCCTCAAGCATACCGGTCATGGAAGCGCCGCCGCCGGTGAGAATGGCCTTGGATATGGACTGACGGTACTTCTGTTCAAAATTGACTATCGCATTATTCGCCTCGGTGAAGATTTCGTCCGTCACCAGCGCCATCGCGTGGCGGGTGGTGCTCTCCGGCATGCCGAAACCGGACTCTCTTTTTTTGTATTCCGCCTCCTTGAACGGAATGTTCTCCGTCTTCGCTATGGCGTTCGTAATCGCCTCCCCTCCCTGATTGATAAAGAGGGAGCGGAGAATGATGCCGTGCTCCACGATGTAGAACTTACTGGTTCTGGCGCCGATATCAATGATAATGAACGGCAACCGGTTCTCGTACACCGACGAACGGAGCGTGCTGAATATTTCTATCTCAAAAAACTTCACATTGAGATTGGTGCGGCTGAGAATATTCTTGTGTTTCAGCAGCTCGTGGTTATGGATGGCGATGAGGAGCACCTTTCTTTTTTCCTCTTTCACCGGCATGGCTTTCTCCCCGTCCTCCTGGAACATTGACTGATCGTCCCGCTCAAGCAGGGCACGCGGCACCACAAACCAGTCAATGGAGACATCTTCAAGGGGAACCGGGATATATCGTTTCGCCTCAAACGGCACCACCTGCCCGATTTTTTCATCGGACAGCGGCGGCACTTCAATGAGGGATATCAGGCTTGAGTGGAACGGTATCGCGATGCAGACCGATGTGGCGGTAACCTTCGCCTCCTTCAGAAGCGCGGTGAGCACTGTGTACAGGACCTCGTCATTGGCATTCGCGCACTGCCCGATCTCCGCCCCCTCCACATACGGACCGATAGCGAGTGATCCGTATGTTTCAAGCACCGCTGTGCCTTTCTCCCGGCGCGCCTGCACCACCTTCACCGCCGAAGAGCCGATATCAATACCGAGAGCGCTTCGCTGTCCTCTTCTGAACAGTGATTGTATCGGCGACAGTATTGACATGTACACGCATCATACCACGGGTGCTACACTGCGGAATATATCGTATGCGTATCGTTGCCGCACTCAATACACTGCTGCAGAGCATTCTCCCGTATCGCCGGCACACCGCGCGCATGCGCCGGTGCCGCGATGAGGATCTGTACGCGCACGTTCTGCCGAAACAGTTCGGCGGGCATACCTTTCTGCTGCCGTACCGAACAGGTGTGGTGCGGGACTGCATACTTGCCATAAAATATGAAAAAGATGCACGCAGCATCCGTATTGCCGCGCACATACTGCGGCAGTTTCTTTTTAACCTCCGCGCACGCACCTATACGGACTATCTGCTCTGCGCGGTGCCCGCATCATCCGTGCGGCGGAGCCGCGAGCAATATCATCATCTGCATGCCGTTCTGAATGCTGTACGGGATGCGGGGTATCCGGACGGGATGCGGGATGCGCGGGATGTGCTGCGGTGGCAGAGAGCGGCGGAGCGGCAGAGCAGAATGCCGGATGCTCATGCAAGAAAAAAGAATGTCGCGGGCGCACTGCACGCATCGCCGGTTGTGGGTTGTTCGGTCATCGTCATTGACGATGTTGTCACTTCCGGCGCAACACTGAATGAAGCCCGGCGCGCGCTCCGAGCTGCCGGAGCCGGCGTGATTCTGACCGTGGCGCTGGCTCATTGAAACGGTCGGTATATATACATCAAGGGGGGCACCCGAAGATGCCCCCCTTGATGTGCCTTTTCCGAAGAAAAGACACAGGGGTATTGTATATATACGTTCCTATTCTGTCAACCCCCTTTGTACACATTGCGTATATATCAATTTTATCCAGTAACAACGGGATGAATCGGGTATATCCTGTGTATAAACAGACATCTCCGGGCTTCAAACAATTACTAGATCCGGTCGCCGTGCTCTGACATCATCCCGTTCTTTTGCGTCAAGTCCTTTTAGGAATACCCGCTTTCCCACCTCGCTCGGCAGCTCCAGTCCCTCAGCGGATGTGAGACCGTTCAGAGACAGATCCGCGCCCACCTTCTCGGGCAATCGCAACCCTTCGGCTGAGGTGAGGCTGTCCAGAAATACACTTCTTCCCACCTCGTTCGGCAGCTCCAGTTCCTCGGCGGCGGCGAGGTTATTCAGGTATACGCTCTTTCCGACTTTCCTGGGCAAACGCAGTCCCGGAGCGGAGATGATTCTGTCAAGCGTCACATCTCCCCGCACTATTTCAGGCATCCGCAGCCCTTCAATTGAGGTGAGGCTGCCCAAGAACAGCCCCCCTCCGATCTCGTTCGGCAGCTCCAGCCCCTCAACTGAGGTGAGACTGTCCAGAATAACATCTCCGCCCACCTTCTCGGGCAGCCACAGCCCTTCGGCCGAGGTTCGGCTGCGCAGAAACAGGTTTCCGTAGTGATATATGCTATTGCCCGAGAGTGCTTCTTCTTCCGTGCGGGAGATCTGATCTTCACCGCAGTTCAGCGCACGGGCAATATCCTTACGGATGTCCCGTGTGTCCCGCATCTCCAGAACACGCTGACCCTCGTCACGCTCAAAACCGGGGGTTCCGGCATCCAGACTGTAGAGAAACACGAGTTCTTCGCGGGTGAGTTCTTCGCCTCTTTTGCTTTTTTCCTCAAGCGCATCAAGTGTTTCCGTGACTGACTCTTCGCGATGGGTCTCCTGCTGCATCCCGTCGTCCGCGGACGGAACATCGTGCTTTTTCCTCAGAACTTCAGGTCTGTACATGTTCTTTATTGTATCAGATATTCACCGTTTCGGGCGGGGATTTTTGCACACATCCGCCGCCGCTACTCCTCATCCGTGTCGTCCTGATACCGTATATTGACCGTGATCTTTTCGCCTTTACCGGGAAGCGAGCTGCGCCACACCGGGAACCGTGAAATCTTGTGTATGTTGATAATTTGGGGATACTGTTCAAGCCGGACGGCATTCACCTCGTTCTTAGTTTTTCCTTCAATGTCCATCTTGAACAACGTTTCGTCAATGCTCCAGAACACCCTGGCGGATCCGCGAAGACGGAATTTAAATTCGGTTGATGAGACGATATCAAAGTCATCCGCACCGATGATATCCATAACCAGGTTTTTCGCGTCAACAGATGTCGGGTCAATGGTGACCGGGGCGTCATGCGGCATAGTTCCCGATTCGGCAAGCAGCGCCGCAAGATCGGACTCACGGAATGAGACCGCGTACAGCGATACCCGCTCCTGTATGATGACACCGTTGTCGGTCTGTTCATTTTCCAGGGATTCGTAGGTAAAGAATTTGCCGGTGCTGAAGACAACTTTCTGGGAAAGTGTGTTGGTGTCCAGCACTTCCATAAGTTTCTCTTCCACGGTCTTTTTCATGCCCTTGCGCAACTCTTCCCGCATTTCCCGCTCCTTTTTTGAATCGGGGATAAAGCGTTCGCCGCTGAATCCGCCGACTATTTTCGTCTTTGATTCCGCATATGAGCTCGCAAACTCCTTATATTTTGCGAGGCCGGGGATGGAGAACCGCTCCCCTTTCTTTTCAATATTATATCCGTTCCCTATCTTGTCGGCGACCACGGTCACCTCTTTTCTGCCGGGTACAAACTCACCCCCCACCGTTCTGCCGCCGGGGATGACCTGCTTGCCGCTGAGGCGGTACAGCCGACCGTCCTCAGTCTGGAATCTCGTGCGGTTCACCAGATCAAGCTTCTCCCCCGACCGGTTCGCGTTGAATACGATGATGGTGCCTTCGGCATAGGTATTCTGAACCTCACGGGTGATGTCTGTGATCGTGGCGTTTTTCGTTTCAGTGAACGGTCCGAGCTTGCTGTACGATATATCCTTTGACTGGGCCGGTTCGCGGACGGCGGAGAAGATGCCGTCAATCTGCACATCGGCATTCGCCAGCGTCAGATCCAGCTTCGCGCTGCTGAACACCGTGCTGATGAGCAGGAGTATGGTGCCGACCAGTACCGTGCCGAATATAATAAAGCGTTTTATCGTGCCGTTTCTCCGTCTGCCGCCTGATTTCGGACGGACAGGTGCCTCCGCCACCCTTGGCTGAACACGTTTCTTTCTCGCAACAGTGCGGTTTTTCGCGCCACTGAGATTTGAACGTTCAATAGAACGGAGCCCGCCATTATTTTCATCATTTTCCATATGCCCGTTATTATACCCTGCCTCCGTAAAAGATGATAGACGCAATGTGGAGAATACCATTTACTATATCTACCGCAGCACCGCCCTGATACGGCGCACGCCCGCGGAGACCGCCTCCTCCCTGATGATACTGAAGGTGCCGAGTTCCCGGGTATTTCTGACATGCGGTCCGCCGCAGTATTCTTTGCTGTAGTTTCCCACGGAATATACCCTGACCGGATCGTCGTAGGTGAAGATACCGATGGCACCGATGTTCTCCGCCTCCGCACGCGGCATGTCCGTATATGTGATGTCCAGCCCTTCGCGTATTTTCCCGTTGACGATATCTTCAACGCGCTTCTTTTCTTCGTCGGTCATTCTACCGTCGTGTACAAAGTCAAACCGCAGCCGCTTCGGCGTGATGTTGGATCCCCGCTGCTCAGCGGCATCCCCCAGCACATCCCGCAACGCCTGATGCAGCAGATGAGTTGCCGTGTGATATTTCACGCTCATGCCGTCCGTGTCGGCAAGGCCGCCCTTGAATTTTTTTTCTCCCCCCCGCCCCGAGAATTCTTTGTGTTTCCGCATCGCCTCGTCATATGTCTCAAGTGAGACGACGATGCCCCGCTCCTCCGCGAGCGCGGCGGTCAGTTCTTTCGGAAATCCGTACGTGCTCTGGAGCGTGAATACATCCCCGCCGGTAACTGTTTTTTTCTCCGCGAGCGCATTAAATATGTTCATGCCCTTTCTGAGCGTACGGGAAAACCGCTCCTCCTCTTCGGCAATATGTTTCTGTATATGTTCCGCGGCCGTCTCCGGATACTGCTTTTCATACACGGCGACGAAATGCGGGACGAGCTCGGCAAGATTCATATCTTCTATCCGCAGCGCATACCGCAGACGGTACACCGCTTCGCGTATGAGTCTCCGGAGCACATAGCCGCGGTCGGTGTTTGACGGTGTCACACCGTCCGCAAGGATGAAGATCGCGCTCCGCAGATGATCGGCTATGACCCGGAAGGGTGTCGGATTGTCAATATATGTACTGTCGGTTTTTTCCTCAAGCGCCCGTATGCAGGGGGCAAAGACGTCAACGGCGAAGATGTCCGGTGTCCGTTCGGTCACGGCGGTCAGCCGCTCCAGTCCGGCGCCGAAGTCAACATTTTTTTTCGGCAGCGGCTTGAAGCCGTCAGCGGTGCGGAGATATTCCATGAACACGGAGTTGCATATTTCAATGAACCGTCCGGAATCGGAATTCGGATGCGGTTTGAGGTGCGCATATGCCGGGTCGACATGCTCGTCGCCGAAATCGTAGAACACTTCGGTATCGGGGCCTCCCGGCTCTCCCGAAGGCATGCTCTCCGGCGGTCCCGACCTGCTCCACCAGTTCTTTCCGGCGTCATAGAAAAATATTCTCTCACCGGGCTTCATGCCGCGGCGGTCACCGTCTTCCTGCGAGCCGATGTGTGCCGTCTCCGCGCTGACACCCGCTTCGCTGAAGAGCTGTTTCCACATATCGGCGGCGGTGTCATCCCGGGGGATGCCGAGCGTGTCGTCGCCGGCGAATGCCGTAACATACAGGCGGTTCGGATCCAGGCCGAGTCCGGTGTCGCTGTCCGTGAAGAATGCAAAGCACTGCCGTATCTGCTCTTCTTTGAAATAGTCGCCGAGCGACCAGTTGCCGAGCATTTCAAAGAAGGTGGTGTGCCGGTTGTCGCCGACTTCATCTATGTCGTTGGCGCGGAAGCATTTTTGCGAGTCGGCGAGCCTCGCTCCCTGCTGGTGCTCCCTGCCAAGCAGATACGGAACGAGCGGCTGCATACCGGAGCCGGTGAACAGTGTCGTGGCATCGTTCTGCGGGATAAGCGGCGCGGATGCAAGTATGCTGTGCCCGCGCGACCGCATATATTGTATGTATCGCTTCCGTACTTCGTTCAGCCGCATAGGTACTTCTGATTATATCACACGCCGCCGCTCTTTTTCAGGCGCGGACGCTTGAACGGGAACGGCGGTATGTGGTACTATTGCCTGAATTATGCGCATCTTAACCGTCGCACTGCCCTGGCTCGGCGGCAGCGGCACCGTCGCGTTCCGTATCGCCGCACACCTCGCACAGCAGCCGGGTATCTATTCCCGTTTCCTGAGCTACGAGCGGCCGTTCCACGATTCAGGCGACATCGCAGTGTCAACGGTGACCGTCCGACAGTACCCGTCATTCCGCTATCCGCTCATTGAGATGTCGTTCGTTGAGGATATATTGCGCTGCTGCACTGAGCACCGCATTGACATTATCCACGCGCACTACGGTATATCCTGCGGGCACGCGGGACTGTTCGCGAGACAGATTCTTGCCGGCACGAATCCCGTTTCGCTGGTCGTCACCTTTCACGGCACGGATGTCATCGGACCCGACGGCAGCAACCCGGGGGCGGATGTGTTTTCGGAACTCAACCGCGCGCTGTTGCGGGATGCCGATGCTGTGTCGTTCGTGTCGCGCAGTTTGCGGGAGGAGGCGGAACGGATCTACGGCACCGTCCGCGACGGCGTGTGTGTGATACCGAACGGCGTTGACACCTCGGTGTTCACGCCCGGTACCGATGCCGGCAGGCGGATGATTCATGTTTCCAATTTCAAACCTATCAAGCAGCCGGATATGGTCATTGCCGTTTTCGTCGAGGTGCTCCGGACGCATCCGGATACCGAGCTGGTATGTGTCGGCGGCGGACCGGCGCTGGAGAAGACGAAGCGTCTGGCTGACCGCCTTGGCATATCGCAGTCGGTATCGTTCACGGGAAGTCTTCCCGAGCGGGGGGTGGTGCGGCAGCTGCAGCGGTCGCGGGTGCTGCTTCTGCCCTCATTGTATGAAAGTTTTTCTCTTGCGGCGCTTGAAGCGCAGGCGTGCGGCGTGCCGGTTGTCGCGTCCCGGGTCGGCGGTCTTGCCGAAGTTGTTGCAGACGGTGAGACAGGGTATCTGATCAATGATCCGCATGATATATCAGCGTTTGCCGCGCGCATCGGTGATCTGCTGTCGGGCGACGGCACATTCGGCGCGAAGGCGCGGGAACGGGCGCTCCGGTTTTCGCATACGACCGTGTACCGGCAGTACCATGACCTGTATGCACGGGTGATCGGGACAAGAAAAAGGCCGCCGGGTATCCGGCGGCCGTAGCAGGGATGCGTGTCAGCAGGTTTCCCAGGTCAGTGACGGCCGTACATCGCCGCCGAGAATGTCCAGAGAAATGAAGGTCGGATGCCTTCTCCAGTATTCATATATCAGCTGCAAATCCCCCTTGTTCACCCATCCGGATTTCCTGCCGGCCCGCTCCCGTTTCCGATTCCATTCGCTGAGGAGCGGTGGCAACGGATCCTGGTGCGGATGCCAGTCAAAGGCAATCCGACAGAGAGAGACGGGATGGTCGGGCAGAAATGCGTCCCGCAGACGCATCACCTCGGACAGGTACGGAAGATTTGAGTGACCGACGGCGAATCCCCGGACTGAGAGCTCAAGAATGAGGGCAATCCCCTTGGGAACATACGTTCGGGAGGGGTCAACCTGTCCGCTAAACGTCACCCTGCGCCCCTCTTCCGGCTCCACCTCCCAGAACTGTGCCGCGGGCAGGGTGCCGAGGAGCTCCGGTTTCTTTTCCCGGAAGTACTCCACGAGCGACAATTCCTGCCTGCAGGTGTCCGAAACGGTGTCCAGCTGCTGCTCAACTATTTTCATACTTCCGCCGTACGACTCGTTTGTGATAATTCGTTTAAGCCGTGCTGCATGCTCGGCATCCGTGCGCAACAGGCCGTGAAACACGTCCCTGTACACGGAATCCTGCCGAAAGCCCCACAGCGTTCGGTTCGTCGGCGGTCCCACCAGATATTGAAACCCGCTCCGAAGGCTCATGCTCTGGAGTGGGTCTGTTAGGCGGACCCTCGGCGTTTCCAGTGTCCACGGAACCCGTGTGGCGACGGATGCGTACTTAATGAACCCTTCGCGCTGCCGTACAT
Source organism: Minisyncoccota bacterium (assembly GCA_965222235.1). GTDB lineage: Bacteria > Patescibacteriota > Minisyncoccia > Phycocordibacterales > JABAAK01 > JAPPJI01. The sequence goes on along the minus strand of OZ244939.1, from coordinate 541,350 downwards.
CAGTTCCCGGCTGTGCGCTGGGAACCCACGGGGGATCCACATCCTGCCGCATGTACACGATTTCCATGTCTTTTTCCGTTTTCAGCAGTTCTCTCGCCGCATCAACGCGCAGCCAGCCGCCGTTCCACGGAGACTGATCCCCAAGAAAGATTTTTTTAACCAACGGTATCTCCTTACTTGTTTGTTCACGGCATTACGGGACATCCGCAATACCCATCTATGTTATACCACACATCGTCGGGTTCTGTAAAAGAAAAAGGAGGGTTCAAACGAACCCTCCTTCTGTGCGTGCGACGCTTTTCCCTATTCCGTGTTCAGGGTCGGGATGAAACGCCTCAGATCGGCAACGGTGAGGGTTGGCAGTCCCGCACTGTTCAGATTTTCCAGCACGTTCTCCCGACTCGTCCGTTCCTCATAGACGGCGAACAGTGCGGTGCACAGCCGCGAGGCTGCGCTCGGACCGGCGTGGAACGGCAAATCTTCCGTGCAGGAGGCGAATGACACCGTCCGCTCATCAGATATATGCAGCCTTGTCCACTCGCTGTTTTCCGGCATGCCAATCGCCAGCTGTCCGGCGAACCATCCGGCAAGCTCATGGTTGTACTGACACCAGACTGACCTGTTGTACCGTTTCACACCCCCTTCGGTGAGTACCGGACTCAGATGCTGCTGATACTGCGGGCGGAATATGGTGCATTCATTCTTCGCGGCAATCTGCTGTGCTGCCGAAGGACTGGTTTCCACCTGCATCAACTTCACTATAGACACCACCGTTACCAGCACCAGGAGCCCAACAAATGCAACCAATACGGCAACTCTAGCCCGGTTTGTCGTCCCGGGTGAGACTGACCAGACCGCCACACACCGGCTGCACGCAGACATGAACCAGTGTTTGCAACGCTGGCATGCAGACATGAACCAGTGTTTGTAACGCTCACCATCGACGATTCGTCCGATGAACGCATGCCATTTCCACTCAACGGCCGATGTCGCTTCGCCGTCTGCGGACGTGCCCGGTGCCGTTTCGGCAGGATCGGGCTGCTGCTGTGGGGCCTTGTCGGCAGACTGCGCTGTTTTGCCGGCACCGCGTCGGCGTCGACCGGACGTGCCGCCGGACTGTTCGGGTTTATCTCTTGTCATGGAACTTCTCCGTGTGTTGTGTGGAAAAGGTGGGGATATGTCAACGTGTGTACATCCAACCAGAATATACCATATATTTTGTATAAAATCAATTTTTCTGCCTGTTTTTACGGTTAAAACAAGTTAGGCAACATTGCATCTGTTTTGTCAAGCGCAATCGGGAAGTAGACGCTCCTGTACGGTTCGCCGAAGGTCACGCCCGCCATGAATCCGCAGTGCCTGGCCCGGGCTTCCCAGAATTTCTTCACCTCGTCGCCCGTGTCAACGGTCGCGATGCTTCCCTCCCTTGCGGTGAACTGTGATTCGTGCGCCATGAGAGCCCTGATTTTTGTGTCATATTCATCCGTGATGTTCAGAATGAACGACGGATCAAATTCAATCCAGAGGGAATAGTAGAGGAAATGTGTCGGGCGGTGAGGCGGCAGGTCTCCCGTTCTGTATTTCACGAGCCCCGTGGTGAAGACCGCCTCGCGAACGAGGCGGGAGGCGTTCTCGTGATCCGGATGGCGGTCATAGTCGTACGGGATCAGTATCGTGCCGGGGCGATGGGTGCGGATTGCGGTGATGATTGTTTTCTGCACCTCCGGCGAGTTGTACAGGCGGCCGTTCGGGAGCATCAGATTCTCCCGTACCGTCACGCCCATAATGCGCGCCGCTTCCTGTGCCTCTTTCTGCCGCTCTTCGGGCGTGCCGTTCGTGCCCATTTCACCCTGCGTCAGGTCAATGATGCCGACCCTCTTCCCTTCTTTCACCGCCTTTATGACATATCCGCCACAGCCGAATTCAACATCGTCCGGGTGCGGACCGAATGCCAGTACATCAAGCGGTTCCATATATCTGTGAAGTATATCATATGTACTGCCCGATCTGCACACCGAATACTATTTCTTCTCCGTACAATTGCCGTACCGACCGGTAATGGTTTTTTCACAGAAGACGAACTTTTCGTCACCAATCTCAATACCCAGTGCAGTGGATGCCAGTCGATCGCCTTCTATATCAAAAGAATGACCGAAGAATATTGCGTTGGCGGTGATGTTGTATTGGTGTCGCAGGGCATCTTGTACGATTGTATACACCCCTATTGTGTGTATCGCCGGCGAAGAAATAAGAACCTCGTCTGTTTCATTGTCATATTTCATTTCAAACCCAAATCCTGAGTGTTTTGTGCCCTGCGTGTAGCCGACATACTTGTACAAATCCCCGTTTCGTTTATACATATACACCCTGCCGTGCGTTCCTGACAATTGCTCATTCTCAACATTCTCCAAGTCTGAAACAGATCCTATAAGCAAATGGTCATCTGTATGTACTAATGAATGGGCAAACAAGCCGGCGAAGTTGTCGGGGTGAGGAATATGCTGCAGATAAGTCAGTGTCCCGGCATCTGAATATGAGAAAATATCCACAGACCCGCCTCCGCCTACCGCGCTAACGATGCCTTCTGAGGCAACAATCAATGTCCCGGTATCCTCATGCGCGAGTACTTTTGCCCCGAATTCATGCTCTTCAACGGCATCCGGACTGAAAATTGACAACTCCCTCCCGCTATTCAGATCTAAGACATACACGCCGCCCACCTCTTCTCTGTCGCCAACTGATCTGTCATCAGCTCCGATGAACAACAGATCGCCTGCTATATCCATTGATCCACCGAAGTCAAGTTCATTACCATCCTCAGACGGTCTGATCTCACCAGTTTTTTCAAGTTTCCCGCTGCTAACTCGGTATATTCCGATAAAACCGGAACGATCATTCGCTTCCGGGAATGAGATGAGGATTGTATTGTCAAACCCGACGACACTTCGTCCCATTCCTGTGTTAGTCTCATCTTTCAGTGAATCAAGTAAAATTCCTTCAGACGAGAAGAGAAATACTTCTGATACGGTATTGTCATCTTCCTCTTCATCCTCCTCTTCTTCATTTTCGTGCCCGTACTCATCCTCCTCTGAATATGTCTCTTCATGCAAATGTCGAAGAGAGCCGAGTAGCGCAACACCACCGTCTGTTAGGTGCGAAACCGAGTGTGCATCATGTGGATTCGGCAGACCATATATTATATCTGTGTCGGATGTCCGGTTGTTTGCCATAAGGACAAACATTGCAAAGGTAATCAATGCGAGTGATAATACGGTGATAATTATTTTCTTTTTAGTCATATGTTTTTTACTTTAATTAATATAAATAATAATCGGAATCATCCTAATCTTTCTTTCTCCTCCCGCAAACTCTAACTTCACTGCTGTAAGCTCCAGTTCCTCTACATTCCCAAACCCATTTACAAGTAGTATCACCGGGTTTTTTTCTCCAACCCGATCCAACACCACTTGAGCACAAAGAAGTTGCGCTACTACCCAGCCCGCCTCTATATTGCTTGCAACAGCTCACACTTTCACCAGATTTACCCTGTGTACAAGTACCCCATCGAATGCATTGATATGGTCTGGCAATGTTATATGTAGTTGAAGGACCACAACTGGGCCTGACTCCAGTTATCACACTACACAAACTAGTGAGCCGCCTCCCCGCTGAAGCCGGACCTTGACACCTCCATTTCTCATGGGTGGAGGTGTCATGTTGGGTTGTCTGTACCGCACTCCAACCACTCTTGCATCTGTCTCGGGTTGTACCACACCGACCAATTATACTACATGCCCCCGTCGTCTTGGTACCCGTTTTGGATCTGGATTGGCTTGTGGATTTTGAGGACGAACAGCCCGTGCAGGAGCGTGTCCGTGTCTGGGTAAAGCTGACACCTTTACACTCTGTTGATGTCGCCGGTGTCCAGGATGTCCAGGAGCCGCAGGAGCAGGTGGAGCTGCAGCTCGTATCACTCACACTCCAGCTCCCGGTATCACACGAAAAAGTCGCCGAACCGGTATAGTAGCTTTTATCATTGGTCGCACTGAATGAGGAGCCGTGAGATTTCAGGGATACATAATCACTGCAGTTGGTGGACCAGGTCTGTCTTCCTCCGGTACATCTGCAGCCGACCGCGGAGGCAGACTTGGTGCCGGTTGTGGATCTGGATTTTGGTGTACTTGACGGACAGCCCGTGCAGGTGCGTGTCTGGGTAAGGGAGTTCCCGGAGCACGCTGTTGATCTCGCCGGTGTCCAGGAGCCGCAGGAGCAGGTGGAGCTGCAGCTCGTATCACTCACACTCCAGCTCCCGGTATCACACGAAAAAGTCGCCGAACCGGTATAGTAGCTTTTATCATTGGTCGCACTGAATGAGGAGCCGTGAGATTTCAGGGATACATAATCACTGCAGTTGGTGGACCAGGTCTGTCTTCCTCCGGTACATCTGCAGCCGACCGCGGAGGCAGACTTGGTGCCGGTTGTGGATCTGGATTTTGGTGTACTTGACGGACAGCCCGTGCAGGTGCGTGTCTGGGTAAGGGAGTTCCCGGAGCACGCTGTTGATCTCGCCGGTGTCCAGGAGCCGCAGGAGCAGGTGGAGCTGCAGCTCGTATCACTCACACTCCAGCTCCCGGTATCACACGAAAAAGTCGCCGAACCGGTATAGTAGCTTTTATCATTGGTCGCACTGAATGAGGAGCCGTGAGATTTCAGGGATACATAATCACTGCAGTTGGTGGACCAGGTCTGTCTTCCTCCGGTACATCTGCAGCCGACCGCGGAGGCAGACTTGGTGCCGGTTGTGGATCTGGATTTTGGTGTACTTGACGGACAGCCCGTGCAGGTGCGTGTCTGGGTAAGGGAGTTCCCGGAGCACGCTGTTGATCTCGCCGGTGTCCAGGAGCCGCAGGAGCAGGTGGAGCTGCAGCTCGTATCACTCACACTCCAGCTCCCGGTATCACACGAAAAAGTCGCCGAACCGGTATAGTAGCTTTTATCATTGGTCGCACTGAATGAGGAGCCGTGAGATTTCAGGGATACATAATCACTGCAGTTGGTGGACCAGGTCTGTCTTCCTCCGGTACATCTGCAGCCGACCGCGGAGGCAGACTTGGTGCCGGTTGTGGATCTGGATTTTGGTGTACTTGACGGACAGCCCGTGCAGGTGCGTGTCTGGGTAAGGGAGTTCCCGGAGCACGCTGTTGATCTCGCCGGTGTCCAGGAGCCGCAGGAGCAGGTGGAGCTGCAGCTCGTATCACTCACACTCCAGCTCCCGTTATCACACGAAAAGACAGCTTCGCCGGTGTAACCTGACTGATCATTGGTCACTTCAACACTGCTGTTGTGAGCCCGTGCCGGACTAATACCACTGCAGGTATTGAGCCAGGTCCGTCTTGTCGGGGGGCAGGCTTTGGTAGCGGTGTGGCAGTCAACATTGCTGTATTCAAGCACCGTGCTGCTGCAGCTGTAGGAGACGGATCCCCGGGAGCCGCCACTGGTGTCTTCAAAGGTGCCCGAGCTGCCGTGTGCGACTTTGGTATAGTTCGGGGGGTAGCAGGTACGGCTTCCCTCTGTCCATCATTGCCACATTGGTGGAGGATGCGGCAATCAGAATACATACAAGAGAGAAGAATTCTAGACACAGTGTCCGTTTGGGAAACGATTTCTGCGACACATCACAGCACGGACAGATAGCCTTTGTATCTAAAAGGTTTCAGGGCAAAATCCACAAAAATTGTATATAAATAGATAGTGTGGTAAAATAGGCATTAGAGTAAATCATACTTGTCCATTCACACACGAGAGGAAACCGACGTGAAACAATACCTTTCCGCAGCACTCATGCTGCTCTTCCTTGCTGGTTGTGGTGGTGGTGGCAATACCAGAACCGATCCACCGCCCGTGAAACCGCCAGTGCCGCCGGGTCCAGAAGTACCGGCCGTCGGTACAGGTCCACTTCCCGGCATCGGTCGCATCCCGCGGAGCGAACTGAAGGCAACCGTTGCTGAGGTGGCGGGGATGTACACCATCCTTGAGTTTGCATCCGATCGGGACGACCCGAACGGTCATGCGAGCCAGATGGCACAGATTTCCTGCAAGGCATTCATCGTCGGCTGTGGCGACGGCGAGCCTTTCACCGTCATCGATTCCAGCCTTACCGCAGGTCACGGCGGCCCAGCAGGAGTCTACGCCGATGTCATCCCGTCCACCACCAAGATCGTTTCGGGCTCATTTGCTGTCGACAGGGGTGCACTTCAAGAACTGCATCGTCAGCAAACACCGTTTGCGCTCATCCAGGGAACGGGCAACGGACAGAACGGCATTGATCCCAATTCCGAGGTTGATCTCAAGAACATAACCGATCCGGACATTCTTGCCGCAATCCGGGAGGACAGGGTTCTGTTCGTCGCCGGATACGCGGTGGAGAACGGTCGGGTTGTTCGCGACCCGTATTCGGTGAGCTGCGAGGGTGTTGGTGACCAGTGCATCTATGCACCGTTCAGGTTTGAGTTGGGTGACGCGGTGCTTCCCGGCACCTCGGTATCCGTACCGCAGGTCGCGGCTGCTCTGGGATCCGTCTTGATGGTGTTTCCGGACACCTCCCGGAACAACCTGATCAAGCTGGCGAAAGCCTGCGCGATCAGGGAATCGGCCCTGGAAGGTCTCGGTCGGGCAGACTTCACCTGCATGACCGTCATGCGTGACGGTCGCTGGCAGGTGGTCGGCGTGGACAGTGTCATCGGCAGTGTTACCCCCGCGCACATGCGGGCTATGACATTCCCTGGGAAAGCAAGCATCTCCGGGACATTCACCCATGCAAACAGCGGTCATGCCCGCGAGGTCACCCTGAGCCACACATCTCTTGGACTGTTCCAGTTCACCCCGGGTGTGCCGATTCTGGAAAACGGAAAGGCGGTCGGACTGTTCCCGATTGTTGCCGGCAATGACGACGAATATGTCGCCGGTGTCGGATATGCCATGGCAAACGACCTCTTCGGTCGCGTGGCATACGGGAGCCGGAACGAGTTCTTCGGTCTCGGACGTGAGTTCGGGTATCGCGGAGCGATGTCCTTTGATGCCGACTTCGGGCATCAGAATCTGTTCGTCAGGATGACCTGGCAGCAATCTGATCCGACCGACCTCATCCACAAGGCACGGGGTCGGGCACTCGGATTCAGCGGGCAGTACGATGTGTACACCGACGGCAACTTCTCAGTCAATCTGTCGGGGGACCTCAGCAAGTTCCTCGGCGGCTCCGCGGACACCGTCTTCGGAGATGTTGACATCAAGGGAAGCGACGGATGGAACCGCCGCGCCGGCATCGCCGCGACCTACAACCTGGGTGAGCATGAATCTCTCGAGATCATGGCCAACCACAGCCAGTTCAGCGCCGGCGACACCAGCGACTTCCATGCAGCATATCGTCTCCGTTTCTGACCTGCTCCTCGCTCTTTCAGAGCCCCCGCATACGCGGGGGCTCTCTTCTTTTACATATTCAAAATAGAATGAACTGACATGATGAATCCACAGCAATAGTCATTATAGATATAGAACAGGAGGAGGTCTCCGGCACCAAAACCTGCACATGCACCCCCACCTCATGGACAGAGGGAAGCCGTACCTGCTACCCCCCGAACTATACCAAAGTCGCACACGGCAGCTCGGGCACCTTTGAAGACACCAGTGGCGGCTCCCGGGGATCCGTCTCCTACAGCTGCAGCAGCACGGTGCTGACATATACCGACGAGAACTGTGAGAGATATGTCGCGCCGCCCACCTGCTCCTGCGGCTCCTGGACACCGGCGAGATCAACAGCGTGCTCCGGGAACTCCCTTACCCAGACACGCACCTGCACGGGTTGTCCGTCAAGTACACCAAAATCCAGATCCACAACCGGCACCAAGTCTGCCTCCGCGGTCGGCTGCAGATGTACCGGAGGAAGACAGACCTGGTCCACCAACTGCAGTGATTATGTATCCCTGAAATCTCACGGCTCCTCATTCAGTGCGACCAATGATAAAAGCTACTATACCGGTTCGGCGACTTTTTCGTGTGATACCGGGAGCTGGAGTGTGAGTGATACGAGCTGCAGCTCCACCTGCTCCTGCGGCGCCTGGACATCCTGGACACCGGCGACATCAACAAAGTGTAAAGGTGTCAGCTTTACCCAGACACGGACACGCTCCTGCACGGGCTGTCCGGCCTCAAAATCCACAAGCCAATCCAGATCCAAAACGGGTACCAAGACGACGGGGGCATGTGATATAAAGTATCTATGCGGTAACAATGGTAGGGAGGCGGAGTGTGCGGCGGCCGGGGGATCTCTGTATAATACAGGGAGTTGTAAGATATGTAAGTTTTCCAACCCAACGCCGAGTGGCAGATTGGCGACAGGACATTATTCCGGTCAGTGTAATAACGCCACTCGTTCTAGTTCCAGATATGCGTGTCGCCCCTGTACCGGTAAGGACTGTGGTGCAGGAACTTGTTTAGAGTGGTACAATTGCGATAAGGGTGATCGATGTTGCAGAAGGCATCAAGCACCTCAAACATGCGGTAATGTTTCTATATGTACCGCCGATTCACGAGCCCCGAAAAGTCTCAACTGTCCTTCCGGCTGGACACAATATAGGGATTGGTCAGCAACTTACTCAGTATTCTGTGACGGTCGTCCGGGGTGTAAGGATAATGATTCTTCCAACAGCGGCGGTCATGGATGGAGAGATAGGGCTGTTGAAACCTGTTATGAACATGATCACTCCGGCGGAATCTGGGGGAGCGATAACTGGAGGTGCCGTGGTAATGCGTATCGATATCAGATAGGATGTGTGAGGAGATGATATGTCATTTACCGTTCACCACACAGTTGGTGTATTTCCCAGCACCATTCTTCCTGCAGAAGACGAACTTCTCGTCACCAATCTCGGTGCCCAGTGCAGTGGATGCCAGTCGCCCACCACTGATATCAAAGGAATGACCAAAAAATGTTGCTTCATGGATGATTTCGTATTTGAGTTGCAGTGTGTCCCGGGTGATTTCATAGACCCCTATCGTGTTCATTGTCGGTGACGAAATGAGAATCTCATCTGTATCATTATCATATTTCATCGCAAAGCCGAAGTTAGAATGTTCCGTGCCCTCCGTATGGCTGACATACCGGTACATATCTCCGTTACGCCTATACACATACACTCTGCCGCGTGTTCCTGACATCCGCCGGTCTTCGTTCTCCAGCTCTGAAATAGACCCTATGAGCAGGTAGTCATCCGTGTGCGTCAGTGAGTGACCAAACAAACCTGCAAAATTGTCAGGACGAGCAATGTGTTGCAGATGTGTCAATTCACCGGCATCCGAGTATGAAAAGACATCCACAGATCCGCCTCCGATTGCGGAACTGATAACACCCTCGGAGGCAACAAACAATGTTTTGGTATCCGCATGTGCAAATACTTTCGCTCCGAATTCATGTTCTTCACTGACAATCGGACTGAACGCCGATACCTCCCTCCCACTTTTCAAGTCTATGATATACACGCCGCCAACCTCCTCCTTGCCGTTAACCGACCTGTCATCAGCACCAACGAATAACAGGGTTCCGGCTATATCCATTGATCCGCCGAAGTCAAGTTCATTACCGTCATCAGATGATTTGATTTCACCGACTTTCTTCAGTTTTTCATCGGTAATCCGGTATACTCCGATAAAACCGGAACGATCATTCGCTTCCGGGAATGAAATAAGAAGCGTATCATCAAACCCAATAACACTTCGTCCCATTCCGGTGTTGGTTTCGTCCCGTAATGAATCAAGCAGGATGTTATCTGGCGAGAAGAGGAATATCTCTGAGATGGCATCGTCGTCTTCATCATTTTCATCATCATGCCCGTCTTCCTCCTCAGGATTATCTGTTGTTCCGCTGTGTGTATGTCGTAGAGAGCCGAACAGTGCAATACCGTTGTTTGTCAGATACGATACTGAGTGTGCTTCATGCGGATCTGGCAGTTCTTGTATTGTTTGTTCAATTCCGTCGCGCTCACTACTTATCCTGATGTTGAACCATACCGCTGTAATGATCAGTAACGCAAACGGCAAAATTATTAGAATTATTTTGTTCATATTTAATGTGTAGTTATTTTTTAATACATGCGGGACTTGTTTTCATGGCAATGATTCCGCATAATTTTGTTTTTCCGTACGCATACTTACTATATTTATCCTTCTTTTCGGCTGCATGACACGACTTGCGTTTGATAAATTCCGGTCCCTCTACATTCCCATCTATATTTACAGGTATCTGCTTTCCGGCTATTTTGCTCTTCACCACGGGGACACGGATTATGTGGTCTCTTCCAAGAACCACACCTGGGCCTGACTCCAGTTATCACACTACACAAACTAGTGAGCCGCCTCCCCGCTGAAGCCGGACCTTGACACCTCCATTTCTCATGGGTGGAGGTGTCATGTTGGGTTGTCTGTACCGCACTCCAACCACTCTTGCATCTGTCTCGGGTTGTACCACACCGACCAATTATACTACATGCCCCCGTCGTCTTGGTACCCGTTTTGGATCTGGATTGGCTTGTGGATTTTGAGGACGAACAGCCCGTGCAGGAGCGTGTCCGTGTCTGGGTAAAGCTGACACCTTTACACTCTGTTGATGTCGCCGGTGTCCAGGATGTCCAGGAGCCGCAGGAGCAGGTGGAGCTGCAGCTCGTATCACTCACACTCCAGCTCCCGGTATCACACGAAAAAGTCGCCGAACCGGTATAGTAGCTTTTATCATTGGTCGCACTGAATGAGGAGCCGTGAGATTTCAGGGATACATAATCACTGCAGTTGGTGGACCAGGTCTGTCTTCCTCCGGTACATCTGCAGCCGACCGCGGAGGCAGACTTGGTGCCGGTTGTGGATCTGGATTTTGGTGTACTTGACGGACAGCCCGTGCAGGTGCGTGTCTGGGTAAGGGAGTTCCCGGAGCACGCTGTTGATCTCGCCGGTGTCCAGGAGCCGCAGGAGCAGGTGGAGCTGCAGCTCGTATCACTCACACTCCAGCTCCCGTTATCACACGAAAAGAAAGCTTCGCCGGTGTAACCTGACTGATCATTGGTCACTTCAACACTGCTGTTGTGAGCCCGTGCCGGACTAATACCACTGCAGGTATTGAGCCAGGTCCGTCTTGTCGGGAGGCAGGCTTTGGTAGCGGTGTGGCAGTCAACATTGCTGTATTCAAGCACCGTGCTGCTGCAGCTGTAGGAGACGGATCCCCGGGAGCCGCCACTGGTGTCTTCAAAGGTGCCCGAGCTGCCGTGTGCGACTTTGGTATAGTTCGGGGGGTAGCAGGTACGGCTTCCCTCTGTCCATGAGGTGGGGGTGCATGTGCAGGTTTTGGTGCCGGAGACCTCCTCCTGTTCTATACCACAGGCACTGCCGGAGGGACAGGTGCGGGTCTGGGTGACCGTGTCCGTTGAGCAGGTCAGCGAGGTTGAGGGGGTCCAGGAGCTGCAGGAGCTCTCAATACATCGGTTCCGTGAGGCGGAGCAGGTTGGTGAATGTCCGTCGCAGGTTCCTTCACATACCCAGTTATAGGTATAGGTACCGTCAGGAGCAGCAGCGTCATTAGCGTTGCCGGCGGCGCATTGATTCCTGCCGGAGCCACATTGACCGGCAACGGGTGTACAGTGCGTATGCGATTTTTCACACAAACTGGAAGATATTCCGCTCGGGTGATATTCGAAGAATAGGTAAATTTCTATTTTTACACATCAGTGTGTATGTTTCTGTATAAAATAAAGTAATATGGTACATATGCATGTAGCACATCCCAAATTGGCATTATGTCTGGGACTTTTCTCTCTTGTATGTATTCTGATTGCCACGTCCTCCGCCAATGTGGTAACGGCTGATACTCAGTATCATGGCAATGAAAGCTGTACCACCATAGCAAACCCTGGTCTCGTTTCTTCCGGCAGAGGGGTGCGGGTTGAAGCCAATAGTGCCGAGGAGGTATCAGCAACGCATAACGGTGTGTGGCGATGCAGAAATATCACTAACAATACCAACAGTGATGTCTTTGTCGGCAATACCACCGCCGAAGAACTGTGCTCCTTCTTCGAATATCACCCGAGCGGAATATCTTCCAGTTTGTGTGAAAAATCGCATACGCACTGTACACCCGTTGCCGGTCAATGTGGCTCCGGCAGGAATCAATGCGCCGCCGGCAACGCTAATGACGCTGCTGCTCCTGACGGTACCTATACCTATAACTGGGTATGTGAAGGAACCTGCGACGGACATTCACCAACCTGCTCCGCCTCACGGAACCGATGTATTGAGAGCTCCTGCAGCTCCTGGACCCCCTCAACCTCGCTGACCTGCTCAACGGACACGGTCACCCAGACCCGCACCTGTCCCTCCGGCAGTGCCTGTGGTATAGAACAGGAGGAGGTCTCCGGCACCAAAACCTGCACATGCACCCCCACCTCATGGACAGAGGGAAGCCGTACCTGCTACCCCCCGAACTATACCAAAGTCGCACACGGCAGCTCGGGCACCTTTGAAGACACCAGTGGCGGCTCCCGGGGATCCGTCTCCTACAGCTGCAGCAGCACGGTGCTGACATATACCGACGAGAACTGTGAGAGATATGTCGCGCCGGTTGTGACACACGGCGGCTGGTCCTCCTGGACCCCCTCAACCTCGCTGACCTGCTCAACGGACACGGTCACCCAGACCCGCAGGTGTAATAACCCATCACCACGGAACGGCGGCACTGAGTGCAGCAGAGAAAACGGTACCACAACCACCGCTTCAAACAGAACAGAAACCAGAACAATCTCCGGCACCAAAACCTGCACATGCACCCCCACCTCATGGACAGAGGGAAGCCGTACCTGCTACCCCCCGAACTATACCAAAGTCGCACACGGCAGCTCGGGCACCTTTGAAGACACCAGTGGCGGCTCCCGGGGATCCGTCTCCTACAGCTGCAGCAGCACGGTGCTGACATATACCGACGAGAACTGTGAGAGATATGTCGCGCCGCCCACCTGCTCCTGCGGCTCCTGGACACCGGCGAGATCAACAGCGTGCTCCGGGAACTCCCTTACCCAGACACGCACCTGCACGGGCTGTCCGTCAAGTACACCAAAATCCAGATCCACAACCGGCACCAAGTCTGCCTCCGCGGTCGGCTGCAGATGTACCGGAGGAAGACAGACCTGGTCCACCAACTGCAGTGATTATGTATCCCTGAAATCTCACGGCTCCTCATTCAGTGCGACCAATGATAAAAGCTACTATACCGGTTCGGCGACTTTTTCGTGTGATACCGGGAGCTGGAGTGTGAGTGATACGAGCTGCAGCTCCACCTGCTCCTGCGGCTCCTGGACACCGGCGAGATCAACAGCGTGCTCCGGGAACTCCCTTACCCAGACACGCACCTGCACGGGCTGTCCGTCAAGTACACCAAAATCCAGATCCACAACCGGCACCAAGTCTGCCTCCGCGGTCGGCTGCAGATGTACCGGAGGAAGACAGACCTGGTCCACCAACTGCAGTGATTATGTATCCCTGAAATCTCACGGCTCCTCATTCAGTGCGACCAATGATAAAAGCTACTATACCGGTTCGGCGACTTTTTCGTGTGATACCAGGAGCTGGAGTGTGAGTGATACGAGCTGCAGCTCCACCTGCTCCTGCGGCTCCTGGACACCGGCGAGATCAACAGCGTGCTCCGGGAACTCCCTTACCCAGACACGCACCTGCACGGGCTGTCCGTCAAGTACACCAAAATCCAGATCCACAACCGGCACCAAGTCTGCCTCCGCGGTCGGCTGCAGATGTACCGGAGGAAGACAGACCTGGTCCACCAACTGCAGTGATTATGTATCCCTGAAATCTCACGGCTCCTCATTCAGTGCGACCAATGATAAAAGCTACTATACCGGTTCGGCGACTTTTTCGTGTGATACCGGGAGCTGGAGTGTGAGTGATACGAGCTGCAGCTCCACCTGCTCCTGCGGCTCCTGGACATCCTGGACACCGGCGACATCAACAGAGTGTAAAGGTGTCAGCTTTACCCAGACACGGACACGCTCCTGCACGGGCTGTTCGTCCTCAAAATCCACAAGCCAATCCAGATCCAAAACGGGTACCAAGACGACGGGGGCATGTAGTATAATTGGTCGGTGTGGTACAACCCGAGACAGATGCAAGAGTGGTTGGAGTGCGGTACAGACAACCCAACATGACACCTCCACCCATGAGAAATGGAGGTGTCAAGGTCCGGCTTCAGCGGGGAGACGGCTCACTAGTTTGTGTAGTGTGGTGAAAAATCCTTGTGGTCCCGGAGGAAGTGTTGTAACCACTGGTTCGTGTTGTAAAACAAATGAATGCGGTGGGCATGCAGGCCAAAGACGATGTTGTGAACCAGCTTTGGGTGGCAGTTGCACTGTAAGATGGAGAACAGATAGATTTGGTTTCTGGGGAGGAGTTGGTTGTAAGGATGCCACTTCTACTTGCAGTAAGTTTTGCAGATATCCGGGTGATTGTGAAAGGAAAAATGTATCTTGGAGAGTAACCTCATGTTCCGGGAGCGGCAAAGACAAATACTGTTCTACAAGATGGTGCTCTGGATCCGTTCAAAGGGGTAGTAATGGATCAATTAGATCTGTAACTGATACAATTAACTATAGTTCTTGTGGTACTGAAACCGGTGGATCTGCAACAGTTCGTTGTTCTAACGGAAGATGGTCAATATCTGGTGGTACTTGTAGTAGTGTTACTGACCCGGGAAATTGTGCGCGGTAATACAAATCTGAAACCTCAGGCTCCGGTCATATGCACACGGAATGACTTCCCCGCCGCATCGCGGTACGGGCAAAAATCGCAGTATGTTCCTGCCGGAGGAATCGCATCGTCCGTCAATGTTTCTTTTGCGCGCATCAGCACATCCGGTATCCATGTATCGCTGCCGGTGTAGGGGATGAGCTTGGTTTTGAAGAACAACGTACCGTTGAACGCCTCGCGATCACGATCGCCGTTTACATAGACGAAATACCCCGTGTCCGAAACAGTGAACGTATTGTTTCTGAACAGCCACTGATATATCTCAATCTGATTTTTGTACGACCGCTGCCATTTAGCGGAGATGTCCACTTCCCCGTCCTTGCTGGTCGCCTTGTAGTCAACAATAGAGAGCGTGCCGTCCGCATCTGTCCACACATCATCCACGCCGCCGAAGACAATGAAGTTGGATTCGGTGTGATGATACCGAATGCCTTTGAACGGATCGCGCCAGGTGTTCAGATCATCGTGCCGGAACGGCACTAATGACAGGTCATGTTCACGCAGCAGCGGATGCGCTTCCTGTTTTTCTCGAAAGGTATCAAATTCCTTCTTGAGCAATATATCCACCGCCTCATTGATATTGAACGGAAACCCTCTCGGCGGTGCGACGCCTAAGCGGCGGTCAAGATAGAAACAGCGGGGACAGTTCAAAAACAGCTGTATCTTGCTGCGGGAGAGCTCAAACGGCGCATCGCCTGCCGGATTAAATATATTCCGCCTGCGGGTCGCGTGAACATTCATATATGAACAGTATACGCTATTCCGCTTCTCAGCGTCTTCCCGACGGCACGCACAGCAGTTCCGCCTCAGTGATGATCTGATCGGCATTCGGCAGCGCCTCAAGCACCGCCTGATTCTCCAGCAGCCCCCTGCAGGTGATGATGCCCTCGGCGAACAGATTCTTCGCGAGCGAGACGGTGACGGACGGCAGGCAGGTGACGGGGTGTGCGTCCACCTCCTCAATATATGTCTGCAGGTTGCTGCGGAACGGATACCCCCACCCGAGCAGCGACACGCCCGAGCAGTTCGCGTAGGCAATGGCGTTTTTTGTGAACTTCGTGTTCGTTACCAGAATACAGCGGTCAACCACCCCTTTTTTGAAAAAGCCGGTGCCGGTCAGATCGTCAAACCGCGCCTTGATATATAGAACCGCTTTGACATCGGAGCGTGTGTGCATATCATTGTGAAATTTCACCTCCATCGCTATCCGTTCCGGCTCGGTTGCCAGCACATCAACCTCATGACTGACACAGTGGCCTTTGAGGTGCACATTCGTCGCCACGACGTACCCCTTTCTTCTGAACAGTTCCGCAACGAACTTTTCAAACGGAAATCCGGTCGGACCGAGGGAGAACAGCGCCTTCTTCAGCGAATACCGCATGGCAACATGCCTGGCATTGCCGGAGAGCATCTCAAATGCCTTTCTGTACACCTCACCGGTTGTATCACCGTCTTTCATGTCTTTTTCAACCTCAGTTGATATATGCTTCGCCAAAGAACCCGGTGCGCCGGCACGGCGCAGGGAACGTTCCAGAATTGACCGGTCAAAAGTAACCAGAGCGCCGCTTCGCTTTACTATATTCTTTGTCACTGATTACAGTATATATCACTTCCGCAACAGAAGGAGTATATATGAATCAGGAAACATGCCGATCCGCACCGCTCACAACACCGCCGCCGATACATTCCCCCGCCTGTGTGTAGATGACAATCGACTGACCGGGAGCGATATGGAGGGGGTGCGGGAATGAAACTGTCGCTGAAGAATCTTCCTTTTTCACTTCAACCGGATACAGTTCGCCCCGGTGCCGGTGCCGCGCGGTCAATTCTCCTTCCGGTTCGCGGCGGAAGACGGTATCGATAATACGAAATGATGTTTCAGACGGCACATGCTCGTACTGTTTCGCGACATACAGCGTGTTTGTTCGCATATCTTTTCTGATGACGATATACGGAAAGGTGTCGGTGGTGGTGAAGCCGTGCCGCTGACCGATTGTGTACGCCGCAACGCCGCTGTGCGATCCGACCGTTTCCCCGCTTTCTGCCAGGCGCACCTCACCCTCCTTCAGTTCCATATATGCGGACAGAAACTCCTTCATTGAAACGGATCCGAGAAAACAGAGTCCTGCGCTGTCCTTTTTGTCCGCCGCCGGCAGACGCACCCTTTTGGCAATGTCGCGCACCTGCGCTTTTGTGTACCCGCCGACCGGGAACATGACGGTGTCCAGTATCTCCCGCGGGAGCGTGTAGATGAAATATGTCTGGTCTTTCTCTTCGTCAACTGAACGGTACAGTCTGTTCTGCCCCTCTTCCTTCCGTATCTGCGCATAGTGGCCGGTCGCCACCGTCTCAAACCCCCTATCACGCAGGAAATCATACACGACACCGAATTTGATGCGGGTGTTGCACAGCACATCCGGATTCGGCGTGTCTCCCCTGCGGTATGCCTCAACAAACGGTCTGATGACCGTTTTCTCATACGCCGCCGTGGCATCGTATTCCGTGAACGGTATGCCGATCGCGGCACAGGCGCGCATAGCGTCCTGCCGGTCCCGTGCGGCCGTACACGGCACATGCGGCGGAGACTGTATGTATATGAAGATGCCGTGCACGCCGTATCCCTGCCGCTGCAGCAGGTACACGGCGACGGACGAATCCACGCCGCCGGACATGGCAACCGCTATTGTTTTGCCGCTATGTCTCATATCCCCACTATATGTATTTAACGGACGCTATGCCAGCTTCCCGCGATTCAATTGGGGGTATTGCTTACCTGTCAGATTATACATACTAAAAGTTCCGGTGAGTCTGCGTGAAATTTCGTCAGCTATTCCTCCTGCTTCTTTTTTGTAATGCTGTTTTTGACCCTGTCAATATATTTATACTTCTTCCTGAGGTGCTCCTCGTAGGTCTCGCTGAAGTGGGTTGTACCGTAGAAGTCAGCAAGGAAAAAGAGATCGTCAGATGGTATAGGATCCAGCACCGCCTCTATCGCCTCCCTGCTCGGATTGGTGATCGGTATCGGCGGTATGCCGCGATACTTGTAGGTATTTGACGGATCGCTCGTGCTTAGATCGGTCCGGCTGAGATCAAAGGTGTCCTTGCCGCTGATGAAGAGGAATGAGACATCCACCTGCAGCGGCAGCCCCTGTTCCAGACGGTTGAACAGTACGCCCGCTATGCGCCGACGGTCATCCTGCCGGTGCGCCTCAAGCTCAACGATGGAGGCAAGCGTGATGATCTCATTCCTCGAGAAATCACCGCGATATGTTGCGAGCAGATCCCCCGCACGGCTGTTAAATGTCTCGGTCATGATGTCTATGATCTGATCGGTCCGTTGTATATCGTCATTGGCAAGGAAATAGGTGTCAGGATACAGATAGCCGTGCTTTTCCAGCGCATCCGCTTCAAATTTCTCACGATTAAACGCGGGGAACCTGTCCTCAAACACATCCGCTATGTCATACAGATTGCTGCCTTCGGGTATGATTACGCGATGCAGAAGCGTGTTGTTCTCGCCGAAATACAGCTCGCGGGCGCGGGAGAGCATCCCTTTCGGCTCCGAGAAATGGTATGAACCGTATAGAATCTTCCCGCCGACCGCGTAGTTTACAAGAATGAACAGCGAGGGAGAACTGATGAGATGCCTTTCCCGGAGCGATTCGGCGACGGAACGGATACTCTCCCCTTTTGAGACGACAAATACCTGGGGATAGAAGGCATCCTTTTCAAGCGGTGCGGAGAACAGTAGGATACCGACGCAGAGCACGGAAAAAGCGGCGACGCCTGTTGCATACGGCGACCGGAGGAGTACTCTGTATTTATACAAAAACGCTGGGAGATTCATAGATGCATATCGTGTGCAGTATACCTTACATATGCGCTACACGGGCAGATTTTCCGGCGGCTCGACGACCGTGGAGAGTACGCGCTGTACTGACGGGGTTTTAATATGTACTGTCGGAAAATGACAGATGGTCGCGAGGGTTTCGGTCGTCATCACCGTGCTGATTCGCTTCTTTGACGGATCACCCAGTTTTTTTGAGAACGGCCTCTCGTCCGATGCCTGGTACGCATAAAGCGCGGGGGCGAACCAGAACATACGGTCACGGAACAGCTGGAGGAGGAGCTTTTTCTCCGCGTCCTTATCCTTTCTGGGCGGCTCAAGAGCGGGAATCTGGTATACATTGTCAAGTATCGTGCTGTGCGGTATGAGCGAATTGTCACCGGTGTTTGTCAGTTTGTATATCGTGATCATGGGTGCTATACGAACGGGTGTGAAGTGCTCCTTGGATGCTATGTACACTACCCGGATGCCGACTTCAAGCGCCTGCTTCTCCCGGAGTCGCGGCCCTATCTCCCGGAGTCGCTTCTCCGATTCAGTCAGTACCACCGGATTATCACTATCCGCTTCCCGTGCTTTCTTCTCCAACGCGATGAGAGCGTCCTGAATTTCCTCCGGCAGTTTCTGTTTTTTCCAGTATCCCTGCTCCGTCGGATCGTCCGCGTCCCCTTCCTTCGGGCGGGCATACTTCTGCGTGCGGAACACATACTGCACCCATATCTGCTCATCTCCCCGTATTGATCCGAGCAGATCATAGAGCGACGCGAGCGGATCAACGAGCGGCGACGGCTGCCGCTGCAGATCCGTTCTCTCCAATGCCCCGGGGTTGTTTCTTTTCTCCAGCTGAAACTCAACATATGTCTTTATCGGCAGCGCGCCGTCTTTTGAGAACTTCCATTCAAATGAAAATAGGCTGTGCGTCTCCTCGGTATATTCAACATCATATGCATATTCATCTGTTTCAAGCACCTGTGCTTTCGGATAGAAGGCGAAAATGGCGGAGCGAATCGCATCAACAAGACTTTCACGCGTGTTAATGATGAATGACACCGCGCCGCCGCGGGAGACAATCTCAAAGGAATACACCGGCCGTTTCATCCCGTTCCACCAGACCGGGAACCACAGCCCTTCTCCGGTGCCGTACGAGATCATTTCCAGCACCGCCTCCATGGCCGCCAGGGTCTCCGGTGTGTCCTCCGGCATGCGAACTTCCAGAAGGGACCGTTTCTCGGAAAGAAACGCGACCTGCTGTTTATAGCGGCCGATTTCAATGTAGGCATAGAGCGCCGCAGCGACAAGCAGAATGATAACAGTTGAAAAGGCCAGATACACCACCAGAAACTTCAGGGCGATAAACGATGACGGGTTGGAAAAGAACGCATTGACCGTGTAGGTCGGCGTGATGATGTTGTACAGAATCCAGGAGCCGTAGGCGAGAAATAGGGACATGAAGCCAATCTTGGCGAACGGAATATGGATACTGTCTCTGAATATAGTGAACACGGTATTTTCGGTAAACACTTTCAGTATACCGCACCCTCCGCCGGCACAGCGACACCCTGCGTATTTTTTGCTTATGTGATGAAATAGTAGGTGCCGTCGTCGTTCTTTTTGAACTTCTTCTTGTACAGCGTCAGGATGACCGACTCGGGTTTCACCTGTCGCTGCCCGCTTATATGCCTGAGTATCTCCTCCTTGCGCATCGGTCCCCGCTCTTTCATGGCGGCGATGATAACATCATATATAGATCCGGACTGGTAGCCGGCCTGTTTCAGGGTGTACAGTCCCCGGCCGACGAGCGTAAAGTCATCGGACCGCACCAGTTCGTTATGACAGCTGCCCGGATTGCACGGCGCACCTTTAATCTCAATGACCCGCCTCGCGATTTCATTAAAATGCAGCGGCTCACCCGCCTCGCGCAGCACGATGTGGATGTAGCCCGCCAGACGGGACAGTGAGATTTCGGGGTTCTTTTTTGATCCCCACTGATCGCGTATATTTTTCTTAATCTTTTTGGAAAACTTGATCGTGTTCATGCAGTCCAGCGAACCGTCATGCTTTTTCGCGACATCATCAAACATGTCCCGCAGTTCCTCTTCGCTGACCACCAGACCGCTGTTCTTTTCAAACATGTCATGCATCTCGTCCATAACGGCACCCACCGCCCTGTTTCGCTCCGCATCGGTGAACCAGTACGGCTCCATACTGTCCGTCTTCGCTGAGAGGTGGAATGTGTCGCTGATGTGCAGGAGAAGGTGTATATATTTCTTTTCAACCCTGGTCGCGAGGCTGCAGGACAGGCATATGCTGTCTTCGTCGGCAATACCGCCGCAGGCATACAGCGTCTTTTCAAGATGCTCAATGGTCTCCGCAAGCAGCTGAATGCAGTCATCCCGGCGCAGACGCTCAAGAGCACTTACCTCTATCTGCCGGATACGCTCCCTGGTGAGCGAGTATTCATCGGCTATTTCCTGCAGCACCAGCCGCTTCCTGCCGTTCAGCCCGTACCGCAACGTGAGAACCTCACGCTGCTGTTTTGTGAGCGCTTCCATGGACTTGTCTACGATTTCTTTTATTTGTAGTTTCATACCTGTGTATAACAACCACACAAATCGGGGGTCTGACTGTGAGACCCGGGGTTCGTTTATATATGGTTGTATGAGTATATACTATAACAAATCCTCATAATACACAACTTTTTTCGGAAAAAACGGTATAAAACCCTTATTTTTCAATGTTTCCTGCCCAACCGCTCGTTTCTCACACAAAACTGATGATTCTGTCCTCCACATATGCCCTGACCGACAGATCTGCTGTGGCGGCTGACAAACGCTTATTCTGGGCTATTTGTTCCCTAACCAGGAGCTGTCCGCTCCCCCGGGGAACCGTGACGGTACCCCTGGTTTTGCCCTTAATCTGTACGGCCACAGCCACTGTATCCTTCCGGGCAAGCATTTCGTCTCCGACCGGCATCCCTGAGCGGTGTACCGATCCGATATGCCCCATACCGCTCCACAGCTCCTCCGCGAGATACGGCGCAAACGGCGCGAGCAGCTGTATGAGGACGGTATAGCTGTCCCGGGAAACGGTATCCGCCTCTGACAGCGCCTTGGCAAAAATCATCAGCGCCGAGACAGCCGTGTTAAAACGGTACGTCTCAATATCACCGACCACTGAACGAATCGTCTGATGCTGCAGCTGCTCTGTTTCCCGATCCGGCACACCGTCCTGAACGCGCTTCCGCAGCGTGCAGACACGCTCAAGGAACCGTCTCGGTCCGGCCACGGCACGGCTGTCCCATGCCACGGTCTGAGAGAACGGCGCAATGTGTGCAATATATATGCGCAGTGCATCGGTACCGACTGCGTCGGCAACGGAGATCGGATTGATAACATTGCCGAGACGCTTGCTCATTTTGCCGCCGCCTTCCGCCTGCACGATACCGACCGTTCTGAGCTTGCTGTACGGCTCATCCGTGCTCACCGCGCCGATGTCCCTGAGTACCTTGTGCCAGAAGCGGGCGTAAATGAGATGCCGCGCTGCATGCTCCATGCCGCCGGTGTATATATCAACCGGCATCCATTCCTTTTCCCGGTCTGCTGCACATAGTTCGGTGTTGTTGTGCGGATCAATATACCGCAGATGGTACCAGGATGACCCCGCCCACTGTGGCATGGTGTTCGTCTCCCGCCTGCCCGGCGCCCCGCAGGACGGACAGGGAACATTCACCCAATCCTCCACCAGGGCAAGCGGCGATTCGCCCGTTCCGGTCGGCTCATATGCATCAATGTCCGGCAGGACCACCGGCAGATCCTCTTCGGGCACGGGTACAATACCGCACTGCCCGCAATGGATGAGCGGTATAGGTTCGCCCCAGTACCGCTGTCGGGAAAATACCCAGTCCTGCAGCCGGTATGCCGTCGTTTTCTTTCCGCCGGCGGCATCAGTGAGCACCGGCTTCGCCCGCTCCGACGGCATGCCGTTGTATTCCTCCGAATGCATCAGCGGCGCGTCGGGAGTCGTGTCAGTCAGCGGAAGGTCGCCCGTACCGGCGACTACCTGCGTAATGGGAAGGTCGTACCGTTTCGCAAAGGCGAAATCCCGTTCGTCATGCGCCGGTGAGCCGAATAGGGTGCCGGTGCCGTATCCTCCGAGTACGAAATCCGCGATATATACCGGAATCTCTTTTTTAGTTATCGGATGCAGTGCATGAATGCCCAGCAGCCGCACACCGGTCTGTTCCTTCTCCGTCTCCTGCGCTTTGGCGGTAAATGCCCGGGTGCGGTATGCCTCCGCCTCCTCCCTGTTTTTCGTATGGGGGAGCAGGGCGGCGATGACCGGATTTTCCGGGGAGAGGGCGATGAAAGAGCAGCCGTAGAGTGTGTCCGGTCGGGTGGTGAATATATCAATTGTCGTATTGACCGGCCGGAGTGTGAAAGGGATTGTGTACCCCCCGCTTCTGCCGATCCAGTTCCGCTGCACCTCCTTCACCGAATCAAACCATCCGGGCAGCGAGTTCAGATCATCCAGCAGGCGGTCGGCATAGTCCGTGATCCGCAGGACCCACTGCCGGATTGACCTGCGCTCCACTGACGAGCCGCACCGCTCGCAGCGCCCCCCCTCCAGATCCTCATTGGCAAGGCCTGTTTTGCAGGACGGACACCAGTTCACCGGTGCGTTTGACTCATACGCCAGCCCCCTTTTGAAAAGTTTGAGAAAAATCCACTGTGTCCAGGTATAGAACGAGGGATCGGTGGTGTTGATTTCCCGGTCCCAGTCATATGACAGTCCGAGGTGTCTGCACTGCTCCTTGAATGTCGCTATATTCTTTTCGACCGATTCCCGGGGATGTTGTTTGTGCCTGATGGCGTATTCCTCCGCCGGCAGACCGAATGCATCCCACCCCATAGGATGGAGTACCCGGTATCCCTGCATCCGTTTCAGGCGGGCATAGATATCAGCACCGATGTAGATGCGCGCATGACCGACATGCAGCCCGTCTCCGGACGGATACGGAAACATCACCAGCGTATAGCACTTCTTTTTCACCGGATCGTCATCGGTGGTATATGTGTTGTCCTCCTCCCAGCGCTTCCGCCATCTCTTCTCTATATCCTTATGATCATACATACCGGCAGTATATCATCGTTCAGGTATATAGAATATATCACCATTCTGTCACGGTATCGAAGGAACTCCACAATGCTATTCACCGCTGAATAGTGTGGCGTATTGGGTATATACAACAAAATGCCCCGCATAACGCGGAGCATTTTGCATAGCAGGTGATTCTCAGTGCTATCCCCGTTCAATGTCATTCCTCAGTCGGTTAAGGAAGTCGGCAGCGACCTGCTGACCGCCCAAACCGAATGCCAGACCGATCCCGAGCGAGAGTGCGGCAATGATGCCGACAATCATGCTCTGGATAATCTCATTGGCGATACCGAGCTCACCGAGAGCGATGAGGATGGAGAAAACGACAATCGCCCACTGGGTGATTTTCGCGGCAACACCTCCTTCAACCTTGGCGGCCCGACTGGAGCCGGCAACAAATTTGCTGGCAAAGTTCGCGGCGATGAGACCGATCACTACAATCAGGGCTGCGGAGACGATATTCGGAATGTAATTAAGCACCTGTTCAGTCAAGAACTGGTTAACTGATTCCAGTCCGAGAACTTCCAGGGCGGCGACGAGGAAGATGAAGATGATGAACACCTTCAGCAGCACCCCGAAGAATTTTCCGAGATCAACCCGGATATTTGCCCGTTTCAGCACTTCTTCCAGTCCGATATTCTTCAATGCTTCATCGAAGAACGGCAGCGCACGAAATACTGAATGAACAACCCGCTCCACCAACCATCCGACAATCCAACCTATGACAAAGATGGCCACTGCGATTATCAGTTCCGGTATCACGTAAAACGGAATCTCCACCAGTTCACGCGCACTATTTGAAAGAAAATCTAAATTTACCATATTAATTCTTATAGATCTATAATAATTCCGTAGAGAGCCGTCCGGCCCGCTACAAATACAGTATACCGCTATTTTTCAGGGTTCTTTTCCATCCGTCAATACCTGTGAAAAACGTCCTGAGACCGCGCCGTGCTACAGGACACGCTCCGCCCAATTACTGAAAACGCCCGGACGGTCAAGATGAACGGAGTGCTGGCCGTTCAGTATATCCCTGATAAATTTATCATTGACCTGAATACGGTGCACCAGGTCATTGACCGTCATAAACACGCAGCGCAGCTCCCTGCCGATTGACTTCTCTGTTTCCCGGACAAGCCCCTGCAGCAGCGGTTCATTGTTCTGCGACGAGGCGACGATGACATCCGCCGGCACATCCGGCGTGTCAACAAATATATTCATGGTAATGACGCACTGCACGCCCGGGACCCGCGACAGCTTCTTCGCAAGCATGTCCCGTTCCGTCGGTATTGATTCTCTGATAACTTTTTCCAGGATATTCTGATGTGCATACCGCTTATTAAACCCGTATCCCGTCATTTCACGGATACCTTCGCTCTTTCTCCGTGTCTGCGGTATTTTCTTCTTTTTAATGATGCCGTCTTTTTCCAGGTCGCGCAATGTTTCCCTCACCGTATTCTCACGTTTTTTGAGACTTTTGATGAATTCCTTCACGGTATATATCGTATCCTGATTGAGCGCAAAAAGCCGCAACATTTTCACGCGAACCGGGTCGCCGATGATGGTGTTGAGCGGATCTTTATTGTTCATATCCATACATTGTATCACACGCACACAAAGCACCCGAAGGTGCTTTGTGTGCCGGTGCTGAGAATATATGTTCGCTATCCGATGCTGATCTTCGCGCCGACTCCTTCAAGTTTCTCTTTCAGCTCGTTCGCCTCATCCTGTACGATGCCCTCTTTCAGGGGTTTCGGCGCCGCATCAACGATATCCTTCGCCTCCTTCAGGCCGAGACCGAGGGTTTCTTTCACAATCTTGATGACCTGTATCTTGTTCGCGCCGGCATCCTCAAGGGTAACGGTAACCAGACCGCCGCCTGAATCATCATCGCCGTCTCCCGCCGCTGCAGGCGCCGCTGCAACCGCGGTTGCCGAGACATCAAATTTCTTTTCAAATATTTTGACCAGCTCATGAAGATCAAGCACGCTCATACTCTCTATCTCCCCGACGATACTCTTGAATTTTTCCGGTACTTCAACTTCTTTGCTTTCCGGCTCGTCGGGTGTTTTTTCTTTCGGAGCTTCGGCCGGTGCTTCCGTCTGTGTTTCTTCGGTCTGTGTTTTGTTTTTTTCTTCTTCTGTCATATGTAATGATGGTGGTGAATATTATGCTTTCCTGTCGGCAGTCTGGCTGAGTGCGGATGCGCAGCCCCGTATCGGATCACGGATGACCATGAGGAACTGGGCATAGAGCGTTTTGAGCGGCGGGATGTCAGCAACGGACTGCATGTATTCCTGCGACACATATGTTCCGTCAAATATGCCGCCGAGAATGTGTACGCGGTCGCCCAGCTTCTTTCCCTGTTCGCCCATAATCCGGGCGGGGGCGAGGATATCGGCGCCGTATGCAACGGCAATCTCTCCGTCCAATACGGGAAACTCTCCGTCAATATCCGCTTTTCCGCATGCTTTTTTTATCAGTGTTTTCTTGGCAACCAGATACCCCACTTCCTCGGTGTCGCACGCGCCGCGCAGTGTATTCACCTCCTCCGAGGTAACCGCGTCAAAGCGGACGAAAACGACAGTGTGTGCATCTGAAATTATATTCTTTATTTTCTCAACAACAGATTCTTTCTTTGTTCGTGTTATTGCCATATTTTTTGTGCTTAAGGTCCGGCTCTGCAAAAATTGAGTGACCTCGGCAGGCTTTACTCCGTATGTATTCGGATACCCGCTGTCTTTGGACCTTGCTTCTAGAGTAGCACAATATGACCCATTTTTCAAAATCCTGATGCCTAAGTTCAAACAAATAATAGAACACCTGTCATATACCAAGTAATACTGGTGGATATATACAACCAAGAGCACCCCTTTCGGGGTGCTCTTGGTGTCTTACTACCTTTTCAGGCAGAGATATTCAGATTGGTCTGTCGTTACTTATTCAGTGACCAGTCGTCAACATCTCCGTCATCAAAGATACCCCATCCGCTGAACCAGTCTGCATTGTCGGTTTTCGCGCCATCCTTGTCGTAGGTGTTCGGAGACCATACAAAGTTTTTACCACCCTTGATGGTTGCGAACTCCTGACCAACTACCGGGCTGGCTGTTTCAGAGTCAATTGACAACTCAGTTACGAGCGAATCGTCTGTGCCTACACCGGCAATGGTGGCGTACACAGAGTAGCGAAGTGTTTTCTTACCCTCCACTTCTTCAGCTCTGGTAAACTCAAACTTCTTATTCGGTCCTGATGTAATGGTCTGTGACGCAGTTACCTCGGGATTGCTTGCGCTTGTTCCTCTGTGAATCGTAACCTTTGTAAGTGTTACTCCGGCCGATATTGAGAAGTCAAGGCCAACCTGTCTGAGATATGCATCTCCAGTGCCTCCGTTAGTCACGCTGAACTCATAGATCTTTTTGTTGCTACCATTCTTCAGATTGTCATTGCTGTTTGCATTTGCATTCACCGAAATAGTATTCGGGAACACAACCGCTTTAGCAAAGTCAGATGACGGTATGTCGTACTCGGTTATCTGTTCACGGTCACTCTCCTTACCTTCCCACTCAACATAGATCTTACCTGCTGTCAGGTACAAACCTGCGTGATCTCTATCTCGCTCACCAATACTGTCAAGATCAAGACCTATCGTGATGGTCTTTTCAGTACCAGCTTTGATGGTCCCACTGATGTTGTCGAATTCAAGAGCGAGGACCTTCTCGTCAGCGGTTTCTGCGTCGTTATCAGTGTCAAGATCTACTTCCTTGAAGTCACCGGGACGAGCAGTTACCATCTTGTTGAGGCGGAACCGAGCCGTATCAATGAGATTTCCGAGTGATTCTTTAGTTGCAGCGACACCCTTGATCTTCACTTCAGCAAGATATATGGCCTTGATGACAATATCTTCGTCTTCGGCTTCCAAATCAATCTCCAGAACTTCAACATTGTCTGCTCCTCCGCTTTTACCGGTTGCTACAGCAAAAACAAAGTCGTCAGAGGGACTGTCAGTGGTAACGGACAGCGTGCCGGATCCTGATACCTTAATCTCGTCGGAGTCACCGTCTTCAAAATCAAAGGTAAAGTCATCACGACCAACTTCGTACCTGACTCTGCTGCCGTCATCTTTATTGGGAATGTCTGTTGCTGTTCTCACAAGCACCTGGTAGGTGTCATCTTCATTTGCATCATCGTCAATGTCACAGACAATATCAAGGTCAATCTCCTTGCCGGCTTCTACTGTGTAGCCGCCGCTGTCAAACCTGAACCGTACATTGTCATCATATACCGGGGTCGTGTTTGCTGTTGAATCGTCAGATTCAAACCTGACATGCGAACCCTTCAGAGAGCTTGCGTCTCCAATCTCTTTTCCACCCTCGTCAAGAATACGACAATCGCGCAAATCGCGGAGATTAGCACCTACCGTTGCCTCAAATGAAATATACAGATCATTAATCTCTATATCATCAATCGCGTCATCGGTGTCAACCTCAAGCGTAGCAAAGACAACATCTTCAGCACCGTGGACATATGACACTTCGTCAACGCCGTTGTTGCTGATATTGAAGTCAACAAGATTTCCTTTGATCGTAACACTCTCAAATTTTAGGTCAGGGTAGAAGTACTTACCATTTGCGGTGTAGTCATCTTCGGAAACCTCACCTTCGGCTTCATCAACATCAGTCAGTATGAACTCAATGGTGGAACTATCAAAGTTACTCCAGTCCTCATCAAGGTCTGCAACAATCTCAAACAATACCTCGCGAGTTCCGCGGACATCAACCTCAAATCTGTCAGAGAAATCAACCGACTTTGTTATTAATCCGTCTGTGCCTTCGGTCTTCTTGAATTCAACATCTTCATCTGCAGAAGCCACTCGCTCACCGTCAATTCGCAGGTGCAGACCGCTCAGTCGAACCTCATCTTCTTCGGCTTCTACCCACGCATTATCATTTGCATCGGTATACGGCTCCGCATCCAGTGTAACGCTGAAGGTAAGGTCTTCCATGTGAATGTCTTCACCTTCAAATTCAACTTCAAGAGCACCGAGGACTCGATCTTTGCCGTAGGTAATCTCATCTTCAAAGTCACCCACTTTACCTCCCGATATCTCTCCTGCCTGAATGGTGGTGTATTCTTCACCGGTACCGGCATCATCAGCCGCCAAATCGCCGTTTGCGTCAGTGTCAATCGGCAGACCATAGCCGTACTTACTACCGACAACATAGATGTCAGCAGGGTCGTCAAGGATAAACCTGACGGTTTCTCCTGCGCCGGTTCCGGTGTTGATCTGCAACGAAACTTCAATGTCCTCGTTCTCTTCAATCATAACGCCGGGACTGTCAAAGTTAATGACATATCGGTCGCCGTCAACAACAATGCTGTGTTCAACCTCGTCGCCGTCTATGAGAATCTCCACATCACCGACTTCGTCTTCGTCGGCGGTTCCGTCCTGTTCAAGGGTGATTGATCGGAGATAGCCGTCTTCTTCGTCAGCTGCTCCGCCGAAGCCGATCTTGATAGAAGTGACTTCGGTGTCAGTGTTCAGCTCAACCTCACCTTCTGCACGATCAATATCCACTTCAACTTTCTGCAGTGTGATGCTGTCAGACATGACATGTGCGGCACCTCGAATCGGGAACTGTCCGCCCACATTCGTGTCAGCGGAAATTTCCACAACTTCAAGTCCCGCAACGGCACCTGACTGAAGACCTGACTGACTGGCGGTCTTAACAGTGTCAGCAATGTTACCGACAACCGCCAGAGTTACTGAACGGTTTTTCGGGATAACAAAGTTACCGCCGAGTAGTGCTTCGTCACGGCTGTTGAGGCTCCTTGAGGAACCAATCTGCACGCCGTTTACATCAACGAGCGCGACACTGTCAAAGTTATCAGAGGAAGACAGACCGAACTGCTTCACCCGGATACCTTCTACACGAACATTACTGCCTCCGGCAGTGAGCACGATTGAAGTGAACGGTACTCGCTGAGCACCCAACACTGCGAATGAATCGCCGGGGTGCTTTCCGGCAGCCACCGCCAATGTATCACCCGTCGGTACTGTCGGTCGAGGGGTTTCCGGATATGTGGGAGGACGGGGTGTTCCTGGAGCAGGACGAGGGCTCGGAGCCCTCTGTGTGGCAACTCTACACAGGTTGTTCGCATGATTTCGCGTGGATGTGTAGAATCCGCCGGTACCCTTCGTCAATCCCAAGGGGGTCAAGATCTGTGCAGCGTACATCTCTTGGAACTTGCTGACCGCTCGAGCAGTCGCAGGTCCGTAGTAGCTGGTCTCATTGCCCGGAGATCCGGTGCCTGAGGTCGCTACTTGAGTCTGAGGGTTACCATTAAGGAATCTTTGCAACTGGCGGACGTCATCGCCAGTAGATCCGATGGTAAGGTTTCTTGCCCATGTGTATGGACATGCTGCATTGCTTGATCCGCCCGTTGACGTTGTCGTCACGGTCGGTGCTCCCTCCAGCGCAGCCAGCTGTGCCGTCAAAGCGGCGAGCTGTGCCTGCAGATCAGCAACCGGATCCTGAGCGAACGTTGTCGCTGAGAACGCAATCACTGACGAGGTAACAAAAGCAATAGAAACCAACCCTACAGTTAATTTATTTGCAATCTTCATAATCGATTAGGAATTTACTATTAATTAGAAATAATAATTTCTTGTGTCGCATAAAAACAACAGGAACTGCCGTTATTGTGCGATAGATACATTGTATCCATTTCTACACCCCTGTCAAAATACCTGTGGAAAACATGCCTTTTGCCTGTATCGCCGTATGTTCAGACCATACATACCGGATTTCCGCCATCGG
This sequence comes from Minisyncoccota bacterium, assembly GCA_965222235.1. Lineage (GTDB taxonomy): Bacteria > Patescibacteriota > Minisyncoccia > Phycocordibacterales > JABAAK01 > JAPPJI01. The sequence goes on along the minus strand of OZ244939.1, from coordinate 510,687 downwards.
TGCCCGGGGCACGGTTAGCGGGCAAAGTGTGTGATATGGTGATGATATATAGTTCATAGGTATGCCGAGGAGACAAAAAAAACAATTACTCATTCGAAGATGTATCGCGTGGTTCCAATCAATCCCCGCCCGCGTATGTGAAATCAGCATCGGCACTTTTTTTCTGTTGCTCGTGCTGTTTTTCTCATTTGTCGCTCTGAACGGTGCCGGATCGTTCGGCATCGCCGTCCGGGAGTTTCTGTTCATGCGACCGGACAGTCCGGCACTGCTCGGCTGGAATTTTATCCTGCTTATATTCTTTCTCGCCGTCTACGGCGCGTATTTGATAACTACCATACGACCCATATCACAACGACGGCTCTGGCTCGGCGGCGTGCTCGGCTTTCTCAGCATCGCGGCAATACTGGGAGCAAGTTCTGATACACTCGGCGGCGTGCTCGGCAACATGCTGTTCACCAACCTGTCGCGGATACTCGGCACATTCGCCTATATCCTCATTCCCCTCGGCATACTCGGTGCGCTCTACATACTGACCATCTTTTCACCGGTTGCGCTATGGAAATGGCTGAATAATGTGAAAGAGGAAGAGGAATATGATGATGAGGATGAAGAAGAGGATGAGGAAGATGAGGATGAATATGATGATGAGGATGAGGAGGAGGATGAAGAAGAGGAAGATGATGAGGATGAGGAGGATGAAGAAGAGGAAGATGAGGATGAGGAGGATCTGCGCCGGCAGCAGCATTTTGTCGAATATGTTGCCCCTCCGCTCTCACTTCTGAGCGCCGAAAAGGGCAAGGGACGGGCTGAAAATACCAAAGCACAGGCACAGACGATTACCAGAACGCTCCAGAACTTCAAAATTGATGTGGAAGTTGAGGAAATCACGGTCGGTCCGACTTTCACACGGTACGCTGTGCGGCCCGCCGAAGGCGTCCGCCTATCAAAAATCACCAGTTTGCAGCAAAATCTGGAGCTGGCGCTCGCCGCTCACCCTATCCGCATTGAGGCGCCAATACCCGGTGAATCCCTCGTCGGCATTGAGGTGCCGAACTCAGCCCGGGCAATCGTCGGTTTGCGTACCCTGCTTGAATCCCAGGCGTTCGCCAAAACCAAGGGTTCCCTGCCACTGGCAGTCGGTAAAACCATTGACGGCACCGTGTTCACAAAGAGTCTGTCAAAGATGCCCCACGCGCTGGTCGCCGGCACAACCGGATCGGGCAAGAGCGTGTTGGTGCACAACTTCATCCTCTCCCTGCTTTTCACCTACGGTCCTCAGGATTTACGTTTCATATTCATTGATCCGAAGCGGGTTGAGCTGACGCTGTACAAGGGCATACCCCACCTCTACACCGAGCCCATTACCGATCCGAAAAAAGCCCTGCAGGCGCTCGCCTGGACTGTCGTCGAGATGGAGCGGCGGTATGAGCTGTTGGAGAGGGCGGGAGCGCGCGATATCTCGTCATACAACAGCACCGTGCGGGATAATGACGAATATATACCGTATCTGGTCGTCATCGTTGACGAGCTGGCCGATTTGATGCAGAGTTTTCCCCGTGAAATTGAGGGTAATATTGTGCGGATTACCCAGAAAAGCCGTGCCGTCGGCATCCACCTCATCATCTCCACTCAACGACCGTCGGTGAACATCATTACCGGCATTGTTAAGGCGAATGTGCCGGTGCGTATCGCGCTGCAGGTGGCATCCGGTATTGATTCACGAACCATTCTTGACGCCACCGGCGCCGAAAATCTCATCGGCGGCGGCGACCTCCTCTATTCCTCCGCCGAAAATAAGAAGCCGGTGCGTATACAGTCCGCATATATTGACGAAGCGGAAGTCAAGAAGGTCACGCAGTACATCATCAAGGAAAACGGTGTCGCCGAGGGGCTGATTGACGTGACTCAGAAACAGAGCGGAGGAGGAGGCGCATTCACAGCGGGCGATGAGGATGACGATCTCTATGTTGAGGCGCGGGAGACCGTCATACAGGCGCAGAAAGCGTCTACCTCGCTCCTGCAGCGCAAGCTGAAAATCGGCTACTCCCGGGCCGCCCGGCTCATTGATATCCTGGAAGAACGGGGGGTTGTCGGTCCGCAGGTCGGCTCCAAGCCGCGGGAAATCTTGGTTGAGGACAGCGGGAACGAACCGGAACACGAAGAAGTGTAGTATATATTGATATATGCGCCTCCATATTGTCCTTGCACTCCTCCTCGTTATCGGCACCGCCGCCTACGGCATATCCCGGGCCCAGACCACCCTATTCGGTCCCGAACTTGCCATATATTCCCCGAAACCTAACGCCGTCGTGCCGCAGATCTTCACCCTCCAGGGATTTGCCGAGCACGCCGTCTACCTGACGGTGAACGACCAGCGGATATTTCCCAACCCTGACGGCTTTTTTGAGAAAAAGATGCTGCTTCCCGTGGGAGATAGTATAGTGGAGGTGTATGCGGAAAGCAGACAAAAACGGGAAACCATTATCCATCTACCCCTAACCATAACAGCATATGACATCAACGAAGAAAACAGCGAAGACGAGAGATAAGAAGGAAGCGAAGAAAGACAGCGAAGTGTTACGGAACGCACTCGCGAATATTAAAACAAAATTCGGCGAGGACTCCATCATGATCATGGGCGAGATGCCGAAGCAAAAAATTAATGCGGTTCCCACCGGCTCCCTCGGACTGGATGCCGCAATCGGTGTCGGCGGTGTGCCGCGCGGAAGAATCATTGAAATATTCGGCCCTGAATCGTCCGGTAAGACAACACTCGCACTCCACATTGTCGCCGAGGCACAGAAACTGGGCGGTGTGTGTGCTTTCGTGGATGCCGAGCACGCGCTTGATCCGGAATATGCGCGTCGCATCGGCGTGAAAGTGAAAGATCTTCTGGTATCCCAGCCGGATACCGGAGAGCAGGCGCTGGATATTACCGATTCGCTCGTGCGCACCAACACCGTGGATGTCATCGTCATTGACTCTGTCGCCGCGCTCACGCCGAAGGCGGAGATTGAGGGGGATATGGGAGAACATCATGTCGGGCGCCAGGCGCGGCTGATGAGCCAGGCGCTCAGAAAGCTCACGGCGATTGTCGCCCGTTCCTCAACGGCAATCGTATTTATCAACCAGATCCGCATGCAGATCGGCGTTATGTTCGGCAATCCAGAAACCACCCCGGGCGGCAAGGCGCTGAAATTCTACAGCTCGCTGAGAATGGATGTGCGGCGCATCGCACAGATCAAGAAGGGCGATGAAGTGAAAGGCAACCGGGTGCGTGTCAAAGTGGTGAAGAATAAGGTCGGTGCGCCGTATCGCACCGCCGAGTTTGACCTGATGTACAACGAGGGCATCACCCGCGAGGGTGAACTGCTTGCGCTCGGAGAAAAATACGGACTGGTTGAGAAGAAAGGCGGTGCGTCATATTCATACGGCGAGGAGAAACTGGGCCGCGGCTATGACGCGGCGCGCACGACCCTTGCGGAAAACACCAAGCTCAAACATGATCTTGAGCGGGAAATACGGAAAAAAATTAACGAATAACGGCGCATGTCTTTGTTGAAGTACACGGATATACAGCAGGGTGTCTTTTTTAAAACAGACGGAACGGTCTATGAAACCGTGGATGCCGTCTTTTCAAAGAAAAGCAGGCAGAAAGGATCAAATCAGGTGCGCATCAGGAATGTGAAAACCGGCGCCGTGGTGACGAAAACGCTGCACCCGTCAGACACCTTTGAATCGGTCAGTATTGAAAAGAAAGACTATGTTTTCGTATATGCGAAAGGAGGTATGCTGATGATACACCCCGCCGGAAAGGCATCGGGGAGGATTGAGGTGCCGGCGGGCACCCTGCGGGGCGTTGATCTTGTGCCGGCGGGCACTCCCATTACCGCATTGTTTGAAGATACCGCCGTCCTCACCGTTCGGCTGCCGATTAAGGTTGATCTGCTGGTGAAAGAAGCACCTCCGGGCGTGCGCGGCAACACTGCGCAAGGCGGCACCAAGCGGGTCGTTACGGAAACTGGCGCGTCAGTTACAACACCCCTGTTTATACAAGCCGGCGAATATATCAGAGTCAACACCGAAACCGGTGAATATGTCGAACGGGTGAAATAACTACTGCCGCACATACGGCAACAGTGCCATGTACCGCGCCCGCTTTACGGCCAACGCGACTTTCCGCTGGTATTTGGCGCACAGTCCCGTTCTCTTCCGCGGGAACAGCCTGCCGTGCGGATCCGTAAACCGCTGCAGCAGATGCGTGTCGCGATAGTCAACATGAGTTATACTGTTTGACAAAAAATAACACTTTTTCTTTCCCCAATGCTTCATATTAAAACGGAATGTCATCGGGGTTGATGGTCGCTTCCGGATAGTCGGGCGCGGGAGCCGCACCTTTCGCCGCCGGAGCGGACTGTGCGGGAGCCGCACCTTTCGCCGCCGGTGCCGGAGCGGCGTTTTCCCCGTCGCGCCGGGGTCCGAACTGCATCTGCTCACCGACGATTTCGGTCTTGTACCGCTTCTGTCCCGTTTCCTTGTCATCCCAGCTGCCCGTGCGAAGCCGTCCCTCTATGAACACACTCTTCCCCCGCGACATATACTGCTGCGCGAGATCGGCAAGCCGGCCGAACAGCACAACATTGTGATATTCAACTTCCTCCACCCGATTTCCCTCCTGGTTGTTATAGTATCGGTTGGTCGCTATACCGAGATTGGCAACATTCATGCCGCTCGGGAGCTGGCGAATTTCGGGGTCGCGCGTCAGATTGCCGTATATCATTACCTTATTTATATTCATACCCAATTATTATACCTGATACTGCGCCGTATTTCTCACTACCCGCCGCTCTGACTCTTTTTCCGCCGGAGCTGCGTTTTCCGGCTGCGCTTCGCCGGGGAGCGGTTCGCCGATGCGCGTATCCTCCGCAACAGTTTCAACAATGAGAAAGCGCAGCACGGATTCATTTGACTGCAAATGCTGATGCAGTTTTTGCATATATTCCTGCGGTGCGCGGAGCTTCACGGATCCGAAATATGCGTCGTCATATTTCATGTACGAGCCGTCGCCCTGCCGGACCGTATGCCGGATGGTGTATGCCAAATCAACACGCAGCAGCTCCTCAACGGACAATATCTCCCCTTCCTGGGCCACACCGCCGCGGATATCGGCAACGATACGCTCCCGTTCATCATCAGACAATGACGGGAGCAAATGGTAACTGACTTCATAGATATGCTCCGTTTTTTTGTTTCCCATATATACGGGTAACAGTAGCACATATGGTCGGGCGGCGCAAACAGCGGGACCCTAAGTTCAAACAAATAATAGAACACCTGTCATATACCAAGTAATACTGGAGACATATGACAAAAGCAAAGAAAAAGAGACGGGAACCGTTCACCCGTCTGAATATTCATGAACGGAGTAGTATTGAAGTGAGATACTGTGCTGACAAGAGATCCCTGCGGGAGATAGCGAAAGAGTTGGGCAGGTCACCGGGAACCATACATCGGGAAATAGGGGGAAAACCGAGAAAAGGAGTCGGACGGTACTGCGCGCTGAGGGCACAGCGGGAAGCAGAGAAAAGGATACACACCCGGGGGAGGAAAGGAGTGCTGACCGACAGAGCACTCCTTGGGTATGTGCGGGAGAAGATGGAGGAAGGATGGTCTCCCGAGCAGGTGAGTATTCGTCTTCCCCGGGAGTTTCCGGAGGACACAACCATGCGGGTATCTCATGAGACGATATATACCTTCATATATGCGCAGATTCACCAAAGCGGACACGGTATCGTGAAACCGGGGTATCTAGACTTACGGTCTCTTCTGCCGAGAAGAAGGAAGAGACGCATACGGCAAGGAGTGAGAAACACACAGAAAACAGAACGAAGAGCGGCCTTGCCCTCCATTGAGGAGAGACCGGGGATAGAGGGGGTAATCGGTCATTGGGAAGGTGACACCATGCTCTCAAGGAAAAGCAGCGTTAGGGTAAAGAGTATGAATGAAAAGATGACCGGTCTGGCATTCTTTGAGAAAACAAAAGACGGTACCGCTGAGTCCTGTGACGCGGCAATCATCAGACGAATGCGCGCTGTCCCTCCGAGATACCGCAAGACCCTCACCCAGGACAGAGGGGCGGAGAATAGGGGGTACCGCACCGTTGAAAAAGAACTCAGTCTCTCCTGCTACTTCGCCCATCCGTACTGCTCTCATGAAAGAGGATCAAACGAGAACACCAACGGATTGTTCCGTCGGTGTTTCCCGAAGGGGACTGACTTTGACAAAAGCAATGACCGTGACATTGCCAAGGTTGAGTACCTATTGAATACCCGTCCCAGGAAACGCCTTACTGGTCTGACCCCTTACGAGGTATTCTACCGCATGACCGGTGTCAATCTCCAGAGGATGGCATATTACAAACTGACAGGTGTTCAATTAGAAGTTTGAATGTAGGGACGGACTACGTGTCGGATTCGCTCAGTTTCTGAAGATTCCCCGACTTCACATCATTGAAAAATTCCTGTATCACCGCTGCGAGCGGAACGGCAATGAGCACCCCGATGAAGCCGCCGATGGATCCGCCGATAACAATAGCGAGCACGATGAGCACGGATGAAATGCCCACCACCTTACTGACAACGAGCGGGTAGATGAGCGTATTTTCAAGCTGCTGGATGATGACAAACACGGTTACAGTGAGGATCACTGTGGTCAGATCGCCGGTTGTCAGCGCCATGAGCACCGCGGGGATGGCGCCGATCAGCGGACCGAATATCGGCACAATCTCCATCGCACCGGCAAAAATCGCGAGGAACAGCGCGTTCGGTACGCCGATAATGAGAAGAGAGAAGTATGTGAGCACGCTGATGAGGAAGACGAGCACCATCTGCCCCTGAAACCACTGTCCCATTTTAACTTTTGTCCTGCCCCAAAGATTGTTCACATACTTCCGGTACTGTTTCGGCGTGATAACAAAGAGAAAATTATCAAGCGACTTCGGATTGATCGAGAAAAGAAACGTGAGCAGGAGAAACAGTACTATATTAACCAGCCCGCCGAATGTTGACGATACGCTCACCCCGAGCGCCTTGATAATCGCCTGAAGCGGCTGCGTTACATATTCCGCGTTTTTAAGAAACGCTCCCAGTTCATCGGTGATAATAACACCCTCCAGAATAGTGCCGGCAAGGAAATCCTGCACCGTCTCCGCGGCAACGGGAAGTGTGTTTAAGAAGACCTGATACTGCTGTATAAATATCGGTATGAATGAATACAGGAAAAAGATGAGTATGAAAAACACCACCATATACAGTATCAGTACCGCTATCGGCTCCGGTATCTTCAGCCGGGCAAGAAAGCGCTTCCCCGGATCAAAGGCCAATGAAAATATGACGGCGGCGATGATAATCAGAACCAGCGATCTGGTTTCATATAAGAACCAGCCGAGAATCAGTAAAAAGAAAAAAATCATTATCGTTCCGGTTGATATACGAATCATGATATGATTTTCTTTTTTCATGATGTTCAGTGTAGCACACTTCCCGTCCGCCAAAATAGATTATTCGGACTCCACTACAAATGCCGAACGGTACCCCAGCGGCTCGGCAGTGATTCTGCTGGTGAACTCGGAAAGTGTTCCGGTGAATGTCTCATCCACATATGTATCGTACGCCTCGTAGTCCGACTGTTTCGTCAATGCAATCTCTTTGCCGACATCCCTTGCCGTCGGTTCGATGACCACCTGCAGCTCAAACAGCCTGCTTGACTGCGGACCGACCGGCGCAAGCGACGGTATGCGGACCGTGAATGTGTGCGTATCCTCATCGTATTCCCATTCTTCGCGGGTAATCCCGTTTATCTGACCGGTCAGCTCCACATCGCGTTCAAGCGGTATGCGCATAACCACATCTGAGAGGGTGTTGCCGTCGTTTTTAATGAAATATTTGAGAACATACGAGGTCTTCTCGCCGACACGCGGCGGTATCGGTCCCCGGTTTTTAATGGAGCTGGTCGCGTACAGCGTATTCCCCACCGTCCGCAGCACACTTCTCAGATCAATCCGACCGACGGCGATATTCTGAATTTTTTCCGTCTGACCGTTCACCACCCGACGCGCCTGCGCTGAAATACTAATCTGTACCGTCTTTTCCGCCTGCGCAAATTCCACCTGATTTGAAAGCGCGCGGAATCTGAAACGGAGCGCACCTGTTCCGCCGGCGGCAACCGATGTGAAACCGTCTATCTGCCGCCTGTCCCATACAATCTGTCTCGCAACTTCATTGAAATAGCCGCCGCTACCCGGGCGGATACTGCTCTCATTAAGCCCTGTGCCTGAAAGCGCGGCGGTGATCACCAAATTCTGCAGCTGCGCCGTGTCCTCATTCTTCCAGTCAAGTTTCACCTCAATTTCATCGCCGGGTGATACGGTGATGCGGTTATCGGCATTCCCTTCCATCTTCAGCGCAACGCTGAGAAATGATTTGCTTACTGAAAAAACAACATTCTTCTCGGCTATGACTGTACTTTTCCTGTCTGACGGCGCGGCATATATCCGCGCAACAGCGGACTGCTCATCGGATTCTTTCCCCTGCAGAATGCCGGTTATTCGTATAATCTGCTCCTCATCGGGACGAAGCGTTTTCACCCGCCATACTGTTTTTTCCCGGTTGATCGGTTCGGTTGAAAATGATGTCGGCGTAAATCCGCGGGGATACACCAGCTCAACAACGGCTCCGGGAGTTTTTTCCGCCGTATTGTGCCGCACACCGACGGTGAGCGTCATATTTTTTCCGGCGACCGGAGTGGTGTGCCGCAGTGTACTTATCACCAGCGGCGCAGACCGTATCTGTACCGCGTAGGTTTCATTGATTTGTGTCGGCTGGGATGATCCTTCCGCCTGATATTCAAGGTAATACCGCAGCTCTTTTCTCTCTCCCACCGTGCCGTAGAGCAGCGGCGCGATGCGGATGCTGACCACCTCACCCGATTTGACGGCGCTCCACTTAAATTCCTCGGTCGGCAGGCGGGTGACAGGTTCTCCCTTCTTGTACGTTCCGGGCGGATAGGTGATGACAAATTTGACATTCTGTATCGCAACGGGGTTCCTGTTCGCAATCCGCACGGAGAGCGGCACGACACGCCCGCCGTCAACCACTGACGCCCCCTGCGTACTGATTGATATTTTGCTTGTTGATACAGACCGGTCGGATCCGGAAATCTGGACGAAATATGCTATGCCGGCGGTGGCGAGAAAGAAGACGAAGGTGATAAGTGTGAGATACATCAGATACCTGGACCGTATCGGCGGTGCGGGATCCTGCTCCCAGTCATCCTTTGCCGTCGTCGTATCCTGCCGCAGCACAGCTTTTCTGTCGGCAGGCTTTTTTCCGATATCGTGGTGCAGTATTTTTGAAACATCTTTCAATCGCATATATGCTCACTATGGTTACATACTATACCTATATTTCGCTTCCGACCGGTTCGTTCGTTTTTTCCGAGCGCGGACGGTAGAATACCGATATGACCGGCGCATACTCCATTCTTATGACCGACGCCTTTATCCTGCACACCAGAGGGGTCGGCGAAGCGGACCGGATTATCAACGCACTGACCCGGGAAAGCGGCGTTGTCAGCATATATGCCCGGAGCATCCGGCGGGAGGGAGCCAAGATGCGCTCCGCAATGAAGCCGTACGCTCGGGTGTACCTTTCCGCCGTTCAGGGGAAAAGAAATGTTCTGAAAGATATCACTGTTACCGACACACTCGCCGATGTATGGTCAGATGAGACGAAATATACCGCACTGGTGCGCCTGTTGCTTCATATTAATGCGCTCGTGCCGCCCGTCGGCGACAGAGATGTGGCGTTGTTTGACACCGTTGAAACCGCGGTTCAGCAGCTGCAGCGGTCACCCGCCGAACATGCCGGTGCCGTGCTGCTCGTTGCACAGGTTATGTCTCTCTCTGCACTCGGCTACGTTCCCGATATTGTTATACGCCATACCATGTTCACCGATATCCTTGATCAGGTTCTGTCATCCGCTGACGCACGCCGTGAATTTGAACGGCATCTGCACACCGCGCTGCTGCATCAGTAGCGCTCAGGACTGTTCCTGCCTCCTCTTCAGCAGGAGTGAAACCGGAACATCTCCGATCGTGACCGTCTGTCCGTCGTCAATCGGACGATCGTCATAGATGATGCGCTCCGCGCGGATTTCCGCCTTCACACTGTCCTCATGCCGCTGAAGGTATGCCCGCTGCTCGTCAGGAAGATGGGTGCGGACCGCCGCAACTGTCTCGGTCATTGAGAGCTGCTGCTCTTTTCTGAGGTTCTGCACGGATCTGACATACTCACGAACGAACCCTTCGGCAATCAGTTCGGGTGTCAGTTCGGTATCCAGCACAACTTTTTTTCCGGCATCCTTCGCAACGGCAACCTGCTTCACATGTATCTCCTCCGCGATAATCTCCCTCAGATGTTCGGGTATATCAGTTTGTATCGTTACGCGCGCCAGCGGCTGTCGCACCTTGATTCCTGCCTGCGCGCGCTGTTCATGCGCCGCCGATACGACATCCCTGACTGTATCCATCATCGCTACAGCCTTTGTATTAATAGGCATCTTTTTCGGCCAGGAACACAGATGCACACTTTCTGGCAGTATGTTCGGACTGTGCTTCCGCATCCTCAGGAACAGATGCTCGGCATGGAAAGGGGCAACCGGGGCGATGCATTTCGCGCACTCGGTCAGTACCGTCCGCATCGTTTCGCGCGCATGAGCACCATCCTTCGTATCATGCCGCATCCTGTTCCGTGAACGGCGGAGATACCATACGGACAGATCCTCCACAAATCCGCCGATCGGTGTCGCGGCTTCGTCAAGACGGTATCGCTCAAATCCCCGGGTCATAGCGCGGTGCATTTCACCGAGACGGGAAAGGATATATATATCAAGCGGATGGGTGCTCCCCTTCTCATGCGGCAGGTGCCCATAGGTGGTATAAAAGTTATAGCAGTTATGCAGGCGGGTGTATACTTTCTTATAGATCTCATCAACCTGACTGTCCTTGAAATTCAGCGTTTCCCCGCGCGTGACCGGCGAGGCAAGCAGATAGTGGCGGAGTGAATCGGCCCCGTACCGCTCAACGATGTCCATGGGATCGGAATAGTTTTTCAGACTTTTGCTCATCTTTTTTCCGTCTTCAGCGTGGATGAGCCCGGTTGCAATCACCCGGCGGTACGGCATCTTGCCGAACGCGCCGACACCGATGGCCATGAGACTGTAGAACCAGCCCCTGGTCTGATCCATCGCTTCGCACACAAAATCCGCGGGGAAGCCGATATTCTTCAGCGGATTGAAAAACGGCGTTTTGAGAAACGGATACTGGTTTGATCCGTACGGCATCGCGCCCGATTCAAACCAGCAGTCAAACACCTCGCCGATATGGCGCGCCGGATTGCCGTCGTCATCATAGAGCACCACTGAATCAATATACGGCCGATGCAGATCAATTTCCCCGTCGTCCGTCCGCTTCACCTGCTTGTAGTGCAGGGTGAACATCGCGGTGTTGCCGTTCCCGGGCAGGGTGTACCTCCGCATATGATCATTTTTCGCCGCGGTGATGGATTCAACCATGCGCGCGTTCGTCATCACTATTTTGTGCGTTACAACGATGATATGGGCGTCGGTATACTGTCGGTCAACTTTCTCAAGAAACTCCAGTGTCCGCTTAAAGACATCAAGGTATGACTCTCCGGTGCCGATGTTTCGGCGTATATCACGGTCGGCGCCGCTCGTTTTCACAAGTTCACGCATCTCGTTGTACGGCCTGCCGTGCATTTCGGGAATCTGAATTTCAGTCAGAAGCGGATCTTCGTGTATTTCCGCTCCGGTTGCACGCGCTATGTACTCCGCCGTTTCACGAGTTCGCTGCAGCGGCGAACAGAAGATGACCGTCGGTTTCATGTCCCGCACCTTCTCCGCAACCTCCTGCGCCTGTTGTTTTCCCTTCTCCGTCAGACCGACCCCGTCGTCCGGAAAACAGCTCAGTATTCGCGGCTCATTACTGAAGGCATGTCCGTGGCGGATAAAGGTGAAGGTGTTGTTCGCGCGCATCCTTCTGAACATCTCTTCCAGAGATTCAATAATCAGGTATTCGCCGGTCTTTTCAACCTGCCATATCGGCAGCGGCGCGCCCCAAAAACGGCTCCGCGACACCGCCCACGGCTGCGCGTTCCGAAGCCAGTTGCCGAAACGACCGTCCCGAACATGCGCCGGCACCCAGGCAACTTTCCTGTTCTCAGCGACCATCCTGTCCCGATATGCGTCGGTATGCACGAACCAGGAATCAGCCGCGTAGTTCAGAAGCGGCGTGTCGCAGCGCCAGCAGACCGGGTAGCTGTGTTCAATATTCTCGCTGTGCAGCAGAACCCCTTTTTCACGGAGCGCGGCGAGAATCTTTTCATCCGTCTCCCCCGGATTTCCTTTCTGTTTCGGCCGCAGCCCGGCGAACGGACCGAGCTCGGGAACGAACATTCCGTCTTTCGTCACATGGTGGTGAATCGGCAGATTGTACCGGCGGGCAGTCTCCATGTCATCTGAGCCGTATGCCGGTGCAAGATGCACGATGCCGGTGCCGACCCCGCTATCCACATACGGCACACCGTAGACGCGCCATGCGTTCTTTAGTTTTTCCCGCACCTCCGGGCTCAATCCCCGCTGATCCGCATAGAGGTAGTCAAACGGCGGTATGTATTCCTTGCCGATGAGCTCGGATCCCTGTTTCGTGCCGACAACCTCACCGTCTTTAAATAGATGCAGTGCATGCTCATGCACCACATACTGTCCGCCGTTCCGGCTGATGACCGTATATTTCATATTCTCATCAACACCGAGCGCAATATTGCCGAACAGGGTCCACGGCGTCGTCGTCCACGCGACCAGGCGCACCGTCGGATCCTCTCTGAGCGGGAACAGCACATACACCGCGCTGTCGGTGAGTGTGTCATAGCTGTCGGCGACCTCGGCATTTGACACAGTAGTGGAGCATCGCGGACAGAGATGCAGCGACTTGAACCCCCTGCTTACGAATCCGTTTTTGTGCAGGCGGTGAAATACCGACCACACCGACTCCATATATGAGGTGCTGACTGTACGGTAGTCATTCTCCATATCAACCCACCGGCCGATGCGGGGAATGATTTTTTTCCACTCATCGGCATAGGTGAAAACGGTGTCACGTATGCCGCTGTTAAACTTTTCAATGCCGTATGCTTCAATATCCTTCCGGGAGGTGCTGCCGATCTTTTTTTCCATTTCAACCTCAAGCGGCAGACCGTGGCAGTCCCACCCCCACCGGCGGCGGACGGTGTGCCCCCGCATGGTTTTGTACCGCGAAACGGCGTCCTTTACCGCGCTCACTAACAGGTGACCGTAGTGCGGCAGACCGGTTGCAAACGGCGGTCCGTCATAGAAGACGAAGCTTCTTTTTTTTAAAAAACGGTATATATATGCGTCCAGTCCGCTCAACCGAATGCCGTTTTCGCTCTTTTCAAAAATATTGTTTTCCCGCCAAAATGCAAGAACGCTTTTTTCTCTGTCGGATACACGTTCCCGTTCATCATTCCTGCCGGTCATACCGCACATCATACCACACGGCGATATTTCTCCGACTACGCACGCACTTCTATGCCCATTGACCGCGCGGTGCCTTTGATAACCTGCATGGCAGCGTCAACATCTCTCGCATTTAAATCTTCCATTTTTTTCTCGGCGATTGCGCGCACATCCGCTTCCGTCACCGTGCCGGCCTTTTTGACGAGATTTTTGCCGGATCCTTTTTTAATATCCGCGGCCCTCCGCAGAAGGAATGAGGCGGGCGGTGTTTTGAGAATAAAGTCAAACGACCGGTCATCATAGACATTGAGCAGCACCGGCACAATCTCCCCCTGTCTGTCCTTTGATGCTGAGTTGAACTGCGTACAGAAATCGCCGATGTTAATGCCGACCGGGCCGAGTGCGGTGCCGACCGGAGGTGCCGGTGTCGCCTTGCCCGCCTCAATCTGAAGTTTAATTATTTGCTGTATGTTCTTAGCCATATCTCCTGTATTATATACTTCTAATCTGGAAAATATCCAGTTTGATGGGCGTTTCCCTGCCGAACATGGGAATCAGCACGGTCGCCTGCCCCCTGTTCGGATCAATTTCGCTGATCTTTCCGTCCAAATCCGCAAACGGCCCCTCAATAATTTTCACCACATCGCCTACACTGTATTCCGTCTGATGCTGCACCACATCCCCCCGCATCCGTTCTTTGATGGTATCCACTTCCTCCTGCGACAGCGATTCGGCATGCGAACGGGAGCCGAGAAAGCCGGACACGTATTCAATATTATTAATCGCATACCAGGTTTGGTCATCAATGACCATGTGCACGAGAATATAGCCGGGATAGATGCGCTCATCTTTTTCAATTCGCTTACCCCCCTTGATGCGCACCCGTTTTTCTATGGGAATGATGATGTCAAATATCCGGTCCTGCAGGTCAAGCGCCTCAATAGTCTGCTCAATGCTGGATTTCACCGGCTGCTCAAAGCCGCTGTGCACTTTCACCACATACCACGCCGGTTCTTTGTGTTGTTCTTCGGTCATATATTCATGATTCAGAGGACGACGGCGCTTAAAATCTCAGACAGCCCTCTGTCAATCGCTCCGAGCACGAAGCCGGCGAAAAAGCCGACGGCGATGATCGCGAGAGTCAGTACCAAAGCGCGGCGAATTGAAAGCCATCGTATATACGCGAACTCCTGCTTAACTCCTGCGAGATATCGGAACATGAATATATATTACTCGGTAACAGCGGTCAGGTCAAATATACCGCCCGAGAAATCCGAACGGCTGCACCGTACTCAGAAACGAGAAATCGTTGATCATGAACGATACGCCGAGAAGGATGAAAAGAAGGCCGGCGGCGACCCGCATTACAGAGGTGTATGTTCCGATAATCTGAATGTACGCGGATGCGCGGGCGTAGAGCAGGGTGAGGATGATAAACGGGACGGCCATACCGAGCGCGAACAGCAGCATAAGAGATGCGCCGATGAGCACCGACCCCGGCGTCCCGGCAAGCACCAGAATGGCGGCAAGTACCGGCCCGATACAGGGTGACCACCCCGCGGCGAAGATGGTGCCGATAAAGAACGCGCGCCACCATGAGCGGCTTGAGATCTTTTTCGGCAGCGGGATGAACTGTATGCCCCGCATCTTCCGGGGCAGCGGGATGACATCCAGCATTACCAGACCGACAGTTATGAAAAAGAGTGCGCCGAGCGTCAGCAGAATCGGTTTGCCGCTGTTGAATATGAGTGCTTCCCTGCTGAACTGTCCGAACAGGCCGGCGACACTGCCGAAGAGTATATACACGAGCGTAAATCCGGCAAGGAATGACCACATGACACGAAGCAAATGCCCCGTACCGCTCTCTTTCTCTCCTATAATCAGCGCAATATAGCCGATGAGCATCGGATAGGTACACGGCAATAGCGCCGTGATTACACCCGCAAGCAATATTGATGCGAGAGCAATCAGCGAAATAGTTTCAATCATCGGATTGAATTCAGGATATAGCGCATCGTGTTCTGGTCGCCCTCGGGACCGTCCAGAGGAAACGCACCCGGCACCCGCTTGTATTCACCTGTTTTTGTGTTCACCACGAACGATCCCGGCGTACCGTTGATACCGAACAGACCCGCTTCATTCACATGCGAGGCGACCAGTGCTGCCGCATCACTGTCGGGACCGAGACATCCGTCAATCTGCGCCGAAGAAAGACCTGCCTGCTGCCCGAGCGAGCGGTAGAGACTCAGTGAAGGAGTTTCGACCGCAAACACGCCGTCTGTGTAGGTCCAAAACGCATTGTTCCCCTTTATGCTTCGCACACATTCACCGATGCGGGATCCCCGTTCAGCCGTTTCATGGAATGGCAGTGGGAGATGGCGGTACACCCAGGTCACCTCTCCGCTGTCCACGAGTTGCTGAACAACTTTGTGGAAGCGCTGACAGAACGGACACTCATAATCGGAATATTCAATGAGCAGGAACGGACCCGAACCCATTATCGCATCATTTTTACGCACACCGAGAATTTCAATACCTGTCTTATTATCACCTATAACATCAGACGATCCGCTGTCTCTGTTGTTACTATTGCCGCCGGAAGAAGAAGGTGCGCTGCCCAATATGCCGGAGTTAAAACCGAGCAGCACGATAATAATTAATATCGCGAGTGTGAGAATAATATTTTTTGTATCCTGGTCGCCCTTCATCATATACCTTAATTATACGGATAAGTGTAACACGTCGCCCGCGAACGCGCAATCTGTTTTCCACACTCCTACCACACAACGCCCGTTAATTTGGACACCCTGCTCAAAAAGGCTTTGTATTCCAGGGCATACGAAATACCGACCGGTATCTCATCGTGAATAATGACAATAAACGGCGTGCCGGTGGCTCCCAGCCGCACCGCCTCATCATAATCCCGCCGCACGCGCCGGTTCATCTCCCCGTCACTTAAACAGAGGTCAAAGCGTTCCGCGTCCACGCCCAGCTCTGTTATCCTGCTTGCCAACTCCTGCGGTTTGATGGTGCGCTGGTTTTTGTACAGATATTCCGCAAAAGCGAAATATGCCTCTTCTCCTCCGTGCTGTGCCGCGCATTCGGCCGCAACCGCACGCTCAAATGACGTGTTGTGCGTGGTCGGATAGTGTCTTGATACCACGAGCACTTTTTTGTCGCGAACAACCCTGTTGAGCGTACTCTGCATGACCGCGCACATAATGCAGTTAAAATCAATATATTCAAGAATAACAACATCGGCATCCGGATCCCCCCGCACATGGTCGTCAGAACGAATATCAGTTATGCCGACCAGCGTCCGCTCTGAGTCCACAATGCCGGCTGCCACGGCCAATGTTTTAACCGCGCGCACCGAAGAATGCTCCACATACAACAGCACAAAAAAAAGCAGTGCCGCTGAAACCATGATCACCAATTTTCTTCTTGTACATATCATATATATTGCATACCGATATTCAGTATACCACTCCGGCATCGTCATGCGGCAGAAAGCAGCGGCATGACGTTCATATCCAGTCGGAGAGCCGGGACTCGAACCCGGAGTCACACGCACCCGAAGCGTGTATGTTACCCTTACACCACTCTCCGATTTCACCGCTTATCCTCCTATACATACTACACAATTTTGACGGACCGATACAGGTTTGCCCGGCATGTGAAACCCCGGACAGGTTTTTCACACCTCCATTGTTTTTTAGGTATAAAGGATGTACCATAGAAGTATATTCGCAGAGGACCAAGAAAATTAGCGCGCAGGAAAGCACGTATTAATGAGGCCATCCGTGTACCTGAAGTCCGTCTCATTGATGCCGACGGCAACAACATCGGGGTTGTTCCGATCAGGGAAGCTCTGAAACGCGCGGCGGACGCAAATTTGGACCTCGTCGAAATAACAGCGAGGGCGGTACCGCCGGTCGCCTGTATCGCCGATCAGGGAAAATATCAGTACGAACAGAATAAACTGAAGAAGAAATGGGCTGAGCAGGATAAGGAGAAAGGAAAGAAAAAGGAAGAGACCAAACGTACTCAGATCAAGCCCGGCACCGGAGACGATACAATGAACCTGCGGGTGAAAAAAATCCGCGAATGGCTGGACAACGGCAACCGGGTGCATATTGACCTCTTCCTTTTCGGACGATACAAGGGAATGGACGAACAATTTCTCAAAAGCCGCCTCACTTCGTTCATACAGATGATTCCCGGCGAGGTGTACATCACTGAAGACATCCGCAGGAGTCCTAAGGGGTACTCCGTAGTGCTCAAGGCAAAAGAGGAGAAATAAGCGGGTTTGTGCGGCTTTTGCTCCCGTGGTATACTCTCCACTACACGATCTATGAGTGCTAAAACGAACAAATCCGTCACATCGCGGGTCCGAAAAACAAAACTCGGCGGAGTCGTCGTGTCCGGCAAGGGTCGCGGCCATCTCAATGCAAAGCACGCGCGCTCAAAGAAATTGAAACAGAAACGACAGCGCCAAGCCGCACTGCCGACAAAAATAAAGCAACGATACTTACTTACATAACGCATATGACACGGGTCAAACGAGGAACTATTTCACTGAAAACCAGAAAATCCCTGCTGAAAAGGGTAAAGGGGTACCGATGGGGACGGTCAAAAAAAGAGCGGCAGGCGCGGGAAGCGTTCCTGCATGCGGGCAGGCATGCCTTCGCCCACCGGAGAAAAAAGAAGGGGTCCTTTCGCGCGCTCTGGCACATCCGCATAAGCGCGGCGCTCCGACCGCACGCCATGTCATACAGTGTTTTTATGTATGCCATGAAAAAGAAACAGACGGGACTGAATAATAAAGTTCTTTCTGATATCGCGCAACAAAAGCAGGATGTTTTCAGCCGTATTGTTGAGGCACATAAGTAGCCGTCGTCGTCGTCATCTGAAACAGTCGGAAATACTTTTCGTCATTCAACGGCAGTATCAAAATTTATATCGTACAGTATGCGCTCATGCACGGTCTCGTATGAAACAAGCTCTTTCGGTCTGAACCACAGCGCGATTTCTTTGCCGGCATCCTCTTCACTTGATGAGGCATGGATTACATTCCGTATCGCGCGGCTGGCGGTGTCGGCCATCTGATATGAGTCAAGCACAAAATCGCCCCGTATCGTGCCGACATCGGACGACAGCGGTTCGGTGCCGCCGACCAGCTTTCGCGTAAGCGGAATCGCATGCGCGCCCTCAAGCACCAGCGTGACGACCGGTCCGGCAGTCATAAAATTGGTCAGGCGGCCGAGCACCCACTCGCCCAGATCTTCCGCAGAAACATCCCTGACATCCTCCCCCCTTTCTTTCCTGTTCTTCAACAGTTTTTCACCGACATTCCGTTTCCAGTCAGCATCTGACTGGTAATGCCGCTGCACGGTCGCCACATCCGCCTGCATCATTTTCATGGCAACCAATTTCAGGCCGACGCGCTCAAAACGCCCGATGATTTCACCGACGAGCGTTCGTTGCACACCGTCAGGCTTTATAATAACAAGTGTTTTCTGAATATGCTTTTCCATATATCCCCGTATGCTACCACATAGGTCCCGTTACAATAATCGGCGCTTCCTTTGTTACTAACAGCGTATGTTCAAAATGTGCGGAGCGGCTGCGGTCGGTGCTGCGGTACACAAATCCGTCATCGCCCTGCTGAATGCGGGGATCATCACCCTCCAGAAAGATCGGCTCCACCGCAATCACCTCATTCTCCCGCAGCGGTGTTCCCCGACCGACATCCCCTATATTCGGAATGAACGGGTCTTCATGCTGCGCGTGTCCGACGCCGTGTCCGCCGAGTTCGGGCGGTACTGTGTAGCCGTATTCTTTCGCAACCGTCTCAACGGCGCTGCCGATGTCCCCGGTCGTCGCTCCCGCACGGATAACCACTGTCGCAAATTTCAGCGCTTTCCGCGTTGCCTCCGTCAGCGCCTGCGCGACAGAATCGGCGATACCGACGACGACGGTATATGCCGCATCAACAAATATACCGCGGTGCTGCAGACCGCAGTCAACTGAGACAATGTCGCCGTCCTGTATGATTGTTTCAGCATTCGGCACACCATGCACAATTTCGTCATTCAGAGACACGCACAGTGTTGCCGGAAAGCCGGCCGGCGCACCGGCGGGGCGATAGTTGAGGAAGGCGGGCTTGTCTCCCCTTTCCGTTATCAGCGTATACGCCAGCGCATCCAGTTCCGCCGTGGAGACCCCCGGCTGAATGCGTTCTCTGACGGCATCAAGAACGGTGCGCAACCGCTTCCCTGATTCGATGAGAATATCCTTCTGTTTTTCATCTGCGATAATCATGGAGGGCTATATATTGAGTGCGGCGGCGATTCTGTCGTGCACTTCTTCCACGGTCCCCGCGCCGTCCACAGTGTGGAATATAACATCCGGATGATTCCGGACAAAGTTAAGCGATGCCGTCGTTCCCGTTTCGGTGTCCCTGAAAAGGGAAAAGCGGGTCTGTATGGCACTTTCAACATCGTCAGTGCGTCCGCGTTTAAGCAGCCGTTTCAGCGCCTCTTCCTCGGAAATATCAAGCAGGATACTGTGCACCTGTGTATCGGGAAAAAACAGTAGCAATTCAATCAGTATGTCCGCCTCAATACGTTTTCTGCCGAGGCCGTCAAACATGACACAGTTGTACCCGCCCTGCTGTTCAATCAGCGCATTCAGCGCGAGCGCGACGGGAAATGCTGTCGGCACTAACTCTCCTGAGCGCATGACCTCGGCGAGTTGTTTTTTCATCATCGCATCCCCGCTCTCGGCATACTCCCGCAGCAACCTTCCTATCTCTATGGCAAGAACCGCTTTTCCTTTCTGTTTCAGTAGTGATTCAAGTAAATCTCTCTGCGTTCCCTTCCCCGATCCGGCAAGCCCGAAAAATATATATGCCTGCATATGAGCCCCAGTGTAGCACACCGTTACACCCGATACATACCCGCCCTGAGATCCTGCATGCGGGTGCTGGTTTTCCGGTATACATCAAGCACAACAGAGACGATGATGAGGGCGCCTGTTCCGCCGATGGCGAAGAGGAAGGTCCCGGCCGTTGATCCGGTCACCAGGAACGGAATGGCCGCGACGGCAGTCAAAAATACTGCGGCGTAGAAAATGATGTGTTTCAGCACGGCGCTGAAATATGCGACGGTGTCCTCCCCGGGACGAATGCCCGGAATGAACGCGCCCTGCTTCTGAATATTATCGGCGATTTTCTTGGTATTAAACACAATCGGTGCGTGGAAGTAGGTGAAGAAGAGCGTCAAAAGCGCGACCACGATTGCGTAGTAGTAGCCGCTCGCGAGTATCTCGGCTACCCGGGCGCTGACCGAAGCGATGACACTGATGTCGTTGCCGCTCAAAAATCTGAACAGATACTGCAGAAATGCGGCGACGGTCAGCGCAAAAATAATTGAGAGCACACCGACCGGGTTCACTTTGACAGGAATGTAGGTTTCCACCTGCCGGGTGCCCGTGCCGTGCCCGATGCCGTACCGGGCATAGGTTATGGGAACGGGACGATCGGCTTCGTTCATCCATACCGCGATCAGGAAACCGACGACGATACCGATGCCGCCGAGGATATATATCGGGAGCAGTGCCGTTGTGTAGGTTGCGACCACCTGCGTCATCAGGGTCGGAATGTTCACCACAATACCCGCAAAAACGATGAATGAGATGCCGTTGCCGATGCCGAATTCGGTGATGAGTTCACCGACCCACATTGTCAGTACTGATCCGGCGGTAACGAACAGCACACTGAGCGCGAAATCAGCCGTGCCGAGATCCGGAATAATGCCCTGCGACTGAAAGTACATGAGAATCCCGATCGCATTCATTACGGCGACAGGAACTGTCGCTATTCTGGTCCACTGACCGATCCGCTTTCTTCCCACCTCACCCTCTTCATGGTACAGAGAATGTATTTTTGGCGAGACGACCGTCAGAAGCTGAACGATGATGGCGACGGTGATATACGGAAACACGCCGAGCATCGCTATGGAGAAATTGGAAAGGCCGCCGCCGGAAAATATGTTAAACACACCGAGCAGCTGATTTTGGTACAGCAGCGCGCCGATCGTGGCGGCATCAATCTGCGGAACCGGAACCGCGGCAAGCAGCCGGAAGAGCAAAAGGCCGATAATAACAGCAATGAATTTTTTCAGAAGAACCGGGTCAGTAAAAAATAATCGCAGTGATGTGATCATACTACTTAATTGTACCACCCGCTTTCTCAATCTTCTCTCTCGCTCCGGCCGAGAATACACACCGGGCGGCAGATAACGGAACGGATATATCACCGGTTGCGACGATTTTCACCGCCGGTATTTTCCCCCTTACCGGCGCGATGAGGCGCCTGGCTACAAGAATTGACGGTGTCACTTTCTCATCTTTCTTAAAATTCGCGGACAGCATGGTCAGTGTCACGCTGCGGACCGGGTCCCGATTGCGCACGCCGCGGGCGCGATTCTTATTATGCCCCCGGCGTTTCGGTATCCGCTGCAGCTCATCGCGCAGAGCCGGACGGATTCTGTGCCCCGCCCTGGATTTCTGCCCTTTGCGCCCGCGACCCGCTTTTCTGCCCCGGGCACCACCGCGACCGACGCGTTTTTTTCTTTTTTTAGTTGTGGCAAGTGTGTGAAGCATATGCAATATATTACCCTTTCATTGACTGCAGTGCCCGCAATGTGGCACGGGCATTATTGAGATGGCTCTTGCTCCGCGACTGAATCTTCGCGTTAATCCGCTGTATGCCGGCAAGCTCAGCGATGGTACGCACTGCGCCGCCGACCACAAACCCTCTCGCGGGACGAATCTGCACAACTGACGCGCAATACTTACCCGTTGATTCGCTCGGAACCCCCTTATCCTCGGTCAGCGGCACCTGTATAATATTCTTCTGCGCCTGATTGCGTGCCTTTTCTATGGCACTTGCCATATCCTGCCCTTTGCTGATACCGACACCGACCTTGCCCTTGCCGTTGCCGACGGCAACGGCGACACTGAGGCTGAACCGGCGACCGCCGGCGACCACACGGGACACCCTCCGGGCAGAAAGCACACGGGATTCAAATTCTGATTTCTGTTCCTTGCGCTGCCCCCGCTTGGAAGAGCGACTGAACGCGCCGGTGCGCCGCTTTCCGCGCTCTTTCGGTGCGCCGCCCCTCTCATTCGTCTTCGCTTCGGCCTGCCTGCCGTTCTTTTTCGTGGCGGTTCCTGCGGTGCCTTTTTCTTCCTGTTTTTTTGTTGTGTTCTCCGTCATATGCTTAAAACTTTAAACCGCCGTTTCGGGCCGCATCGGCGAATGCGCGTACTGAACCGGTATACACAAAGCCGCCCCGATCAAACACTACACTGGTAATGCCCTGTTTTTTTGCCTGCTCGGCAACAACGATGCCCATCCGCTCTGCACGGGCGACCGCGCCCTTTGCTGAGTCATCCATGTTCAGGGACGACGCGCCCACTAACGTTCTGCCGGCGGTGTCATCAATAATCTGCGCATACACCTGCCTGTTGGACCGGAAGAATGCGAGCCGCGGACGGTCCGCGGTGCCGCGGACGGTTGAGCGGATTCTTCTTCGCCGTTTTTCCCTGTTCAGTGTTTTTTGCATCGTGTGTTTCATAAATCTCTATTCGGACTTCTTGCCCTGTTTGCGCCGCACCGCTTCGCCGGCGTACCGTATTCCTTTCCCTTTGTACGGTTCCGGCTTCTTCACCTGCCGCACCTGCGCCGCAAACGCGCCGACCGCCTCCTTGTCAAATCCTTCAATACTGATTGTATTATTGTTCACGGCAACCTGCAGACCCTGCGGCACATCAAGCAGAACAGGATGAGAAAAACCGACGCGCAGCTCTAACTGACTGCCCGCCATATTGGCCTGGTACCCGACACCGTGTACTTCCAGACTCTTCCGGTATCCCTCGGTAACACCGGCAATCATGTTTTTTGCATGGGATGCGTAGGTGCCCCACAGCGCGTACGCGAGGCGGGTCTTGGCTGCCGGCTTAAATGCCACGGCATCGTTTTCAATGACGGCTTCAACCTCGGCGCGGACCGGCCGTTTCAGCTCGCCTTTCGGACCCTTTACGGTGAGTATGCCGGCATCAAAAGATACCTGCACGCCGCTCGGAATTGTAATTATTTGTTTCCCTACCCGTGACATATTACCAAATTGAAAAAAGTGCTTCGCCGCCGACATGTTCCTTGTGCGCCTCGTCGCCGGTGAGTATGCCCTTCGGTGTTGAAAGAAGCAGCAGTCCGTGATTATTTTTCACCGGGCGGACATCGCGCACTCCCAGGTATACCCTGCGGCCCGGCTTTGATATCCGCTTCACATCGCACACCCGGTGCTTTCCCTCCTTATCGTACGCGAGGGTAACAACAATCATGCGGCGCACGCCGTGGCCGACTGTGTTCACATCATCCACATACTTCCTCACACGCAGCTTTTGCGCTATATTATTCCGCATTTTTGAGTACGGCATTTCAACCTGATCCTTACGGACCATGCCCGCATTTTTGATGCGGATAATGAAATCTGCGATTGTGTCGGTTACCATGATGATTTTTTCAGTCCGGGAATGTATCCCTCCAATGCCTGCTCACGAAGCGAGATGCGCGACATATTGAATGAACGGATAAATCCGCGCGGCCGACCGGTGATGAAACAGCGGTTGCGGATGCGGACCGGAGACGCGTTGCGCGGCAATTTCTGGAGACCTTCCCAGTCCCCCCTCTCTTTCAGTTCCGCCCGCTTTTTCGCGTATTTCTGCGCTAACCTGATCCGCTTTTCGTTCCGTGCTATGAGTGATGTTCGTGCCATAGGTGAATGCAGGGCAATATCGCACGGCATCATCTCTATCCGTGTGCACTGCACAGCGGACAAAGAACACGCCGCGGATTAGTCCTGCTTTCTGCATAGTAGCACATCCAAACGGTTATGCAACATCAGGGCGACCGGCACCGTTCAGCGCCTGAAGTACCGGCAGCGTGCCGTTCGCCAGATAGTGCAGCAGCGATCCGCCGCCGGTTGAGATAAAGTGCCAGCCGTCCAGCAGATTCCGCTGCTCAAGCAACGCGACCGTATCGCCGCCTCCGGCGAATGTATATGCCCCCGACTTCTTTATCAGATCCGTTATCAGCATTGTCTGTTTCATGAACCCTTTCTCATACCAGCCGGTCGGACCGTTCATGACGATGGTTTTTGCGTTTTCAAAGTGATACCACATTGTTCTCAATGTCCGGTCGCCCACATCAACAATGATATCGTCATCCTCAACCCGCTCAACCGGAATCATTCTGTGACTGATATAGTCTTTTGTCACAATCACCTCCTGCGGAAGAATAACATTCGTGCCGTTCGCCACCGCATCAGGCACTACGACTTCTTCGGTTTTTGAGGTGCCGACGCTGTATCCCTTATACCGTAACAGTGTATTGGCAATTACACCGCCGATGAAGAGCGTGTCGTATGTTTCCGCAAGTCGCGCTATGAGCGGTATTTTTGTCGCGCATTTTGCGCCGCTCACCACCGCGACCGCCGGTGTTTCCATGCGCTCCGTGATGCGGAGCAGCGCCGTCAGTTCCTCATAGAACTGAATGCCCGCGCATGACGGCAGGCACTGTATGAGGCCGACCGTTGACGCATGCGACCGATGCGCGGCGGTAAAGTCATCAAAGACAAACAAATCGGTCTGCGCCGCAAGCTCTTCGGCAAACAGTATGTCATTTTCCCGCTCCCGTTTGTCCGTCCGTGTATTCTCAAGCAGCAGCACTTCGCCGGGTTCCAGCTGTTTTCTCGCGGCGTACGGTGCCTCGCCGGTCAGCTGCGGTATGAAAGAAACGGGAATGCGGTCATTCAGCACCTTATGCACCGATGTGAGCGACGCGGTGTCATCACTGAGGTGGCTGAGCAGCGTGATGCGCGCGCCCTTCTCACGCAGGAACACTACGGTCCGGAGCGCCGCATTCAGACGGAAGGCGCTGGTCACGGCTCCGTCCTGCGTCGGCAGATTGAGCGAGGTGCGCACCAGCACCCTGGTACCGACCGGAATGTCTTTTTTGTGTAGGGCAGGGGGCAACATATTACAGTGCGGCTGCGACGGCATTTGCCGTTTCGGCATCGCTTCCCGCTCTGCCCAGCAAAAAACCGTCAACAGCTCCTGATGTCAGGATAGCAGATACGTTCGTCGCAGTAACGGATCCGCCGTAGAGAACCGGAATATCGCCGTGCGGCGAGGTGACGGCACGCAGGCGTTCCGCCCTGTCCCGTATCGCGGCAGTATCAAGCGCGGCATCGGCGCCGATATGCGCCGTCGGCTCGTAAGCGATGATGACTGTGCTGAATTTCGGGTTTCGGGCAGCCCGTTCCACGATTTCCTTCAGTTGATCGACCGCCTCACCGCCCGGGTATTCCTCGTTCCCTTTCTGTTCGCTCAGACAGATAACGGGAATGATATCTGATGAAAGCGCGTGCAGTGCCTTCTCAGCAACCATCGCGTTGGTAACGCCGTTCGCCCGTGTTTCGGCATGACCGGCGAGCACATAGCGCACGCCCAGCGCGCGAAGCTGTTCTCCCGACTGCCTTCCTGTCTGGGGTGTTTCACGTGAAACACTGATATCCTGGGCGCCGATACGTATACCCTTTTCTCCGGCGATATCCCGGACTGCCGCTATATGCACCGCTGACGGACAGACAACGAGCGTCAGATCATCCGGCGCCTGCAATGCGGTCATAACATTCAGCGCATCGTCTTCGGAGGTGATGTAGGTCTTCCAGTTATATATCAGTATCGGCTGCATGGTGTATGTACAGTATACGGTTTCTTTTCGGGGATGTGTAACAAAACAACAACCGCCCTACGGCGGCTGTTGTGAGGTACATGTACTTCTCCTCGTTGTTTAGTTGACTGCGTCCTTGAATGCCTTGGCCGGTCGGAACTTGGGAGCGGTTGAGGCCTTGATCTGAATACTCTCGCCTGTTTTCGGATTTCTCCCCATTCGTGCGGCGCGCTTCTTCGCTTCAAAGATGCCGAAACCGGCGATGGAAACGGATTCCCCTCTCTTTACCTCAGAGATAATACAGTCAAAGATCGTTTCAACTATCCCTTCCGCTTCTGTTTTGGTGAGACCGCCGTTCTTTTCCTGTACTTTTTCAATTAAGCTTGCTTTATTTATCATATGGCTATATGGTTATTTCTAATATTATAGAGGGCTCGTGCCCATGGAATAAGTATACCAAAAGGAAAGGACAGTCAACAGCCCGCCTGTATAGCGGGTATGCGGGGCTGTAGCCGGTTTAACTGTGTATCCGGTCTATTAATCCGTACCTTTTCGCCTCATCAGCGGTCATATATTTGTCCCGCTCAACGTCTTTTGCTATCTGCTCAACGTCTTTTCCGGTACTTTTTGCCAGAATTTTGTTCATTCTCGTCTTAATATCATACATTCGCTTTGCGGCGATGGTGATATCCGACACCTGCCCCTCAATACCGCCGTGCGGCTGGTGAATCATGATCTCGGCATTTTTCAGGGCTGAACGCCTGCCTTTCGCACCGCTTGAGAGGATAACCGCGCCGGCTGAAGCTGCCATCCCCACACAGACGGTCGCCACATCGGCTTTCACATGATTCATGGTGTCAAGGATAGCCATTGCCGCGGTAACGGAGCCGCCCGGAGAATTGATGTACAGGTACATCGGCTTGTCTTTATTCTGCGAATCAAGCAGGAGCAGCTGTGCGACGATCAGATTCGCGCTGTGATCGTCTATCGGGCCGCCGAGAAAGATAATCCGGTCATTCAGCAGACGGGAGTAAATATCATACGCCCTAGTACCGGTACTTGTCTGTTCAATAACTGTGGGAATGACGATGCTCATATATTATGTATATAGTATACCACAAGACGATTTTGCGGCAAAGTTACGCCCCTTTATTCTGTCTCTCAAGAAACTGCAGCACCGCCTCGTTCGTGAGCATTGATTCAATGTAGGTATGAATCTGTTCGTCCGTCATGTCATTAGCCCGTTGTTTGAAACGGGCGGACTCCTTTTCAACAGATTCTCTGTCGGCATGAATATGCTCCTTGGCACTGACAGCGTTAAGCACCAGCTGCGTCTGTGCCCGTTTTTTCGCATCTTCCCGGAATTGCCGCACTAATTGTTCTTCAGTCATGCCCTGCGCCTCAAGATACTTCTCTACAGTGGTGCCGAAGTGTTCCGCCTGCTTTTTAAAATCTTCATACGCGCGATTTTTTTCTTCTTCAATGAGAATTTCGGGTATGCTGACTGTTGTTTCCGCTATGACAGCATTCATCAATTTCTGACGGAATTCCATCCGTGTCTGCATGTTTTTTTCGGCGATTATTGATTCACGCAGACCCGTCACAAAACCTTCCTTATCATTGTGCTGCT
Organism: Minisyncoccota bacterium; assembly: GCA_965222235.1. GTDB lineage: Bacteria > Patescibacteriota > Minisyncoccia > Phycocordibacterales > JABAAK01 > JAPPJI01. Next base: position 482,644 of record OZ244939.1, on the reverse strand, counting down.
GCGAGATCTCCCGAACGCGCTCATCGGTGATTTCGGGCAGCTCTTTTTCGTCCGCGGGCGGGTCCCGGTCCGGATGCTCCCTTTTGTATATACCTCTCCGTATATCAAGCAGCACCTGCCGCACATCCTCATCAGACACCTCGGTTATCTCTTCGGGCGCAACCACCGTTTTCACAACCGAGGCATAGTCAGGCAATTGCACCCGCGGCATGGTGAAAAAACTGATCCGGAACGTCACATCACCGTTGTCGGGAATGCTGATCAGTTGAAGCTGCGGCTGACCGAGCGGGGCCACATGCTCCGCAGCGACTATTTCCGGAAAGTTTCTCATGATAACTTCATGTGCACCTTGCCGCCACACTTCCAATGAGCCGACCGTTTTCTCAACAATGTCGTCCGGTGCGGCCCCTTTCCTGAACCCGTCCATGTTCTTTTCCTTTTTCAGCCGATTCAGCACGGAAGAACGCACCTCCTGTATCTTTTCTTTAGGAATGACGCCGGTCATTTCCACATGCGACCTCTCTTCGTCTGCATTGACGGTCAATGAAAACATTTCCTGTATGTTCATATATTGTGTTCCTGCTGTATTTCCTCTATTTTTTCAAGATTCTTCGCGCCCGCATTAAATATCTGATTGATGATTTTGTCCGCCTCTTCGTCTGTCAGATTGTCATATATTACCGTGCCGTTCGGTGTGGTATGGTCCGGATTTTCAACCTTTGTCCGGGTGCTGTCCTTTTCGGCGGGTTCATCGTCGTGTAATATGTCGCGCACCGCATTATATCCGACCACCAGCACGATCATTGCTATTAATAGCACGGCGAATATGGCACTGTATGTCGAGCTGTCTGTGCGGTACTCCATTACCCGCACGATACACCCTTGTCAGGATTTAGGCAACTGTTCGGGGCTTTTATGCTTCCTGTCGCATGACTCCCCGCACGCGCGAATACAGGAGAGCAATCTTCCGGCGCAGTTCATACGAATCGGTCCGTATATCGTTCAGATTGTCGACGGTCAGTTCGGCATTCGCCCGTCGTATCAGCCGCTCAATGACCGATACATATAAATCGTACTCTCCCGTCACCGCTTCACTGAGAAACGCGTCGCTGTCTATATACGGATACATATCATTTTTTAGTTCCTGCACCTCCTCCTCTATCTCTACCACCTCCTCCGAAAAACCTTCCGCCAGACGTTTCGGATAGTTTTGTATAATTCGGTCAATGGCGGCAATCAGCTCGCTGTTTTCCTCAACATTGCGGGCGACCCGGACCCGGTATTCATCCATGTCTTTTATGTATGTATACGCGTCATTCGGAACATCCTGTTTCACCCTGCCGAACAGCGATGACAGAAGAACGCTGTAATCTTTTCTGCTTATCGTCGTCTCCAGCGAATCAATTTGCTGTTGCTGCACTGTCTGCGCAATGGTCTGGAACAGCGGAAACAGGATGAGTGAAACGAGCAGAAGTGCGTTTACAATCAATACACTGGTATCCGATATGACCATACCGTATATATAACTTTTTGAGTTGTGGGGTTGAGTGTGTAACATAGTATCGTTGTTAGTTGCCGCTAAACTTCTTCCTGTACATGTCACGGGATCGCTCAAACGCTTTCTTTGCCTCCACAACATCGCCGATACCGTCAATCGTCACAACCTTGTTCTGTATTTTCTTATACGTTGTGAAAAAATGTTCTATTTCCAGTATGGTGTGTTTATTTACATCGCCGATGTCCTTGACTTCATCAAAGCGGGGATCATCTACGGGCACACTGAGAACCTTGTAGTCGCTCTCTCCGTCGTCAAACATGCGCATCACGCCGACCATGCGGGCGCGGACCAGCACGCCCGGGTAGAGCGGGTAGGTGGTGATAATGGCTATATCCAGCGCATCGTCATCGTCCCACAGCGTCTGCGGCACAAATCCGTAGTCAATGGGATAGTCCTGGGCGGTATGCATAGCCCGATCCAGGGCGATAAGGCCGGTTTTTTTATCAATTTCGTACTTGTTTTTTGATCCCCGCGGGACTTCAATTATTGCATGCACCACCTCGCTATCGCCAGGATCAATGTCGTGTAATAAATTCATGTGCTATTCATTATACCACAAATCATGGTTTTGCAAGTGAGGAAAAAACCCTTATTTTACTGGATATTTTCGCTATCCGGCTCTTCTTTGACCGCCGGTTCCGGGGTCTGTCCGGCTGATTCCTCACCGTCCGTTCCGGTCTCTACATCACTCTCTTCCGCGATATCGCCTGTCGGCACTTCCGGTTCCTCCCGCCTTTCAATGTGCACCTCCCCGTCCGGATTCGCCCACGCCACTTTTCTGTTCTGTGAGTCCATTATGGCGATAGCCCAGCCGGTCATCTGCGACGCCAGACGGATATTCTGACCGCCGCGGCCGATGCTAATCGGTATCTGCTCATCAGTCGCCTGCACCAAGGCCTCTTTCTTCTCAGTGTCGGTGGTCACCTGCATCACTTCCGCCGGCAACAGAGCTTCGGCGATAAATTCGCTGATGCTGTCGGACCAGTTAATGATATCAATCTGTTCGCCGCCCAGTTCACTTTTCACCGTCATGACGCGCACGCCGCGCTGACCGACGAATGATCCGACCGGATCAACGGACGGTTCGTTTGTTTTCACCGCGATTTTTGTCCGAACACCGGGATCGCGCGCAATCGCCTTTATCTCTAAAATTCCGTCAGTCAATTCAGGTACTTCCATTTCAAACAGTTTGATAACAAACTCCCTGCACGCGCGTGACAGCCGCACAAAGCCGCCGCTTCTGCGTGTCGTGTCAATTGACTGAATGTATGCGCGGATTGTGTCACCCTGCTTGAACCGCTCGTTGCGAATCTGCTCGGCGAACGGGAGTATCGCGACTGTTCTGCCGAGGTCAACGAACACATTGCCGCGCTCAATGCACTGCACCTGCCCGTGCACGAGCGTGTGTTCCTTCCCTTCAAATTCGGATATCGCCGCCTGCCGTTCCGCTTCATGAATTTTCTGCGTCACCACCTGCCGCGCCGACTGTGCCGCTATCCTTCCGAAGTCAGTTTTCACTTCAAGCGGAAACAGTATTTCCTCCTCAGATTTCACGCCGTCGCGAATGAGACGGGCATCTTCAATCATCATGTGGCGCTCCGGATTGAACCGCACGCGCGTTTCATCCTCTTCTTTCGGATCTTCGTCATCAGGAAGAACCTGTGTATCATCCAGCACCTGTTTCACCTGGAAAAAACTGGTCTCTCCCGAATCCCGATTAATACGCGCGCGGATAATCTGTTCGTTTTTTGCGTACTCCTTTTTATATGCCGCGGCGAAAGCGGATTCAATGGCCGTCCAGAGAGATTCCTCGGAAAGTTGCCGTGTTTCCACTATCTGCTGGACTACATTTTTTATTTCCTTGATATTAAACATATTGTGTTAAAAAATTCCGCCCGGGGCGGAATTTATCAGTACATTTTCTATTCTATTCCACTCCTGCTGCAATGTCAAACATACTATAGCTGTGTTGTTTGTCCGCATCATGCGCTATACTGTCAGCATACAGCGGGTATAGTTTAGTGGTAGAACGTAGCCTTGCCAAGGCTAAAACGGGAGTTCAATTCTCCCTACCCGCACATACGGACATTTCTCTATGTTCATGCTGACTGTACTGACGCACTTACATTCATTGTGGGTATAGAGGTATTGCCATTCTAATTTTTAAACCTTTCTTTGCTATGCGGCATATCCGGTATCGCCATATCCATTCCCCTTTTCTTCATCGCTCCGGGCACATCGCGATACAGTGTGACGGTGATACCGTGATTTTGCAGTTCATCCAATACACTGTGAACAGCGGTTGCGGATATGACCGGCGTTTCTGAGTATTTTACATATTCAACATGGGCGAGCACGGGCAGCCGGCGGAATCCGGCGGAATCAACTTCATAGATATACCCCGGAGCATCAAGCAGTGCGACGCTTCCCTGTTTTATTTCATCAATATACATCTCCTCTTTTCCGTTCGCACGATTAACGATGTATCCGACGGCAAAATCATTGCCGGTTCCGTATATCATGGTAAGTGCAAAACGAATGTCTGATGTCGCAAATACGACCGGCTTCTTACTTACGCCCGGGTACTGTGACGGTTTCAGTGTTGTAATGCCTCCGATTTTTGATCCGTGGTACAGCTTCATTGCTGCATTCTACTGCATGTATACAACGGAATCCACTGACTGTGTATACTGTATATATGCTATATGGTCACTATGAGTGTTTTTAAGAAAAAAATATTGCGTTTCGTGTCCGATATACCCAAAGGAACCACCATGAGTTACGGCACTGTCGCCCGAAAAGCCGGTTATCCGAATGCATATCGTGCAGTCGGCTCTATCATGGCGCACAATATAAACCCATCAGTCCCCTGTCATCGGGTCGTTAAAAGTGACGGATCTCTCGGTAATTACAACCGCGGTGGTGTCCGGCGGAAAAAACAGCTGCTTGAAGAGGAGGGGGTTCCGGTGATTGGCAGTGCGGAAAAGTATCGGATCAGGATGTATTAATAAGAAGTGTAAATAATTGTTTCTATGTGAAACACCTCCAAAAGTGTTTCACGTGAAACAGTTTCTATGTGAAACACTTCTACGTAAAATAAGGATATTTTGGTGATTGAGTGTTTCACGTGAAACATGTCGGTGTGTTGGGTGTTTCACGTGAAACAGTTTCTATGTGAAACACTTCTACGTAAAATAAGGATATTTTGGTGATTGAGTGTTTCACGTGAAACATGTCGGTGTGTTGGGTGTTTCACGTGAAACAGTTTCTATGTGAAACACTTCTACGTAAAATAAGGATATTTTGGTGATTGAGTGTTTCACGTGAAACATGTCGGTGTGTTGGGTGTTTCACGTGAAACAGTTTCCATGTGAAACACTTCTACGTAAAATAAGGATATTTTGGTGATTGAGTGTTTCACGTGAAACATGTCGGTGTGTTGGGTGTTTCACGTGAAACAGTTTCCATGTGAAACACTTCTACGTAAAATAAGGATATTTTGGTGATTGAGTGTTTCACGTGAAACATGTCGGTGTGTTGGGTGTTTCACGTGAAACAGTTTCCATGTGAAACACTTTTCTTGACAAGCACTTAATATTATAGTATCAATTCAAAATATTAAAACGAATATACTAATGTTCCAAAAACATACGCCGCTACAAGATATGGGGGGATTATGACCGTGATGCCGTGCGATCCGTCTTCCCGCTGGTATATCCGCCACGGTAAATATCCTTTTTCTTCTTCATAGGGTATAAAAAGATTCTCCAAGGTATCATGTCCATCTTTTTTCAGACGACTATTTGTCTGTTGTAGTAACCCATCCTCGTCATACCCTATATCCGCCAAATATTCTCTGAGTGACAAATCGTTCTTGTTCTTCAAGTTGTAATATTTGTAGGTTGTGTTGCCGTGCGCTCCGCCGGTATATATATGAGTGATAATGAGGATACTTTCATATATGCCGGTGGTGATTCTGTTTATTTCTACATCAATCTGAAAGGGGAGCAGGGCGGTATCCGGAAATTCCCTTTTTACACTCTCAGCATCCTTCTTTATATCTCCGTATTGTTTGTGTATATAGGTTTCAATTTCACACTGTTTTGTATGTTTCTCCAGCCATGCGGGTTTTTCATATGCTATGATAACGGCCTCATCTGAAATGATGCTTCCGCTATTGATTTCGCACGTTTTGTTTTTTTGGTTTATGAAAACGAAAAAAACAAGAAGCACTGCCGCTGAGATTGTGATGATGAGTTTCTTCCTCCTGTTCACTGTTTCATAATACCACGCCGCGATATATAAGGAGTTTGTTTGATGCGTGTAACCGCCTCGGCTTTTTTGCACATGCGCACAGCACATATCGTTCGGGAGGGAACGGCAGTGCAGCAAATGTCGCATTCAGGTGGTATAATGCCGGTATGAAACGGAAGGTGTATAATAAGTTGGTCCGTGATGCCGTCCCCGATATTATCAGAAGAAACAATGCGGTTCCGAAAGTCTCCGAACTTGATGATGAAGCGTTTTTAATCGCCCTGAAAGAAAAGGTTATTGAAGAAGCGGGCGAACTTCTTGAGGCAAAAAATAGTGAGGGCGTGCTCGGTGAATTAGCTGATATACTTCAGCTTGTAGAATCAATCGCAACTGCCCACGGAATCTCCCTTGCTGATGTTGAACAAAAGAAAATGGAGAAGTGTAAAGAGCGCGGAGGGTTTGAAAAAAGAATTTTTCTTGAATATGTTGATGAGTGACTGTTGCTATTCAGACTTTTTTTGGTATAACCGGAAAATGTGTAGTAGTATTACATACATGCGGGCGTAGTTTAATGGTAGAACATCCGCCTTCCAAGCGGAAAACGGGAGTTCGATTCTCCCCGCCCGCACCCGAGTTTAATAGATGGTGTGTCCGTCCTGTCGGACTTATAAAATATTTGAAAAATGAAGAGAAAATGGATATTTTATCTCTAAATAGGAGAACATTGCTTTTGATTAATCAAAATGATGGTATACTGATGGTATACTGAATGTAATGGAAAAAGATGCTCAAAATGAAATAGACAGGAATTACGAAGTTTTTCGGCAAAAGTTGCCGGAATTGTTGGAAGATGAGAATAATCTTAATAAGTTTTCTCTTTGGCATGATGGGTCCATGATAGATATTTTTGATACAGAATCTGACGCTGTAAAAGTTGGGAAGGATAAGTATAAGGAGTTTGGAAAATTCTCTATTCAACAAATAACAAAAGATGCGTTTGATCTTGGTTTTATTTCTCTATGCCAGTAATTTCATCAGATTTTCGCATTCCCAACGACAACAGGTCTCACATAAAGGTTGATGTTGTTTATGGCGAAAAGCTGGTTACCATGGTTGCTTTGGCTGATACAGGTGCACAGAGTTGCTGTATTTCAAACGAAAGAGCTTCGGAGTTGCATTTACCTATTTTGGGTAAAACACAAATTAAAGGTTCCGCCGGAACGGCGGCGAGCACACGGGGTTGGACGGTGGAAAAATTGAAAAAGAACATGCCGGCGTGATTGGCGCGGGAGCGAAGCACCCAGAAGGCTGGTGTTGGGCTTGCAAAACACGAGTCCGAGGTGTGCGGAGCGACATCTTCCAGGCACCCTGTGTATAATAAAGTTGTTAGGTGTTCTGGGAATCCTCAAAATACCGCTTCAAGTTTTTTGCGATAATTTGAGCGGTTTCTCCCTGTCGGCACTGTAGGATAAAAACGGGAGTGTCCACACTGTTGTGCTGTATTTGATCTTGAATACACCTAATTACAAAGTATATGATACATTATATGGATAGTAAGCACTTAAAAAAATACAGAAATGCGGTTTTATACCTCATAAAAAATTGTAATAATCAGTATTTAGGGGATACCAAGTTGAATAAATTACTTTATTATCTTGATTTTATTTCACGCCGGGATTATAAAAAAACCGTAACTGGTGATACGTACCTGCATTTAGAATTCGGACCGGTTCCGAAAAGGGTGCGGGAAGTGGTTTCTGTTTTGCTTGGTGAGGGGAAAATCGGCAGGGAAGAGATGTTGCTTGAGGGTGGTGGTCATAAGATTAAATACAAGACAAAGGCAAATCCTGCCATGAGTGTATTCACAAAATCAGAACAGAATTTACTTAAAAAAGTATGTGATACATTTAAAGAATGGGATACAAAAAAGATGGTTGCACAAACACACCTTGAAGCACCATGGTTCTATTCCACTCCTGGAGAAAAAATAAATTATAAATACGCTGCTGATATTGATATTCTTTAGGTGATAGGTAATGGACGCATCTGTTGAAAATAGTATCACTTACCATGGATCAGAAAAGGATTTCTATGCTTTTATAGATAAGAAAAATCTGACAGAAAATTTTGAAAAGCATCTCGTGCAATTTTTGAAAACATTTACAAGAGCAGCATGTGTTGAGGGGGGTGTATCTCTTTAAGGTATTTTGAGCTTGGGCATAACACCCTTCAGCAGCACGAAATGAGGGGTGCTTACCGCTTCTGCTGCTCCAAAAGACGCAGCGCTGTTTCTTTCGGCAGTGACCACAGGAATGTGCTGAGCCGCGGACCTGTTTCTTTGCCGATCAGGAGCAGATATATTGTCTTGAATAATTTGCGCTGCGCTTTTTTCAATTCCTTTTCGTCAGCATGCCGCGCCTTCGGCAGGGAATAGAGGAATGATTCAGTTTCAAGAAGGTCATCGGCACCCCGTTCCCGCAGATATTCATACACCTGCCGTACATACTCCCGGTCCTCCGCGTCTATTTCTTCCCACGCCTCACCATTCGGTTCATCGCGGACAGTGATGAGCGCGTTCGTGTTATATTGCGTCACCCACGCTTTCGCTTTCGGCAGGCGCGTTTGTATTGAAATGCGGTCAAACGCCTGCTTCATGTTTCCCAGCAGGGTATACAGCCGTTGCTCATCCCAGCCTGCAACCTGTGCCAGACCGACAAGCTGCCGGAACGAGATAGGGTTCCTGCCGATGTTCTCCGGATAGAGACGCCGTATGGTGCGCAGTACCCGTTCCTCGGCGACCTCAACTGTGCTTTCTTTTTTACGGAATAAACGGTTAAAGATACTCGGCACCGGTCGCTGCAATGCTTTGTCCAGCTCGTCATACTGCCGGTACACTTCGGTATCAAACGCCAGGGAAAATGTCTGCTTCGGCAGGCGGCGCAGATACATCCATACGAGTAGCGCGGGCTCATAGATGGTCAGGAGTGTCTGTGGCGTGATGTTCTTTCCGGAGGATCCGGACATTTTTGTACCGAGTCCCCGCAGCCCCACAAAACCGAATTCGGTAGACACCGGCGACTCGGCATTGAATATCTCTTTTACAATCGCTGAGGAGACATCATAACTTCCTCCGGGCGCGTTGTGATCGCTGCCTGCCGGCTCAAAACAGACATCTTCATACATCCAGCGCATCGCCCAGTCAACCTTCCAGCTCAGCTTCACCACATGTTCCCGGGTAATATCAATTTCATCCTCCTTTTTTGTAATGTTGCAGCGGTACCGGACGGTTGTGTGTCCGTCATACGCAAGAATGTCCGTTGCATCTTTGCCGGTAAAGCGGGAATAGACGGAGATGGGATAGTACTGCTGTATATATTCATCATCCCTAATACCTTTCATTTCTTTTCCTTTGTCCGTCATGTGCGCGAGAAGGATGTTCGCAATAGTTTCCCGCTGCTGCATTGCGGTTATGATGTGCCTGTCATAGGCGCCGGAGGTGTAAAGCGCAGTCTGATATTTATAGGTAATCGGCATGCGGAACTGTTTCATCGCATCCTCAAATTCCCGCTGATATTCCTCCGCGTATGAGTGGTTGAGATCGGCGGGAGACGGCACGGCTGACAACGGTTTGCCGATGTGCTCTTTATATGCGGCATCAAGGTCCGCCGGCACTTTTCTGAATCGGTCAAAATTATCCCAGGAGAATATGAGCTCCGCGTCCTTTCCCCGGTCTTTCAGGGCCCGCACCACCGCGAACGTCGTTGCGATTTCCCGAAAGTTACCGAAATGAACCGGACCGGAGGGGCTGATACCCGCGGCACAGACAAATTTCTTTTTCCCCGGATATGCCCGTATCAGATACTCCGCCGCACCGTCAGCCCAGTACGGAGCGATGCCCATCTCTTTTTCCCCTATGCGTATACCGTGCGCCATATATGTACTGTATCATGCACGCCCGGTAGGATTCGAACCCACGACCTCCCGGTCCGAAGCCGGGCGCTCTGTCCAACTGAGCTACGGGCGCATTACATCACGCAGTGTAGCAGTTTTTTACACTCCGTGACAATGGAATATACTGATACTATGCCGAACAAGCATTCACATAACACGCTCTCGCTTGAGATACCGACGCATGTCCGCTTTGTTGCAGAGACGCTGCGCGGCGCAGGCTTTGACGCATATGTCGTTGGTGGCTGCGTCCGCGGTCTCATCATGAATCATCCTATTGCCGATTGGGATTTCGCCACGAACGCAACTCCCGAACAGATACAGGGAATCTTTGATCACACGGTGTATGAAAACACCTACGGCACCGTCGGTGTGGTCCTGGATGATGCCGAAGATTCTTCGGAAAAGGTAATTGAAGTGACACCGTACCGCAGGGAGGCGGGATACAGCGATAACCGACGGCCCGACCGTGTGGTGTTCGGTGTGTCGCTGGAGGAAGATTTGGCGCGCAGAGATTTCACTATTAACGCGCTGGCGTATGATCCGATCACAGAAGAGCTGGTTGATCTGCACAACGGCATCACTGATCTGCACAACGGCTATATCCGCGCGGTCGGCACCGCTGAGGAGAGGTTTGATGAAGATGCGCTGCGCATGATGCGGGCGGTGCGCATTGCGACCCAGTTGAACGGCACGATTGAGCGGGAAACACTCGCGGCAATACAGCGGAAGGCGGACGCTCTTTCCACCATCGCCACGGAACGGATACGGGATGAGTTTATTAAAGTCCTGATGTCCGATGCGGCGGCGGGTGGTATTTTTTCACTCAAGGAAACCGGGCTTCTGAAGCACATTATTCCCGAGCTGCTGCACGGCATCTCTGTTGAGCAGAATCAGGCGCACAAGTACGATGTGTTTGAGCACAATGTCCGCACGCTTGAGCATGCGCGGGTGAAGGAGCTGTCTCTTGAACTCCGTCTTGCCGCGCTGCTGCATGATATTAGCAAGCCGGAGACGCGTGAGTGGTCGGACGAAAAGCGGGACTGGACATTTCACACCCACGAGGTGGTCGGTGCGCGGGTGGCGAAAAAGATTCTCCGGCGGATGAAGTTTTCCAAACACATCGTTGAGTCCGCAACGTTGTTGGTGCGCTGGCATATGTTTTTTTCCGACACCGAACAGATATCCCTCACCGCCGTCCGGCGCATGATAGCGCGGGTCGGCGCACAGAATATTTGGGACCTGATTGACCTGCGTATGTGCGACCGCATCGGCACCGGACGACCGAAAGAACAGCCGTACCGCCTGCGCAAATATGTCGCGATGGTGGAGGAAGTGCTGCGCGAGCCTATTACTCCCGGGACCCTGGTGATAGGAGGAGAGATGCTGATGAAGGAGCTGTCGCTGAAACCCGGTCCCGTCATCGGCCATATCCTACATATCCTGCTCGCCGAAGTGCTGGAAAATCCCGCAAAAAATACCGAGGAATATCTGCTTGAGCGTGCACGAGCGCTGGCACACATGCCGGAGGAAGAGATCGCGGTGCTCGGCAGGGAAGGAAAGTTGCGACGTATGGAGGAAGAGGAGGAGGAGCTGGAAAAAATACGGAAGAAACACGGCGTCCGCTGATGCTATATCGTTATTGAAACCGGACAGTGATCCGATCCGAAAATATTCTGATGGATGTCTGCTCTCTGTATGTCATCGTTCGTCGCGGGATCAGCGAGTATATAATCAAGGCGCCATCCCTTATTCACATCGCGCGGCTTCGTGCCGCGGGGCAGTGAGAAACTGAAATTATCCCAATAACTGTACGCCCCTTCTTTGTCCGGATTGCGAACGCGGTAGCTGTCTATCATACCCGCTGCGGTCAGTTTCTCCATATGCGCCCGTACCTCATCATTGAAGTGTGGGTGATTGCGGTGCTTTTCCGGCTCCGCAAGATCAAGCTCACTGCGCGCCACATTGAAATCGCCGCCGATGATAACACGGTTCCCCGCCTTCTGCAGTTTTTTCGCATACGCCGCAAGCAATGAGAAAAAGGAAAGTTTCTCTTTGTACGCCTCTTCCGATTTTCCGCCGTTCGGAACATAGACGGATATGATGACGGTATTGTTGTTCAGTGTAAACTGCGCAACACGCCCCTCGCCGTCCTTCCATCCCGGCATACCCTTTGAAAAGTCGCCCGCCATTTCATGACGGGGGTGTACCCAAATAGCGACCCCCGAATAGCCCGCCTTCTCCGCGGGATTATAGAAGCGGATGAATGATTCATCGGTAAGTGTTTCATCCAACTGCTCCTCCTTCGCCTTTATTTCCTGCAGGAGGATAATATCCGGATCTTCTTTTTTAATACATGCCTCCAGCGCGCCTTTTCTGTGTACCGCACGGAGACCGTTTACATTCCATGAATATATTTTCATATATGCAGTATATCGTACCGCATCAGTGCTCTGTCACCTTTTTCAGCAGGGAATCCGATTTGACTGCTCCTGTGCTTGATGCATTGACTGTTGTTGTTCTGTTATTACATCCCGGGTACAGCTTTCCCGAAACCGCGGCGGTGTGATATTCACTGTATCCGTCCGCCGTTCCGCACCACCACACACCGTCCCCGATATTGACGGCGACGGTGAATTCCGATCCGCCCACTGAGCTTGTGCAGTACACCGCTGTGCTGGTGCCTGCTATATTGGCAATCTCTCCGGTTGAAACGGACGGTGTTGCTCCGGTGCCGTTCAGCCTGTTCAAAACGGCATATGCCGTTCCGTTTGATGTATTGCAGACATTGGTATTCCCCGTCCTTACGCCCTTTCTCAGGTACGGAACCGATCCTATGATCTTCTCCGGCACGGTAAATTTTTTGAAGTTTTTTTCCCGGTTCACCCGTAACGCTATGTCGTCCGGCTTGATTCCCAGTGTGTCGAGCTGTCTCATGAACAATGTGATCTGCTGTGCCCGTTGATCCGTTTTGCTGATATTGACGCTGCCCCGCACATCGTCGTAGGTGATCACACTCATGCCCGCGACAATGGCGAGGATAGCGATGACAACGAGCAGTTCAATTAGGGTAAATCCCTTTGCGGTATCAGCCATATATACAGTATATATCAATCTATCCTGTGAAAATGTTTATGAATGTCTTTCAGGCGCTTGTTCGTGATGTGAGTGTATACTTGGGTTGTTGCGATATTTGCATGCCCGAGCATTTCCTGCACGGCCCGCAAATCCGCCCCGTTTGAGAGCAGGGTGGTGGCGAACATGTGGCGGAGCACGTGGGGTGTCACCTTTTTTGAAATACCGGCCTCGCGCGTACGCTTGGCGACAATGCGCTCAACCGACCGGGCTGTGAGGGACTCGTCCCCCCTGCCGGCGAACATCGCGGGGGACATGTCCCGGCGCCTGTTTCTGTACGCCTGTACTGCCTGTATTGCCGGCTCGGAAAAAAACACCACCCGTACTTTTTCTCCCTTTCCCCGCACCGCCACCTCTTTCGCCGAGAGATCCAGATCACGCTTCAGTGATATGAGTTCCGACACCCGTAACCCTGTTGAGAACAGAGTCTCCAGAATTGCCCGATCCCGGAGATCCCGGATGTCTTTTCCTTCCGTCGTATCAAACAGCCGCTTCAGTTCGCTGACGCTGATGATATCTATATCCCGCATACCGGTCTTCGCCAGCACAACCGTGCTCGGCGAAAGACATTTCTCTCCCTGATTTTCAAGGTGGCGGAGAAACATGCGGAGCGCTATGAGGTAGTAGTTTTGGGTTGTTTTTTTCAGCTCGCCGTTCCGGTTCAGCGTGAGCCGGAAGGAGTGCACGAGCCGTTCGTCTATCTGTTTCGTATCAGTCACGTTCATCATGTTCGCGAATCTGGTGAGGTAGCGGTCGTAGTTTTCAACGGTTTTTAGCGAGCGCCCGAGTCCGAGCTCAATATGCTCCAAAAATCTTCTTTTCGCGTCGGTATATTTCATAGGTATAGTGTATCGCACGCTGTGATATTGTGCGACATGCGGGGAATACGGCCGTATGTTGCATATTTTTCGGGGTGCCTATATACTGCATATGTGCTTACGAAAGAGGAAAAACAAACACATACTGCAACAGTGCGGATCCGTGACACTGATACGGGATCTTCCGCTGTGCAGGTTTCAATACTGACAGCACGTATCAAGAATCTGAGTGATCATCTGCAGAGAAATCACAAAGATCGGCATTCCCGTCGGGGACTGGTCGGTCTCGTAGAACAACGCCGTAAGCACCTTTCTTATCTACAAAGAAAAAATGCTGATGTATACGAAAGCACTATTAAAACACTCGGTTTGCGACGTTAGGTTGCGACACTCTGACAGTATTGTTCATTATTTAATCACATATTTACATATATATGACTGTTATTAAACATGCCAACCAGCGTGTCGGCATTTTTCTTGATGTGCAGAATCTGTATCACAGCGCGAAGAATTTGTATGACGCGCGTGTTAATTTTGAATCGGTGGTGAAAAACATCGTTGCGAACCGCACCCTTATTCGCGCGGTCGCCTATGTTATCAAGACCGAAACCGGTGAGGAAACCGGCTTCCTTGAAGCGCTGGTGAATATGGGCATTGAGACGAAGAGCAAGGATCTTCAAATTTTCAGCGACAACGCCAAGAAGGCCGACTGGGATGTCGGACTGGCAATTGACATGATTAGTATGGCGCCGAAGCTTGATGTTATTGCCCTGGTTTCGGGTGACGGCGATTTCGTGCCGGCACTTGAATATGTGCAGAAGTTCGGCTGCCAGTTGGAGGTTGTGGCATTCGGCAAGACCTGCTCCCAGCGGCTGCAGGAGACGGCTGATGATTTTATTGACCTGTGCTCCTCACCGAGAAAATTCCTTATCCGTCACCGATAAATATATGCAAGAAAAGAAAACATTTACCACAACCGTCGGCTCCGTGCCGATTACCGCGTCATTCACGGACCTGGCGGAGCATGCGAACGGGTCCGTGCTCATAGAAGCGGGAGACACCGCCGTGTTCGTCACCGCTGTCATGTCACATCAGGAATCGGCGAAAGATTACTTTCCCCTGTCGGTTGAGTTTGAAGAGCGCTTCTACTCCGTCGGTGCTATTCTCGGGAGCAGATTTCTCCGGCGTGAAGGACGCCCGTCCCAGGAGGCGGTTCTGAATGCCCGCATCATTGACCGCACTATCCGCCCCCTGTTTCCGAAAGAGGTGAATAACGAGGTGCAGGTAATAGCGACCGTGCTGTCGTTCGGAACATACAATCCGGATGTGCTGGCGGCAATCGGCGCATCGCTTGCGCTCGGCGCTTCCGATATTCCGTGGAACGGCCCCGTTTCCGCAGTCCGTTTCACACGGACCGCGGATGGATGGAAAGCGTTCACCCCGTTTGAAGAGGCGAGGCTCTGCACCGATCATATTCTGCTGTGCGGAAAGAAGGACCGCATCACCATGATTGAAATGGAAGGGAAGGAGGTTTCGGAAACCGATACTATACAGGTGAGTTCAGACGCACTCGGTGTTATTGAACATCTGCAGGATTTTCAGCGTTCAGTCATTGACGAAATCGGCAAAGAAAAGCTTGTTATAAAAAAGCGGGAGATGTCCGCCGGGATAGCAGCGCTGTTTGATGAACACATCCGTCCGGCTCTGCAGGACATATTGTTTTCTCCTGAGAAAAACATTAACGATATTCAAAACACCTGGCGGCGGCTGGTTGATGAGCAGGTGGGGGATGATGAGAAACAGGCGGCGGCGGCGCATTTTGACGATTCGGTTGACAGCATTATCCACGCCGAGGCGGTTGTCAACAGCCGGCGCGTTGACGGACGGGGTATTGACGATGTGCGTCCGCTCTACGCACAGGCGGGCGGTGTATCTCCGCGTCTGCACGGCACGGGCATCTTCTACCGCGGCGGCACCCGCGTTTTCACCGCACTGACATTGGGTGCTCCGGGTGACGCGCTCGCGCTGAATACAGTTGAGGACCCCGACACGAACGAACGATTCATGCACCACTACAATTTTCCGCCATTTTCAACAGGTGAAACCGGTCGGGTCGGCGGCCCGAAGCGGCGGGAAATCGGACACGGCGCGCTCGCTGAAAAGGCACTACGGCACATGCTGCCGTCTGCCGATGACTTTCCGTACACGATGCGGCTGGTATCCGAATGTTTTTCATCAAACGGATCCACCTCAATGGGATCGGTGTGCGCCTCAACGCTCGCACTCATGGACGGCGGCGTGCCGATTACCGCCCCCGTTGCCGGAATCGCCGTCGGGCTGATGCATCATGACGGGCGCCACGCCGTGCTCACTGATATTCAGGGACCGGAAGACCATCATGGTGACATGGATTTCAAGGTTGCCGGAACGGCAAAAGGCATCACCGCCATACAGATGGATGTAAAGATTGAGGGCATCACTCCTACAATTCTTGAAGAGGCGCTTGAGAAAGGGCGCGTCGCGCGTATGCACGTTCTTGAAACCATCACCGGAGCAATCGCTTCACCGCGGGAATCTCTTTCTCCGTATGCGCCGCACATACAGACTGTCACCATTCATCCGGACACCATCGGCCTGGTCATCGGATCCGGAGGAAAGACAATCAAGGCGCTGCGTGCGGACACAGGCGTTGAAGCCATTGATATTGAGGATGACGGCACGGTCACGGTGAGCGGGGCGGCGGAGAAAGTCGCCGTCGCGGTTGAGCGGATTGAGAATATGACCCGGTTGTTTGAAGTCGGAGACACGATTGACGGAGCCGTTAAAAATGTCGCTGAATTCGGCGCGTTCGTTGAGCTGTCGCCGAACAAGGATGGATTGGTGCACATATCAGAATTCTCCCCCACACGGATAGGGGCTGTTGAGGATGTTGTCTCCACCGGTGATGTGGTTCCCGTCGTCGTCAAGGAAGTCCGCCCCGACGGACGCATTGCACTGAGCATTAAAGACCGTGATCCTCATTTTTTTGACGATGTGCTGAAAAATCAGCCGGCGGCACCGAACAAGCCCGCTCACGGTGCACGGAGCGGAGAAAGGCGCGCGCCGTCAGGAAAGCGGCGTAATAGTCGCTGACCGGTATATGTACGGTATCATACGGATGTATGGAGCGGAGTGATAACAGTACTCACGGAAAAAAAACTGATGATACGCAGAAGGGGCACGCCGACGCTCCCGATCGGACTCGCGACAACCCTCACACAAGCAATGAGGATCCGGGGAAGGACACTCCGAAAAGGAGGAAAAGCCCGGTTCCTGTCCTGAGGACGTATGAAAATGACACGTCGCAGCTTGCACGAACAAAAGGCGGTGCTGAGCTACGGGTCATACTCGCCCAGGAAATGGAGGAAAAAAAGAAAGCCCAGAAAGAATATGCAAAGAATATGCGCGAGCTGATGAAGGAATCCGTTATATTAAAAAACAAGAAGCGGGATTTTGACAGCACATCTGCCTCAGGAAAAAAGGGACAGGTAGCGAATGAACAGACTGTCCGGAAGAACCACGTCGCCGATTCAATCACCGGCGCAGCCGACTATATGCGCGGCATTTCCTCCGGCATCCCGAACGACCAAAAGGAATCCGCATCCATGCCGACGAACACCCCTCCGCTTCCGCCCGCTGAAAAATCACCGCCGAATGCGGGCACGCCGGAACCGCCACGGAGCCGATTCGGCTTTTTACGGCGACTCCGAGGCAAGCAAAAAGATGCTGACATGTTCTCCGACGAGGAACGGGAAAAAATGAAAAAACAGCAGGAAGAAATTGTTCACCGGGAGAGCATGCGTGACGCATGGAAAGAATTTCGGGTAAAAAAGGAGGTCCTGCGTGAACAGGGAATGCGCGCCCGCGACATCCGGTCATACGGCATTGAGCAGCCCAAGAACCGCACCCTGCAAAAACAGAATATTTTCACCATTGGGGTCATTCTCGTCATACTTGCCGGTCTTATTGTCATCATTATATCTATCGCCACCCGTCCGAGCGAAGTACCCGGCTATATACCGCCCTCAAGCCTTGAAGCCCGAAAAGATGCCGTAAACAGCGAGCGGCGGGTTCTTGTAAATCTTTCATCCTCGCCCGAGGACTGGGGGAAAATTACGCGCGGACAGGGCGGGCAGCATATCATCTCCCAGTTCGTTCCGTATGAAACCCGTGAAAATGAGAATGTGCATCTCACACTCAGCCAGTTCTCCGATTTCTTTGTCATGAATCTGCCGGTCGGTCTTCTCAACACCCTGGACGGTTACTATTTCGTCGGAAATTATACAACAGAAACGGCGGTGCACGGTGTGATGATACTGTCAATCAAAAATTATGAAGACGCGTTCGTGTGGATGCTGAACTGGGAAAAGAATCTCATCAACACATTCAGCAAGGTGTTCCCGAACACCGTGCTGCCGTCACATCCGGAATCCGTTTCTGTCGGGGAAAAGGTGGTTGATAACAAGGAGGTTCGCATAGTAACGAATCAGGAAAATGACCGTCGGCTGCTGTATTACTTCTTCAACCGATCACTGTTGGTGATTATTGTCGGCAGCGAAGAAGTTGTGCGGCGTATCAACAGCCGTATTCAGTCCGCGAATAATCAGTAGCTTCCGCCCGTTATCAATATCGGAACGGTCTGTGAATTATTAAACAAATGACCGCCCGGCTCTTTGTTGCTGCCGTAGGTTACCGCCGCATTAATACCGATAATAACAATCATGAATATGAGAATCATGACGGCGGATGTCTGCAGTGTTGTCAGTGTGTATTCCGGTCTGCCGGATATAGCATCGGCACCCTCTTTTTTTGAAGAGCGTTTCATGGTGTTGTATACTCCGCATTATATCCTTTTTTTCCCGCCTGTTGTCAAGTAACATGCTGAAGTGCTTGGTATATACTATGACGATGAGTCCCGTATTAAACAATGAGCAGAAAAAAGCCGTGGAAACAAAAGATTCTTCACTGCTCATTGTTGCCGGAGCCGGTACCGGGAAAACACATGTTCTTGTGGAAAAGATCGTTCACCTGCTCGGAAGCGGGGTTCGTGCCGACTCCATACTCGCCCTGACATTCACCAACAAGGCCGCCGATGAGATGCGTGAGCGGGTGCACTCTCACTGTTCCGCGGCACACCTCCTCTTTGTCGGCACCTTTCATTCATTCTGTGTTTCACTACTGCGCACATTTTCCGATGCCGGCAGCGTTCCCGAACATTTTATTATCTTCGACCGAAATGACTGCAAACGGATCATTAAACGGTGCATGAAACAGGTGGGTATAACTGACTACACTCCCCGGGTCATGCAGCATGCCGTCGGTCGGTTAAAAACCGAACGCACGGATGCCGTGGATAGTGACATAGCAGTCGCGGCTGACCGCCTGCTGCCGCTGTATTCAGCCGCTATGGAAGAGGAAAAAGCCCTTGATTTTGATGACCTTATCATCAAGGCGGTCGCCATGTTGGAACGGGACGGTCGGGTGCGCGATCAGGTCCGGTCCCGCTATGCCTACCTTCTCATTGACGAATTTCAGGATACCGATGGGGTGCAGAACCGCCTCATCACTCTTCTGAAGGGTCCGCAGACCAACATTGTTGCCGTCGGCGACACGGACCAGACCATTTATTCATGGCGCGGCGCGGATGTGGACAACATGCTTGATTTTGCCGACCGGTACGCGCCCGCGGCAACGGTGCTCCTTGTGCAGAACTACCGGTCAAGCGCCACCATACTCGCCGCCGCCAATGCCGTTATTGAAAAAAATGTCCTGCGACAGGATAAGCATCTTATCAGCACCCGATATGAGGGACCCCCGATCGCCTGTATTCGCGCCGTTGACCAGGAGGACGAAGCCGCATGCATCGCCCGTGAAATTATACAGCTGCGGGCGGGCGGTGTGCCGTACAGCGACATCGCTGTTTTGTTCCGGACCAACTTTCAGTCGCGGGCTCTGGAAACCGCGATGATAGCGGATCACCTGCCGTATACCATGCTGGGGGTAAGATTCTTTGACCGCGCTGAGATTAAAGATTTGCTCACCTATCTCATCCTGGTTCAGAATCCGGTGTCTGAGGACGCCTTTAGGCGGGCGGCCGGTATACCGCGGCGGGGCATTGGTGCGCGAACACTGGATAAAATTTTTTCCGGGGAGGAACACATGCTGTCGGCACGCGGCGCGACGGTCGTTGCAAAGCTGCGTTCGGATATAGCGGAAATCCGGCATTGCGCCGCGAAGCACACGGTCAGCCATGTATTGCGCGAACTGACTGATCTTCTCTCATACAAGGACTATCTTATTGCGTCATATGACAATCCCGAAGATCGCATGCTTGAGGTGTACGAACTCATCACATTCGCCGACCGTTTTTCCAATCTCTCCGGTACTGACGGCACAGACCGTCTGCTTACCGAGGTCGCCCTGAGTAGTGACCAGGATACTCTGCGCACCGAAAAGAAGGACGGGGTACGACTGATGACCGTTCATGCCGCCAAAGGGCTGGAATTTTCACATGTTTTTATTACCGGCATGGAAGAAGGACTGTTCCCGTTTCTGTATGATGAAGATGCTTTGCGTGATAGGGAGGAAGAGCGACGGTTGTGCTACGTCGCCATGACGCGCGCCAAGGATCGTCTGTATTTTTCCTTTGCGCAAAGACGCGGCATGTTCGGCTCATATAAATCAATGCGTCCGTCGTCCTTCCTGAATGATATACCCGAACACCTGTTTGAGAAGTCTCGATCTGCCGGAAAGAATGACGGGGGGGATATTCTGTGGTGAAGGAGTAGAATGGCAGTATATATGAAAAAACCTCTCGGACAACATTTCCTCCGATCACGTTCGACCATACGCACAGTTGTTGACGCGCTGCCGGTTCCTGAAGGCACTGCTATTGTTGAGGTCGGTCCCGGCAAAGGCGCGCTGACCGAATATCTTCTGCAGAAAGGGAGAAGGGTAATTGGGATAGAAAAAGATGCGGCTCTGTTTGAAAGGCTGCGGGAGACATTTTCACGCGACATTGCCGACGGTACGCTGATACTCCACAACGGCGATATTCGGGACTGTGAGTGGGCTGAACTTGTCGGCGACATGCCGTATGTTGTCATCGCCAATATCCCGTATTACCTTACCGGCACCCTCATCAGGGATATGCTCACCCGCACACGACCACCAAGCGGTATGGCACTGGTGGTACAAAAGGAGGTGGCGGAACGCATCACCGGACGGAACGATTCCAAGGAATCTCTCCTTTCGCTTTCCGTTCGGCTGTTCGGACACCCACACTATATCACGACCATTCCCCGTACGGCATTTACTCCGGTGCCGGCCGTTGATTCGGCCCTTATATCCGTTACCGATATACGGATACCTGATTCTTCAGTTCAGGAGATGTTTTTTGATATCATTCACACCGCCTTCCATGAAAAACGGAAAGTCGTGCTGAAAAAATTTTCTTCCCGACCACGTGTCCGCGATTTTCTTGTTTCGCAGGGTGTTGATACGACATCACGGGCCGAGAATGTGCCGTTTTCTGTGTGGCTGGCGGCAGCGGAATTATAGGTTATATCCCGAACGCGGTGCCATACTGTATGCTTATCTGTCCCGGAAGAAAAATCGGACACACTCCGAATGTGCAGGGGAAGTATGAGACACATCCTCCGGGCACCGTCTTTGCAAGTGTTATGACGCCCGTGGTCGGCGGAATCCATTTACTTTTCACTACTAACGGCGGTGCCGGATATGGATATGCAACCGGGGTCGGGAACGGGAGTCTGGTAATGGTGTACAGTCCCGGCGGACCGATACAGGGAAACGGCCAGGCGGGAATCACGCCGCCTCCGACATTGCCGAAAATACCATACGCCGGAATACTCGGAGTCGCGATGATGACACATACGACGGTGAATACGATTATAATCGCCGTGAGTATGTTTTTTTTTATACTGTTCATATTTTTAGTATGGTACCATGGGACTGATATTGTATGATGTCATACGTACAAAAAATCTTCGCGCGATACAAAATTTTTTGTATTCTTCTCCTTATCTTTGCGGGTGTTGTCGCCGCTCTTTTACTGTTCGCGGCACCGGAGAACAGGGGAGGTGTCCTTATCCTGAAGTCTTATTCGGATCGATCTGATATTGACAGCGACGGTGACGGGGTTCCCGACTGGCAGGAAGAGGTCGTCGGATCCGATATTTTAAATGCATCCTCTTTTCCGTACCAGAAAGATATCGCTCAGGCAAAAAACATCTCTGTTGATGATTTGTTGTACGGAGGTCCGGGGGAATTCACGGAAGAAATTGTGAGACGATTTTTGCTTGACACTAAAGGCACCGTTACCGTTACGCCGGAAGAGCGGGAACAATTTATCACCGTGTCCGTGGAATACTTCATCAACCAAATTGAAAAGCGGGGGCTGCCTCCTGTGCGCCTGAATATAGATACCGCCGCTTCCAGGCGGGGTGTGCTTAACGGATTCCTGGGAGCCCTGAAACGGTTCTCCGATGAGCGAAAATCCGTTGATACACTGACCCTTGAGGTGTTCGCAAAAAACACCGGCATCCTGCCCGACGCGAGAAAAATGCGGGCTGCATGCGATTATACGCTTTCCCACATCCCCCGAGATGTCCCGGAAGATGTATATGATTCATACTATCTCGTCCTGGAAACACTTATCTACCGATGTGAAGCACTTTCTCTCGCCTTATCTGATCCAAGCGCGGAAAATTATTTCTATACCCTCAAACTTTTGAGCACCGGAAGGTTGTTTGAAAATGTGGAGAATGTTTCCCAAACAACGCTACAGAACAAGTTTTTGAGTCATGTTTCCCGGGTTATTACACTTCTGGAATAATCGTTTGCCCTTGAAATGCGGGGTATACTGACTGTATGAAAAACTTGCATAATGCGGGTCGGGCTTTGTTGATTTCCATCATTGTCGGTTCTGTTGTTCTCATTCTCGCCCTTATTGTTTTCTTTTTATTTTTTTACGGCGAGAAGGAAGATATTGCAACACTGGAAAAAAAGGATGTTGCCGAAATCATTAACCCCAACGATCCTCGTGCGAGAGACAGGGATTCTCTTATCCTCAGAGAGCTGCCGGTCACAGACGACGATGTGGTTCGGGATGACGATGTGATTCGGCGGGCCTACACCACACTGGGGCTCAATCCCGGGGCGACGCGGGGGGAGATTGACTCTGCGTACCGTGATCTCGTCGCCCTATACGGGCCCCAGGGGGCCGCCAGTGATCCGGTCAGGTTCCGGGGAATAACGGGGGCGTATAACGCATTGATTGACAATGCCTACACCACACTAGGGCTCAATCCCGGGGCGACGCGGGGGGAGATTGACTCTGCGTACCGTGATCTCGTCGCCCTATACGGGCCCCAGGGGGCCGCCAGTGATCCGGTCAGGTTCCGGGGAATAACGGGGGCGTATAACGCATTGATTGACAATGCCTACACCACACTAGGGCTCAATCCCGGGGCGACGCGGGGGGAGATTGACTCTGCGTACCGTGATCTCGTCGCCCTATACGGGCCCCAGGGGCCCGCCAGTGATCCGGTCAGGTTTCGGGGAATAACGGGGGCGTATAATACGGTGATACGCCCGTTCGGCGACGTGTCGCAAAATCCCGGAAGTGTCCTGTACCTGGGCAGCGGCAACAATCCCTTTGTCACTCCGAGAAGACCTTCATTTCCCGGCATCACCCCCCCGACAGTGCGGCCGACTCCTTTTATAACACCGCCCGCCATTAACATTGATATTCCTCCGGGCCCTACTATACCGTCGGGCCCTATTACCCCGCCGGATCCTAACGATCCTGACCCGCCACCCCCTCTCATACCGCAAGGTCCTCCTGGGACTGTTGTCATTCCCGAAGGGGAATTTGAGGATGAGGATTTTGATTTGGGAAGCATACTGCAAAGTTTGGCGCTTGCCGTTGTCGGCAACACTGCCGCCTGTATTGCGGGGACACTCCTGACCACACTCCTTCCCCATGCGGTCAATGACATTGACGGCTCAGATACGCTCAAGGACTGTGGGATTGATGTTATTGCATATGGAGTCGCCAAACAGGCCGCTCTTGATTTGGCTTCCTCGTATATAGATTGGGCATTGACCGGTTTTCACGGCCAGCCGTACTTTATTGACAATCCGTCCCAATTCTGGAAAGACTTTGCCGACAGGTCGGTCGGTCGGGCACTGGAAAGTGGTGGGTTGGGGTTTTTGTGTGATATAGACGGAATTAAAATTGATATTTCAAGTCTCTTACAGTTACGGTATCGTCGGATAGGTCTTGAACCGCCACGCTGTACACTGAGTGATTTTATAAATAATATTGATGATTTTATAGACAATCCTGTAGACTTTGTGGGTAATCCTATTGATTTTATAGAAGATGATCCGATTATCCTCGGTTCCGAAGCCGCCTTCTATTCGGCAACAGTTGATTTCGCTCTTGCCAGCGGAAGTGGGGGAGGAAATGCCGTCACCAATAACGCGGTTGTCGGTGTGTGGGAGGTCACTATAACAGAGCAACTTGACGACGGCACTGAGACTTCTCAGGTTAAGCGTGTAAATATTCGGAGCAACACGGACACAAAAGGAACAATACACGGGAGAACCAAAAAGAATGCCCGTGTTCATATTGTCGCGAGAAAGGGTCCGTATGTTATTGAACAACAGGCTTTTGTAGGATCAAACCAGCTTGATCCAGCCTTGCGGGGCCGCAGGGGTGTCAGACCCGGCAACGGTGCTATCACCATCAATCCTTTTGATCT
The DNA here is from genome assembly GCA_965222235.1 of Minisyncoccota bacterium. Classification (GTDB taxonomy): domain Bacteria; phylum Patescibacteriota; class Minisyncoccia; order Phycocordibacterales; family JABAAK01; genus JAPPJI01. The sequence continues at coordinate 458,102 of OZ244939.1, read as the reverse complement.
CGCCGGCGTGTCACAAATAGACGCAAATGAAAAATTAGACCGCGTGTCCGATACGATAACACGGGAGATTCGTTCAATTGTAGAAGACGGCAATGAGTTAACCCAGTTGAGCGAGCAAGACCGACTGCAGCGGGAAATTCTTGAAAGGAGTATCGGCGAAGAGCCGTCGCAGCGGGAACTATTGAGCAGTGGTGAAGATCCGACGGCAATCGCTTCATACACTGAAGAGTGTCACGATGACGACGGCGCGGAAATTGTGTGTCCCGTCAGTGTAAAAAGCGGTGCCACTACCATAGCACGGCGCAAGGAGAGTTTTATTGATTTACAAATTCAATCCGTCCACGATGCGGACGGTCTCGGGGAGATTATCCAGGCCGTTGTGGACGCAACTGTGGTCGGTCTTGTCAAGAGGGTGCTGAAAGAAGGCCTCAGCAGCAGTTGGATATCATCACGAACTGAGATTCATCGGGTCAGTGAAGGTATTCCCACATATTCCCGGGGTGGTAACTGGTGGGTTGACACACTCCTTACTTCTTCAACCGCCGGTTCATACATTAATATATTATCCGCTGAAATTCGCATACGGGACAGTATCAAACTCCTGTCATATATCAACACCAATCTTCATACCGAGAACACGCCTCCGATCGAATACCGACAGCCCGGCGAAGATGGGGTGTACTACAAAACATACTCGGGCGGGTTCAGGGCAGCGGATTATCCGTTTCTTGAGGCATATCCGAACGGAAACACTATTACCAACGTTCTGCGCGCCATTCAGAGGCCGAGAACCCTGACGTTCTGTGATTATTACAATGACGCTGGTGGGTGCGGATACAGACGGCGAAGGAATGTGACCGCATATATTTATCCGGATGACCGGGCGGCGCTGAACGGGGCGACAACCCGAATGAAAAATTCGCTTGAATCCGACTCTGCCGAGACTGCACGACTACTGCGGGAAATTTATGAAGCGACGATGGCGGCGTATATACAACTCGTCGGTGAAGAGGAGGAATATCGCGGGGACAGCACATCTGTGGCAAAACAGAACTACAGAAACGCCATACTTCAGGATGAACGGTTTTCTTCGCGGCTGGCCAGAGGGGTCTCCAAGTGGGCGGTGGTGCGGGATGCTACGATAGAAAATCTCCGCAATAGAAGCGTTCATATTTACACCGCCGGATCGGAACACATTAATCTGCTCAGGGGTGCCTGCGCGGTTGAGGTACACTCCGGAGACGGCGGTGTCATCAGCGGAAGATATGTTGAGATGGACTGTACGCTTGATGAGTTTACAAACTTTGTCAACACAAGCGTCCGCAACCTGCCGAAGAGTCCTGAAAAAATCATATATGCCCTCTATGTTTTCGGACATGAGTCAAAATTGGTGCGTCTCCCCACAGCATCAGCGCAGACACTCTTAACCAGTTTCTCCACCGACATCAGCTCTTACGGACAGCGACAGAGAGATTCTGAAAAATACCGCCGGTTCGGTGAAATATTCGTCGGTGAAGGCGATCCGCAAAGTTCAACGGAACACTGGGGAGCGCTCAGTGCGACCGAGGCGGAGCGCCGATACCGGGATTCTTTCCAGAAAAAGGTGGAGAGGAGGTACCGTGAGGTCGTTGAGTCCTTTATAACCCCGCTGTAATATCCTAATATGTATATATGACAACACTGATTAAAAAAATCTCCTCACACCGAAACTTATTCTTTCTCTTTGCGGCGGTGCTCCTTTTAATGTCCCCCGAGGTGCTGGCAGAAACTTCGATTGTCGGCACGGTGATGACCACCATGATCGGATGGCTCCGGGACCTTGCCCACGGGCTGTTCTCCCTGGGTAAAAGTTTGTTTTTCCTGGTTATCCAATTCACCATCTTTGACTTTGCTTCATATTGGAAAGGTAGCGGTGTCGCGGGCGAGCTGAAATCGCTGTGGCAGCTGATGAGGGATATCGCCAATATTTTCATTGTGGTTCTCTTTATCGTTACGGCCTTTCTCACCATTTTCGGAGATTTCTTTTTCAAAAGAAAAATTCTTTTCGGGCTACTGGCAGCCGCGGTTGTTGTTAACTTCAGTGCTTTCTTCGTGCTCGCACTTTTTGACATCTCGCACGCCTTCTTCCTGGTCGCCTTTAATATACTGGACACACAAACGCTTTCCGGCTCACTGTTTGACGGATACGGCACCCGTTTTGTAAGTAATGACAGCACATGGAATGTTCTGTACGGTCTCGTGTTCGCCGTTAGTTATTTCTTCATGTTTCTCGGTTTTATTTATCTCTCCATCATTCTCATTGAGCGATTTATCATCGCCATCATTCTTGTTGTCACTTCTCCTCTTGCCGTCCTTGCTTTCTTTGTGAGTATCAGCGGATCTATGGGAAAAATTGACGCTCTTTTCTCCTTATGGAAAGACAAGTTAGTGACTACACTGATAAATCCTGTTGTACTAATGTTCGGACTGGCCTTCCTTATGGCCATATACTCCGCGGTGCTGAATCAGATTCCCAAGCCGGAAAATCTACCCCAATCCATGGGCTCCAACGGAATGGAGATATTGGTCCAGCTCATCCTGGCCACCTTCGCCCTTGTTCTGGGTATTTTTAAGATCGGTCAGATGGTGCAGGGCATCAGGGTGGGCAAGTTCCAGATCGGAAAATACATGAAACAGGCCGTTGACCGTATCGTCACTCTCAACCGCGGAAGGCTCCCTCTCGGCACGGCTCGCACCGCCGCCAGACCTGTAACTGACAGGTTCTCGGGCAGGTTGCCGAGAACCAGGTTGGGACGAAACTTGCGGGATACCGCCGTCGGAGTCGCAGGCGGGGCGAGAGATGCCTGGAGAGGCAAGCGCGCTGAATTCAGCACCCCTGAGTCCAGGAAAAGGCGCGCGGACGAGAGGCAGACCGCACGAACCGTTAACAGCGGCACTTTTGAAGAGCAGATGGCGGTTTCCAAGCGATCCACACTTACCCAGGGGCAGTTTAACAGGCTTTTCAGCAACCCGGATCTGCACCAGTCGTTGGTGAGTAACACCAACATCACTGATAATGAAATCGACCGTATTGCGGAGAGCAATAATGATCAGAAGACGCTTTTGGCGGCTATTAACAATCCCAACATTTCCGAAGGAACGCTTCAGAATATTATTAACCGCACCAATCAGACCGGTAATGATATTTATAACAACCAAAGAATTCGAGGTGCAGCTGTTGACACATTAAACAAACTATCCACCGGGAAGGAGCCTCCGAAACTCTCTAAAGATGAAAAGGTCCGCGTTATCAGAAAGGCCCTTGAAGAAAATGATCGGGACACCCTTCTGCGTTATGCCGGAAACCAGGAGGAAGATCTCCAGGCCCGTCTCACCGTCGCCGACATGACGAACATGCCTGATGATGTATTCAAGGCACTCCTCAAAGGCACCAATACCCAAATTATCAGAAAGATTCTTGACCACCCTGACACCAATGCGGAGCGGCTTGAAACCATTCTCAATAATACAGAATTGACCAATCGGGAGGTTAGAAGAATGGCCCAAGAAAAACTTGATGCGCTGCGTGGAAACCGGGCTGAAGAAAACGAACCGAGGCAGCCTAATGAGAGTGAGGAGGTCGGGAACGAACGCCCTGATGGGGATGAAAGACCTGACAATGAAAATCCTGATGGGGACCGAAATACTTGATGTATATCTAAAATCATCCCGAGTTTTCTGCGGTATACTGTAGGTATATGCGCTTTCAGGTTCCACAAAATATAGATATTACTGATAAGATATTGTTCGGTCTTGATTTCAAGCAGTTGTTGTATCTCTGCGGTGCCGCCGGTCTCTTTGTTTTTCTTTTTCTTTTTACCGGCACAATCGTCGCGATATTATTCGGCGTGCCTATCGTTCTTTTCGCACTTCTTCTTTCCTTCTTTTCACTCAATAATCAGTCGTTTGTCACTATTTTTCAGGCAACCATCCGTTTCTTTATGAATAAAAAAATGTATATATGGAAACAGGAGAAGGGTGAAACATATGTTGAAAGGAGGGGGCGTCAGAAATCGTCTGCGGACGGAGAGGTGAAAAAGGCCGGCGACCCTGATTTGAAAAGAATCGGCGACCTGAACGCAAACCTGATATTTGATGATTCTCCTTCTGATGACGGGGTTGATGTACGCATATGACCAAGAACACGACACAATCATTTGTTCCGGTCCGGGAAATTCGCGAAGGTATTGTTATTCGCGATGATGGTGTCCTGTGCGCGATTATACTCGTTTCATCACTCAACTTCAGCCTAAAGTCGCAGGTTGAGAGGGAGGCCATCCTTTTTCAGTTCCAGTCGCTTCTTAACTCTCTTGAAGTCGGCATTCAGGTACTCATACAGTCACGGCGGCTCAATATCAAGCCGTATCTTGAATTTTTAAACACTATGTACGAAGGGCAGCAGAATGAACTGCTGCGTCTCCAGACCAGGGAGTATATTAATTTTATCCATGACTTCACTGAGAAAAATGAGATAATGACAAAGCAGTTCTTCATTATTGTTAACTATTCGCCGCTGGATATGGGCGGCAGCAAACTACCCTTCTTTAAGAAAGGAGATGATGTAAAAGAGAAGAGGTTTGAGGAAAACCAAAGCCAGCTCCTGCAGCGCGTCTCCTTTATACAGAACAATATCCGATCCCTCGGTCTTCGGGCGGTTCAGCTGGGAACCGAGGAGGTGACGGAGTTGTTGTATCAGACATTCAATCCCGGAGACACCCAGACACCGCCGTCGATATAATACAATAGAACCATGGGAATTTTCAGTAAAAATAAAAAAAAGGGCGACATAATGGACTTTATTCCGAAAGAAAGTTTTGCCCAGGCAAGTGTCGGACTCCGTGATGTCATTGCGCCGGCCGCGATTAAAGTAACTTCAAAGAATATATCACTGGGGAACAAGTTGGTCCGCTCTTTTGCTATTGTTTCATACCCACGCTTCCTGAACGAGGGTTGGTTCTCTCCGATTATAAACATCAGTAGGGAGTTTGATATTTCCATATTCATACATCCCATGGAATCTAAGGACGTTCTTCGGACGTTCCGAAGAAAGGTCGCCCAGGTGGAAAGTCAAATCATTGAACGGGAACGGAAGGGGATGGTGCGTGATCCCAAACTTGACACCGCCCATCAGGACCTCGAGCTGCTGCGGGACAACATACAGCAGGCGACGGAAAAATTGTTTGAGGTTGGTGTATATATCACTATTTACGGCGAGAGTATGGATGAGATAAACGATGTTGAAAAGGACATCCGTTCCATCCTTGAGGGGCGTCTCATCTTCATCAAGCCGACTATTTTTCAACAGGAACAGGGGTTTAAGAGTACGAGTCCGTTCGGCACTGATCTGCTTGACATACATACCAAACTGAATTCTGACCCGCTTTCAAGCCTGTTTCCGTTTGTTTCCTTTGACCTGTCCGCCGATCGGGGTATTCTGTACGGCGTGAACCAGCACAATGCGTCACTCATTCTCTTTGATCGCTTCTCCCTCCCGAACTATAATTCCGTCACCTTTGCCACCTCCGGTGCGGGGAAATCATATGCGATGAAACTCGAGGTGCTGCGATCTCTCATGATTGGTATAAATGTTATCGTCATAGACCCGGAACGGGAATTTGAACGCCTCGCGCAGGCAACCGGAGGTAGACATTTTAATGTTTCTCTGAATTCTAAAAATCATATCAATCCTTTTGACCTGCCTCCGGTCGGAGATGATGAAAATCCGGCTGACGTTCTGCGGAGTGCGCTGATTAATCTTATCGGCTTATTCCGTGTATTGCTCGGCGGACTGACCCAGGAAGAAGAATCAATTACTGACAGGGCTCTGCGGGAAACATACGCACTGAAAGATATAACGGAGGCGGGCAACTTTGATTCTATGGAGCCGCCCCTTATGTCTGATTTTTCTCTGGTTCTTGCGGGTATTGAGGGAGGGGAGCAGCTTGCGGAGCGCCTGAGCAGATATACGGACGGCTCGTGGTCCGGCTTCATTAACCAACCTACTAATGTTGATATGGATAAACAGTTTGTGGTGTTCTCCATCCGTGACATGGAGGAAGAACTGAAACCTGCGGCTATGTATATTATTACGCGATTTATCTGGAATAACGTGAAGAAAAGTCTGAAGAAACGGCTTCTTGTGGTTGACGAGGCATGGGTGATGATGCAGTCAGATGACACTGCCTCTTTCCTTTTCGGCCTGGTGAAGCGGGGAAGAAAATATTATCTGGGGGTTGGAACGATAACGCAGGATGTGAGCGACTTTCTCCGCTCACAGTATGGGAAACCGATACTGAATAATGCGTCGCTTATCCTTCTTCTGAGACAGTCCGCAACATCTATTAGCTTTGTGCAGGAGGTGTTTAACCTGACCGATAGTGAGAAGTATCTTCTGTTGGAGGCATCTGTCGGCGAAGGGTTATTTATAGCCGGACTCAAACGGGTGGGGATAAAGATCGTTGCATCCTTTACTGAGGATAAAATTATCACATCCGATCCGTCGCAACTGCTCGCCGAAAAAGAAAATACCTCATGATCAAAGCCTTTCCATCTCTATCCGTCATTCTTTTCTCGGGTGTTGTCGCAATTGCTGAATTCATCGGGGTTTTTCTCACCACCATACAAGGACTCGCATTGAAGCCCGCTGTGGTGGTCGGAGCGGTCGCGACCGTTCTTGAGTTTTTCGGGGATCCTTTCGGATTTGCGGAAGACATCTTCGGGGTTCTTATTATTATTTTCGGTGCGCAGTTATTTTTGGCCCTCATTGTTCTTTGCATATTCTATGCTATTGTGCTTGCATCTCCGAAAGGATCTTACACTGTTTACGACTGCCTGGTTGCCGCCGGTGTCTTTATCATGGAATCCATTCCTTTTTTCAGTTTCTTCACCGGGTGGGTGGGTTTTCTGTTTTATCTCAAGTGGCGAAGAAGAGTACGGCTGCTGGCCGGTGGTGGTTGATATATGATCTATCCTGAAATATATCGTATACTGTGTATATGAACAATAGTATTGTTATGGTTTTTGGTGTGCCTGCTGTTCTTTTGTCTGTTTTCCTGTCCGTTTCTGTTTTTGCACAGTACGGAGAATCAAACGCATATTCTCTATATGCAGACAAGGAGCATCCGTCACCCGGAGAAAAAATTCAGATATTTGTGGAATCGGGCGATGCCTCAACAACAGGCATACGATCAGTAAGGTGGTATGTGAACGGGGAGGAAAGGGAAGAGTTTGCCAACAAGCTTAGTATGACTGAAATTAGTGATAGTTCGGTGAAACAGATTGTTGCCAATATTATCTATTTTGATATACACAATCAAAGGCGATATACCCAGGATGTCCGATGGGTCAGACCGGCGGTTTTTGATATTCTTTGGGAGGGTGATTCGGTGGCTCCCACCCTGTATCGGGGGTACAAGTTGGCGGGGCCTCAAACGCCGATACGCATTTCGGCAAAAATACAATATATTGACCGGAACGGCGACACATACACCGAAAAGGATTTTTCCTTCGTTTGGGAAATTGAGTCACGGTATCATGATGAACGGGGTCCGGGGGTGAGTAGTATTGTATATGAAGAGGGAGGGACGCTGCTTAATAATTTTATTTTCGTCCGCGCTCAGGCAACTCTCATAAACGACAACACTGTCTCGCTTGAAAAAATTATCAATATTCCCGTTGTTGAGCCACGGCTGCTTACATACCCTCATACCCTCTTACACGGACTCCTCTCCAACCTCGTTATTCCGCAAAAAATATCCTTGGTTAAACAGCCCGTTACCTTCTCCGTATACCCGTACTACTTCAGCAAACCCGATTTTGAAAAAAATGTTATAGAATATAAGTGGTTTGTTAATGACGGCACAAACCATATAAAGGAGGGGAGAAAAATTGATGTTTCCACGGAGGGGGAATCTTCTTCCGTTTTATTAAGAATACGTGCGAAAAATACACATAATGGCTTACAAAAAGAAGAAAATAATTTTACTATTAATCTGTAGTATATTTTTTATACTACTTTTTCCACTCTGTGTGTCTGCAGAGAAGGCGGTCGGGTTTGCGACAAACATTTTCTCCCTTTCAAGTTTGAGTCTTGATCCCACGGAAAACATCGGCCAAATTAGAACAGTCCTCAGTTTGGTTATGCGACTATTATTCTCAATAGTCGGAATAGCTCTTGTTGTTATGCTCGCCATATACGGGACACAATTAATTTATGCGCAATTGGTCGGGAAGGTCAGTGATATAGTGGTTAAAAAAGGGAAACTTTTTGACATTTTTTTCGGCGTTGCCCTCCTCTTACTTTCATATTTACTGTTGAATTTTGTTAATCCCAACCTGCTCAATCCCAAGCTTTTGCAGACTCCGCCAGCGGGGGTCTCGCCCCCCGATCCCTCCGATCCCCCCAATCCCCACCACGATCCCAGAGACTCCGGTCCCCGATGATGGGTGAATTCCGGACTGAAGCATGTCGGATTGGTTGTGCTTGTTTATTTGGTTGATTGATTTTCTTGTATACTGCCTTTATGAGTAAAAACATCTTCGTTTTCTTTATCGTCGGCTCTCTGTTCTTTTTATTTGTTGTTTTGTTGCTCTATTTTTTCTTTATAAAAGACAGTGGGGGAGATATTGATAAAAGACCCCTTACCGATCCCACCAAAAAGACCCTTATTGGTGACCAGTTGGGTCTTGAGAGTATTGATATAACAGAACAACCGATTTTTTCTTTTCCCGAAGATGTCGGTGAAATTGACGACTCACGTGATGATCGTATATACACCGCCCCTAACCGGCCTAACGAGGATACACTTCAATCACTGCCGAGATTGGTGAGACTTTTTAAAGGACCGACCGCTGGGTATCGTGTTGATAGGGCTGATGCGGATTCATGGGAAATAAGGGTTATTGAGCAGGGTAGGGGAAACCGGTATAGTATCCGTACAGCCCCATACACCCTGAACCTGATCGCCGCGGGTGAATTCACCAAGGTTCTTGAGGGGTATATATTCTCTAATGACACCTCCCTAATTTTATATGAAAGTGGGGAGGATGAATTTACCGTTAAGTCCGCCTTTGTTCCGTTTGCCCCGGTCGGAGGAAATGATGGTATCCAGTTGTTTGAAAATAATATACGGGTTGCGACAGATAATGAAACAAACCTCTTTTTTATCAGGGAGGTTGATGATAGGGTTATAGGTATTGTTGTTGATGTTTCAAACCCGGAAAAAACTGAAATTGTGTGGGAATCACATTTTACCAACTGGCTTCCGCGCTGGGGAAGAAATGATTATATCACCATCTCCACCCCGATTTCAAAATATGCAAGAGGATATGTATATCTGGTTGATCCGGCGGGCAAGGTCCCCATCAACAGATTTGTTGATATCTCTTCCGGCGGATCCGCGCTGGTGGACACAACCTCCGGTTTCTTTGTGCTGTATGAATCTGTTCCTGGTAGTTTTGTGGGGAAAACATTAGTTACGGACCAATCAAGAAAAACATCTATAGCCCTGCCCAGCACCGTTCCGGAAAAATGTGACGGATTCAACGGGGTCTTTGTGTGTGCGGTCCCGAATTCGGTGCCCTCAAGCACCCTTTCCGGCTATGAAACCGTTTTTCCTGATTCCTGGTATCAGGGAGATATTACACTGAGTGATTCTGTTATACAAATTGATGCCGTAACCGGTGAGAAAAAACTTATCATGTCTCCTGATCAGGATGATATTAAACTTTTGTCAGGAAATGAAGCCTTTGACATCATCCGCCCGACGGTGAGTGATGATGGCGAGTTTTTCATCTTCGTTAACAAAAATGACTTATCACTATGGATGTTACGGTTATAGTCTGTTCCATTTTATCCGAAGGAATTTTAGCACAGTCACTTCCTGGAGTATAGAGATGATATTATTAACAAACCAATACAGACCGACCGCCGTTACAAAAAAGAAGGAGACCGCCCCGGCAAAGACCGGGAGCAGGACCAAGAAAAAGATCTTTTGTGTTCCCGAGATCATATCAGCCGCCACATTTTTTTGTGAGTAGTACATAAGAATATACTGTGTCACCCCAACCAATACAGACATAGATATACTCCCTGAATCGGTTAAATTGAATGAGAGGAAGTAAAAGTCGGGTATATTCTGAGGTATAAAACTATAAAGATGATCAAATGAAAAGTCTTCTTTTCCGACATCCCTTATAACAAAAAACATTGTTATAAACAGTGGAATTTGGAGGAGAAGAAGAAATATGGGGGTTATTGGATTTATACCCGCTTTTTTGTAAAGTTCAATTGTTTTTTCTGCCTGTTCTTTCTTATCCTTTATATTGTTCCGTATATTTTTCAGATCATCAGATATTGATTTTATCCGTATCTGAATTTTTATGTTTTTGACTGAAAGCGGAAGAATTAAAACCTTTACCACAACAACCAAAACCAATATACCGAAAGCGAGGCTGTGGGTATGTATTAAATCTATGCCCCAAAAAAGCAGATTAATGATCGGCTGGTAGAACACAGTAAAGAAAAATTCCATATTTATAAATTATACTACAGTTTAATGACGGAGAGCGCATCTTTCACTGTTTTGTAATTATAGTGTGTTTTGGTACACAAGATAACCATCGGGGAATATTGGGGGTCAATTTCTCGGAGCACCTCCCTGATTATTCTCCGAACCTTATTACGATCGGAGTTTTTCTTTATTTTTTTCTTTGAAATAATAATTGCATACCGCTTCACCCCCCCCTTCTTTCCTTTGTGCACAACAACAATACCCTCAGCCACTACTCTTTTTCCTTTTTTTAGAATTTCTGCTATCTCCTGATGGTGTAGTGATGTTTTCATATTGCTGTGAAAAATCCTTATACACTTATCTTAGACCTTCCTTTAGATCTTCGGCGGGCAAGCACGCGACGACCGCCCGGGGTTTTGCTGCGCGCTAAAAAACCGTGCTTTTTCATTCTTTTTTTAACTTTTATTTTCATAAAATATAGTTAAGTAGGATTTTTGATTATACAGGATACCTCACATTGATGCAATGGTCGCCCACCTCTAGTAATCAACAAGTTATACACATTACACTTTATTCAGTGTACCATTTTTCTAACCTTTTTCATATAATCCTCCCTTGCTTATTTAGTATGTTTTAAGGAAAAATGGGAGTATATGGATGTTGCACAAGTTTTTGATATGCAGTCTTTATGGAATGAAGCATCAAAAACAGTAAAGGAATATATTTCCGCAAACAGTTTTAATACGTGGCTCTCTGGTGTTTATCCGATGCGCTTTGAGAATGGGGGAAGGGTGTTAGTATTAGGGGTTCCGAATGAGCTCACTCGCGGGTGGATTCAGAAAAATTATCAGAGTATAATTGCTACGGAAGTGATCAAGATAAGTCCGAATGTGCGGAGTATTAAACTCACCATTTCAAGAAGGACGGCGAAGAAAAAGAGGCGGGCCGCTGATCCGGGGAAAAGTGTCCCTCTTGATCTCAAGATATTTGATATAGAAACAAATCTCAATCCGGATTTTGATTTTGAAGATTTTATTATTGCTCCATATAACAGGTTTGCATACACCGCGGCGCAGGCCATTATAGAAAAATTCGGAACACTGTACAATCCGTTCTATGTTTACGGACCGACGGGGGTTGGAAAAACACATCTTCTTCAGGCGATAGGGAACCGGATTAAAAAAATTAACCCCCCACTTAATGTGTATTATATTTCAAGTGAAACCTTTATGGAAAATTTTATAAATGCTATAAAGCGGGACAGGGTGAAGGAATTCAGAAGTACCTATCAGAGCTATCAATTATTTATTATAGATGATATCCATTTTTTACAGAAGAGTGAATCCACCCTGGTTGAGGTTTTCCACCTTTTTAACGCTCTGATAAACAAAAACGCCCAGATTGTTCTTTCTTCTGACCAATCCCCGACACAGCTTGAAAAAATGGAGGACCGTATTAAAACCCGCCTTAATTCTGGTGTTGTTATTGATATTGAGCAGCCAAAATATGAAGATATGCGCATTGTGTGTACTGAAAAAGCTCTGAAAATGAATATTAATCTCACGCCGGGGGCTATAGATTATATTGTTGAAAAAATCTCTCAAAATATACGGGAAATTGGTGGGGCATTGAAAAGCATCCATTTACATAATGCCCAGAATCCCCATCAAGAAATAGGGCTTGAGGAGGTTAAAAGGTTCATAAGGAACCATGTACGGTCCAAAACAACCATTTCTTATGAGAAGGTGGTTGATATTGTCTGTGATTTTTATAATCTGGATCCCGGCATACTATCCACCAAAATACGAAAAAGGGAGGTGGTTCATGCACGGCAGATCATTATGTATATTTTTAGGGAACACTTTGATCTCTCTTATTCATTTATAGGAAAGCAGTTTGGCGATAGAGATCATACAACTGTTATGCACGCATGTGAAAAAATACAGAAGGGGTTGGATGAAAATTCAATTGTACAAAAGGATTTTGAATCCATCATTAAAAGAATTAACCTATAAATATGGAAAACTTTGTGTATAAAACCTGTAGTAATGGTGAAAAAAATGTGGGTATGTTATTTTTATACACATTGAATTTTTTACTTACAAAGTATTCAACATGTTTTGTAAAGAAATACACAAAGATACACAGAGATTTTTCTGTTATAATTGTAAACAGACATTGGATATTTTTTATCTTTCTACTTTTACTCATTACTATTACTACTAATAAATTTTAACTATGAAATTTTCAATATCAACAGAAATATTAAAAAACATAACAACCATCTTAACAAAAGTGGTTTCAAAAGATATTCCCAGTTCTTCTTTTAGTGGTATTTATATAGAAGTTTCATCGGACAAGGTCTTGTTTAAAACACACCAATTTGATTTTAATGTTATGTATCGTGTTAATATTAACGAATCAAAAGAAGGTTCTATTTTTGTTCCCATACAGGTTCTTGATGGTGCTGTAAGCTCTTTGATTGATATGGTGGTAACTGTTGAATTGATTGAGAAAAAACTTATCATTAAGACTAACACAAGCACATCGGAGATATTTATTCTGGAAAACAGTGAGGAGGATGGAGGTGCAATCACTGTTCCGGATATTTCACCCTCTTTTGTGATGAAGAGAGAGGTTTTAATTCAGGGGTTCAGGAGTGTACAGCATGCCGCCGCAGAGAGTATCATCAAACCAGAGATAGCAAGTGTTTATATTTATACCAAAAATGATTCAGTTTATTTTGTGTCCACTGATGCGTTTCGCCTTGCTGAAATAAGATTTTTACTGGAAAAAAAAGACTACAATGATATTTCAATTCTTATACCGAATAAAAGCGTTGCCAAGATCTTGCGCGTTTTAGAGGGGGTGTCTGATACTGATGTTAGTTTGTATGTTTGTGAGGATGTCATTTACCTTTCAACCGAAACAATCACTATTAAAGTGAATAGTGTGAAAGGTAATTTTCCTGATTATAAAAATATTATGCCCACCAGTTTTGATATGAACATTACCCTACTTCGAAGCGATGCTCTCAACTTTCTTAAAAAGGCAAGGCTTTTTTCCAACAAACTAAATAAAATATCTTTTAATGTGGAAAGCAAAACTTCTCTCCTACTTAAGCTTGATAATGAAACAGTCGGTTCAACACAAAACACCGTTCCGGTGACTATAAATGGTGATATCATACCCATTCCATCATTCAACTATCGTTTCTTAAACGATGCACTTTCTGTTATTTCTGATGAAAGAATAATTCTTAATATCATTAATGATATAACCAAACCTCTTATGATACGGGGTGCTGACGATACGACACTCACCACCATCATATCACCACTTATTGAAAAGTAGTCTTATTTGAAGGAGAAGGTTTCCTCCGCACTAAACACGCCGAGAGAACCACTTGCGATAATCTGTATTGTTATATTTTTACTATTTTCCTTTACTATCTGTGAAGGAGTGAAGCTGATGAGGGGTATGTATGATGAACCTATTAATTTTTTATTTACATAGAACTCGTACTGGGTGTTTCCTTTTCCTATCGGTGTTGCCGTTATGATTACCACACCATCTCTCGGTATTTTGGTGTTTTTTTCCGGAGACTGTATGGAGAATATTTCATTCCGGTGTGTGTCTGTTGTGGTGTGTTCATTGTCGGTATTTTGTTCAAGCCAATCCTGCACACCAAATTCCCAGTTTTTGTATTGTGGGTCTTCTTCGGGGGTTTGGGGCTTCCGATGTATTCTTTCTTTTTGTATGTAGTGGAGGATTGTGTGTTGATCTTCCAAATCAACAATTCCTGATATTATTTCATGTCCTCCTATTGACGGGGTTGTGTTTACAGAAAAGTACGATCTCCGATCCCCATATTGTGCCGATGCCTTAAGCATAATTTCTCTGAAAAGTCGCGAAAGTGAAAATCCTGACGCATTGTTTTCTAACAATGTTCCGTCGGAGTTTCCTCCCCACACAAGGACCACCAAATCAGGAGAGTAGCCGACAACCCATATATCTCTTGAATTGTTCGTTGTTCCTGTTTTTACCGCAACTTGAGGGCTTGTGATATACAGCGGGGATCTTTCTCCAAATACAGGGGATCTGGACCTATCATCACTCAGTATTGATGTTATATTCTGTGCGACCTTTTTTGATATGATTTCTCTCCCAGTACCCCTCTTTTCTTCCGGTTTCCATGTGTATGGGATTAATCTCCCCTCATTTGCAAACACACTATATGCCTGTGCAAGTTCCAGCGGTGTAACCTCGGCTCCACCCAACACCAAACTTAACCCATAATGACCACTTCCCCTGGTGAGCGATGTTATGCCCATTTTTTCCGCAAGCTCTATGGTATTTTTTACACCGGCGATATACAAAACCTTAACAGCCGGCACATTGATTGATTGTGCGAGAGCGCTCCGAAGGGAAATCGGACCCTTAAACGTTCCTGTGTAGTTGACGGGTGAGTAACACCCGTCTTCTGTGCTTTCAAATTTATCCTCCTCACACCTGCTGGTGAATTGGGTGGGGACGTCATACAATATTGTTTCTGGACGCAGCCCTTTCTCAAATACCTTTGCATATGCTATCGGCTTAAAAGTTGATCCTGGTTGCCTTAAAGATGTGATAATATTAACACTTCCGTCAATCTTGTCGTTAAAAAAATCACGCGACCCCACCATGGCGAGTATTTCTCCGGTCTTTGCGGCAATAACCACCGATGCGATATTTGTTCCTCTGTATTTTTCTTCAAAACCTTCGGCAAACATCTCCACACTTTCTTCAATACTTTTTTGTAGTTTTAAATCAACGGAAGTGCGTATTCTTTCTCCCTTTAAAGATCTTAAATGTGTTCCGTATTCCTTTTCAATCTGTTCTTTTACAAAAAACACAAAATGAGGTGCCCGTATTGAGGACGGTCTTCGGTCTTTGAAATAGACGTTTTCTTTCCTCGCACTATTGTATTCTTCCCGTGTTATGAGACTGTATTCCAACATGCGTGTGAGTACGGCGTTCTTTCTTTTCTCCAGGTCCTTTTTATTTCTTCCGTAAGGTGAAAAATAGGTCGGGGCGTTCGGTATCGCCGCCAAGTAGGACGCTTCCGCAATAGTTATATCATCCGGTTTTTTCCCAAAGAAAAAGTTGCTCGCTTCACTGATGCCGTATATGACACCGCCGTACGGGATGGTGTTAAGGTATAACTCTAATATTTTTTCTTTTTCCAGAACTTTTTCAATCTTCCAGGCGAGTAAGAATTCCTTCATCTTCCTCTCTATCTTTTTTTCCGTAGTAAGGTATACATTTTTTATCAATTGTTGTGTGATTGTAGACCCGCCCTGACTGAATGAAAGTGTTAATATATTGTATACCAATGCTCTTAAAAATGAATCAATACGCACCCCCTTATGTTCAAAAAAAAGATGGTCTTCTATAGATATAACAGCATTAATGACATTAGGTGATATTTTTTCAATCGGCGTATACACCCTTTTTTCATTTTCTGAAAAATCAAACAAAAACTCACCGTTTCTGTCTTCCAGAATGGTTGATTGTTTTGATGCTATATTTTGGACCTCCACATCCGGCAACGGAGTAAATACATAGAACAGTATTATCAGTCCCAGACCCACAAACATTCCAGAAAGACATAAAAGGAGGAGGTTTCTAATATATATAATTTTTATATACATATATACAGCATACCCTTAAATATTGTTTGGTATGTTGTTTCGCACGGCGGCGAGGTGGGTTATGCCGATCGCCACGGCATCATATTCATCATCATGTCTCTTTTTATTCCTGTCTATTTCTATAAGATGGGGAATCATCCGCATAATTTGTTTCTTGTCCGCGCGGCCGTTTCCGGTTACTGCACTTTTTATCTGATTGGGTGTGTATTCAGCCACCGGTATGTTTCTTTTTTCCGCCTCATATATGCACAAGCCCCTAACTTCAGCCACCCGCAGGGCCGTCTTTTTATTTTTTGAGAAAAACAGTTTTTCAATAACAACAGAATCCGGCTCATGCTTCTCAATCAGTTTTTCAAGCCGTGTTCCGACCTCCACAATTCTTTTGTTGTATTCCTTTCCCCCGTCAGTCTCAAAGCATTCCGAAAAAAGAAGCACCATCCGATCATTTTCCTTGGTAATAACCGCAAACCCCGTTCTGTCGTATCCCGGATCTATTGCGATTAATTTCATACGCGCTATACCTCATTTGTATGTACCTCCTGTACATCATCCTGATCCAGCAGGTCTGAAACCATGCTTTCAAGTTTTTTCATATCATCTTCTGAAATTTCCATGGTTGTGTTTGGTGTGGTTGTATTATTTTTTCTGGTGAAGATCCACAATGCGGACCCCGGTTCTCCGATAGAGGTGTTGTGCTTTGAAAGAATGTGGCGTATTTCCGCGGCTGTTCTGTTGCGATTATCGGTCAGTGTCTCAACAAGGAGGGCACATCCCCCAGGTCCGTATGCCTCATATATGACGGATTCCAATGATACCACATCGGCACTCATTCCTCTTTCTATCGCCCGCTCAATGTTTTGTGAAGGCATATTAACCGATTTTGCCTGTTCAATTGCGGATTTCAGCCGCAAATCATCCTTGTTGCCGCCGCATTTTTTTGATTCAGCGGTTAGTGTTTTTGCTATTTTCCCGAAGATTTTGCTTTTTTGTGCATCGGTTGAGGCCTTTTTGTGTTTTATTTTTGACCATTTATTATGACCTGCCATGTCGGCAGTATACACTATTCTTCATACATGCCGATATCGGCAAGATATGCCCTGCCTTTGTCCGTTATCGCCCTCCCGCGCAGTGTTCTCTCCAGAAAACCTATTTGTACCAAAAACGGCTCATACACTTCTTCAATGGTTCCCACATCCTCGGACAGTGTTGTTGCGAGGGCCCGCACGCCGACCGGTCCGCCGTTAAATACCTGCTGTATGGTGGCAAGCATGTTTCTGTCTTCGGCGTTCAGTCCGTACGCATCAATATTTCGATCGGACAGGGCGGTGTGCACCATTTCCGGTGTTATGGCGGTGTTATGAATTTGTGCATAATCACGAATTCTTTTCAGAAGATAGTTTGCTGTTCTCGGGGTGCTTCGTGATCGTTTTGCTATTTCTTTCGCCGAATCTTCCGAAATTTCAATATCCAGTTTTTTTGCAGAGTGGAGCAGAATCTGTTTTATTTCCTCCTCGTTATATGGTATCAGTCGCATAATGCCGCCCGAGAATCGGGAGCGCAACGGGGCGGATATTTTTCCCGCCTGTGTTGTTGCCGCTATCACCACAATAGGGGGGAGCGCAATGTGTACTGACCGTGCAGTTGGTCCTTTCCCGACCATAATTGATATACCACCGCTTTCCATGATGGGGTAGAGAACCTCTTCAATGTTTCTGTTCAGCCGGTGTACCTCATCTATGAAGAGCACGCCGCCGTTTTCCAATGTTGATGCGAGTGAAACAATATCCCCCGCCCGTTCTATCATGGGCCCTGAGGTGGTCTGTATCGGCACCTCAAGTAGAGATCCGATGATGTAAGCGAGTGTCGTTTTCCCCAGTCCCGCCGGGCCGTGCAGCAGGACATGTTCGGGCATCTGCCCCCGTTTTTTTGCCGCCTTAATGAGAATGTCGAGATCATTTTTTATGTGCTGTTGTCCTATATATTCTTCCCACACCTTCGGGCGCAATAGTGAGTCTAGTGAGTGTTCGAGTTCTTTGTTCTTGTTTTCTCCGTCCATACTATATATTCACCCCCACAACCCGCTCTAATTCAGCCAACGATGTCGTGCCCTGCAGAACTTTCCACAACCCATCATCTTTCATAAAAGGAAGATTCTGCTTCTTCACCGCTTCATGCAGGGCGGATATTCCTTCACCGCTTCGGTGTGTTTTTTCTACGTCGTCATTTACTTCAAACACCTCAAATACGCCGATACGCCCCTTGTATCCATTTGTACATTGCTGGCAGTTTTGTGCCGCCTCGCCCGGTTTTTTGATATTCTCGATATTCAATGGTTCTTCCCTATATCCCTCAGGGAAGTCCTGAATCATGTTTTGTATTTTTTCTTTCTGTTCGTCGGTGAGGCGGTGCGGCTCGGAGCAGTGCGGGCAGAGGATTCTCACAAGCCTTTGGGCGATGACAATGTTTATTGCCCGGGCAAATGCCTGTGGGTCAACTTCAAGCTGCGCAAGGCGCGGCAGCGCCCCCAACGCATCATTGGTGTGTAATGTTGAAAACACCAAATGTCCGGTCAATGCGGCCTGAATGGCAATTTCGGCAACCTCGCGGTCCCGTATTTCGCCGACGAGGATGATGTCCGGATCCTGCCTGAGTATCGCCCGGAGTCCGGATGCGAACGAGTAGTTTTTATCAATCTGGGTCTGTACAACACCTTCCAGGCGGTATTCAATCGGATCTTCAAGGGTGATTATCTTCGTCTCTCCGTCCCTTACTGAGTTGAGAAATGAATACAGTGTGGTTGTTTTCCCGGATCCGGTCGGACCGGTGGTGAGCACCATACCGTTCGGCCTCTTAATGTGCTTTTGGAATACTTTCAGAATGACCGGATGCAGCCCCAGCTTTTCAATATTATGCAGCACATTATTCGGATCAAGAATACGGAGAACAAAAGAGCCCCCTTCATCTTCAGGGATAACGGAAGAGCGGACACTGATTGTTCGGTCGGAAAGGTGAATGATGAATCCGCCGTCCTGCGCTCCCTTTGAGGTTATCTTCATATGTGATACCAACTTCATTCTTGTGACAAGCTGTTTGTATTCTTTCGGAGGAAGCTTTGCAACATCCGTCAGAACGCCGTCAATACGGTAGCGGACAACGCCGCCCCCTTTGGCCGGTTCAATGTGAATGTCTGACGCGTTAACCGCTATCGCTGTCGCGGCGATATATTCAACGTTTTTTGATATTTTTCTCGCCTGATTGAGGCCTTTCATTCCTTCAAGCACCTCCTTTACCTCATCCAATGATTGTATGTTCTGTGTTGTCTGTTCCAGCTCCTTGTTTGTTATTGAGAGCGTTCCGGGCGTTGTCGCGCTTGTTGCGACAATGTCTTTGTAGAACTGCCAGACCTGCTCAAGTGTTTGTGTTGTGGCGAGGGTGAGTTCGTTGGCATATCCTTTTCCCTCCAGTTCCCGCAGCACCTCTTTCAATTTCTCATTGTTCGGTTCATTGATCGCTATTGTTAATTTTCCCTTCAGCCGCTTGTACACCGCCATTTTTGCCTCGCGTGCGTCAACTTCCCTGATTAATTGCAGTGCGTCCGGGTTCACTTGTATGCCGGTTAATTTAATGACGGGGAGGCGGTATTTTTCGGACAGATATTCTATGAGGCGCTTTTCTTCCTTCACCCTGTGCTCTTCAAGCTGATTCTGGAATGTCCGCAGCGTCGCGTTGTTTGTCATGGTTGTATTGTAACACAGCGGGCGCGTTTGTTTTATGTGTTTTTACGTATAAAGTGGTATTCTGTTTGTGTATGCAGACCGTGTCACACTCACTCCGGGACACCCGTCGCTTTGCCGGTGACGTTCTTGATATGCTGAAAAAGTCAGCTTCCGATGACGGGGCGACGGTGCTGACACTGTCCGGACCGCTCGGCTCCGGAAAGACCGCCCTGACGAAATGTATTGCTGACATACTCGGCGTCCGTGGGGTTATTACCAGCCCCACATTCATTCTTCGCTCTGATTACAACACCGACGACCCTGTTTTTTCCTCACTCATTCATATTGATGCTTACCGTCTTTCCGGGGATGAGGTGGGAACAGTCGGCTGGGATGACATGCTCACCTCGCCGCGCACGCTTGTCGTGCTTGAATGGCCGGAACATGTCGTATCCAGCATTCCTCCGCGCCACTGGTCGGTGGCTGTCGGGGCGGAAGGCACCGTGCATACATTTTCTTTCTCCTCCCCCGTCGCCGTACAACACCACCATGATTATATACCTTGACACCTTCGCCCTGCTGTACCGGTCATATTATGCCGTGCCTAATTTACATTCACAGGATGACATGCCGACCGGTGCCCTGTACGGTCTCACCAACTCACTGTTCCGCATCATCGCTGAGCTGGAGCCGGATCACATCATCGCCTGTTTTGACCGCCCTGAACAGACGCTGCGTCAGGAGGCGCACGATACATATAAGGCGAACAGGGAGATGCCGGAAGAGGACATGATCGTACAGATAGAGGCGGCACGAGACATGTTGTCGTCATATAGTGTTCATATAGCTGAGAAGGCGGGGTATGAGGCCGATGATCTGCTCGGCACACTCGCCCTTGCCGACGCGAAGAACGGACAGGAGGTCGTGATTGTCTCGTGTGACGGAGATTTGCTGCAGCTCACCGTGCATCCCCGCATCCGTATTTTTTTTCTGAGAAAGGGGATGAGCGATTTTGTCTTCCTTGACGAGGCGGATGTTGAGAAAAAGAACGGCTACCCGGCCCGGTATATTGTTGATTATAAAGGGCTGGCGGGGGACAGTTCGGACAATATCGCCGGCGTATCCGGCATCGGCGCGACCTACGCAACGCGCCTCATCACGGCATTCGGTGATCTTGAAGGGATTTATGCCGCGTTGGACGCAGGAACCGTACAGGGTGCCGGATTCAGTGCCCGGGTTGAGAAACTGCTTTCCGAGGGGCGGGAAAGCGCGTTTCTCTCCCGCGATCTTGCCACCATCCACACCGATGTTCCTGTGCGCCCGCCTCACGCCGGGGCGAAGGTGTGGCGGGAGTCGGTTGACCGCCACGCTGCGCGGAGCACACTTGAGAAATTTTCATTTGATTCACTGTTTGCCCGCCTGGACGCCATCACCGGACACCATGACAACACACCCCCGACTCCTTCTGAAAAGCATGAGAAAGAACTGTCCGCGGATGAGCAGCGCATTATCAGGGAAGCATCAATAGCGCTGTGGGTGCTTGATGCGTCATACACCAATGCCGGTGCGAAAGATGTGTACGCGTACACCGGCGCACCCTCTCCCGAAGCCGCGGTGCGTATTCTCAGGGATAAGCTCCGCGAGGCCGGGCGCCTGTCAGTATGGGAGGATATTGAAAAACCGCTGATGCCGGTTATCAGGAGAATGGAGGAAACAGGTGTCTGTTTTGATGTATCCGCGGCACAGTCGCTGAGCGGGGCGTACCGCAAAAAAATACAAAAAATTTCCGATGCTATTTATACGGCCGCCGGCAGGGAATTTAATATTAATTCGCCGAAGCAGTTGGGAGAGGTGTTGTATATTGATCTGAAATTGCGGCCGAAGCGTTCTTCAAAGACCGCCTCCGGCGGTCGGACGACCAAAGAATCAGTGCTGCTTGACATGATTGATGACCACTCCATTATTCGTCTGGTGCTTGAGTACCGGCACTATGAGAAACTCCGTTCAACATACACCGACGCGCTGCCTGAGTTTGTTGATAAGGACAGCAGGATCCATACCAATCTGCAACAGAACGGCACGGTCACCGGCCGGCTGTCTTCACGGGATCCCAATCTTCAGAATATTCCGATAGGGGGAGAGGACGGGACCGCCATACGCAACCTGTTTGTTGCCAGCAACGGCTGGACTATGGTGTCCATTGATTATTCCCAGATGGAGCTTCGCATCGCCGCCATTTTATCCGGAGATACGGGCCTATTAGATATTTTCCGCGAAGGGGGTGATGTGCACACATCCGTTGCGGCGAAAATTTTTTCCGTCACAGAGGACGCGGTCGCGCCCGACCAGCGTGCCGCCGCCAAGTCCATCAATTTCGGCATTCTCTACGGCATGGGCGCTCAGGCGCTCAGGCGCTCAACCAATGTTTCTCTTGCGGAGGCGGAACAGTTTCTTGAGGAGTATAAGGGTGCGTTTCCGGGACTGTTTGCATATTTTGAGGGGATAAAGGGTGAGGCGCGATTGTCCGGTTTTGTAACGACGGCATTCGGCCGCGTTCGGCACATGGACGGTATTAACTCATCACTCGCGTTTGTACGCGCCCAAGCCGAGCGTATGGCGGTGAATAGTGTTATACAGGGAACCGAGGCTGATGTTATTAAGATGGCGATGATCGGCACCGACCGGATGCTTGCCGAGAAATATTCCGGCGATGTGCGGATGGTTCTGCAGATTCACGATGAATTGTTATTTGAAATCCGCCCCGATGTCATTAATACCGCCGTTAAAGATATCGTATCAGTCATGGAATCCGTCTATCCGGACAACCGGGACCCCATACCGCTTGTGACTGATGTGAAGCAGGGCGGCTCCTGGGGTTCGTTGTCGTGAGGTATACTGCCGGTATGTTGTATGTATTCTGCGGCGACAGATTTTCATCGCGCAACTATGCCGGCAGTTTTGCTGATGCCTGCAGAAAGAAACGGACGCAGGCGGAATATATCTATCTTTCTCCCGGATTCCCCCATCATTCATTAGAGGAGCTGCTGTTCGGTCAGGGGCTGTTTGAGAAAAAATACATTGTTTTTTGTGATGAGATGCTCGGCGACACGCTGTCCGGGCACCTTACGGAGAATCTCGGTGCGTATCAATCTTCTCCCCATATGTTTATTATATTTGAGCCCGCTCTCACCGCGGCACAGGAAAAAAGTTTTACCGAATGCGGAGCATCAATCAAGCGGTTCAGGGAACAGGTTGCCGCTGAAGACAGCAGGGCATTGTTCGCCTTTACCGATGTGTTTGTCAGGCGGGATCGGGGCAAAACCCTCGCGGCACTCTACCGGCTGCTGCAAAAGGGCGAATCACCGACCTCATTATTGAATATACTGCTGTGGCAGCTGCGCATGCTCGTTCTTGTGTCCCGTTCCGAGAATGCGGTCGCTGCGGGCGTGAAGCCGTTCGTGTTCACAAAGGCGAAGAAAGCACTCACCTCGTTTGCCAGTCCTTTCGGTTTTTTTCTTCTTGCTGAACAGGCGGTTCGGCGGGGCCGGTTGCACGGCGCCAGCGATGAGGAAATTATTGAATATATTATTCTTGGTTAGATAAAAGGGAACACCACCGGAGACCCGGTGGTGTTTGCGGTTGCTGTGTTCCTCAGAACAGGTAGCGCATTGAGAGGGACATTTCGTTTCCCCGGAGCTTTCCCTTGGTCGGAGCAAGGTCAAGTGGGATTGTCCGACTGCCGTCGCGCCACACCACTGATCCGCTCCCGGCTTCCGTTCCGATGTCACCGTAGTCCATGTGGCGCCATGCAAGGTCCACCATGATTCTCTCGGAGACCCGGTGCGATACACCGGCGGTTACTCCGAAGGCAAGGTTCCTTTCCTTGCCGCCCGGAACAACCGTGTAGGTTGCGGGGAAGTCCATGATGGTCTTTTCGGCGGATATGTGGCTCATGCCGACCCCAACCCCGGCGAAGAGGTTGACACCGCCACCGAACACCTCCACCACCTGCGGACTGTCGACGAATCCCCAAAGGGTGAGCGACGTGACATCCATCTCCGACGTGATGTCCTGTCTCCGTTCCGGTGCGAGGAAGTTCGTTCTCCCGGACATTCTCAGGCTTCTCTGGTGTTCCAGGGATCCTTCAACCCGGAAAGGGGTGTTGTTGATGCGATGTCCGATGCCGATCTGCACACCAGGATTTCTCCTGAAGTCAACGAACGACTGTATGGCCCTGCCGGACGCATCCTCGCCGCATCCGTACAGCGCAGCCGGAGATGTCGCGTTGCAGTCCTCATCCTTGAAGGAGGTCTCCCGGTACTTTCCGGCGAAAACACCCAGACGGCCGTACCAGTCACCCTCCTGAGCAGATGCGGGCAGGGCGACGACGATTGCGGCTGCGAACACCAGAAAAAGAGCCGGTGCCCGAAGGGGTGCAGTGTTGTGCATGTTCCTCTCCTCTCTGTGAAAAAGTACACGAAAGCCCCGATGGGTTTCCTAGCGTGTACTCTACCATAATTTTGTGGTTTGATAAACCACCGCGGGGATGCGGCACTGTATCGTGTTATACTTTAATGGTATATGATGGTATATGAATTTGAATTGAGAATTGATAGAATATTACCGACACAACTGCTATCATTTATACATGAACCAAAAAAGAGTTTATATCCTGCACGGCTGGGATGGCCACCCGGAAGAAGATTGGTTTCAATGGCTGAAAGGAGAACTTGAAGCAAGGGAATTTGAGGTTCACATCCCACAACTCCCGGAGGCTGAAAAACCACGGATACACAACTGGGTTTCCGAAGTATCAAATGCAGTCGGCACCGTCAATGAAAATACCTATTTTGTCGGGCACAGTCTCGGTTGCCAAACCATTGTGCGTTACCTTGAAGGACTACCAGAAGATGGGGATATAAAAATCGGGGGCGCGGTTTTTGTCGCCGGCTTCTTTAAAAGACTCTCGGAATCCGATAATGATACCGATGATGATTTGGAAACCAAAAGACACTGGCTTGATTCGCCCCCCGATTTCAGGAAGGCGAGCTCCCACCTACCGAAGAGTGTCGCCATATTTTCCGATAACGACCCGGATGTTCCGCTTGATAATCAGGATGATTTTAGGGAAAAACTCGGTTCGGAGATTGTCATTATGAAAAATATGGGTCATTTCACCAGCGGGGATGACGGGATGAAAGAGGCTCCTTTTGTGCTCCGCTCCCTGCTCGGGATCATCCAGTGACTTCCCTCGGCAAGTGATATTACCCGCGAAGAATACATTGCCAAGAAAAATATCCTACTTTGGGGAAGGGGGGTGGTATAAAATATTCTTTATATGTCAACCAATTTTGTGTTTTTCACAAGGACCTGGAAAAGTGGGTTGAAGATGTATATACTGGTTGTAGGCATAAATCTTATATGGAGACCCAAGCATAATGCCGGTTAAGTGTCGTTATACGGCACCGAAGTATAAGTTGCTTAGAAGGAGCCCGTCAGGGGCTCTCTTCGTTTTATACACAAGCTCAACACTCTGGGTATTTGCATTTACCTGATAATCTTGGACTCACATATTTTTTAAAAAGATATTTTGATTTATTGTGCTCAAGTTTGGTGTAAGTAATATTTGCAATCAGATCTGATAGTTGGATGCCATAATTATTCTTTGAATCTTGGTAATAAATAATAATCTTTTGTAGTGGGACATCCGGGTCGTGAAGAATTTCTGCGTTTAAATAATCACCCAACGAATATCTTGATCCTGTTTTGGTGTTTCGCTGATCAACATATACTATGGCCACTTCTTTTTGAATTTCTTTTGCAATTGTCTCTTTGAATAACTTTTTTAAAGTATAGTTAAAAGCAAGCTCTTTAGAGTTGTCTTGCATTATAAATTTCTGTTTGTAATAGTCGTGATCTGTATCAATAATACCAAGCCAAACTTTGAATTTTATATCTTGCTTTCTAGCCTGCTCCAAGACCTCCCTCTTCAAAGTGTAATCCATTGAAGAAGATTTAATTTCTTTTAGGTGTTTTTTATTTTTTATAATTTTCCTTGCGACTCTTTTCCATTTTTTATAATCGTTGTCGGAATTGAATTGTATTACCGAGATGATAAAAAATCTTTCTCCTTTCCCTAAATTTCCACTTTCGTCTATAAAAATATCAGTCATATTTGCATACTGTCTCTGAGTGTATGTGGTTCATAGTATAGGAAAATGTGTTTTCTTCGTCAATCAGCGATGTCGTTGCTTTGTCCTGCGTTGCGCCATGGAAAACCCTCTACCACAGGTTGGAAGGGCGTGTTGCAGAAGGAAGTCACACGAGCAATAGTGAGTGTGTCTTTGCTTGTACTGGAAAGTCCTCTGAACAAGTAGCACTTGAACTCAAAAAACATTTTACCGAAGACACCTCGCACGCTCCACCCGCCCCGTAACTTTAATCCCAAAAGTGCCGCCAGACAATCGCTCCGCTTACTACGGGCTCATGCTCGCAGGCTCACACCAGCCCTCCGTGCGCTCCGCTCCCGCGCCAATCACGCCGGCAGATTCTTTTTCAATTCAGCCCGCCGCCCAACCCCGCGTGCTCGCCGTTGCACCGTGTCGGGTCGGATATGGGAGTGGACGGGTGGTTTCTTTGTTCATAGACAACGGCTCGCACGGGGGAAAGGTAAAAGAATCTTTGGCGATGAAAGGCGCGGAATAGGGAACGGCATCGCTCACTTCACGGACTCTCACCTTGCCCGTTCAAAAACAGGAAGGCATTGCATGCGCAAGCCTTTCCTGTTTTTTCATTCCTGCTCGGCTCGGCTCCGTTCCGCTCGCTTTTCCCACTCCTCCTCTTTCCACTCCGCATTCGCTCTGCGGAAAGCATCGGAGCCGGAAATGCCTGTGCAATTTAATCAGCGATATTTAATATTCTTAGTGTTTTTTAATCCGTCTGTCGCATGTGGCGCCTACATTCAAACTTCTAATTGAACACCTGTCAGTTTGTAATATGCCATCCTCTGGAGATTGACACCGGTCATGCGGTAGAATACCTCGTAAGGGGTCAGACCAGTAAGGCGTTTCCTGGGACGGGTATTCAATAGGTACTCAACCTTGGCAATGTCACGGTCATTGCTTTTGTCAAAGTCAGTCCCCTTCGGGAAACACCGACGGAACAATCCGTTGGTGTTCTCGTTTGATCCTCTTTCATGAGAGCAGTACGGATGGGCGAAGTAGCAGGAGAGACTGAGTTCTTTTTCAACGGTGCGGTACCCCCTATTCTCCGCCCCTCTGTCCTGGGTGAGGGTCTTGCGGTATCTCGGAGGGACAGCGCGCATTCGTCTGATGATTGCCGCGTCACAGGACTCAGCGGTACCGTCTTTTGTTTTCTCAAAGAATGCCAGACCGGTCATCTTTTCATTCATACTCTTTACCCTAACGCTGCTTTTCCTTGAGAGCATGGTGTCACCTTCCCAATGACCGATTACCCCCTCTATCCCCGGTCTCTCCTCTATGGAGGGCAAGGCCGCTCTTCGTTCTGTTTTCTGTGTGTTTCTCACTCCTTGCCGTATGCGTCTCTTCCTTCTTCTCGGCAGAAGAGACCGTAAGTCTAGATACCCCGGTTTCACGATACCGTGTCCGCTTTGGTGAATCTGCGCATATATGAAGGTATATATCGTCTCATGAGATACCCGCATGGTTGTGTCCTCCGGAAACTCCCGGGGAAGACGAATACTCACCTGCTCGGGAGACCATCCTTCCTCCATCTTCTCCCGCACATACCCAAGGAGTGCTCTGTCGGTCAGCACTCCTTTCCTCCCCCGGGTGTGTATCCTTTTCTCTGCTTCCCGCTGTGCCCTCAGCGCGCAGTACCGTCCGACTCCTTTTCTCGGTTTTCCCCCTATTTCCCGATGTATGGTTCCCGGTGACCTGCCCAACTCTTTCGCTATCTCCCGCAGGGATCTCTTGTCAGCACAGTATCTCACTTCAATACTACTCCGTTCATGAATATTCAGACGGGTGAACGGTTCCCGTCTCTTTTTCTTTGCTTTTGTCATATGTCTCCAGTATTACTTGGTATATGACAGGTGTTCTATTATTTGTTTGAACTTGGGGCGCATCATATTGTCATCTTGCTCAATGTGGTGTATTTTGGCAGAATGCAGTTATGATTTCAATAGAGAACTACAAAAGCATAACTGACAAAATTGAGTTTGAACTCGCTGATTATACTGTTTTTGCTGGAAAAAATAATGCAGGGAAATCAAATATTTTGTGTCATATTCATGAAAACTACAAAAAAGAAGTTGACCCAGAGTGTGAGGTTATTTATATCAGGTCAGATCAAATTGATCCGAGGACTGAATGTTCAACATCTCAAAAAGGAAGCGAATTTTCAAAAACTGTTGTCCCGATATTGAATGAGATTGTGGATGAAACTATTTTGTCGGATTTAATCAGCAAGTTTGATAAAAGTGGGGAGAAAAAGAAAGCCGAAGACGAGATAAACAAAATTTTATCGGACAGCGGTGTTGAGGATAAAAAGGTCATTATATCTATGGGTTCTGATTTTGGTCCTGATGATGTGAGAAAATTAATTGGAGTGAAAGCGCTTGACCAATATCGTGAGAAGGATAATGAGATTGACTTAGATTCGATAGGGCAGGGTTCTCAGAGATTAATGTCTATAGCGTTTATTTTATACTACAAAAAAATTTACGCCAGTGGTGGTAACAAAAAAATACTACTACTTATAGAAGAGCCAGAAGCGTATCTGCACCCGGAGTGGAAAAAGAGCCTGAACACGATGATTAAGAAACTGCTCAAAAAAGAAGATGGAAGCGGTGTTGATGTGAAAGTGGCGATAACAACACATGATCCGGATTTTGTGAGGTTGAACAGAGATGATAAAATATACGAGGTTTCCCGTGATCAGAACACCAAGTCCACCACACTAAAACATATGGATAATTCTTGGTCCGTGTTAGGGTATAGGTCTCATTCGGAGATAAATTATTTTGTGTTTAATCAGCTGAGTGAATCTTACTTCCTTGAGTTGTACGAACATTTTAAAATTAAGAGCGGTATTAATTCATATGACAAATTTGATTCAGAGCGTTTGGCGGGTAAGAATAATACTGAAGGTAAGCCACTGCTCGCTGATGAAAAAGATGCTTCAGGGAATGATATAACATATGTCACAAAGTTACGACATGAGTTCGCTCACCCGGAGGAAGAAAAATCTGTTGATGAAGGTTTGATTGCAAAAGGAATAAAAGATTTGCTGCGCATTTTTAATGATCAAGCGATAGAATCATAATGTGCCGGAAATATTTTCTGAAGCCTTTTAATTATAGATCTGTTATTCCCGCTTAATTCATGTTCCCAGATGCGAACAACATGCCACCCCTGTTTGCGCAAGGACCTTCTCTTTGCTGCGTCTCTTCTTTGATTGTCTTCCACTTTTTGGTCCCAATACGCTTTATTTGATTTCGGCCTTCTGTAACACTTCGGACACTTATGCCAAAAACAACCATCAATGAATACTGCGATCTTTTCTTTTGGAAAAACAAAATCAGGCGTTCCCTCTATCGGATAATGTCTTCGCCATCCTGTTATTTTATTTGTGCGGAGCAAAGAGATAAAAACAAGTTCTGTGCTTTTGTTATTTCTACTTTTAACAGACGACATCATAATGTATCTCTGTTCTTTCGTATATTTATCCGCCATATTTAAATATTTAAACCACTTTCAAAAATATCTGTTATTGATATCTTTTGCGGTTTATCTTTAATCCGCTCGGAGGAAATTGATGACTTTGTATTTTTTTCTAAAAGGAGTTTCCATTGAGATACCCTATCCTTACTTAGATGACCAATGCGCCAATAATATAAAAGAGTTTCACTATTCATTTCTTTTATTCTTTCTTCTATTATTTTCGCCCTCTTATGCATTTCAGAGTAAATATGTGGAACACAATATCTTTCCTTTGCCATATTAACATCCTCTTACCCGCCCGCAGTAAAAATATCTCTCAGGTTAGAGCAAACAGTATTGTATTCAGTGACCAGATAAATTGCCGCCCGTTCAAATTTTAATCTGCTACTGCCAAAAATTTCTGGAAATAAAATCACACTCTCAACAACAAAACCCTCTTTTCTTTTTCTTCAAGATTTTGAAATGAGCGAATAATTGGCGCAACACTTTTTTCTTGAGATTCATCCATCCACCATAATTCCTCTCCATCTTTTAATTGCTTTTTGTAATATGTCTTAATTAAATGAACCTTGTTTTCATCTTTTCTGAAAGATTCATAATCAGTTCCTATTTTTTCAAATATTGATTCGTTGACCGATAATTCCATGTCAATAACATATCTGGGGGAGTGTGTCACTTTAATTGATGGTAAACAATCTTGATATGCCTTATAACGCGCATCAAAATTACCGCCAAATTTTCCAAAGAGAATAAATATTCTTTCCACATCATCAACTCTGGATGTTTCAAATATGCTGTTTCCAATTGATGTCCACTTATCTTGTTTTGTCATCTTTACTTCAACCCCAAAGTATCTATTTGCCAAAACATCAGGAAAGCCAAATTTTCCAGTTCGTTCAATAGTTCCCTCAAATACTGTTTCTTTTGCCACATTGCGCATCGTCTCATAAACAAAGGTTTCAAAATCTAATGGTTGATAATTTTTGTTAGTGGCTATATTTTTTAAAAGAAGGTTTTTTGATTCTTCAAGTAGGGAGAGAAAATCTTTTTCTGTTGCGTTCTTTTCTGTCGCATAAATCATAGAGACCTCTCAAAAAAATTCTCCATCGCTTTCGCCATATGCCAACCCATCACTGGTGGAACAGCGTTTCCAATTTGCCTGTATGCTTGGGAAGTTGATGGGTAAAAAATAAAGTTATCAGGGAACGATTGAATCCTTGCAGCCTCTCTTGCGGACAACCTCCTCCTCTTATTCCAATGGTATTCTATATTTCCGTGATGCTCGGCGCGCATTGTCGGAGCAATTTTATTTTTATTAATACGAGTATTTCCCTGTCCACTATTCTTTCTTGCTTTACTCCAAAAGTGATTGTGAATAGCACCTTCCGGTAAGTGTTCTAAATCTTGTATTACTTGACCAACTGAGAGCCTCTTTTTAGTTTTTGGTTTTGGAAAAATAAAATTTCCAGCTCCGTTTTTAACTCCGACCATTAAAACCCTCTCCCTATTTTGGGGAATTCCGAAATCAGCGACATGAAACAACTTATACTCGACCTTGTAACCGATTTTTTCAAAATCAGATATAATTTTTTTAATCACAGAACCGCTTTTTATAGATAAAATCCCTTTCACATTCTCGGCTAAAAAAATTTTTGGTTGTAATAATTCAACAACCTCAATAAAACTTTTATATAGTTTACCTCTTTTTGTTTGTGTTCCCTTTCTTTTTCCTGCGATACTAAAATCTTGGCATGGAAAACCGCCTATCACCACATCTATATTGTCAAATTTTAAAAATTCTTTTTTATTTTGCAGAAGTTTAGCTATATCCCCACAAACAATGTGATCTCCTATATTTTTTTAAATGTTTCACAAGCATTCTTGTCAAAATCATTTGCCCAGACAATATCAAATTTTCGTTTTTGGTATTTTTTCTTGAATACCGTGAATCCTCCCAAAATACCTAAATCAAGACCCCCACAACCAGAAAACAACGAAACAACCTTATGTTTCTCACTCATTACTATCATAATACTAGTAAAAAATCTTTCAATTTTAGTTATTCACATATATAAATATAAAATCAAGCAGGACAAGGAAATCTGCCCTTTCCGCAAGCGTCTGCAAGCGGGAAAGATGGCGGATTACGCATAGTTCTCCCTTGCTATCACACCAGCAGATTCTTTTCCCCTTATTGACTTTCTTTCGGCTTGGGTTGAGGACTTGGGGTAGGTGGTGTGGTATTAGGTGCCGATTTGTTTGGTTTAAAATCCCTTTCGTGAGTCGGAGAATTTCTCCTTTCCGGCTTGAAATCTTTCTGATCTTCATTCATAGTAAGGATGGTATATGACAGAAATACAAAAGTCAATATGACGAGCAGATAAAAACTAAACAAAAAGCAAGGAATGTTTTTGATAAATCTCTCTCTTTCTTCATATTGTTTTCCGCCGTTTTTTTCATCCATAAAGAAACACATCTGTCTCATTTTATGAATAATTAGAGATATTATAGAAAGAAAAAGAATAAGTGCGGCCGGGTATAAAAGATCTGGAGATGCGATGGTAGGACCAAGCACAGCAATCAACACGGGAATTAGCAATTGATTTGCGCTCTTTCCTGCCTCCAAATAATTATTTCGGGCATTTTCCTGATTTTCCTTGTCTGACCCGTTACTGTTTTGTGTCATATAAAACCATTGTACATCTTGTGACACCCTGTGTCGGATAAAGGAAATCCGCCTTTTCCGCAAGCATTTGCAAGCAGGAAAGATGGCGGATTGCATATAGTTCTCCCGCCCCATCACGCCGGCAGATCCTTTTGCTGTTTGTTCGCGTGCTGTCGTGTCTTTATTGTGCACTCAGAAACCACCCGTCCACTCCCATATCCGACCCGACACGGTGCAACGGCGAGCACGCGGGGTTGGGCGGCGGGCTGAATTGAAAAAGAATCTGCCGGCGTGATTGGCGCGGGAGCGGAGCGCACGGAGGGCTGGTGTGAGCCTGCGAGCATGAGCCCGTAGTAAGCGGAGCGATTGTCTGGCGGCACTTTTGGGATTAAAGTTACGGGGCGGGTGGAGCGTGCGAGGTGTCTTCGGTAAAATGTTTTTTGAGTTCAAGTGCTACTTGTTCAGAGGACTTTCCAGTACAAGCAAAGACACATTCACTATCGCTCGTGTGGCTGTCTTGGTCCGCGCGCCCGCAGGGCGCGCGGTAGAGGGTTTTCCACGCGCCGCGGGGCGCAAAGGTCACACCGGTGTCGGCGAGTCGGCGGTTCAAGACCATCCACTTTTTAAAAAACTTTTTATTTTGGCAGGGCGGTGCTTTGTACTTTATTTTGTTCGGGGTCGGTATGGTACAATTCGTTTACTATGACCGAACGCTTGCAAAAACTTTTTATATATGCTCGCAAAAGCACTGATGACAGAGACAAACAGGTGCAGAGTATACCCGATCAGATTGCAGAGTTGCGCGCTTTCGCTCGCAAGAATGGTGTCAGTGTGACTGAGGTTTTGACGGAGAAACAATCCGCCAAGCAACCCGGGAGAAAAGTTTTTGAGGCGATGCTCGGTCGCATCGCCCTGGGTGAGGCGGAAGGCATTTTATCCTGGCATCCGGACCGACTTGCCCGCAATATGACGGACGGCGCAAAACTGGTTGAATTGGTGGAGCAACGCGGTGCTGCTCTGCGTTTTCCGACTTACACTTTTGAAAATACACCACACGGTATTTTCTGCCTCACCCTCGCATTCGGTCAGAGCAAACTCTATGTAGACAACCTCAGCGAGAATGTTCGCCGTGGTATGAGGAATAAGGCGCGGCGGGGTATCCACCCGTCACGAGCACCTTTCGGGTATATAAATAACCGCAACACGAATACTATAGACCCCGACCCCGAGTATGCACCCCTCGTGGTTTCGCTTTTTGAAAAATATGCCACCGGTAAGTTCACCTTTCGGTCTCTCAGATTTAAAAACAGGCGTGGCAATCTTACTCCGGCGAGCAATGTTCACTGGATACTTAACAATCCGATATATTACGGTTTGGTAGCGTGGGGCGGCGAAACCCACGAGGGTGCGCATACGCCACTTATCACCAAGAAACTTTTTGATCAGTGCCGAGCGATTATGGAACAGCGGGGACGGGAAGTGCGGCAGCATGACCCGGCGCGGTATCCGTTCCGCCAGATGCTTGTCTGCGCGCATTGTGGCTGTTCCATCACCTCATCAATTCAAAAAGGGCATACCTACTATCACTGCACTAAGAAAAAAGGGAAGTGTGCGGGTAAATATGTTCGCAGTGAGAGAATTGACGAGGAGGTTCGCTCAGCACTACAAAAAGTTTCCCTTACTCCCGCCGAAGCTGGTGGAATTTCAGATGAACTTTACGATTTGTACAATGCAGACGCTCAGGCGGGAGTAAGTCGCACCGAGACACTCCGCGCTGATTTGCGGGCGTTTGAGGGGCAGATGGACCATCTTCTTGATATGTCTCTTTCTGGTGATATCACCCGTGAAGAATACATTGCCAAGAAAAATATCCTACTTGGTAAAAAGATGGATATCAAGGAGAAACTGCGGAGTGTCTCGGGCGATGATGATTCGTGGCTTGAACCGGCACTTTTGGTGATTGAGCAAGCAACTGCAATGCGAAATGTTACTGATAGCACCGACCCTGCCGATTTGGCGGATTTTTTCAAAGAGGTTGGCTTGAACCGCCGACTCGCCGACACCGGTGTGACCTTTGCGCCCCGCGGCGCGTGGAAAACCCTCTACCGCGCGCCCTGCGGGCGCGCGGACCAAGACAGCCACACGAGCGATAGTGAATGTGTCTTTGCTTGTACTGGAAAGTCCGCCCACCAGGGCTCGAACCTGGGACCCCCGGCTTAAAAGGCCGTTGCTCTACCAACTGAGCTATGGGCGGTTTGGGGGTATGGTAGCATCTTAGCCATTAACTGTATACCAATGTTGTTACAAGACGCCTTTCTTTATCAAGAAGATACAGCACATTGTCTTCATTTCTCCAGAGACCCCTTTGTGATCCGAGAAAAAGGCGCCACTCAGATGAAAAGAAATCAGAATCGTTCCTGTGTATTCCCACACAACCGCTTTCAGTTATTACATTTTCCAGAAGTTCGTGGCACTTGTCTGAGATACCGGTCGGTATGTCCGTTACTGTTGTGCATGTTCCCATACGGTTCACTATGTCAAAACATTTGTTATCGGTGTACGGCACAGAGCCGAACGATATGAATTCATCCAGCGGTTTCGGACACTGTGTTTTAATTGTGGGCGTAAAGTTTTTGAATTGCGATCGGTATCCGGAACATTTATTAATTCGGAATGACGAACCCACCGGCGATCTGCCTGAGGAGATGATAACAGTGTTTCCGGCCCCAACCCGTATTGGCACCGCCTTTTGGATTCCTCCGGTTCCCAACACCTTTATTCCCTTCGGCAGGGAGTAGGATATTTTTTTATTCTTATCAAACACTTTCCACCCCGTTATATCAATCGGCTCCGGCAGAGCGCTTGACACCAGAAGAACAAAATATTCTCTTTCCGGCTCTGATTCTTTTATGCCGGATGTACGGTTGTGGAACACAATTGATCCGGCATGTGGCGACGGCTCATACAATCGCTCCGCTTCTTCAAGAAACCCCCGGGCGTAATAGTTACTGACACCGCTTGTGATGACATGGAGTATCTTTCCCGGTTCAATTTTTTTGATGCCTTTGGCCCGCACATCGGTGATCTGTCCTTCTCCGAAAGTCAGGTCGCGGTTATCATAGAAAAAAGTCTGCACATCCGGTCTCGGAACGGGAGGCGCGTACGGTTTGGGAAGCGCAGACGTGACCGGTTGTTCTGTCTGCGGAATTGGTGTTGTCTGGAGCCGCGCAAGAAATTCCATCTTCATTATTTCTTCCTGGTAGATGATGATAATACCGGCGACCAGTGTGAAAAGGAGGAATATGGTGATGAGAAATTTTATATCCATGGGTCATTGCTATTATATACAGATTTCTGTGAATGGTGCGCGCTTCCGCTATTATTTGCCATATGTCTGCAGAGTCATGTTCCGCATTGCCCGCAGTGTTTCCTGAATTTGTTCTTCTGTTGTTTTCCCCTTCAATACCGTGTTTTTCAGCGCCTCGGCTATTTCCTTCTTATCATACCCCAGCGCCACCAGTGCGGGAACGACATCTCCGGCAGCGGGTATGTCGTTTTCAGACATCTCTATCTTGCGCTGCAGCTCCAGTGTGATACGCTGCGCCTCCTTCTTGGTTATACCGAACGAAACCAGGGTGTCAACATCTTCTTTTTTAATAGCCTGCAGCAATGCCGGAACCGGCACCCGCTCTGTCACCACGAGCGCCTTTTTCGGTCCGATGCCCGAGACGGTCAGCAGCAGCAGAAACGCTGAGTATTCCTCTTGCTCAAGGAATCCGAACAATTCCATAGTGTCTTTTCGTATGACGGTGTGGGTGAACAGGGTACAGGTCTCTTCCTGCAGGGCAGTATTTTTTGTCGTCGCAGAAACGCCGGCGATGTATCCGACACCGCTGTCGGTTTTAATAAGAATAATGCCTTTTCCCGCATCTTCCGCTTTTCCGGTCAGTGTCCCGATCATAGTATATTCAGTATACCGTGTTCTCCGCAGTATTTTCTCATCCGTAAATGATACTGAAACACAATATAGCATGGAACATATGTTGTCAGGTGAATAATCGGTGTTTTGCCTGCTGCATTGCCTGCGCGGCGGCAAGGTGTGAGGTCTCTCCTGCCTTCTTTTCAAGGGAGGAGACCGTGACTTCTTCTTTGAGATACTGTCCGGCATCCGGCAGAGAGAGGAGTTTCTGACACGGTGTTCTGTACTCCCGGTAGATCTTTTTGATCTTCCCGTTCGGGAGCGTCATTTCCTCAGGAAAGGCACAACAACGGTGAAAGTTGAGGAAGTCATTGAAGTGTTCACGGTAGAACACAGCAATGGCGGAGGCATAGTCCTTGGGAATATGCCCGTGTCCGATGTATTTTCGCACCACCGCGGCATTCTTGCCCTCAACCAGAGCATTGTCATTGCAGTGTCGTGACCTTCCTTTGCTCTGAGTCACCCGCAGCTTCTCCAACAGACGGGCAACAGTGTAATTGATATACTCACTCCCGTTGTCTGAATGAAGGTTCAGGAGACGGAAAGGAAAGGAACCCAAGGCTTCCTCAAGCGCCGGCAGCAGAAACTGCTCAGAGATCACCTCCACACAGCACACCACCTCCCATTGAGTCACCTCGTCAACGAGGTTAAGATGATATATACCCTTCTCCTTTTCTTTGTCCCCCTGATGCACCGAATCCACCCGTATATATCCAGGTTTTCCCGCAGGGTACGGTTTCCTCCGCGCACCGATTGGCACCGCTGTTCTCCTTGTTTTCGTGAAGGTTCTGGCGTAGGCTCTGAACACGTCTTTCTTCTTCAGCCGGTAGATATGCGCTGGTGATATATGTCGCAGACGAACGAATCGATTGTCCCCATATATCGCATACATCTCCCGAAGAGTTTCTCTGACGGCCTTCCCGTTCTGATGCCCGTAGGCATCCATAGTCTCTGCCAGTGTCCTGATATCTCCTGCGGTGTAGATCACCGGAAACATCGGTTGGGTTCTCCCTTTCATTCGCACATACCCTGTTTCCGCATACTGCCGCACCAGTCGTTTGATGTGTGAAGTGCTGTACCCACTGTAGACAGTGAGATACCTGAGCACCTTTCCTTTCTCCTTTTTCCCGAGTCTCAGGTACCGCACGGACACCACGGTATCCTGTATCCACCGGTATATCTCCTCTTTTGTGTCTTTTCTCCGAATCTCTCTGTTCTCTGATGCGTTCAAAAGGTTAGTAATGTCCTGTATATTGATAGTGTTGGTTTGCATGGTTATGGTCATACATTTCCATACTACCGACCGGAGAGAAGGGCTCACGCCCTTCTTTTCCGTTTTCAGGGTCATCCTCAGGAGAATCACGATCCCTGTTCAGTATCATTTTGCGTGAGACAAGACTTCCGCTTGCGTTTTGGGGTATATCTCGGTACAGTGCGTGTATATGGCTATCACCGCATCAGCAAAAAAAGAAATCCGTGTTTCAGCAAAACGTCGCGTGTTTAATCTCCGTCGATTCCGCACAATGCGCCTCCTTATTAAAAAGGTGAAAGGGCAGCACCGCACGGGCGACAGCGCCGGCGCGCGCGCGGAATATCGTCTGGCGCAGAAGGCGATTGATAAGGCGGCGAAGCGGGGGGTTATCACCGGCAAGACGGCATCGCGCAGGAAGTCTGTTTTGGCGCGGGCAATCAGGCCTGACAGCAGTTAGTTTATATATGAGCGGCAGCATTACCATTGATCAATTTTCTTCGATCATGCTGGTCGTCGGCTCCGTCGTATCCGCCGACCATATCCCGGGTTCCGATAAGATGCTCCATCTTGCGATAGACATCGGCGAAGAGGAACCGCGGACCGTTTTGTCCGGCATCAGTAAGCACTATGCGCCGGATCAATTGATCGGCGTGCGGTGTGTTGTTGTTGCGAATCTTGAGCCGCGCTCCATGCTCGGCCTTGAGAGCAACGGCATGCTGCTCTGTGCCTCATACACAGATGATTCGGGGGGCGGTCAGGTGCGTGTTGTTGAGATACCGCAGGATGTTCCGGTCGGCTCCCGTCTCTCCTAAATGCATACAGCCGTTTGATGCGGTATTATGCCGTATATATGGGTGAACCAAAAAAACATATTCTTGTCGCGGTAGCGTGGCCGTACGCGAACGGGTCGCTCCATCTCGGACACATTGCCGCGTTTATCGGCGGCGATGTGTTGGCGCGGTATCACCGCATGAAGGGGGATGCCGTGCTGATGGTTTCCGGCAGCGACTGTTACGGTACCCCCATTGCCGTTGAAGCGATTAGGCGGGGGGTGGATCCGGCATCTATCGCTGACCGGTATCATAAGGAATTCAAAAAGACACTCATTGAAGATCTCGGCTTTACCTATGATCTGTACACCAAAACAACAACCCCTGAGCATGCGAAAACAGTCCAAGGTTTGTTTCTTGATCTGCACCGCAAGGGGCACCTCTACATCAAAGCGGATAAAGGGCTGTATTCACCGTTTCTTAACCGCTTTCTTCCCGACCGTTTTGTTGAAGGCACCTGTCCGCACTGCGGCTATTCTTCCGCCCGCGGCGATCAGTGTGATGAGTGCAGCACCCTGCTTGATCCGTTGACACTGATTGAACCCGCGGCCAATCCTAATATTTTTGACCGTTCAGTGTCGTCCGCCGATCGGGCGCTTGAGGTTCGCGAGTCAGAACATTTCTATCTCAGGCTCAGTGCGTTTCAGGACACGCTGGATCAGTGGGTTGGGCGAGTTAGCGGCGCCTGGCGCGTTAATGCCGCCCAGTTTACAAAAAGTTTTCTGAAGCAGGGGCTGTTGGACAGGGCGGTTACCCGGGACACCGACTGGGGCATTCCCGTTCCGCTTGAGGGGTACGAAGGCAAGCGGCTGTATGTTTGGTTTGATGCGGTGCTCGGGTATCTTTCCGCATCTCAGCAGGCTTCGCCCGATGCATGGCGCGCATGGTGGTGCGATGATGATGCGGTGCATTACTATGTACACGGGAAGGATAACGTGCCGTTTCATACGCTCATACTTCCGGCCATACTGACCGGTTCCGGCGGGTATCATCTGCCGGACAGGGTGTTCGCTTCCGAGTATCTTTCCCTGGAGGGGAAACAGTTTTCCACCAGCAGACTGCATGCCGTCTGGGTTCCGGAATTTTTGGAATGTTTTGATGCTGAGTTGTTGCGGTATATCCTCACCGCCCACGGTCCCGAGACGGCGGATATTGATTTTCGCTGGACTGAGTTCGGTCAGCTGGTCAACGGAGAGCTCATCGGAACATTCGGCAATTTAGTGAACCGCATCTGCACCTTTGCCGAGAAACGTTTTCCCGACGGTGCCGCGCTGCCGGAGGCGACGGATATTGCCGCCGAGCGGCTGCTTACCGACGCGGAGATGGTGTTTGACACGGTCGGCTTGTGTATTGAGAACGGGCAGTTCCGCCAGGCATTCCGTGAGATTATGCGGCTTGCGGAACACGGGAACCGGTTCGCACATGCGCAGGAGCCCTGGAAACGGATATCGGTTGATCCGGTCGGAGCTGAGGCGGATGTGGCGGTCCTTCTTCAAACTATCTATTCGCTCGCTCTGGTCGTCCGTCCATTTCTGCCCCGGACTTCTGAGCAAATCTGTTCCTTTTTCTCTGACGGTGCCGCCGCTGAATCCTGGGGGTATCGGCCGCTGCCGGGGCGGATTGTGGTGGGCAATATTCGGCCGCTTTTTTCCAAAATTGAGGAGGCGGATATCCGGGTCCAGCGGGAAAAACTAGGGCTTGGATAAAGCCTACATTCAAACTTCTAATTGAACACCTGTCAGTTTGTAATATGCCATCCTCTGGAGATTGACACCGGTCATGCGGTAGAATACCTCGTAAGGGGTCAGACCAGTAAGGCGTTTCCTGGGACGGGTATTCAATAGGTACTCAACCTTGGCAATGTCACGGTCATTGCTTTTGTCAAAGTCAGTCCCCTTCGGGAAACACCGACGGAACAATCCGTTGGTGTTCTCGTTTGATCCTCTTTCATGAGAGCAGTACGGATGGGCGAAGTAGCAGGAGAGACTGAGTTCTTTTTCAACGGTGCGGTACCCCCTATTCTCCGCCCCTCTGTCCTGGGTGAGGGTCTTGCGGTATCTCGGAGGGACAGCGCGCATTCGTCTGATGATTGCCGCGTCACAGGACTCAGCGGTACCGTCTTTTGTTTTCTCAAAGAATGCCAGACCGGTCATCTTTTCATTCATACTCTTTACCCTAACGCTGCTTTTCCTTGAGAGCATGGTGTCACCTTCCCAATGACCGATTACCCCCTCTATCCCCGGTCTCTCCTCTATGGAGGGCAAGGCCGCTCTTCGTTCTGTTTTCTGTGTGTTTCTCACTCCTTGCCGTATGCGTCTCTTCCTTCTTCTCGGCAGAAGAGACCGTAAGTCTAGATACCCCGGTTTCACGATACCGTGTCCGCTTTGGTGAATCTGCGCATATATGAAGGTATATATCGTCTCATGAGATACCCGCATGGTTGTGTCCTCCGGAAACTCCCGGGGAAGACGAATACTCACCTGCTCGGGAGACCATCCTTCCTCCATCTTCTCCCGCACATACCCAAGGAGTGCTCTGTCGGTCAGCACTCCTTTCCTCCCCCGGGTGTGTATCCTTTTCTCTGCTTCCCGCTGTGCCCTCAGCGCGCAGTACCGTCCGACTCCTTTTCTCGGTTTTCCCCCTATTTCCCGATGTATGGTTCCCGGTGACCTGCCCAACTCTTTCGCTATCTCCCGCAGGGATCTCTTGTCAGCACAGTATCTCACTTCAATACTACTCCGTTCATGAATATTCAGACGGGTGAACGGTTCCCGTCTCTTTTTCTTTGCTTTTGTCATATGTCTCCAGTATTACTTGGTATATGACAGGTGTTCTATTATTTGTTTGAACTTGGGAAGGAGAAAGTTTGACAAATCGGTATTTTATTGTATAATGTGTATACATCTCAAGGAAACATCTAGAGGAGGGGTTTG
This sequence comes from Minisyncoccota bacterium, assembly GCA_965222235.1. Taxonomy (GTDB): domain Bacteria; phylum Patescibacteriota; class Minisyncoccia; order Phycocordibacterales; family JABAAK01; genus JAPPJI01. The sequence continues at coordinate 416,780 of OZ244939.1, read as the reverse complement.
GGATGAAAAAGTCAACAGCGGTCTTTCTTCTGTTGTATTGTTTTTGGAGCGGGACCGCTTTCGGCAGCTCCGTCACAAAAACCGGGGTGGAGACATGCACCTCATTCACACCAACAAAAATGATCAACGCGGTCTCACGTGCTGCGGAGCTGACCGGTGTTTCCATGGAAACACTCGCGGCGGTCTCGATCGTCGAGAGTAGGTTCGGCAAACTCAAAGGAATCAGGGGGGGTGCGGTGTACGCCAAATCCTCCCGTGATCTTGTCCCATTAATTGTTATAGCCGAGATGTTCGGCTATGCCCCGGAGGAGGTGTGCGTCTCTAAGGCCTCGCCCGGCGGTTTCGGCAGTGCGATGGGACCCGGGCAGATACTGCCATCAATGTGGGCAGCCATCACCGGCATGGAGTTTGAACCGCTGTCCCGGGAATATTTCCCGTCGGTAAGATGGAGTCTGCAGAATGTGAAACTTCTGCAGGCGGTTCTGAACCATGTGTACGGGCTGGATCTGAAAGTGGACGGATTTCTCGGTCCGAACACCGCGAAACACCTGCGCACATTTCAGGACGACCACGTTGCGTGGGGGAACGGTCTCTGCTCCAGAGAGTCTCAGAGGGCATCTTTCGGGCGGTGCACCAAGGTCGCCGTTGCGAAGTTTGTTAACTGGGTCTACCAATACAATCCCGAAAAGGACCGCGTGTCCGGTCTTCTCGGCCGGCGCAGCGACCATCCCCCGAACCCGTTTGACCCACTGCATTCAATGATAGGCATGGGCATTCTTCTGAGCGATCTCGGTGTTCAACGGAATTTCGAGTACGCGATCGGCGCGTACTTTGCCGGTCCGACGCGTGCGGAAAGTTCGGGCGCTCTGGAATATCTTCGCAAGGTTTCCGGAGTGCGGGAAAAGGTCCACCAGATCCTTCAGGAGTTTCAGAGCTGAGGGAGTTCAGAACTGAGACTGAGGAGGGGTTACACACCCCTCCTCCTTTTTTATATTTGCGAAATGTCGGGCGGTGGGCTACCATACACACACTATGCTTACCGATACACAACTGTCGCCCGTGCACACTCAAGGTCGGCGGGATATCCGGATTTCTTCCGGAGACACCGTTCGTGTGCATCAGAAGATAGTGGAGAAAGAAAAAACCCGTATACAGGTGTTTGAGGGTGTGGTTATCGCCCGCAAGCACGGCACGGAAGCCGGGGCAACATTCACCGTGCGGAGAGCCGGCTCCGACGGCATTGTGGTGGAAAAGATATTTCCGCTCTACTCTCCGATGATTGAGAAAATTGAGATAGTGCGGAGAACGAAGACCAGACGCGCCCGCCTCTACTTCCTGCGGGATAAGACGCAGAAACAGATTCGCGAGAAACTCAGGAGAACAACCATCGTATCCGAAACGTCGGATGAACAGGCGTCCGTATCCGAGGATTCACAGCATGAATCCGATCAGCCTGATGAAGTGAAGACTGTGCCGGCGAAAGAAGAGGGGGTTTCATAACGCTTGTCGTGGGTTGTGGTATCATATGAGATACCGTTTACTATGAATCGTAAAGAAACCATACAATGTCTTCTTATCATGCTTTGCGGACTGCTCGCAATTTTGTTTTTTATTTATATCCGCAATGCGCCTGACCGTTCGTATCAGCCGGCTGATTTTGATATTGTGGAAGGATATTCGAATTTCTACAGTCTTGAGAGCGGCGATCTCGTTGCTGAGGAAATTGACGGAGTGTTTGTTTACTATGACACGGACGGCAGCCGCATTTCCCGGGAACAGTTTATACAGAAGTTTTCCCGTTATTTTAACAACCCGCTGTCGCATTGGAAATAAGACCAAAAGCCCACCGCATTGTACGCGCGGCAGGAACCGGGTACCCGCTCGGCCTGTTGCTCAAAAGCAATTCTGAGTGTGTCGTCAAACAGGCCTTTATATATTCTTCCCCCCGAGCGCCTTCTATTGGAGTATTTAATGATGATAGAGCTGTTAAGTGTATATATGCCGAGGTCCGGACCGGCGGTGAAGAAGGTATCCGGAACCGGCACTTTCAGATACGGGACATGGACTGCCAGTTGTTCCGCGTATTCACTCTCAACAGGAACTTCGGAGACGGGGTGCATCTGCAGGGTGTCGCCGCATACGATTGAATAGTAGCCGGGACTCAGAAGCAGTGTGTCGCAGGTATTAAAAACGCTCAGGAGTGTTTTGTAGAGTATGCGGACACCGTCATCCTCCCATCGGGTGTCATACCAGGTGCTCACCACCCCCCCTGGAGCAAGTTTTGTTTTTGCGATTTCAAAATATTCTTTGGTGTACATCTTGCCCGCGGCGTAGTATGAGGGCAGGGAAACGGAGACCGTGATCATGTCATAGGTGCCGTCTTCCTCAAGTAGTGTGGCGAGAAAGCCGTCCTGTATGACAATTTCTTTATCATCCCGTTCAAGGAATCCCCGGTTTATATCGGACATGTATTCAGTGACGGCAATCATGGTCGGGTTGATCTCAATCACCTTTGTCTCTTTGTACACATCCGCCGCTCCGGAAGGGGATGTACCGCTCCCGAGAGCCACCACCAACGCCTTGTCATGTTTTGCCGAGTAGAAGCCGGGCATGATGCCGATGAGCGTTTCAGTTCTCTGTGTACTCATGTCACTTCCAAAACGCAGCGTGACATGTCCGCTGTGGTTTATAGTAAGCACGTCGTCCTCGCCAAATTTCTGAGTGAAGATTATTGTCTCATCGCCGAATCCCCTGATATGTTTGAGCACGGTGAAATCACTCCGTACCGATTCAACAAGGACCTGGAAATCCTTAATTGAGCCGTGGCCGACCTGCAGCTCTTTCACCGGCCACAGCAAAAAAAGAAGGGTCGGGATGAGAAGGACGGCGACGATTGTGCATCGGCTGAATGCCGGACGAGTTATGACAAGCAGGGCCGCAAACAGTAGTATCAGCGTTATTTTGAAATTGAACAGGGGAAACAGCACGAAGACGGCGAGGAGGATACCCAGGGCGTTACCGCACGCGTTGGACAGCAGCACGCCGTGCATCGTCCGCTGCCCATATGCCTGTATCGCCAGCGGAACGGTTGATCCGAACAGGATGAACAGCGGCAGCCCCATACCGACGATCAGCAGGGTTTTGAGCGTTATGATGACGAATGAAGATTCCGCCGCTGAAAATGTGTATGACCAGGCGTAGATGGCCGGCATGAGAAACAGGAACGGGATGAAACAGAACAGCGTCATGGTTCTGACTGTCGGAAGAAAGTCCGGCGCATATGTTCTTGCGATATACGCGCCGATGCCGATGCCGATCAGCGCGGTTGCGAGAACGGTTGAGAAGTTAAAGATAAACGGTCCGAATATTTTAAAGGTCATTTCCAGGTAGTAGAACTGAAAAACGGTTGAGCACACACCGAACCAGAAGAGCGGCATGTGCCACTGTATACGCGGCTTCTGTTTCTCCTTCTCCTTAATTTTCCGCGCAAACCGGTATGCCCATACCGCCACCGCCATATTCACCGCGCCGGCGAAGCAGAGAACCAGTGAAATACCCAGCAAGTTGAGCAGCGCAAGTTCCAGCAGGAGCACGAACAGTCCGGCTCCGAGTGCGTACAGTCCGTACACTTCGGCAAAAGATTCCGAATCGTCATGCGTGTACGCGCGGTAGTGTGTCAGCACAGGAACGGAGAATCCCACAAGGAACATCGGTATACTGATAAAGACGGCGGAAACCAGCGCCGAGAAACCGGGGATCATGAGCAGGTCGCCTATTGCGGGGATGAAGGAGACGCTGTATGTGTGAAATATAAACGCAACAATCAGCGCAAACGCGCCCAGGAATAATTCAATCAGCCACAAATACCGGATCGTATGGCGGGACAGCGCGTATCCGGCGGCAAGACCGAGGAACACCGCCACTAGTGTAACGGCGATGATGTAGAACACATCGCCGATGTAGTATGAAATGAGACGGGCATAGATGATTTCATATGCGAGACCGCCCATACCGGAGACGAATGCGATAATTGGTATTGACAGCGATGTGAAACGAACCATAAACAATATTAATAGTAACACACGCAGTGTGACATGTATGTCTTGTGTGGGCGATACAGGGCTCGAACCTGTGACCTCTTCCACGTCAAGGAAGCGCTCTAGCCGACTGAGCTAATCACCCGCATGTCAGTATTATATAACATTTGTTTGTGTTATACTATACGGCGTATTCGGCCCTATCGTCTAGCGGCTAGGACATCGCCCTCTCACGGCGAAAACCGGGGTTCGATTCCCCGTAGGGTCACCTAAAGGTACAGTGTTGGAACTCAGAAAACAACTCACAGAAAGTTTTGAAGAGTGAAAATACAGATCTTTCACCATTTTCCTGTTTCCGTCTTCACTGGTTCTGTGACAAGCGCGTGAAAAGGGGCGGTGGGATAAATTGAAAAAGAAAATTGGGAGCTCCGAAAGGCGCGAGACACGCTCAGTAGTATAACGAGCACCACTTCGCTTCACAGACAGCACCTCGCTCGTTCAAAAATAAGACGGTGGTGTGTACGCACGCCCGTCTTATTTTTTCACTTTTCGGCTCGGTGTTTCTGTTTCGCTTCGTTTCCCCACCTTTGTCTTTTTTGCTCCGCTAACGCTCTGCAAAAAGTCCAAAGGAGGAGGGTGTGGTGCTATTTTTGATTTCATTAATCACCTGTAACCAATCTGTAAAACATGTAATTACTCGTTTTCTTCTTGGCGCGGTCTTGCTTCACCATCAGACTCACCGGTGTTTTCAGTATTTTCAGGATTTACTTCAGATGGTGGTCTACTACTACCACCCAATCCTCTCTCATTCGGAACCTTTTGTGGTGCATTCTTTTCAGGCTCCACCTTAGTCAACAGTCAAGCACTGTTGCCCGCACCTGCTGTAGTTTTTTCAATGACATTTGGACCGTCTGGCTGTAGTATATTTTTTAACTCGTTCATTCTCCAGTATAGATTTATTAGAGATATTCCAAATCTCATTAAATTTTTTCTCTGCGCTCTTGTCCGCAAACTTAATCATGATTTAGTGTATTGTTATTTTCTACAGTGCGCGGCTTTCTTGTCCGTGGTTCAATTGGTCTTGTCGGCTTCACATTCTCAATTTGTTTGGTGATTAATCCATGCAGTGCGTCCAACACCTCTTCTTCGGAAAAAGAAAGGCTTGTTTTCTGTCTCATAACTCTTCGTAGGCTGGCTACTACGGTTTTGTGGTATAGAAGTTTGCTAAGTCCGGCTGGCTCAACTACCTCAAATCGCCCCCAGTGTTTTTCAAGCTCATTTTTCCCAACACTCTTTTTAGTTAGAAGTGCAATATCTTTGCTGGCACTCTGCAGATTCTTTTCTTTACCTATGTCGTGTTCAAATACTTTTTTTATGGAAATTGGCTTGTTAAACAAAATGCGATACAGCATAAATGCGGTGCCGTTGGTGAGCAAAATCCAGTCAATACCTTCGCTAACTGCATAATTCGTTGCTTGACGAAGATGTTTATCACTCAGGTCAAGTGATATTGATTTTACTTCAATAATAAAATGCTTTTTTCTCCCTATTTGTATAACATAATCAGCATATTCTCCAGAAATATTATATTCTGTCTTAACCTCCTCAAATTCGGCATAACCAAGTATATTGATTAGGAAATTGTTTGTCATTAGACGAGTTGATGCCTCGTCCAGCCCCTCGTGTTTTCTAGTGAGAAAACGCTTCTTGTACTCCTTGAGTTTTTTCTCTAGAGATTTAATTTGTGCTGATGTAGGCATGTGTGACAGTATATCACAATTTATTTTCACTCTTCAAAATTTTCTGTGAGTTGTTTTTTGAGTTCCAACACTGTACCATCAGGATCACTGACTGGTATCCGAAATCGTGATATTCGGCGGTACAACATTCCCTATTTGTAATTTATTTAATGTGGTTGATTGTGTTGAATAGCATTTGGATTTTAGGTTTGTGGAACCATATATTGATATTTATCTTCATCATAGTGAAATCAGCTCGTCTTTTTTGGTATTTCAAGCTTTTGTTACGGCACCTATAAAAGCGGATACTGTTGGTATAAATATTCCGCCTGGCGGAGGGGGAGGGATTCGAACCCTCGATACGGTTGCCCATATGCCGGTTTTCAAGACCGGTGCCTTCAACCACTCAGCCACCCCTCCATTTCTTACAATATCACAAATCTGATATTTTTTAAACTCACACAGACAGGGTTATGCGGTCAAGCAGGTTCGGCCGCAGTGTTTCGTCTTTCGGGATATTCATTTCTTTCAGCGCATGCTCTATTTTGTCTATCTGCACATCATATATCGGAACGATTTCATTGATATATATTATTTTCTGAATCTTTAATATGAGACGCGCCCGCGCGCCCGGATCATCAATGATGTTGAACCCATGTATTTCTTCAAATGACAAAAAGTCATCATCAAGGAATACACCTATGTCGGCGATGGTGAAGAGGTGTTTTTTAGGGTTCTGGCGACCTATGTATACGAACATACCGGTTGCGATTCCGACGAGCAGTGCGAATATGTATGTTTCGGTGATGACGGCGAGTATTGCCGCGCCGGCTCCGATGAGTATAATCAGGAGCTCCTTGTCTCTTGAATATACACCTTTTTCTTCAAGCAGTTGCCACTGCACGAGTGCCTGTATGTCGTCAGGTTTGTGTTTATATTTCGGAGCCGTATTCATAGGTTCAGTATACCCCATCTGTTCGCCGCCGCGCCGGTTTCCCCATTTTTCCCGCGCACTTTTCTGTCGTATAGGATTTCAGAGTATACTATCCATATGAATATACTCTCGTGCGTTAATTTTTTCTTCGTTTCGTTTTTCCTTACCTACAGCCTTATTAATCTTCTTGCTCATTTCGCCGTTCTTTTGGTGTATTAATATGGATTTCATCATTCCATTTCTCCTGTTTTTTGCCTCGCTCGGTCTACTTATCACCGCGACGAATTATTTTTTGCGCAGTGCGGGACAATTGGGGCTGGCGCTTGATATCAGCCCGTTCGTGGTCGGTGCGGTTATTGTTGCGTTCGGCACCTCGCTTCCTGAGGCGACCATAGCGCTGTTCTCCGTCTGGAATGGTGTGGTTGACATTCCCGTTGCCCAAGTTATCGGCTCAAACATTGCAAATATATTATTAATACTGGGTATTGTCACCCTCATTGTGCGCCGGCTCGTTATCACAAAGAATCTTGTTGATATTGAATTGCCGCTCATCGTTGCGGTGACGCTCATGTTCATATTTATTGTGTTTGACGGCGTTGTGCATATGTACGAGGGGGTATTTCTTCTGTTCGGCTTTATCTGCTATCTCGCCTACATCTTTCTGTCCAAGGATCAGAGGACTTATCCGCTCACATCGGAAGAACGGTTGAAAAGCCTGTCGTTTGTTCCCAAGCATCTCGGCGTATTTATCCTGGCCGTTGTCGTAGTCGCCTTGGCGGCGCACACCACGATTATATCAACACAGATGATCGCCTCGCTGTTTTCTATTCCCGAGGGTCTTGTTGCCATTACCGCGCTGGCACTCGGCACCTCGCTTCCTGAACTTGTTGTTTCGGTGCAGGCGGCACTGCGCAAGGAGATAGAGCTCGTCATCGGCAATATCATCGGCTCAAACACCTTTAATATTCTTTTTGTGATCGGCCTCCCCGCGCTGTTTTCGAACCTGACCCTCAATGCCACCACGCTCTCTGTCGGCCTCCCCGCGCTGATCGGCGTGACCGTCCTTTTTATTGTATCAAGCCTGTCGAATAAGATTTATATCTGGGAAGGGATTTTTTATATCCTTCTCTATTTGTTGATTGTGATAAAACTGTTTGGTATATTGTAAGTGTATGTTTGAACTGTACGGCAATACCGCTCACGATATTATTTTCGCCTCAGTCGTCATTTTTTTGTTCATCGGGTTCGGCACCATCATGCGGACGGTGCTGGTGAATCATATTGTCCGTATGGCGAAGGGGACGAAGACAAAGATTGATGACTTTTTTTTGGTGGTCGTTCGGTCGTTCGGACTCCGTTTTTATATCATCCTCGGTTTTCTGGTTACGCTGCTCTTTGTCCTCACACTACCGGAATCGTTCCGGTCGGTTCTCAATCATCTCTTTGTCATATTCATTGTCTTTGAGGTTGTGCTCGTCTGTTTTCGGGCGGTTGATTTTGCCATGGGAGAGTATGCGAAGAGACTGGACAGCGGCGCGCTGACGACGGCGCTTCCCGCACTGAGTATGCTGATGCGGGCGCTGATTACCGTGTTCGGTCTTATATTTGTGCTCTCCAATCTCGGGGTGAATGTTACAGCGCTCCTCGCCGGCCTCGGTGTTGCCGGTCTGGCGATTTCATTCGCGTTTCAGAAAATTCTTGCCGATCTGTTCAGCACATTCGTTATCTTTTTTGACCGGCCGTTTGCCGTCGGTGACATGGTGAGTGTGGACGGCGTGAGCGGCACGGTTGAGAAAGTGGGCATCAAGACGACCGATGTGCGCGCGTTTACAGGGGAGCGAATCGTGGTGCCGAACGAAGACCTGGTGAGCACGAAGATTTACAACACAACGGACCGGGCATACCGGAAAGCCACCCTGCACATTCCAGTTTCATATGATACGAAGAACAGTAAGCTTGACGAGATTTCCGTTATAATTCAATCTATCGTTGCCTCCCACAAGAAGGCACAGTTTGTCCACGCGCGGATGAGCGAGTTCGGCGAGCACGCCATCATGTTTGAGGTCGTGTACAAAGTCAACACCATAAACTATGCTGAATATGTAGGAATTCGCCACGCGGTACACCGGGAAGTGCTGGATCGGTTTGATGATGCCGGCATTCGACTCGGGTATCCGATTCAGGCGATATCATCGCGCAAGCGGTAGTGTGGTATATTGCGGTACTGGGGCGATTAGCTCAGTTGGCTAGAGCGTCTGGTTTACACCCAGAAGGCCGCAGGTTCGAGCCCTGCATCGCCCACTCTATGTCTTCTCCAACCAATGACAGGTGCCGGCGTCATGATGATGTATGGCGGTTGTTCGCCCGAATGCTATACTGTCAGTGATTATTACTATGGATCCCGTTGTTATCTATGAAGACGAGCATATTATAGGGATTAACAAGCCGGCGGGGATGGCAGTACATGCCGGCACCGGCACCGGGCACACCCTGGTTGACTGGCTGATTGAGCACTATCCCACAATCCGGGAGGTGGGGGAGCCGTATGTTTCCGCAGGGATCACGGTTTTTCGTCCCGGCATCGTGCACCGGCTTGATATGGAAACGACGGGGGTGCTGGTCATAGCGAAGCATCAGGACATGTTTCGGACACTCAAAAGCCATTTTCAGAAAGGAAAAGTAGAGAAGGAGTATCACGCGTTCGTGTACGGCAGGCCGAAGCAGGTTCGCGGCACCGTCCGGCTGGCGATAGGGAAGAGCAGGTCGGATTTTCGGAAGCAGTCGGTGCGCCATATCCGCGGCGAGGCGCGGGAAGCATGTACTGAGTATGTCCTCGTTCGTGCCTGTCATGACAAATCCTCCTCATTCGTTTCTTTCTATCCGAAGACCGGCCGCACGCATCAGATTCGCGTGCATGCGCAGTCGCTACAGATTCCGATTGTGTGCGACTCCCGGTATGCGCCGAAACGGCCGCCATTGCTCGGTTTTGACCGGCTGGCGCTGCATGCGCGGCGGATTACCATCCATACCCATCACCACACCGATCCGCTTGATATCATTGCTCCGTACCCGGAGGACTTTGAGCGCGCCCTGTCGGACTGTTGAGTCTATCCACACCATTTTCTTTATACCCACCGCGCAGTGTATATACTGTCTGTATATGATTTCTTTACGCTCTGTTTTTTGGTTATTGGTTCTCGCAGTCTTTGCGTTAATTTCAATAGCCTATGTCTCAGCCCAGTCAATTCCCCGACGGTCGCCGACTGCCGGTGTCGGTGCCTGCGGTCCGGGTCAGGTGTTGAGTATCGCCGCCGGCAAGGGTCTTACCTGTGTGGATCTTCCGAGTTCCGATTTGGCCATACCTGATTGTCCGGGAACTAATTCCTTTTTGGTCGGTGATGCCGGCGGGCTGACATGCAGATCGGCGGTGATCAGGAGGTATTGGAGGCTGGAAAGCGGCAACCTGACCAGCAACAACAGTGTGTACGCGCCCGGCTTTTTCTACAGCAGTGATGCGGAGCAGAAAGAACACATCGTTCCTTTGGAGGATTCATTGGAGCGCATCCAGCAGCTGCAAGGGTATTCATTTGACTTTAAAGAGGAGTTCGGCGGCGGATCGTCAATCGGTTTCATGGCGCAGGAAGTTGAGCCGGTCTTTCCTGCTCTAGTTACTGAAGGCGGTGAGGACGGATACAAAAGCATCGCTTATGCAGCACTGATTCCGGTGCTGGTTGAGGCGCTGAAGGAACAGCAGGCGCAGATTACGGAGCTGCAGGAGACTGTTGAGGAGCTGCGCGCGCAGTAATTTCTACGGAAGGGGTTTTTATATAATATCACTGCTTTAAGTGTTGTAAAGTTTCCACAGCATTCACTTTGTGTTTTTCTGAAAGAGAAAAAATTGCAATTTTTTCTCTTATATACTACTGGTTAGTACCATAACAATATCGTATGATGACAATACCCAGCACAACAAAAAGCTTCGCGGCAGGAAAAAATACCGATATGGAGCCAATCCTGTCCGATGCTGCTGAGCGTTTTGTTTTATTTCCGATTGAGCACAATGATATTTGGGGTTTCTACCGCCGATCGGTCGCCAGTTTCTGGGTTCCTGAGGAAATTGACTTTGCGGACGACCTTATTGACTGGCATGAAAAGCTGAATGACGACGAGCGCCACTTCATCAAGCACGTGCTCGCTTTTTTTGCCGCATCTGACGGCATTGTGAACAAGAATCTTGCCGAAGATTTTCTGAACAATGTGCAGTATATTGAGGCGAAGTTCTTCTACGGCTTTCAGATCGCGGTTGAGAATATTCATTCTCACACCTACTCTCTGTTTATCGACTCATACATCCGCGACAAAGACGAGCAGAGATATCTGTTTAACGCCGTCACCACCGTTCCGTCCGTAAAGAAAAAGGCGGAGTGGGCGCTGCGCTGGATTTCGCGGGGGAGTTTCGTCGAGCGACTCATTGCATTTTCTGTTGTTGAGGGTGTGTTCTTTTCCGGCAGTTTCTGTTCCATTTTCTGGCTGAAGAGCCGCGGATTGATGCCCGGCCTGTCGTTCGCGAATCAGCTGATTTCCCGTGATGAGGGGATGCATCGTGACTTCGCCTGCCTGCTGTACCGGGATCATATTGTGAATAAGTTGCCGGAAGATGTGGTGGGCGGCATTGTCCGGGATGCGGTTGACCTTGAGAAGGAATTCATAACCGAGTCACTGCCCGTTCGTCTGATCGGTATGAGCGCGGAGAAGATGTCGCAGTATATTGAATATGTCGCCGATCATCTGATGGTGGAGCTCGGTTTGTCCAAACTGTACAATGTGTCCAACCCCTTTGATTTTATGGACATGATTTCCCTGGAAGGGAAGACCAACTTTTTTGAACGCAGGGTTTCCGAGTATCAGAAAGCCGGTGTCGTAACTGACGAGCAGCAGCGTGATTTCAATCTGGACCAGAATTTTTAATATTTAACTATGATGTATGTAATCAAAAGGAGCGGAGATCGGGAAGAAGTGCGGTTTGACGCTATTCTGGAGCGTATTTCCTCCCTGACAACAGGCCTGGATGCCGCCTTTATTGATCCGGCTGAAATCACCCGCCGGGTCGTTGACGGACTGCATGATGAGATAAAGACGGCGGAGCTTGATGATCTTGCCGCACGCATCTGCGCTTCTATGGCGACCACCCATTCCGATTTTCTGCGCCTTGCCGCACGCATCGCCATTTCCAATCTCCACAAGGACACCACGCCGTCCTTTGTTGAGGTGATACAGCGGCTGCACGCACATGTTGAGCCGAAGACCGGCCGACATGTGCCGTTCGTGTCCGATGAGTTGTTGGATATCGTGACGAAGCACGGCGAGGAGATAGAGGCACAGATAGATCACAACCGGGATTATGATGTATTTGACTTTTTCGGTTTCAAAACACTGGAGGGTCAGAAATATCTGATGCGGATGCATAATCGTGTGGTTGAACGGCCGCAGCATATGTTCATGCGTGTTGCGCTCGGTATTCACGGGTATGACCTGAAGGCCGCGTTTGAGACCTATCACCACATGTCCCGGAAGGATTTCATACATGCGACACCGACATTGTTCAATGCCGGCACACCGTGTCCGCAGATGAGTTCCTGCTTTCTCCTCGCGATGTCCGAAGACAGCATCAGAGGCATTTACAAAACGATGACCGACGCAGCGTTGGTGTCTCAGTCCGGCGGCGGGTTGTCAATTAGTATGCACAATATCCGCGCGACGGGCAGTTTCATCACAAAGTCTCGCGGCACATCCAACGGCCTCGTGCCGATGCTGCGCGTGTTCAATGAGACCGCACGGTATGTTGATCAGGGCGGGAAGCGTAAGGGCGCATTCTGTATTTACCTTGAGCCATGGCATGCCGATGTGTTTGATTTCATTGACCTGCGGAAAAACCACGGTGCCGAGGAGCGCCGCTCCCGGGATTTATTTTTGGCGCTCTGGGTCCCCGACGAGTTCATGCGCCGGGTGGAAGCGGACGGCGAGTGGATGCTGATGTGTCCCAATGAGTGCCCCGGTCTCTTTAATGTGTACGGCAGAGAGTTTGAGACGCTGTATAAGCAGTATGAGTCTGAGGGGCGCGGTGTGAAGACGGTCAAGGCGCGGGATTTGTGGTTTCACATCGTCAATGCGCAGATTGAGACCGGCACACCGTTCATGCTCTATAAGGACACCGCGAACCACAAGTCAAATCAGAAGAATCTCGGCACCATCCGCAGCAGCAATCTGTGCACCGAGATCATTGAATATTCCGACGACAAGGAAACAGCAATCTGCAATCTTGCCTCCATTTGTGTGAATCAGTTTATCCGCACAGACGGCACCTATGATTTTGAGCGGCTGCATGATGTGGCGAAAATCGTCTGTCGCAATCTGAACAAGGTAATTGACCGGAATCTGTATGTTCTTCCTGAGATGGAGTATTCCAATCTGCGCCACCGTCCGATTGGCATCGGCATACAGGGTCTTGCCGACACATTCGCGCTGATGAAATTAACTTTTGACGAGCCGAGGGCGCGGGAACTGAACAAGAACATTTTTGAAACTATTTATCACGGCGCGCTTGAGGCGTCCGTTGAGCTTGCCGAGAAGGACGGGCACTATGAGACATTTCCCGGTTCTCCCGCTTCCGAAGGGAAGTTCCAGTTTGATTTGTGGGGTATGTCGCCCGATTCCGGTCTGTGGGACTGGGAAAAAACCCGCACTGATATGGTGCGCCACGGTCTGCGCAACTCTCTTTTCATGGCGCCGATGCCCACCGCCACGACCGCGCAGGTGTTCGGCAATAATGAGTCAATAGAGCCGTTCACTTCCAATCTGTATGTGCGGCGGGTGATTTCCGGCGAGTTCATTCTGATTAACAAACACCTACTGCGTGATTTACAGGAGGTCGGTATGTGGAACGAGGATCTTCGCCGTCGCCTTATCGCCGAACGCGGCTCCGTTCAGAATATTCATGAAATCCCCGAGGATATTCGCATGCGGTACCGCACGGTGTGGGAGATTTCACAGCGTTCTATTGTTGATATGGCGGTCGACAGGGGTCCGTTTATCTGTCAGAGTATGAGCATGAATATCCATATGCGTGGTGCGACGGCGGGGAAGCTGACCGCGCTGCATTTTCATGCCTGGAGGCGGGGACTGAAGACCGGTATGTACTATCTCCGCAACACACCGGCGGTTGAGGCGGTACAGTTTACGGTTGATAACTCAAAACATCCGGAACAGGTGCAAAAACATATTCCCGTTCAGGAGAAAGTCCCTGTTTCCGTTCAGCGGGCAGATGACGATCCGAATGTTTGTATTTCCTGCGGGAGTTGATTGTGCGCATATATTTTCTATTGGCTGTGCCGGTGGCTCATCGGTGTGAAGCGGCGGCGGAACGACTGGGGGCTTCGGTATATATGGTTGTCTATTGTCTCTTAGGGGGTGCCTAGAGGGATTTGAACCCTCGCTGCAGGTTCCACAAACCTGAGTGCTAACCATTACACCATAGGCACCATGACTTGATTGTATCACTTTCTTTTTTCTTTCGCTAATATAGTATACTATCTGGTGTAATGAATATTTTTCCCCGACCTGTTCTTGCTCTTTGCATCGTTCTTTTGGGTGTTTTTTTGTTGTATACTAGTATCAGTTTTTTACACCCTATTCATATGTCCGATACCAAACACAGAGCACAGGTTATACCGACACAGCATCAGGACCTTTCTATCGCTACCGGCACCATTGAAGCGCGTGACGATGTCTCGCTTGCGTTTGAGGACGGCGGCGTTGTGCGGGAGGTGAACTATGATGCGGGAGATATCGTGTTCGCCGGCTCCGTTATTGCCTCACTGGGTTTTGATACACTTGCCGCGCAGGTAAAAGAGCAGCGTTCACGGCTTGAGCGGGAGCAGATCCGGCTGAACAGCGTTATCACGGGTCCGGAGCATCCTGAGCGCACCCGGGTTAAGGCGAACACCGCCGTTTCCGAGCAGACGCTTGAAAACAAAGCGCGTATCGCACTGGTCTCCGCCCAGCACACCGCCTCGCTGTTTGAGAATATGGTGCGTACCGAGCTTGATACACTGTTCGGCGGCACACCCGACGATCCGTATTTTGAGCCCGATGTGCCCGTCGTTACCAAACAGCGGATTAATAAGATGCGGCAGGATGCCGAGGCGGTGTTTATTCGGTGGCGCGTGTGGTCCGGCAACAATATTTCTGATTATCGGCAGGTGCTTGCCATCCTTGAGCAGTTTGATACGGATTTACGTTTTCTGCACGGCGGCGTTGTCACCATGTATGATGCGCTTCTGCCTCTCCGATCCGCCCGTTCGGAATATCACGAGGCATTTCTACTGCTCGCCAAAACCCGGACCGCGCTCCTTGAGTTCGTAGTCAGTATGACAAAGCATGCCGCCGATATTGAGCATGCCCGTGCGCAGTATGATCTCGCGCTCGCCCAGTCCGCCGAATTGCTGAACGGTGGTACTGATGCCGACCAGCGCGCGCAGGCGGCGCAGGTGGGTGCCGAAGAGGAAAAACTGCGCCAGCTTGAGCTGCGCCTGGCGAAGACCAGAGTCTACGCGCCGTTTGACGGTGTTATCGGTGAAATGTTCGTGAAGGCGGGTGAATTTGTGGTGCAGGGAACGGATGCGGCGCGCTTTATTTCCCGCGACGGGTTTACCGTAGTGGTTGATGTGACCGAGGTTGAAGTGCAGCACATGCAACAGGGTCAGGATGTGGAGGCAATTGTTGAGGTGACCGGTGAAACAGTGCCCGTTCGCGTTCGCACCATTGATATTACCGAGAAGCGGATCAGCGATGTCGCGGTATACACAGTTGTCTTTGATGTGATCGGCAGCACATCCGGTCTGCGGTCGGGCATGACGATTGATGTGCAGATTCCGTCAGGCAGTCCGGTTGATGTGTTCGCCGTGCCGTGGCTTGCGGTGATGCGCAAAGATTTGCACGAATATGTAATCGTTGAGCGGGGCGGGGATACGATGTCGGTATCGGTTACCGTCGGCGAATCCCTCGATGACGGTATGGTCGTGGTCACCGGCGAACTGTATGCCGATGATGTGGTCATTTTTGACACCGGTGCCCATGAAGAGGAATGATATTACAGTAGGTTTTTTTCTCGTTACGCGGTATATTCGCGGTGCGAATATTTGGACGACCATACTTATCACATTTATCATGCTGCTCACCTTTCTTAACCTCACCGTGGTCGGCGGTATTTTGGAGGGTATCGTTGTCGGATCGTTTGACGGACTGCGCGAGAGAGCATTGGGCGATGTCTATATTTCTCCGAAAGAGGGTCAGATTTTTGTGAACCGTTCTCAGCAGATCATCTCCCAACTTACCGGCAATCCGCGGGTTGCCGCGCTGTCTCCCCGTCTTGCCGCGCGCGTTGAGATTATCGCCGAAGACGAGATCTTTAATGTTATCAATGTGAATGAGAAACGGCACACGGTCAGCGGAACGGTGCTCGGCATTAATCCCGCTGAAGAGGATGCGACCACAGGGCTGTCCCGGCGTATTCTTGAAGGTGAGTATTTCTCCGGCACCGGTCGGCGTGAAGTTCTTGTCGGCAGCGCGCTGATGGAGCGGTATTCACCCTTCGGTGCCGATGTTCTTTCCGGCATTCACCCCGGCGATTCGGTGTATATCCGTATCGGAGATGTTCGGTCGGGAGAATTCGGGCAGGTTGACAGCGATGTTCAGCAGCCCGGTTCATTGCGTCCGCGGCGCTCCGGATCCGGCGGCGTGCTCCAGAAGTATCTGGTGCGGGGTGTGTACCGCACGAAAGCCGGCGAGCTGGATCTGAGCGTCATGATGCATGCCGATGAGGTGCGGGGACATGTGGTGAATCCGGCGAATAATGTCTCCGGTATCGCCGTTCGTCTCGCCAATCCCCGGGATGCAATTACGGTGCAGCGACAACTGCTTGACAGCGGGTTCAGTTCATACGCATCCATTGAGACGATTGAGGAAGCAGTCGGTCCGTTTTTGAACGATATCCGAACGGTGTTTCAGGTCCTCGGTCTCATCATCGGCTCCATCGGGCTTGCTGTTTCGTCCATCACTATTTTTATTATCATTTTTGTGACCGCGGTATCCCGTCAGAAGTTCATCGGTATCCTCAAGGCGATCGGTGTCACGCCGTCCGCCGTCCGTTTTTCATATGTGCTGTATGCGCTGTTTTTCTCGGTACTCGGGGTCATTCTCGGTTTGGCCGTGCTGTATATTCTGCTGGTGCCGTTCTTTCAGGCGAATCCGATACCGTTTCCGTTCAGCGACGGCATTTTATATGTCACGCCGCTCCGGAATGTGATATATATTATGCTCCTGTTTTTGGCGACAGCCGTCGCCGCGCTGATTCCGGCCCATCGCATCATTCGCCGTCCGGCAATTGATTCCGTGCGGGGACGCTAATATATGGATATATGACGGAAGTACTGCGCACAGAACAATTGACCAAATCATTCAGGGATGGAAACCGCGATCTGGTTGTACTCAGAGAAATCAATCTGGTCGTCAATGCGGGCGAATTTGTTTCCATTACCGGTGCTTCCGGAACAGGGAAGAGCACATTGATATATCAGATCGGTCTGCTGGACACGCCATCCGGAGGCAGGGTGTTCGTCAACAATCTTGATGCCGCTTCCATGTCGGTTTTTGAAAAAACGGCATATAGGCTAAACACATTCGGATTCGTATTTCAGGATTATGCGTTGCTGCCCGAGATGCGTGCATGGGAGAATGTGGCAATTCCCATGCTTATGCGCGGCAGCCCGCGTGCCGAAGCATATGAATCCGCCGTTTCCGCCCTGTCCCGTTTCGGCATGGCCGACAGAATTAACCATACGCCCGCGCAGCTCTCGGGCGGGGAGAGCCAGCGTGTGTCCATCGCCCGCGCCATTACGCACCGTCCGGCTGTTCTGTTCGCCGATGAACCGACCGCCAATCTTGATGATGAACGGTCCCGCCAGGTAATTGATATTTTCCATGAACTGCACCGTAACGGTCAGACCATCGTAATGGTGACGCACGAGATGGAATACGCCCGGGAAGCGTCCCGGCTGATTGTGCTGAAGGACGGCGGGATTGATCGGGATGCCGTGCTCCGCTGAGGTATACTGGGAATATATGAGTTATCAGTCGTGGATTGTACTGCTCGTCATTCTCGTTGCCGTCGCATTCTTTTTGTTTTTAAACGGTGGGCTTAAAGGGAGTGTTGAAACGCTGCGCGATGTCTTTCACAGCTCCGCAGCCCGCTCATTCCTGTTTCTCGGCATCATCTTCGCCGCGCTGGTCGTATTCGGCGCGGGGATTGTTCGTGACGGTCTGACCATTAAAGATATCCTGTTCATTGCCTGACAGTTTCCGTTGTCTGTATAGGGACCGGTATCTCCACCTGATCTATCCTGATAGTGATTTCTTCATTTCGTACGGTCGTGCTGCCGCGTATTTTCACCGGACGGTTGAGGGCAAGCAGATCCTCATATTCGCTTGCTTTCTGGGGGAAACAGACGGCTTCTATTTTTTCATTTGCGTCGTCTTCAAGTGTGACGAAGTACATCTTTTCTCCTTTTTTGTTTCTGAACGGCTTGATTTGTTCAATGACGGTGGTAATCATCACCCTACTGTTGCTTTCTTTTCTTTTTACATCGTTGATGGGGAGCCCTTCCCGTTTGAATAGGTTTAACGGATGTCCGGAGACATATACGCCGAGCAGCTCTTTTTCCCAATAGAGTTCCTGCGCTTTTGATACCTGCGTTTCTGCCGGTTTGAGCGTGAGTGCTATGTTCTCCGTTGTGTCAAACAGCGCATGCTGTGCTTCGTCAGTTTTCGCGTCTTTCGCGCAGCGCAGCAGCAGATCAATATTTCCAAGGAGTGTATTTCTTGTATTAAGGTTATCAAATACTCCCACTTTTATAAGGGCCTCGGTATTTCTTCGGTTGATACACCGGTGCTGCGCCATGCGGGTGAAGAAATCTTCTAATGATGTATACGGTCCGTTTTTATTTCTTTCTCCGACAATGGCTTCCGCCGCCGCATGGCCGACCTGCTTGATGGTTGCAAGACCGATGCGGACATCTTCATGCCCGTCGCTGTTCTTTTCCGTTGCAAAGAGCGACCGGGACTTATTGAGTTCAGGAGGAAGTACAGTCAGCCCCAGGCGCTTTGATTCGTAGACGAGTTCGGCGACGTTCTCCGTTTCCCCAGCGACGGCGCTTAAATGGGCGGTCATATATTGTGCGGGGAAGTTCGCTTTCATGTACGCGGTTTGGTACGCTATCATCGCGTAGCTCATGGCATGCGCCTTGTTAAATCCGTATCCCTTGAACGGGTCAAACAGATTCCACAGGGCGTCCGTTTTCGCCTTCGACATGTCGGTGCGTTCCATGACCCGTTTCTTGAATATCTGCTCCTGCTCCGCCATGAGTTCAGGGATTTTTTTGCCGACGGCTTTTCTGAACACATCCACCTCTTTCCAGTTGTAGCCGGCGAGTTCAATGGCGGTATATAGCAGGTCGTCTTGGTATACGAGCACACCGTACGATGTGGCGAGGTACTTTTTCATGTCGTCGTGGAGATAGGTAACGTCTTTCTTTTTTTGTTTTCGGTCAATGTATTCGTCAATATTTCTCATCGGTCCGGGGCGATACAGGGCGATGACGGCGGCTATGTCATGTATGGCGGTCGGTTTCATTTTTTTCAGGACTGCGGTCATGCCGGTACCGCCGAGCTGGAAGATGCCGGTGGTGTACCCTCTGCCGATCATCCGGTATGTTTTTTCATCGTTAAGCGGTATGTTTTCCGTATCTATGTCCCTGTCCCTGTCCTGTTTCACCAGCTGCACGGCATCCGCGAGTATGGCGAGGTTGGTGAGCCCGAGGATATCAAATTTGAGCAGACCGGCATCCTCAACGGCGTGCATATTGTACTGGGTAATCGGGCGTTTGGTGATATGTTTCGGGTCCCGCTGCAGAGGGGTGTAGTTGACGATTGTGGTGGGGGAGATGACGACGCCGGCGGCGTGGACCGACAGGTGTCTCGCATTTCCCTCTATTTTTTTTGCAACAGTGATAATATGGCGCACAACCTCCTCCGTGTCGTGCAGTTCTTTGAGCTCCTTTACCTGTTCAAGTGCGTCATCAATGTAGACCGGGGCACCCTGCGCGCCTATGGGAATGAGCTTCGCAATACGGTCGCCGTTCATATATGAATAGCCGAGGGCGCGGGCGGTGTCGCGCACCGCAGCCCTCGCCATCATGGTGCCGAGTGTTCCTATCTGCGCCACTTTTTCCTTGCCGAAACGCTCGGTGATGTAGTCAATGACTTCATTTCTTCTGTTATCCGCTATATCTATATCAATATCCGGCGGGGAGGGGCGGAACGGGTTAAGGAAGCGCTCAAATGGGAGCTGATACTCAATCGGGTTCACATTGGTGATGCCGGTGAGATATGAGACCATTGATCCCGCCGCCGAGCCTCTGGTGGTGGTAAGAATATTGTTCCTGTGCATGTACCTGATGAGGTCAATGACGCTGAGAAAATAGTCGGTATATCCCCGGTTGGTGATGGTTTCCATTTCCACATTGACACGGTCTTCAACCTCTTTTGTTTTTTCCAGTTTCCGCTGTTCGTAGCCGCTCTCAATATATTCCCAGAAGAGTTTTGTGTGGTCGGCATCTTTCGGAACCGGGGGGGTGGGGAAGACCCAGTTGCCGAGCTTCAGTTCCCAATCGCACGCGGTGATAGCGGTGTTGAGGTGTTCCAGCGCTTCGGGGCAGACACTGTCTGTCCACCTTTCTATTTCCTCTCTCTTCGGGATGATGAGGCTGTCTTCAAAGACATCTTCCTCCTGTGCCGGGCGCGTCATGCGCTGTACGCGCAACAATACTTCCCGTCCCTCAACATCTTCTTCAGAGAGGAGATAGATGAGCGGGAGGGGAATGATACCGGTTCCTGTTTCCCGGGCGAGTGCGACGACCGCTTCGGTCGTCGGTTGTATTGATGTGCCGTTTTTTGGTGTTGGGTTTTGCGGTGATATGCCGAGGTAGAGGCTGTCTCCGAAAAGCGTCCTGTATTCATTGAGGTGTGTTTTTGCCGTTTCCGTTTCGTTCCGGATGAGGGACTGCTGTATCGGGTTGTAGAGGGCGGGGAGCATGGCGATGATACCGTCCGTTGCATCGCATATATTGTTCGGTGTCAGGTGAGGTGTCGCGCTGTCCGCGAAGTTCGCCAGAGATATGAGCGTCAGGATATTGTTGTACCCCTTTTTATTTTTCGCGAGAAGGACAATCGGATTGAGCCGGGTGCTGTCGCTGTTTCTGATGTGGAGCGTGGTGCCAAGAACGGGCCGTATGCCGTGTTTCTTCGCCTGCTTGTAGAATTCAATAGCACCGTACATGTTGTTAGTATCAGTGAGTGCAATTGCGTCGCATCCGGCTTCTTTGGCTTTCTGCACCAGCTTGTCAACCTTGGCGATACCGCGGAGGAGGGAGTAGTGGCTGTGTGTGTTGAGATAGCCGAACATATATTCAGTATATCATTTTGACTCACGGCATATTCGGCGGAGACGGTATCCGCTTGCAGTATAGAGTTATGTTAGGAATATCAAGGCGGCTATGGCAGCGTCTCACAGACACGCCCGTCTTTGTCCCGGTCCAGTTTATGGAGATCACTGTCCGGTCCGCCGCTTTCTTCAAAGAATGCCTGCGCCTCCGCCTGTGTTTTGAAGTCGGAACAGTTCTTATCATCACCCCGTTTCTTTCTGTCATATCTTTCCCCGCCGTCCCTGTCATGCGCGCCGCCTTCCGGCAGTGTTTCATCATACGGGTGATATTTTTTGTCGTAGCTGTCCGTTCCGGAAGCGAGGAAATAGCCGATGGTCGCAAGCAGGGCGACAGCGAGAATTCCTATGATTATATCTTTATGATCCATGTATCAGACAGTGTACACATATTTGTGCGCGTCAATGCCGGCTATCCCCAATTCGCGCACACCTTTCACCGGCTGTTTGCGACATGTATATACTGTGTATATGGAGAACAGGCTGCTGCATGAAGTTGTCATAACCGGAATTGTGGTTAAAGACGGGAAGTATCTGATTACCCGCAGGTCGCCGAACAAGAAGCGGTTTCCCGGCATGTGGACTGTTCCCGGCGGCAAATTGGAGACGGATGACTATATCAATCTGCCGAAGGAAACCGAGCACTACTGGTACAATGTGCTTGAACAGGTGCTGATTCGCGAGGTGCGGGAGGAAGTCGGCCTCACCATCACCAATATCATCTATGTCACCAGCTTGGCCACCGTACATACGGACGGCAGTCCGTCGCTGGTCATCTCCTGTATGGCCGACTATGCATCGGGCGATGTCGCGCTTCAGGAAGACGAGACGGACCGGTATGTATGGGTGACTCTTGAGGAGGCGAAGGGGTATGATCTTCTTGACGGCATCTATGACGAATTGGTTATGGCGGAGCATCTGCGGCAGGGGACCCGGACCGCATTCCGGGCGGCCTCATAGTATGTACTGTATACATGAAGAGAGGTCCGAGCTGTAGTCAGGCGGCGTGGTGTGCGATTGAAGACGGGCTATGACTCCGTTTTGAATTCACCGACAAAACGCCACAGCGCGTCCTTGCCTTTTGAAATGCCGATGCGGGGCGTGCGCGTGATGCTCTTCGGACTCTGGCCGGCGGTAACATACAGCGCCGATGCCGAATCCGTCATATCAATCCCGTTATACCCCCCGCAGATGTTGAATGCCTGGCACAGTTTCCCCGGACCGTTTGCTATTGCGGTATCGGGAAAGGGTCGCTTGCCGCTCCGCGCCCGCATTCTGTTGTTCCGTGCAACGGCAATGCCCTCAACAGGGGTAACCGCGCGCAGCAGCACCGCCGAGCCCGCCCCCGCCCGCCCCGCGACAATGTTCATGCAGTAGTATCTGCCGTAGGTGAAGTAAACATATGCGTGTCCGCCGTCTGAAAACATCACCGCGTTCTTGTCGGTCTTTCTCCCGCCGAACGAGTGCGACGCTTCGTCCCGTTCACTGTACGCCTCCGTTTCCCGGATGATCCCTCCGATGCGCCCGCCGGGTGTCTCGTGTATCAGTACGCAGCCGAGCAACTCTCGCGCGAGCTGCAGTGCGGTGCGGCTTCTGAAAAACTCCGGCGGCAGTCTCCGTTTCATACCCTCAGTATATACCCCCCGTGCCGTTTCTTGCAAAAGTCGTTCCTGTTTTGATATAGTGGTGGATATATGAGCGACAAAGAAGAAGTAGTCGTTCCCGAGGATGAAAGAAGTGATGTACCGGCGAAAAAACTGAAAAAAGAGCTGGCGGCATGCGAACGGGAGCGGAAAGAATATCTGAACGGTTGGAAGCGCGCGAAAGCGGACGCGGTGAATGAGCGGAAGCGGCAGGCGGAACGCATGGAGACGGACCGGCAGGCCGCATTGGGGCGGTATACGCTTGTGATGCTGCCGGTGTTTGATTCGCTCCGCGCCGCCATGGCGGAAGAGGGTGAGGCGTGCCGATCCGGCGTTGAACAGGTATATACGCAGTATGTGCAGGCATTTGCCGGTCTCGGTGTTGACATTGTTGATCCGCTCGGTAGGCCGTTTGATCCGCACCGCCACCAGTCGGTGGGAGAACGATCGGTCACTGATGACAAAAAGAGCGGCACAGTCGTTGAGGTTATGCGTGTCGGGGCGGAAATGAACGGTACGATCATCCGCGCCGCCATGGTATATGTCGGCTCTCCCGAGAAAGAGTAATTGCTTGAAAAAAACAGGGAGCGAATATACAATGTGAACGTACTATATATTAGATACATAATACATATATGAGTAAGATAATAGGTATAGATTTAGGAACAACCAACTCCGCGGTCGCGATCATGGAATCCTCGTCCCCGGAGATCATAGAAAACGCCGAGGGCGCAAGAACGACACCGTCCGTAGTGGCAATCGCGAAGACGAAGGAGCGGCTCGTCGGCGTCGCCGCGCGCCGGCAGGCGGTGACGAACCCCACGAACACCGTCTACGGCATCAAGCGGTTCATCGGTCACGCGTTTGATGATGAAGCCGTGCAGCAGGATATCAAGAACGCGCCGTTTTCCGTCTCAAAGTCGTCAACCGGCGGTGTGCAGGTGAAGCTGGACGATCAGGACTACAGTCCCGAGGAGATCTCCGCGATGTTGCTCAGAAAAATGAAGGACGATGCGGAAATGCGCCTCGGAATATCAGTCAAGGAGGCGGTCGTGACCGTGCCGGCATATTTTAACGACGCGCAGCGGAAAGCAACGAAGGACGCGGGAAAAATAGCGGGACTTGAAATTAAACGCATTATCAACGAACCGACCGCGGCGGCACTCGCGTACGGATTTGACAAAAAGAAAGACGAAAAAATTGTCGTGTTTGACTTCGGCGGCGGCACCTTTGATGTCTCCATTCTCCAGGTCGGCGACGATGTGGTGGAGGTGAAGTCAACAGGCGGCGATTCCCATCTCGGCGGGCGGGATATTGACAGGGAGCTGCTGCAGCATGTTATCGCCGAGTACAAAAAGGAGAGCGGCGTGGATCTCTCCGGCGATTCCCTGGCGGTGCAGCGGCTTGACGAGGAAGTGGAACGGGCGAAGAAAGAGCTCTCCCAGGCGCAGGAGACGGAGATAAATATACCGTTCATCACCTCAACCTCCGCCGGTCCGCAGCATCTGCTGATGAAGATTACCCGCGCGCGGCTTGATGAGCTGGCAAAGCCGTACATTGACAAGGCGCTTGCAATCACGAAACGGGTGATGGAAGACGGCGGTTCCTCAGTATCCGACATCAATGAAATTATTCTGGTCGGCGGACAGACGCGCATGCCCGCGGTCATACAGGCGGTGGAGGAATATTTCGGGAAGCAGCCGAACCGTTCAATCAATCCGGACGAGGTCGTCGCGCTCGGCGCGGCCATCCAGGGCGGTATCCTCAGCGGCGATGTGCGGGATGTGTTGCTGCTTGATGTGACACCGCTGTCGCTCGGCATAGAAACACTCGGCGGCGTGGCGACAAAACTGGTTGAGAAAAACACCACACTCCCGACGAGTGCGTCCCAGGTGTTCTCAACAGCGGCCGACAGTCAGACGTCGGTTGATATACATGTGGTGCAGGGTGAGCGATCCATGGCGTCCGACAACAAGAGTTTGGGTCGTTTCATCCTTGACGGTATTGGACCGGCGCCCCGCGGCGCCCCGCAGATTGAAGTTGAATTTGATCTGGATACCGACGGTATTCTGAATGTGACCGCAAAGGATAAGAAGAGGAACAAAACGCAGTCAATCCGTATTGAAGCGGGTTCCGGATTGTCAGACGATGACATCGCGCGCATGAAGCAGGATGCCGAGGCGCATGCCGATGAGGATGTGAAGAAGAAAGAGCTCGTGGAAGTGCGGAATATTGCGGAGCAGGCGATATATGAGGGAGAAAGCATCGCCAAACAGGAGGGACTCACCGATGAGGCGAAGAAGGAAGTTGAGGATGCAGTCGCGAAGCTGCGTAAAGAAAAAGACACGGAGAACATAGAGGCGATACAGCAGGTGATAACTGAGGTGTCGGGTGTGTTCGCGAAGCATAAGCAGAACAGCAATGCGCAAAACGGTGCGACGGAAGCATCGGAGGACGTGCAGCCGTCTGACGACGGGCAGGACAAACAGGTATAAATGTTTTGCGGTACCGCGGGTGTCCGTGGTACAATCCACCAACAAGGCATGAAGGACTACTACACCATACTCGGCGTTGACAGAAACGCATCTCACGGCGATATTCAAAAGGCATTCAGAAAATTGGCGCACCAGTGTCATCCGGATAAACAGGGCGGGGATGTGAATAAATTCAAGGAAGTAAATGAGGCGTACCGGGTGCTCGGCAACAAAGAAAAACGGGCGCAGTACGACGCCGGTTTCGGCACCGGAGGATCTGGTTTCGGCGGCTTTGATTTTTCCAACTTTGATATTCACTTTGACGGCGGACAGGACGGCAGCTTCGCTGATGTTATCAACTCAATGTTCCGCGGTGCCATGAACCGCGGTGCGGACATACAGACCGACATCACCATATCATTTGAGGAATCGGTATTCGGTGTGCACAAAAAGATACACATTCCGTATCGCAGAAAGGCGGGAGAGACCGTAGAAGTTTCCTTGCCGGCAGGTGTGGAATCAGGCACCGCGTTCCGTTTGTCGGGCAGGGGAGAGCCGTCAAAGGACGGCAAAGGGTCGCCGGGCGACCTGTATGTACGCGTCACGGTGAAGAAGAGCGATGAGTTTGAACGCCGGGGCGGCGACATCGTACGTATTCTGAATCTTACACCGACCGAAGCGTTGCTGGGCACTGAAAAAGAGATTCGTGATATACGCGGCGGGAGTCTGCGCGTCACAGTTCCGGAAATGAGCAACGAGGGGACCGCGATTGCGGTACAGGACAGAGGCATACCGCAACCCGCCGGCACCGGTCGGCTGGTGGTGCTCTGCCATATCGTGTATCCAAAGAGCATGAGTGCCTGTGCGCGGGAATTGTTACACGGTCTACAAAAAGAGGGGTGGTGAGTTCGCGGATTGTCCGGCAAGGGTAGAAAAATATGATGATTTGATAAGAAAATCATCATTTCCAATCATTTTATTTTTTATGTAACTATATACTTAACGGGCCGTTAGCTCAGCTGGTAGAGCGTTCGCATGGCATGCGAAAGGTCAGCGGTTCGAACCCGCTACGGTCCACTTTCCCGTCCCGTATGCTCCGCTGACGCTCCGCAACAGGAGCGTCAGCGGGGTTTCCCGTTCATACTTTTTAGCTGTAAGATGTGGAGGCACAATATACTTTCACGGTATCTTACCGCTAAAAGAAAATCAGCCACACTGCCAGCACCGCCATGCCGCCATTTTCCACGAACGATGCGGATGTCAGCGGAATCTTGAACAGCGTGCCGAGACAGGCGCACACAACACCCCGCCCCTTTTTCATAGCCGTCAATATACCGATACCGCCGAACGCCATCAGCCCCGCCTCCGTCCACAGCAGCCAGTCGGGATGAAAACCCGCCAGCATAACAAGACCGAATCCGAATTCAACAAAAGGATAGAGATAGCCGTATCCGCGCCACCGCATAGCGAGGAGATCGTAGGCGGCAAATCGGTCGGCGAATCCCTTCAGATCTAAAAGTTTCAGGCCGCCGAAGACGAGAAACACCCCCGCCATGACATACACAAGGAACGCGTAGAGACGGTCAGGCGGATTGCCGTAGAGAACGGCGATGCCCGCGACGAAACAAATGAGGGCGATAATGCCGAGAAGCGGCAGATAGTCCTTTCCCGTCGTTTGGTGCATATGTTCTTCCTGTTTCATGTATGTCTCGCTCCGCGTGTGGCACTTACCGCTCCACCGCCTCGGCGATCTTTTTCGCCATGGCAGCCCGCTCGTCATCATTTACATACGAGATATGGGGCGGTGGTGCGAATTCTTTTCTGTTAAACCTCGGAATGATGTGGAAGTGCAGATGAAACACTTCCTGTCCGGCTTCTGATCCGTTATTTGCGATGACATTGATACCGGGTGCGCCCGTCGCCTTCTTCACGGCGTTTGAGACGGTGACAATCGCACGCATCAGATCGCCGGCATCCTCATCAGCCAGCCCGTGTATATCCCTGGCCGGCCGTTTCGGCACCACCAGCACATGTCCCTTGTTGTTCGGATTGATGTCCAGAAAGGCGAGCACGGCATCAGTTTCGTACACTTTGTCTGCCGGCACTTCGCCCGCGATGATTTTCTGAAAAATTGTCTCCTCCATATGTGTACAGTATACCAGGGCAGATCGGCAGGGAAGCCGTACATGTTACGATGTACAGTATGTATTCAGTACGGGACGATCCTCCTAGTGAAGTTCAAAAAACACTGGAAGCGTATGACGCACTCGCACAGCGTCTGCTGTACGCGCGTGGGATTACCACACAGAAAGACGCGGCACTGTTTCTTGAAAAGAACTGGGACCCCGCGAATCCGTACGCCTACAGCGCCATGCGCACGGCCGCCGGGCGTGTGCTTGATGCCGTGGCGAACCGGGAAGTCATCGGTATCTACAGCGACTACGACTGCGACGGCATTCCCGCCGCCGCCGCGCTGTACTCAACGCTCAGAGCATTCAACCATGAACACATTGTTTACTATGTCCCGAACAGAAATGAGGACGGTTTCGGTCTGAACAAAAAAGGTATACAACACCTTGTCGCCGGCGGGGTGGGGGTTGTGTGCGTGCTTGACTGCGGTACCTCGGATCCCGGCGGCGTTGCCGCGCTGACCGATGCGGGTATGGATGTCATTGTCATTGACCACCACCTGCCCGGCGATACCGTGCCGACAGCGTTCGCCATGCTCAATCCGCTGCTTGAGCAGGGGATACCGGAGCCGCATCCGTGTGCGGCAGGGATAACCTATGTGTTTCTGCAGGCACTGATTGCGCAGGCGCAGGATATGCCGCTGTCCGTGAAGCCGGCTCCCGGCTGGGAGAAGTGGCAGCTGGATATTATCGGCCTGTCAACGCTGTCGGATATGGTACCGCTCAGGGGCGTGAACCGGCAGATCGTACACTACGGTCTGGAGGTGATGCGCAAGAGCCCGCGTCCCGGCATACAGGCGCTTTGCGACGAGCTGAAACTTAATCAGCAGCGGATCGCGCAGGACGATCTTACCTTCCTCATCGTGCCGCGTATCAACGCCGCCTCACGAATGGGCGACGCCCGTCTCGCCTTTGATCTGCTCACCACGGGTGACATCGCGGAGGCGAAAGAGCTGGCGACCGCACTCACCCGGCTGAACAACAAACGGAAGACCGCCGTTGCATCCATGGTGCGCGAGGCGAATAAACAGGCAGTGGCGAAGTCCGCGGACAAGGAAGTATGGGTGTTCGGCAACCGTTCCTGGAAACCGTCTCTCGCGGGGCTGGTCGCGCAGAAACTTATGGAAACCCACGACAAAACAATATTCGTCTGGGGGCAGGGCGGCGCTGAGATTCCCGTCATCAAGGGGTCGTGCCGATCAACGCACCACAACACCTTTGTAATGATGCAGGAGGTACCCGACCTGTTCATTGAATCAGGCGGGCATGCGCAGGCAGGCGGCTTCACCCTCGTTGAAGCGGCGGAGATCGTGCTTGAGGACCGGCTGAACGCCGTTCAGGCGGCAGTGGAGAGGGAAGCCGAACAGGCCTATATTGACAGTGAGTGCACGATTCGTGACATTCAGGATGTTCTCGCGCTCGGCGAGCGTTTCGCGCCGTTCGGCAAGGACAACGAGCATCTCCGCATTGCGATACCGAACTGTACCGTGCGTCAACAGGCGCGGTTCGGCAGGCGTAAAGAGCATATTCGGTATGTATTCGCGGACGACAGCGGTGACATTGACGGCATTACTTTTTTTACGGACCGGGACAAACATGATCCGGTACCGGAGCATCTGCGGGCGGTTATCGGCCGACCCGAGTGGGATTTCTTCCGGAACCGGCCGCGCATTCGCGTGCTACAGCTGATTTCTTAGCATGTTCCGTTTCTTCGTCGTGTCGGTTTCGCTCGCGTTCGTCATCGGTTGTGCCGTCGGGTATATGATTACTGTTCCGACGGTATCCCTGCTGCTTTTTATCGGTATCCTTTCGTTATCGCTATATATGATCCGACGGTATCCGATCGCGATACTTATCTGCGTTTCCTGCATAGCGCTGTTGCTCGGCATGCTCCGCGTCACCGTCGCCGACGAACGGCGTAACGCCGACTGGGGTGCGGTGTACGGTGAGACGATTGCGGTTCGGGGCACGGTGACGGGGGATGTGGAGCACCGGGAGCGGGTCAGCAGATATACCGTCGCCCTTCAGTCGCTGCATCTCGGAGATCAGTTGATTGATCTGTCCGCTCCGTTTTGGTGTACGAGCCGTATCCGTCCCGCTGTGTCACCGGTGAGGATGTCGCGTTTACGGCGCGGCTCGTTAAGCCGGAGAATTTTCTGACCGAGGCGAACCGCGTGTTTCTGTACGAGCAATATCTGCGCCAACTCGGTGTCTATGCAATCGCCCGTATTGATAATTCCGGTTGTGACGGTAAGGACAGTCGTTTTGCCATCTTCGCCTTTCTTCGCTTTCACTTTATGAACGCCGTGCATCGGGTGCTGCCGGTGCAGGAGGCATCACTGCTCGGCGGTCTGCTGCTCGGTCTGCGCGGTTCGCTGTCCGCAGAACTTCTGGAGGTGTTCAGGATTACCGGGCTGATACATATCATTGTGCTCTCAGGGTACAACATCACGCTGGTCGCCGAGGCGGTCCGCCGGGTACTTTCCCGCACGCCGCCGATGTTTTCGTTTGTCTGTTCACTTGTGACGATTATTCTGTTTGTTCTGCTTGCCGGCGCACAAACGGCCGCGGTGCGTGCCGGCAGTATGGCGAGCATTGCGCTCGTCGCCCGCGCGCTGCACCGGGAGTATGACGGCGTACGTATTCTCGTATTCGTCGGTGCGCTGATGGTGCTGTACAATCCGGAGCAGGCGCTCTACAGCACCTCGTTTCATATGTCGTTTCTCGCGACGCTGGGTCTTCTTATATTCTCCCCGGTGTTTGAGCGGTATTTTGTCCGTCTCACAGATCGTTTTCAGGTACGGAGCATCGTTTCGGCGACGCTCGCAACGCAGCTGTTTCTTCTGCCGTACCTCGCGTATTCAATCGGTGAGGTATCGATTATCGGTCTGTTGGCGAACATGGTGATTCTGCCGCTGGTGCCGCTGGCGATGGCGTTCGGCGCGCTGCTCATACTCATCGCCGTTATTCTGCCGCCCGCCGCCCTTATTGTCGCCCCGATTGCGTACTTTCCGCTCACCCTGATTATCCGCTCCGCCGATATGTTTGCCTCGGTGCCGTACGCGTCAGTACCGCTGCCGCAGCTGCCGGCATTCCTCATGCTTGCCTGCGTCGTGTTTCTTGTATATGTGGGATATGAGTTCGGCGGGGTGCGTCAGAGCGACGCGGAGGACTGACCGAGTTCCGGGATGATGAACATGAGTATGGGGAGAAGGGCACCGTTTTTCAGTCAGTCACGTTCAGCAGGCATCAAACACTTCCTCAATCTTCTTCCAGTTCACCGCTTTGAGATATGCGTCAACATATTGCAATTTATTCTTCGGCTCATAGTCCGGCAGGTACGCGTGTTCCCACATGTCAACCGCAAGCAGTGCGGGCAGATTTACATTGCCGAGTTCATGGTCGCTGACCCAGAGAATATGGGACATGCGAGCTTCTTTGTCATAGACGAGAAGGATCCAGCCGATGCCGCGCATGGTCTCCGCTGTTTTTCTGATGCCGGCGATGCAGTTGTCGACTGAGCCGAACTGCGCCGTGAGGTGCACATGGAGCGCGCTGTTCTCGCCGCACGGAGCGGAGCCGCCTTCAAGTGTTTCGAAAAAGCGCTCATGATTGATGATGCCGGCAAGTTCAAAACCAATGCGCCTTGTCAGTGCCGACAGAACAAGCGGATCGCCGCCCTGCTCGCACGCGGTTCGCAGCGCGTCGTAGTGGGCGTTCAGATGCTTTACATATCCGGCATAGAGACCCAGATGAATTTCCATCGCCTTTTCCGATATACCCTCTACCGGCGGGATATCATATGTTTTAACTGCATACTGCTGCATATATATCTATTATATCATATGTGTATGCCGAAACATTTGCGCATTCTTTTTGCCTTGCTGCTGCTCATAGTCGTCTGCGCCGGATACTGGTGGTATGCACTGGTATTTTCATCTCCGGGCAGCGGCGGGATGCGGGTGCATTTCCTTGATGTGGGGCAGGGCGACGCCGTCCTCATTGAGACGCCGAATAATCGGCAGGTGCTCATTGACGCCGGTCGGGGAATCTCGGTCCTCACCGCGCTTGATGTGCTTCTGCCGATGCACGATACCGAGATTGACGTATTAGTGATGACGCATCCGGATGCCGATCACATCGGCGGGTTCGTGCCGGTGCTGCGGCGGTACGGTACCGATACGGTCATCCGCTCTTTTATCACATCGGACACATCGGTGTACCGGCAGGTAAATGAATTGCTGGAGGAACGGGATGATGTGCAGGTGCATGACATTTCCGCGGCACACACCTTTTCTTTGGACGACGTTCAGTTTGATATTCTCTGGCCGATCAGCACCGATGTGCGCGAAACAAACGCCGCGTCGGTGGTACTGTTGGTGACATACGGTGATACGGAGATTCTGCTCACCGGTGATGTGAACGCCGCTGTTGAGGAGTATCTGATCGGGGTATTTGCCGACACCCTGCGGGATATTGACATATTGAAGGCGGGGCATCACGGCTCAAAGACATCCACCTCATCGGCATTCCTCGCGCACGTGCAGCCGGAGGCGCTGGTATATTCGGCGTCCGCGGGCAACCGGTACGGTCATCCTTCTGATGCCGTTCTTGAGCGGGTTGAGGCGTACCGCGGACGCGGACGGGAGCTGCGGGAATATGCGACCGCAAAGGAGGGAACAATTTCATTCTGCCTGAGTCAGTCATCGTACCGTCGGTGTGACGGTTAGATGATGTTCGCCGCACGGAGCCCTTTTTCCACGCCGTTCTTTTTCAGCATGCGCAGGCCTTTCGGGGTAACGGTGACTTTCACTGATTTGCCGAGCGAAGGCACGAACACCTTCTTTTTCTGCAGATTAATCTGTTTGCGTACCTTACCGGTCGGATTGAACTTCGTCGCACGGGTGCGGTTGCTGTATCCGCCGCCGACCACGCTCGTCTTCTGTGATATCGGGCATGTTTTCGCCATATGTACGCATGGTACCACGGGGACAGATTCGGTGCAATGTGTTTCGGCGGCATGAAAAGGATATACCGTGCCGGCGTGTGTCATACTGTTCTGTATGAAATCCCGCATTCATGAGGCTGTTGCTCAGGCACTCCGCGATCTCGGTGCCGATACTGTTGGGTTCAATGTTGAATATCCCGGCACTCCGGCACACGGTGACTATGCCACCAACGCTGCCATGACAGCCGCGTCTGAATTGCGCAAACAGCCCGCCGCGGTCGCTGAACTGCTGAAACCGGCGCTTGAACAGCTGCCGTTTGTTGACCGTGTTGCTGTTGCCGGCCCCGGTTTTCTCAACATTTTTCTCGCCCGTTCCTGTTTCACCGATTATGTTTCCGAGGCACTGACCGCCGGTGAGCAGTGGGGCGCCGGCACCGCCGAATCAGGGCGGGAGGTGCTCATTGAATACGGAAGTCCGAATCTGTTCAAACAACTGCATGTCGGTAATTTGGTCGGTGTCATCGTCGGCGAATCATTGGCGCGTCTTTTTTCATTCAGCGGTGCGGTCGTACGGCGGATTACCTATCCCTCCGATGTCGGTCTGACGGTTGCAAAAGCGGTCTGGGGCCTTACACGGACGAACGGCGATCCGGGCGATATTGACGCACTGAATGAAGCATACCGGACCGGAGCTGCGGCATATGACGCGGGTGCCGATGCGCGCGCCGCCATTGACCGGGTTAATGCCGGTTTGTATACCGGGGATGCCGGCCTCACCGAACTGAAGGAGGCGGGGAAGGCGACCTCACTCCGGCATATTGAGAATCTGTGCCGCACACTCGGTACAATATTTGATACTGTTATCTATGAAAGCGAAGCGGCGCCGGTCGGGCTGGCGTTCGTGCGCGAACATCTATCGGACGGCATATTTGAAGAGGATGCCGGCGCCGTTATCTTCCGGGGCGAACGGCACGGACTTCATACCCGCGTATTTGTCAATTCCGCCGGTTTGCCGACTTATGAGGCGAAGGATATCGGCAATTTCAGCATTAAGCAACGGCGGTATCCCGGCTGGGATCTGTCGCTGGTTGTGACGGGGACTGAGCAGCGCGACTACTTTCAGGTCATTCACGCCGCGTTGCGGGAGATGTTTGATCTTGACGGACAATCTCTTGAGCATGTTACCACCGGGTTTCTCACGCTCGCCGGCGGGAAAAAAATGTCATCCCGCACCGGCGATGTGCTCACCGGCGAGACGGTGCTTGCCGAGCTGCGTCGCGAGGCAATGGGGCGGGCGACAAGTATGCGTGCGCCGGATACCGAAGCGCTCAGCGGGCAGATCGCGGTCGGCGCTCTGAAATATTGGATACTGCGCCAGCATGCCGGTTCGGACATATCGTTTGACATGGAACAGGCGTTTTCCTTTGAGGGCGACTCCGGTCCGTATCTGCAGTATGCGCACGCACGTGCCGCATCAGTGCTTGCACATGCCGCGGAGAACGGGATCACACCTTCAACCGACGCGCCGAACGGTGCGGTGTGCCCTCCCGAGACACTGCTCCACCGGTTCGGCGAAACGACGCGCTCGGCGCTTGAAAAACGTTCGCCGCATCATCTTGCCACCTACCTGATCACGCTCGCCGGCTCGTTCAACGCATGGTATGCGCACGAACGCATCGCTGACGCTTCTGATGTTCATGCGCCGTACAAGGTTGCGGTGACGCGGGCGGTGCGACAGACGCTCAAAAACGGTTTATACCTTCTCGGCATTCCTGCGCCGGAGCATATGTAATTCGGTGTTTCTTCGCTTGGTATACTGTACAAAGTGAAACCTGACTCCACTGACACAACATCTTCTTTTTCACACACCTTTGCCGAGCGATCCGGTAAGGAGGTCCTGGACATGCTCCATTCATCGGAAGGGGGACTGTCCACCGCCGAAGCAGAGCGGCGACTCCTTTCATACGGCGCCAATATGTTCCGGCATGAGCGGCGATTCACCCGGATCCGCCGGTTGTTTTCGCAGTTGAAGAATCCCGTTGTGTCCATTCTGCTCATTTCGGCCGTCATCCTCTATCTCATCAACTACACGCTGGACGCGTATGTCGTGTTCGCCGCGCTCATTATTAATCTGGTCGTCGCGCTGCTGCAGGAGGAGAAGGTGTCCCGCGCTTTTGAGCTGCTGAGAGACGCCCGGCAGTCGTATGCGCAGGTGCTGCGGGACGGCAGGAAGGTTGAGCTGCCGGCGGAGCGGCTGGTGCCGGGGGATATCGTGCTCTTTGATGCCGGCAATCAGGTGCCGGCGGATATCCGCATTCTTGAGGAGCATAATTTACAGATTAACGAGTCAGCGCTCACCGGTGAATGGGTGCCGGTGCATAAACAGGCAATCACACTCGTAAACAGGCGGGACTTTGCCGATCAGGCCAATATGGTATGGAAAGGGACCACCATCATTACCGGCACCGGGCGGGGCATCGTAGTGCATACGGGTGCCCAGACCGCAATCGGCTCCATTGTCACCGGCTTGCATGCTGAGGGGACCAAGACGCCGCTGTATCTGCAGATACAGCAGATGGCGCAGTGGATCATGATTCTGGTTATGATCGCGGTGCTCGGTATTGTCGCCATCGGCCTGCTGCAGGGCATTCCTCTTGTTGAAATTGTCATCACATCCATCGCAATCGCAATCGCCGGCATTCCGTCGGGACTGCCCGCGGCGATTACGGTGGTGCTGGTTATCGGCATGCAGGCGGTGCTGCGTCATAACGGATTGGTGCGCAATATGCTCGCCGCCGAGACGCTCGGCAGCACGACCTGGATTCTGACCGACAAGACGGGGACGCTGACAAACGGTATCATGACACTCTCTGAGATTATTACCGCCGACACACGCGAGCGTGTCGATGACCGCACCATATCGCCGCTCGGCCGTTCCATTGTGCTCGGGGCGTATCTGGCGACGGACGGGAAACGGCTGCACCGGGAAGAATCGGAAGAAGCGGATACCGTGCTCACCGGTTCGTCCATAGAACAGGCGCTCGTGACGGCATGTGAGGATGTGTGCACGGTGTCGCCGACGCGCGATCGTCGCATATTCTATACCCCGTTTGAATCGTCAAAACGGTGCTCTTCTTCCATTGTCCGTGAACAGGGCGGAGGGCTTCGCTACTACGCCGTCGGCGCTCCCGAACATATTCTTGCGGAGTCGACGATGGTGCAGCAGAACGGACGGACGGTCACGCTCACCACCATGCAGCGTGAAAAGTTGAAACAGGCTCTTGTCGCCGAGACCGAAAAAGGCCGTCGTGTCATCGCCGTCGGCTCGGCGCAGGTCGCGGCCGATATGACTGATGAGACAGATGAGCATGCGTACTATCAACAGGTGAGCGAATCGGTGCATGCCGTTTCGTTCGTGGCATTTCTTTCCCTTGAGGACGGCATTCGCGCCGATGTGTCCGAATCCGTTGACTACATCCGCAGGGCGCATGTTGCGCTCACGATGGTGACGGGTGACAACAAGTATACGGCGCTGTATGTAGCGAAGCAGTGCGGTATTGTTGCCGACGGCGATTCGGAGGAAGTGTTGTTGGGCGATGACATTCGCGGGTTCAGTGACACCGCACTTTTTGCGAAGGCGCAGACCGTCCGCGTCTTCGCGCGCATGCTGCCCGATCAGAAATCCCATCTGTTACGGGTGCTTCTGACGAACGGGGAGGTGGTCGCCATGACCGGCGACGGTGTGAACGACGCGCCGGCGCTGCACCACGCCTCTATCGG
This sequence comes from Minisyncoccota bacterium, assembly GCA_965222235.1. GTDB lineage: Bacteria > Patescibacteriota > Minisyncoccia > Phycocordibacterales > JABAAK01 > JAPPJI01. The sequence continues at coordinate 380,425 of OZ244939.1, read as the reverse complement.
CATTGCGGTCGCTTCCGGCACCGATGTCGCGAAGGAATCATCCGATTTGATTCTTCTGAAAGATTCATTTTCAACCATCACTGCGTCCATCATTGAAGGCAGGAAGATCATTCAGAATCTGAAGAAGATTGTGATATATCTGTTTTCCACCTCGTTCAGCGAGGCGATTCTCGTTGCCGGCGGTCTTCTGATGTCCGCGGCGCTGCCAATCACGCCGGTGCAGATTCTCTGGGCGAATATCGTTGAGGAAGCATTTATCGCGTTTGCATTCGCATTTGAGCGGGGTGATAACGTGCGGTACATGCGCCGGGAGAAGGGGGACAGCATCATCGGGCGGGATGTGCAGACCGGCATCATCGTGCTCGCGATGTTTACGGGCGCGTTTCTGCTGGTCATTTACGGACTGCTCTCCTCATTCACCTCATTGACTCAGGAGCAGCTGCAGACCGTTATGTTTATCGCCGTGTCCGTTGATTCCATTTTTCTCGCCTTCTCGCTCCGCCAGTTGGGCAAGAGCGTGTTTACCACCAACCCGTTCAGCAACCGCTGGTTGACGGTGGCGGTGGCGGTAAGTATTGTTATTTTAATTCTGGCGTTCATGGTGCCGCCGCTCACGCAGGCCCTGTCGCTCGTGCCGCTGCCGGTGTGGGTGTACTGGATTATCCCCGTCAGCGCGCTATTCCATGTGGTAATTATTGAGATCGTCAAGGCGGTATTTCTCCGCCGCCGCGACCTGCATCCCCAGGAGCGGCTTACCTTCAGCGGCACACGGCGGTAACCGAAAGTGTTTTAGGCAAGGACATATTGCACCCCTTGCGGTTGCAATAATTGTAGCATTTCATTGGGAGTTTTTCCGTTTAAGGAGCAGTGCTCAAGGTCGTTGTAGGTGTCGTTCCAGACACGGAGTTTTTTCTGCAGATCGGAGAAATCAGAGAAGGTGTTTTTTCGGTAGAACTTCTCATTGTCCTCGCGGTGACTTCGTTCAACGGTGCCGTTCTGAGTCGGTTTCCCGGGGTCAATGAGATAGTGGATGATGGTATTCTCTCTACAGTAGACATCCGGCTGGTGGAGTGTTTTCACGGTCATATCGGATCGTTTGTTTGAACCGACATAGTAATTGGTGAAGGTGCTGTGATTGTCTGTTTTCACACTGATAACCGGTACAGGAAACACTGTTCTGAACAGGTCAAGGAACCGGACGGAGTTCCGTGATGACTGTTCCTCAAAGACATCAAGCAGCCGCCACCTACTTCCCAGGTCAACGGCGGTGTACTGGAAATACCTTCTGTTTTCAATCTTTTGGGGGACATGCTTCACATCAATCTCCACCATATCTCCCGGCATCCATACCCGTGGCAGGTAGGTGTACCGTGTTTTTCTTTTTCGGTAGGTTCTGGCCAATCCCTCATCATTCAGTATCTTCCCGATGGTTCGCACCGGCACTGACAGTCCTTCCTTTTCCAGACGCCAGTGCAGTTTCTTCGCGCAGAATCCTGTTTCCTTTCTTTTTCTGATGACTTGTTTCCGCACCTTTTCGGAAGTCCTTTCCGGACTCCGCTTCGGTCTGGTGCTGCGCGGCACCAATCCACCCTCTCCCTCATCACGATAACGGGAAACCCAATATTTCAGAGTTCTCCTACTGTGCGGACACATGCGCAGCACCTGATCGTAGGTCAGCTCATTCGTGATAATGGGGCGGATCCACCGCCATCGTTCTTCTTGTGATGTTTGGGGCATATATATCGTCATTACTGGATATGTTACCGCTGGGGGTGCAATATGTCCTTGCACATTACAGGAGAGCATTGACAATATTTTATTATATTGTACAATATATATTAGGTTAGGTTTTTCACAACCGACGGAGGAGGCAATGACGGTATCAGTGCGGACACTGCCCGACGGACGGAAGGAAATCCGCTGTAAGTGCGACCACAACGGCTGCGGCAAGACAGCAACACGGAAAACTGTCCGATATCACTATGACCGCGAAACCGGCAGGATGCGGACAAGTGTCTCAAAACCCCGCATGCCATTCTTCTATTGGCAGAAGGTTTTTGCCGGCGGCAGGAACCCCTTCTACCTTTTCGCCACGGATGTGCACTATTTTCCTGACGGTGTCAGCGCCTATTGCGCCGAGCACCGCTGATACATTCGGGGTATATAGATGCCGTGCACAGTACTGTGTGCGGCACTTTTCTTGCACCACCCTTAATGGTTCAATACATTTGCACATAGCAGCGATACTGCAGATGTATGAGACAACATCCCAAGAAAATCATTCAAATATACAAAGAAACAAGAGATATACAGCATACTGCTGAACTGCTCGGTATCCACAGAACCACGGTATCCCGGTGGCTGAGACGGGCACGGTCACCGTATCCCTACGGGGAACCGCGGTATGTCATGCGGGGACTGCAGCGGAAGAGCACGAGACCGAAGAGACTGAGGGAACCGGCACTCTCCGGGGAGGAAAGAGTAGTCATTGCGGCAATGAGGCAGAAACGGGGATGGTGTGCCGAGAAACTCAGGGAGGAAACCGGTATAGCGGTATCAGTAAGTACGGTGAAACGGTTCCTGATAGCCCGTGGCTACATACGACAGAAGAAGCGACATCGTCGTCCCTTGTGTCAGAATACAGTACATATGCACGCAAAGAACGCTGAAACCGTCGGCTACCTCCAGATGGATGTGAAGTACCTCACCCCTGAATTGACAGGATTGCCCTGGACCTGTTTCGAGTATGCCATCATAGACATTTACTCCCGATACAAGGATGCCGTCATATACAATGATCTGAATCAGAATAATGCCATTTCAGCTATGACGGAAATAGTGAACCGTCTACCCTTCAGAACAGTATTCATCCAAACGGATAACGGTCTTGAATTTCAAAAAAGATTCCATACCCATGTAACTGCTCTCTGTACAAAACACCACTATATTCACAAATCAAGTCCTAACGAGAATGCCGTCATTGAACGATCGTTCAGGACTGATGAGGAGGAGTTCATCTACTACAAGGCTCCTTTCAAAGAATATGACGATCTCAGAGAACAATACGCCCAATACCTCCATCATTACAACCATGAGAGACCGCATTTCGGCATTGACCTTAAGAAACCCATAGATGTGGTACACTCATGTGCAAATGTATTGAACCATTAAGACCACCTACCGAATTGTCCGGAATTTTGGTATACTGGAGGCAGACTCAACTTCATACCAAGGGGAGAGGCGAATGAGAGTTGTATCGTTTGATGAGGGGAATGGTTTTCCCGTGCTGTTCTCCTGCACATTCCGCTGCGACCATCCGGGCTGTGAGAAGAAAACCATGCGCACTGTCCGGCTTCCGGTCCTGTTTTCCTGGAAGAACCTGCCGTTTGATTTTTTGGAATGGGTTCTGCATTCCGAGCGCGGCAAACAGAGGGGAGGGGGAGAGACCGCATTTTTTGTATTTCCGGAAAAGGGGTATGACCGGAACACCTGTTGGCCCCACCATGTCCGGGTGTTGTGCGAACACCATGCGTTCGCCCGCAGCTCAAAAGTGATTCGTAAAAAAAAGCAACGACGGCGAACACAACGGCAAACCGGGCATCGGAATCTGCACCCGAAAAGACCGGGTCACTAAGAGCGACGACAACGAACATACCAGCAGACCGGCCATCGGAACCTGCATCCGAAAAAACCGAGCCGCTGAAATACACAGGGACTGTGCGATATCTGCCGCACAGTCCTTTTTGTTGTCTATACTGCATATATATGGAAGAAAAAGCGACATTTGCCGCCGGCTGTTTTTGGGGTGTTGAGGACACCTTTATGAACACCCCCGGTGTCATACGGACCCGGGCGGGGTACACCGGCGGTACTGTTGACAGTCCGAGCTACGAGCGGGTATGCGCCGGCGGCACGGGGCATCGCGAGGCGGTTGAGGTGATGTATGATTCCGATGTCGTTTCATATGACGAATTGCTGCGGGTGTTCTGGGACATGCATGACCCCACGACGCCGAACCGCCAGGGACCTGATGCGGGAGAGCAGTACCGCTCCGTCATTTTCTATCACACCGAGCCGCAGCGGGAGGCCGCTCTCGCGTCCAGGCGGCTGCTTGAGGAATCGGGCATGCACGACGATCCGATTGTGACGGATATCGTTCCGGCATCCCCGTTCTTTGCGGCGGAGGAATACCATCAGCAGTATCTTCGGAAACAAAGCACTTCTTCCGTGGCATAGTGGTGTATATATGAATGAAAATTTACGCGAGCAGCTGTCCGAACAGGCGTATCGGGTGACGCAGGAGAGGGCCACCGAGCCGCCGTACACCGGTGCGTATTACAAAACAAAAGATGACGGAATGTATCACTGCATTGTCTGTAATTCGCCGCTGTTTGATTCGTCCGCGAAATTTGATTCACACTCCGGTTGGCCCAGTTTCTACACAGCCGTCAAAGACGGATCGGTGTCCCTGAAACAGGACGATTCCGCCGGTATGCGCCGGACCGAGGTGTCCTGCGGCGCGTGCGGCGCGCATCTGGGTCATGTATTTGATGACGCGCCGGGGACACCCACGGGTCAGCGGTACTGCATCAATTCATGCGCGCTGTCGCTTGCGCAGCGTGCCGGCACGGTATGACAGTCCGTGTTCTTCCGCTCATCCTTTTCGCCCTTCTGCTGATTGTCGCGGTCATGTTCCGGTTGCCGCACGATTCCCGGGTTGAGATTTTTTTTGGTGATATCGCCATACACGCGGATATATCGCTGACTCCCGAGGAGCGCACGCTCGGTCTGTCGCACCGGGAATCGCTGTGTGACACATGCGGCATGCTGTTTGTATTTCCGCATGACGGTCCGCACTCCATCTGGATGAAAGATATGTATTTTTCAATTGATATCTTATGGCTTGATGCCGGGAAACAGGTAGTGCATCTGGCGGAGGATGTTTCTCCCGAATCATTTCCCGGGACATTCACTTCTCCGTTTCCCGCGCGGTATGTGCTTGAGGTACCGGCGGGTTTTGCGCGTCGGTTCGGTGTGTCTGTCGGGAGTCGTTTTGTCTGGGGGTGATGCGGGGGGTGTGGTACACTGTCTCCGTTTCGCCATGCCGGATCGTCTAATTGGTAGGACGACGGGTTTTGGTCCCGTTAATCCAGGTTCGAGCCCTGGTCCGGCAGCAGCAGACGCTATATATATGGAGCATACACACACCTTCTGTCTCGGTCTTATCGTTGACGGCAATCGGCGGTGGGCGAAGGGGCGCGGCGTGTCGCTGCAGGAAGGGTATGCCGAGGGACTTGCAAAGCTCTTTGATGTCGTATCCTGGGCGCGGAAGCACCGGATTACCGATGTTGCGGTCTACGCCTTTTCCACGGAGAATTGGAACCGGGGCTCGGATGATATCAATGCGGTATTCAAGTTACTGTCGGAGGATCTGCGCGTCGGGGAGGATGTGCGGGTGCTGCCGATCGGGGATATTGAACGATGTCCCGCGCATGCCCGGAAAACGCTGGAGAGAATCAGGGAGAAAACGAGCCGGAACCGGGGTCTGCGGCTGTGGATTCTTTTTTCGTACGGTGCGCGGTGGGATATTGTGCGCGCCGCCAATATACTTATCGCCGCGGGAAAACCGGCTGATGAGGACATGTTCCGCGATGTGCTGAGCACGAAGGGCATGCCGTACCCCCATCTGATTATCCGAACCGGGAACGCGAGACGGCTGTCAAATTTTCTGCTGTGGGAAGCGGCGTATGCGGAGCTTTACTTTACCAAAACCCTGTGGCCGGACTTTTCAAGGGAGGAGTTTGACTGGATCATGGAAGATTTCGGCGGGGTGTCCGTTAATCTGGGGAAGTAGTTCGGATCTGAGACGCCGCCGCTGACTGAATATCCGTTTGCGCACCTGTACCTGTATCGCATTTTCTGTAAATCAAATTCCAATATCTGTTTTGAACACAGTTTTAAATGAAGATGCTACGTGGTTTAAATCCGCACCCGGTAATGAATATCTAAATATATGTCATACTATGCATTAGACCACAGGAACAGAAGAAAATTTTTCGTGTGGTAAAAATTATCAACAGTCAAATGATTAAAAAATATGAATAACGCATTACATACATCAGGGGGGTTGTTACTAACAATCGGCCTTATCGCTTTTGCACTTGTGAGTATGATGTTTTTGGCGCAACATGTATTCGCCGGAGGATATCTTGCACCGGTAACAAACTTCACTCACAACGGCGGCCTAACTATCAGTTGGGATAAGCATCCTCAAGCTGACGGGTATCGTATTGTTAGCTATTTTGAAGGAGATGATTATGACGATTTGGCGTACACCAGACAGGCGGGAGCCGACCGGGCATCGTGGTCAAGTCGTTGGGACTACTGCTGGATAATGAGAAATTGGTACTATCCGTACGGCGAAGCCAAGGATGTTTATTTCCGTGTCAGACCGTATCGTCACAATGGCGTAAATGGTACTGACGAGGATGCAAGAGGGGTGCAAGTAAGAGATGACTTGGGTACATGGAGTGAGTCTGTAAAACTGGATACCGGAGCGTGTGTATTCAGTGATCAATAAGGCAGAGAAATAACCGAATCAGTTTGTATCAAGATATCACACAAGATATCCGAAAAAAGCCCTGAAGTACCGGGGCTTTTTTTGTGGGTAGCAGGGTGGTGTGACCACTCATACGTATTTTCTGCCGTTCGGCGGCGGCACCCACGGGCGAGACATGGGGGGCTCTTTTGATCTCAACAATCCGAGTGCCGTCGCTGATCACGGTCGCGAATGAGGGAACAAAAAGATGGTTGTGGTATACTGGTGCCAATGATTGCTGTGTGTTTTCGTGTTGTGCGTCGCGAAATGAAAGGGGCATGGTTGTATGTATTCATCCTCGGAAGCCTGTTTTTGTCCGTATCGGGGGGCACTGTGCCGGCACATGCGGAGGGAGAAGGCTGTTTTACCAATCTTAGTGTTGACAGGGAAATTTTGGAGAAGGCGCTTGAGGATTGCGAAAAAAGAATCGGGGAAGCGGAAAAGCTTTTGGCGGATGCGATGCAGGAAAGGAGTCGTGCGCAGCACACACTCCGTCTTATTGATCGGGAGATTGAGGCGTTGCTTTTGAATTTTTCTTCAAACAACAACAGCATAAGTGATTTGAACGGTGAAATTGCGGATGCGGAACGGGAGGCGGGTGTTTTGCGGCATCCATTGCAGACGACGGAATCAGATGCGCTGAGAGAGCGGCTTGAGGCACACAGTGTTTCTTTGGAAAATAAAAAAGGAGAGCGGGAGCGCTATGTTCGTCAGCAGTACGCCCTTATTGAGCAGCTTGAAGAATATATTGAAGAAAAGCGATCACTCCTCAGCTATATTTCTTCACCGGAAAAAGAGATGCAGCAGACGGGTTCGTATGAGAACAGGGCGGCAGCGATCCGAAACAAGATTTTCGGCGTACGGGGCGGCGTTGCACTTTCGTTTGAACAGGCACTGCGATATGCGGAGCAGGTATCGGAGATAACCGGCGTACGGCCGGCGTTTCTTCTCGGACTCATCAGGACCGAATCACGGCTCGGTCACAATATCGGATCGGCAACATATCTGACGGCGCCCATGCATCCGACGCGGGATTTTCCGGTATTTCCTTTTATCATTGAAACGCTCGGCTACATCGCCGAAGATATGCCGGTTTCCAAAAGTCCCGGGTTCGGTTGGGGCGGCGCAATGGGTCCGGCGCAGTTTATTCCTTCAACATGGGTATGTCTCGGCGGTTTACTGAACGAAAAGACAAATACATGCATGCCAACTACCGGCGTTATTCGAACGAACAAACGGCTGTCGGTCGGCAGCGACGGTTCCGATGTGCGGCGGCTGCAGGAATTTCTCAACAGAAACGGTTTTACTGTCGCAAAGAGCGGTCCGGGAAGTCCCGGTAATGAGACGGATCAGTACACACACGCGGTCGGTAAGGCGGTTATTACATTTCAGAATAAATATTCAAAACGAATACTGCGGCAGTACGGATACACCCGCGGTACCGGCAGTGTCGGTCCGGCGACGCGCAACGCAATTAATCAGCTTAATTTCTATTCGGGACCGTGGCGTTATGACAGCCGGCGGGATGTTGTGCGGAGGATGACAAAATCGGACATGCCGTCTGATCCGTGGAATCCGCGGGATGCATTCTTCGCTTCCGCGCTGTATGTGCAGCACCTCGGCGCCGCTACAGATGAATGCAGGGCGGCGCGGCGCTACTATGCGGGAAGTTGGTGGGATTCCCGGGTGGCGTTGAACTATTGCAGAGCTGTTGTTTCCAGCGCGCGGAAGTTTGAACGGGATATCGCGTTCCTTAATGAGAAACAGTAGGCATCTGTTATTGCCAGTCGCTCAGAAACTCTGTTATTTTAATGAGAACAGCATTGCGTATCGTAGTTTTAGTTTCCTGATCTAAATCGCCGGTGACTTGTATGCCATTTTCTTTTTGAAACGCTTTTGTCGCTCTTTCCGTCGCCGGTCCGAAATATTCTGTTTCCATGCCGCGGGATCCCCATCCGGTTTGCGCCACGGTGTAGTCGGCGAGATTGAGGAACACCTGCAGGTCGCGGACTTCCGGAATGTTTGATCTCCTGCCGAGATTAACTTTTTGCACGCTGCTGGTGCTGATATCCGGACCTGCCAACCGCAATGCTAATTTTCCTATCAGCAGCAATTTTTTCGCGTCTTCTTTCTCTTCATGTGCGATGAACAGGGAATACTGTTTTTTCGGTGTCTGCTGTTCCGGAACAAACGGTGCGTATGCATTCGGGTACCGTCGGCGCAGTTCCGCTTCTTTCTCTTCTTCACTTCGCAGAACAGTGAATGTAGAGAGCGGCACCGGCTTTTTCGCCCGATGACCGGCACGGTTTTCCACCGTGAGAGTGCAGCCGCTGTAGATTCCCGGCGGGCCGATAATTGTCGCGGTGTAGGTTTGCGGCGGAATGACGCGCATGCCTCCGGGTTTGTTCGCGGTGAGTTCAACGGCGGTGTGTGCCGTGCCGTCAAACCATCGTTGATTGCGCAGCGGTGACGCGCTCTCAAGCGGCACACTGAATGCCTCCCCGTTTTCCGCAGAAGTTTCTATAACAGCATATCCGATCAGGGTTTCATTGTTATTTTTAAATATCAGATAGTGATCGGATAAAGCGGGATATTTCTTTGCTGTCTCGGTTTCCGCTGTCTCTGACTCCTCCGCATCTTCCTCCGTGCGCAGTGTTATCCGATTAGTGTCGTACAGCAGTTCTGTTATGCGATACACAACACCGTTCATTTCAACCGTCGCCGGTGTGAGATCTCCGATGTGTTCCGATTCCCGATAGCCGTAAGCGGCGGGAGTTGTTTGTGTGCCGCCGGTAAGAATCCCGCTGTATATCGCTCTCGCCGGCCTTGTATCAATGCTTGTGCCCTCAACAGTATCGGAGGAGAGCTGTTTGCAGGCATCGGAACCGTCAAAAATGACCTGCAAATTTTCTCCGGCATACGCCTGATGATCAACGGTGACTGTTACAGCGGGTGTTATGGCCGAGGATACCTCAATAGTTTTTTCGTTTGTGATAATCGGCGGATTACTGTCTTTTGCCGCCGGTGAATCGCCCGGCAGTATTTCAATCTCTATACTCCCCGTTTCCAAATATCCCGGGGTGTCGTACACTTCCACTTCAATTGTCGTTGCACCCGCGCCAATCGGCGTGAGAGTGAGAACGTTTCCCTGTATGCTGTGGTGCGCCACACAGCACGGACCGTCAAGAGACGAGCGGAATGAGAGTTGCGTACCTTCCGGATCTTTGTAGTATTCCGTGAGGTGCAGGGTGATCGGTCCGTCCGCAAGGCGCCGCGTTATATCCGGCAGCGGCTGCAGTTCTTCCGGATATCTGTTCACAATCGGCTTAACGGTTGTTATTTCAAACGTGCGATCCGAGAGAAAATCGTCTTTTTGCAGACCGTTCCCGGCGGCAAGCGGTATTGATGCCATATCAGGATGTGCAGTATGCGGAGCGACCATGTTCGCGTCAATGTATCCTATGACGGAGAATTCTTTTTTAAATACAATATATCGATCGGCGAGGACGGCTGCTTCATCCGTCTCCTGACCGTCTTGTTTTATCTGCAGGGAAAATCTGTCGGGCGTTACTTCTATGCGGCTGATGGTATATAGTGTGTCATTAAGAGTGAAAAAAGCATCGTGCAGAATGGCGCCGGTACGCGTGTCAGCGTCATATATGAGTGTGTCAATATTCGTATTCTCTAAACTCAATATTCCCGTGAGTGTCATAGGCGGATTCGCACCTATCTCCTGTTCTGAAATAGCGGCAAGCGGTGTGCTGATACTGATGCACAGTGCTATCAGTAAGTACAAATACGGGGTATGGCGGAATATTTTGTGATATCTTACCCGGCGTGTCCGATACATTACCGTACAGTGTAACACATAGTCAATTTCAGGGTTGAGCTCCGATTATTTGAAGCAGAATCCCCGCTTTTGTGTTGTTCAGGTGGTGTTTGCGCATAGCGTTGAAGTTAAAAATACTTTAAAAAAGAGACAATATGCTCCGCCTTCCTCCTGCCTGACGGTATACACAATTCACCGCAGAGGAAGCAGGAATGCTTCCCAGTGTTACCTGCTGTATATATGACAAGTGTTCTATTATTTGTTTGAACTTAGGCGATGATTTATTGACAAAATATACTATATATGCTACTATAGCATCAGTTGAATGTATGTGACATTACCAATTTTTCACGTGCAGGAGAAACACTGAATACCGTAAACCATACCTCTATTTTCATTAGAAAACCTTGTATATACAGGGTTTTAGCATATATTGTGTATGAAAAAGCGTCAATCCTGCCAATTAATATACCGTGATGACACCAACAAAAACACCATGAATAACACAAAAAACACTATAAAAACAAGGCTGTACATAGGTGCGGCTATTCTTGCATGTATCACCGTAACGATAGCGACGACAACCTCCATATTTGCCACGAGTGACACCACACGACCGTATCTCACTGCAGCCACATATGTTACTAATGACGATAACACGGAAACAATAACGGTCACCTTCAACGAACCGGTATGGTTTGATGCGGCAGAAACCGATAATAATCTTATATCAGAAGAATTTACCTGTACGGAGGGTGGTAGATCAGAGGAAACCGGAGGATTTGAACTGAGGGTGAGAGGGCGCAGGCTTGCAATAAATTCCGTCTCTCTTCCAACCACAGAGGAAGGAGCATCCGTAACCGTCACCATCACAGCTGCCAGTTTCGGAACCAGCTCTCCCCGACTTGAATACTATCCCTTCACTAACCAGGTAGCCTACTGTTCTTCAGGAGATTTTAACCTACTTGAAGAAGCTGACTTCCAGATCAGGGATGTTGCGGAAAACATGGCAAGAGGCAAGGTTGTCTCAACACGTAGAGCAGCAGAGGTAACCACCACAGACGCCACTGTACCGACCATCATCACACAGGACATCACCTCATCAAATGCCAACAGTGCCTACGCAAAAGCAGGAGACACCCTAACCCTCACCTTCATGACCTCAGAGACCCTCAGCCAGACCCCGACGGTGCAGATAGCGGGTAACAGCACTGAAGTAACCCCAAACGGAAACACCTACACCGCAACCTACATGGTAACTACGGATACTCCCGATGGAGCAGTCACATACAACATCGGCATCCTCACTGATATGGCGGACAACACTGCTGACCCATTTGAGGAAACCGACAATTCAATAATGATAGACACCACTGCACCGGTCATCACCCTTACCGGAGACAACCCTCTCCTTCTCACTGTGGGCGACACCTACACTGACCCGGGAGCAACTGCTACCGAAGGAGTAGAGGTCACACCAACAGGAACGGTTGACACAGACACTGCAGGTGACTACACCATTACCTACACCGCGACAGACGCGGCAGGGAACATCGACACAACGACACGAACGGTCAGAGTGCAGGTCCTTCTGGTGGACGACACCTTACCACCGCGTATCACCTCAGCAAAATATGTCATTAATGACGACACGGCAACAATAACGATCACTTTCGACGAACCTGTATGGTTTGATGCGGCAGGAACCGAGAACACCCCTATATCAGAAATAGCTACCTGTCCGGCAGGTAATACATATGAAACCGGAGGATTTATAATGAAGAAGGGTCGCAACAGGCTTACAATAAATTCCGCCTCTTTTTCAACCACCAAGGAAGAGGCATCTGTAACCGCCACCATCACATCTACCGATTTCAGAGGAGTCGGTCCCTATCTCCGGTACTACCAATTCATTGACCATGAAGCTTACTGCTCAAGAGCTTCAATTTCGGCCGTTCGAGCTGACTTCCAGATCAGGGATGTTGCGGGAAACATGGTAGGCAACGAAGGCAACAGAGTCGCGGTATTGAGAAATGTATACGCCAAGCCCCTCTCACTCTCTTTAGAGGTCCTCACCACAGGTAACCCCAGCCCTGTTTTTGCAAAGGAAAGAGATGTTCTGGCCCTGACCTTCGTCCCCTCCGCGGAACTCGTAACGGCACCAACTGTTACCATAGCGGGCAAGAAAATAGTATCGTCAAGAAACAGCGGAGCCCACGCAGAGCACGCAGCCTACACGGAGATTGAGGATGCAAGCGACAACGGAGTTTACACCGTAGTCTACACGGTGGCTTCGGATACTCCCGAGGGACCGGTTATCTACGACATCGGAGAGTTCACAGACATTATCGGCAGAACCACTAATCCCTCTCCGGTAACAAGCAGTATCGTCGTTGACACAACTGCACCGGTCATCACACTCAAGGGTAGCAAGATCCTCTTTCTCGATGTGGGAGACACCTACACTGACCCGGGAGCAACTGCTGACACAGGAGAGACCGTCACACCAACAGGAACGGTTGACACAGACACCGCAGGTAAATACACCATTTCATATGTAGCGGATGACGAGGCAGGTAATCAGGTAAGGGAAAAACGAACTGTCACAGTAATAGAGTTCTTTACAGACATAGAATTTACCTCAAATAATCTCGTGTCCCATCAGGCTAAAGAAGGAGATACTCTGACCCTGACCTTCACCGTCTTTTGGGCGGACCCCAACCGGATCCCGACGGTACAGATAGCGGGTAACGACGCTGCAGTAGAAGTAGGTGAAGTAACCGAAAGCGGCAGAACCATCTATACAGCAACCTACATGGTGACTGAGAATACTCCCAACGGAGAAGTTACCTACGATATAGGGGAGATCTCATACTTTGGCAATGTCATTAACCCTAGCGCGAACACAAACACTAATATCTTCGTTGACACCACACCCCCGGTCATCACCCTTACCGGTAACAACCCTCTCCTTCTCACCGTAGGAGACACCTACACTGACCCGGGAGCAGCATCTGAGCCAGGAGTGACTGTCACTGCCTCACCGGAGACAATAGACACAGACACTGCAGGTCAGTACACCATCACCTACACCGCAACAGACGCGGCAGGAAACAGAGCGACAAAGGAAAGAACAGTGACGGTAATTCCTGTTGCCGACACCATTGCGCCGACTGTCAGCGCTCCCTCGTTCACCTCAGTGCTTACCGATGGATACCTGAACACAGAGGAGACAAAGACATCCGTTGATCTGATCATCGAACCGGTCGCAACAGATGACGGCGGATCAGTCACTCTTACCTACGCGCTCATTGCCGATACTGCGGTCTGTAACGACACCACAACCGGCTTCAACACCGATATTCCTCAGACTGTTGATGTTCCCGTGGCAGATGCTGCCTACAAAGTATGTGTGCGGGCGACAGATCAGGCGAACAACAACACCCATGTGACTTCAGATTCCTTCATCAGTGACATGGTTGCACCGTATCTGACGGAAACCCCGACACTCGCAACATCAAATACCGACAATGCCTACGCAAAAGAAGGAGACAGGCTCACCCTCACCTTCACGGTCTCAGAGACCCTCAGCCAGGCCCCGACGGTACAGATAGCGGGTAACGACGCTGAAGTAGGCGCAAACGGAAACACCTACACTGCAACCTACACGGTAACTACGGATACTCCCGATGGAGCAGTCACCTACGACATCGGTGTTTTCACTGATATGGCGGAAAATACATTTGACCCATCAGAGGAAACCGACAGTTCAATAACGATAGACACTACTGCACCGGTCATCACCCTTACCGGTAACAACCCTCTCCTTCTCACCGTAGGAGACACCTACACTGACCCGGGAGCAGCATCTGAGCCAGGAGTGACTGTCACTGCCTCACCGGAGACAATAGACACAGACACTGCAGGTCAGTACACCATCACCTACACCGCAACAGACGCGGCAGGAAACAGAGCGACAAAGGAAAGAACAGTGACGGTAATTCCTGTTGCCGACACCATTGCGCCGACTGTCAGCGCTCCCTCGTTCACCTCAGTGCTTACCGATGGATACCTGAACACAGAGGAGACAAAGACATCCGTTGATCTGATCATCGAACCGGTCGCAACAGATGACGGCGGATCAGTCACTCTTACCTACGCGCTCATTGCCGATACTGCGGTCTGTAACGACACCACAACCGGCTTCAACACCGATATTCCTCAGACTGTTGATGTTCCCGTGGCAGATGCTGCCTACAAAGTATGTGTGCGGGCGACAGATCAGGCGAACAACAACACCCATGTGACTTCAGATTCCTTCACTAGGGACACGGTTGCACCGCTTGTTACGCTGAACGGTGACGCTGTTATTGAAGTTGAAGAGGGAAGCAGCATTACTGATATTGATTTGACTGCAACCGCAAACGGCGGAGAGACCGTGATAGTTGCCGGCACAGCGGACACTTCCATCCCCGGTACCTACATCATCACCTACACCGCGACGGATGCGGCAGGGAACACCGGCACGGCGGAGCAAACAGTTGAAGTCGCTGCATCTCCCCAGCCCGAACAATCGGCGCAGCCTCCGTCAACCCCCCTGAACAATCAGCGGGAGAATGACGGGCAGAACGGCGAGAATGATGACCACACTGTCACCGACGATACCGGTACTGACAACGGTGGATCTGATGATACTGCCGACGATACCAGCAACGATGGAACAGGAAATAAAAAGAAGAAAACAAGAGGCCGAAGCGGCGGCGGCGGATGGTCCGGCGTGCTTGCAACGGAAGCGCCTTCGCTGCTTCCCGAACAGCAGAAGGATCCGGTATCTTTTACGGAAGCGCCTTCGCTGCTTCCCGAACAGCAGAAGAATCCGGTATCTTTTAACGATATCACCCTGCCGTCCATCATTGACGATGTTCATGGGAATATAGTGCAGACATACCGCCTGGGCGATTCATCCGACGAGATCCGATCGGCGCAGAAGCTGCTCAACCAGACAGTATGTCCGGTTGCGACAGACGGTGCCGGCTCAGACGGGGAGGAAGTGGACCGTTTCGGTGCGCTGACACACCGGGCGATTATGTGCTATGAGGAGTCAAAGGGTCTTCCGATAACGGGAGTGCTCACACCCGAGCTCTACAGTTCGCTCTACAATGACTATATCGCGCTTCTGAAACAGGTTATTTTCGCACTTATTGAGATAATCAATCAGATAATCGCCGATCGTCAGACAGTGTAACCGCCGGTACGAATACGGAAACACTGACCGAGAACACCCCGCACATCCGTGCGGGGTGTTCTTTGGTGCATACTCCGCCGTACCGTTGTTCACCGCCTATATACCTTACACAGCAGATCAGCGCACCACTGTCTGTTGACATGGTAGCGATGTGAGTGTGTTGCACAAAACCCTTTTGTTCTTGACGATAATAGCTTGAATACTAAGCGGATATTTCCGGACTTGACATGCAATTAAAGGATAGTTTGATACACTGAAAGAAAGGGCTGTGTATAACCTTACCGATGGTAATGGCGTATCAGGTATACTACATGCAGAGTTATAAAAAAGGGGAACATGCCGAATTTTGTAACTAAAATTTATTACTTTCTTAATCTAACACATAAAAGATATGAATAAGACATATACACTGGGCGGTCTGTTTCTCGCAATCTGTTTCGTTGCTGTTTCGGTATTCGGTATCGCATTCACAGCGCAGACGGCGTTCGGCGCAAACCCCCTCGGACAGACTGTCGGAGCGTTCAAGCATAAGAATCCGGACAGTGATCTTAACAAGATGCATAACGGCGGTCAGCTTCTGAAGTGGAATTCTGTTACCGGTGCCACCGGATACCGGGTTGCCTTTCTCATGCAGAATCAGCAGGGAACCGACAGTGTGCTGAATAGAGAGACATACTACTTAATGGAAGGCAACGATGACACGACATTCTCCGTTACCACCAGCGGTTTCTGCTGGCCGATGAGAGTATGGCGGCTTATGCCCAAAGATGACAGTTACATCACCTTCTATGTCAGGGCGGTACAAGCACCGCATGCGGGCGCAACCTCAAACATCACCCTTGGTCCGTGGTCGGATCCGGTGAAACTGCAGATTGCAGAGGATGGCGGTTCCTGCAACTTCACTGACTAAGCACTACTTCGGCAAACGAATTGCTGAACGAGACAAACTCCGCGTATGCGGAGTTTTTCTCTATGTATATATGGCACCTTTTTTGTTTTCCACTTCCTTTTCGGCATTGTTGAGCGTGTGGTATATTGGTGTTAATGAATCCCTGTCAGCTTGCAATGCGTATACCCATCGGAATGATTTTTCTGATGGCGGTTATTCTGCTCGCATGGGCTGTTCCGGCGCACGGTCAGGAAATCTTCGTCAATGAAAACGCACCGTCGGGTGCTCCTCGGCCGGCGGCGGGGACTTACACGGAACGATCGGTGACGATCACTTTTGATCGACCGGTCTATGTTGAAAACTATCATGCCAACATTCTGCGGAATGACCTGCGTGTCGGTGCCGACGGGGGATGGAAAGGGGAGATTGCCTCCGTTGATATCGCGACAACCACCGAGACGGCGACTAGAGAGATTGTCATACACCTGGTGAGCCCCTTTCCTTCAGGGGCGGAGGTGTATGTATTTTACACAGGTGCCAATGCACAAACAATTCAGTATGATTTGAAATCAGTATCGGGTGTCGGCGTAGCCCACTTTGACATTCGATATTTGCTATTTACCGGCGGCGATGATGCGAATGCTCCGCGCCCTCTTGAATGCGGCGTTGCAAAGGATGCCTGTATAAACGGCAAGCTGACGGAAGGCAGTGATTTTACGAATCTGAATCATTATTCCTGGACCTGCGAAAAAGAATCAAACTCTATTCGGGGGACAATACTCTGCCATATGGAGAAAGACGGCTGCTCAGCGGGGGTGAAGGGTGCAAAAGACGAGGAGTGCAGCCTTCCCTTAGCCAGATCGGGAGAGTCAAAAGACGGAACATGTGGTTCCGGACTGATTGGGGAGTGTACCTACTACTGCGGCGACAGTACCTGGAGGGTGCGTTCCAACTCATGCCGGCGGGAGAGGAAGAATTGTGTTCCGGAAACGATAAAGAACTGTTCTCTGAACTTTACTGTTTCTCCGGGTAATACCATGCAGGGGGTGTGTATAAATCCGGACGATGCGAATAAAAGGTGGCAGGGCAATTGTGGGTATACCTGCACCGATGCGGGTGTATGGCGGGAATTCGATAACTCCTGTGCTGAGTATGTTCCGGACACAACACCGCCGACTCTTATTCCGGGAAAAGTTTCACCGCTGGTTATAGACGATAAGACCGAGCCGACCTATACCTTTAACTCCTCGGAAAGTGGCGTGTTAGTTGCCGCCCGGGCAGATCCGGGGGGCTGTATGTTTGTTTTCGATCTGGGGGGGTCTATACGGGTTAAAGATGGAGGAAATACGGTCACCCTTGAAAAAGCGCGTGATCTGCCGATAACATCAGGAGACTATGCAGGAGTTAGCGGAGTAAAAACCTGTTCTTTCAGCGTGCGGGATTACTACGGAAATACCTCCGAACCATTGGGAATTACCTATACTGTTATTTCATCGGACACGACGCCGCCGATACTAACTGAGGTAACGCCGGTACCGTCTCCGAGCGATACCTTGTATCCGGTATATGTGTTCAGATCTAACGAATGGGGGAGGGTTACCTACAGCACCAAAGCGGGCAACACCGGTCGTGACTGTACGAGCAGTTCCGGCAACACCTACGAGGACAGTCATCTGGAACTCGCTCCGACGATTGTGGAACCGGACACGGACACGGAAGTAAAGTTTAACTATCTGTATGACGGTGTGATCTACAACGGCTGCGTCATTACTGTCAAAGACAAGTACGGAAATACGGCAACATTGGATATTAATGAGTTTCAGGTGGACTGGAGCCCCAACCTTCATCAAATAGTGAATGTTAACGATGAAATCTTTAACCTTATCACACCAGAGCTTAGGGATGAAATGGAGGGGCAGTTGAAAGCGAACAACGGCAGGGGGAAGATACTCCGGGACACATTAGCCGAATTGACGGAACTGTATAAGGATTTAATTTATAGTGAACCGCTCGAAGTTTTATTCGCTCACTATATTTCTGACCCTGCTGCTGTTCTGGTGCGGTTGAACAAGCAGCTTCACGATGGGACACTTTTTACAGACGACTTCATTGTGAAACTGAGTGACGAAAGAAGTATAGCGGCGACCGCGGTATATGTTGATGCCTGCGACGGCACCGGCAACACGAAGTACTGTGAACGTGAGATATATATTACCTTGGCGGAAAGCATACCGACGGGCACTTCGGCAACGGTGGTCTACACGCAGGATTCGAGTAATACGATTACTGCCCTGTCGCCTACAACAGATATAGTTTTGGACACCTTTTCTCAGTCAATTACGCTACCGACAGCACAAAAACAGCAGGGTCAACAGCAGCAGGAAATACCGCTGCCGACAACACACAAACAACCGGGTCAACAGCAGCAGGAAATACCGCTGCCGACAGCACAACAACAGCCGGGCCAACAGCAGCAGGAAATACCGCCGCTGGCAGCACAACGGCAGCAGCACGAGGAGCCCCGACTGGAGATACGGGAAAAGCGGGGTTCATCCGGAACAACGGTAACGTCATTCACCCGCAATCTCACCATCGGCAGTATCGGTGAGGATGTCAGGGCACTCCAGCAATTCCTTAACCGAAAGGGATACACAATTAATGAGCCGGGACGGGCGGGATCTCCGGGATTTGAAACCACCTACTTCGGTGCCCTGACGCAGGATGCGGTTAGGCAGTATCAGGAGACGAACAGTATCACCCCGGCGCGCGGATTCTTCGGACCGAAAACACGGGCGCATGTCAACGCTGTGCTTGCCGATGAAACGACCGATCAATCACCCGGAATACCGCAATATATTTTATTTAGATAAGAAAAACGGTATCTAGTCGCGCAGCGCGATCCCCGAAGAATCAACATACGGCTCCAATGTCGGATACCGCCCCAAAACCAGTATGCAAAACAAAAATCCACATAGAACCATAAGAAAAAAATGTCTATAGTATACTGTAAAAAGTGAGTAAGGAGGTCAAGGAAAAAATAATCACGACAGATCCGAGAAAGCATATATTGCATACGAGACAGTTTGATAAACAATTTATTCAAAAAATATTTGCAACAGCGAAACAATATAAAAATGAGGAGGTAGCACCTCCTTCTTTTTTGAAAGACAAGATAGCGATAAACCTCTTTTATGAACCCTCAACAAGAACAAGATTTTCCTTTGAGAATGCGGCGCATAAATTGAACATGCGATGTATCTCAACGGAAAACGCGAAAACAATGTCATCCGCGGCAAAAGGAGAGTCATTGACCGATTCAATAGCCGTCTCAAATTTCTACGGCAATTTTATCGTTCTCAGACATACGGACAACAATTCAATCTATGAGGCAATACAAACTGCAAAAATACCACTGATAAACGCGGGTAACGGAACGGATCAACATCCGACACAATCACTGCTTGACCTCTTCACAATACACGAAGACATCGGCAGAACTGAGAATATGCATATAGTAGTGGTCGGCGACCTGCTGCGCGGACGGACGGCGGAATCTCTTGTATACCTACTCGCGGATTTCCCGGGAAACAGTTTCAATTTCGTCTCACCGGACAATTCACGAATAAAAGATTCACTGAGAAATTTTCTGAAAGAAAAGGATACCCGATTCACAGAAACTAACTCACTTGCCCGTGCTGTTAAAGATGCCGATGTCTGTTACATGACAAGAATACAAAAAGAACGATTTGACAATTTGCAGGAATACGAACGAGCAAAAGACACCTACATTCTGACACCGGAAATAGCGTCATCAATGAAAAAGGATGCCATTATACTTCATCCACTGCCCCGCCTGAATGAGATAAGCACTGAAGTGGACACAGATCCAAGGGCCCGCTACTTCGCACAGGCAGCGAACGGTGTCTACATCAGGATGGCACTATTTACGATAATCGGCGAACGGTGGTACGGGTAATCGCGTTCATTTCTGAAATATCCGAATTTTCCTTGAATAAAGGCCTGGATTGAAACACCTATGCCGCGCTTCCGAGTACATACACCACCGCGACTGTTATACCGAACACGGCGACAACACCAATTGCATCGCCTATCTTGCGCGTCCGCAGCGACAGCAAAAAATACCGAAGGCCGATCAACATCCACAGTACGATAAATGCCGTTCTGGTATACACATACCCCGGCGCAAGCACACCGTCAACTATCCGCAGAAGCAGCGGCAAAACCACAACAGCCAACACCAGAATGCCGAAAAGGGTGATAAGAAAAAACCTCCATGTCGCCGATCGACCTCCCCCGGGTGTTTCCATCATTCCATCAAACATCTTCGAGAATATGAAGTCAAACATATATGCCATCATAGCATCTCAATATGACACAGCGCCGTTTTTGGGGCAGAATATGTGATATACTGGCTGTAATGAAAAAGATGTCCCCCTTTTTTGTCTTGTTTATAATAATAATCGGGATAGTGCTGCTATATAGTGCTCTGGACATCCTGAAAACATCAGATACTTACAATAACGGGGATGAGAAAACATCCGATACAGCAACACAAAAAGAAACACCGGAGAAAATACCGACCGAGGCACCGGCTCCAAATGATACGGCACCCGCAGAGTCGCTGAAAGACGTTCCGAAAGACAGTGAGGATGTTAGTCAAAAAAAATGGAAAGAGAATACCCTGCAAACTTTCTCCTCACAAAAAGAGCTGGAGGCATTCCTGTGGGAAAGTCAATCGCAGTATTTGCATGACCAAACGTATCAGAAGCGGGTTTCTTCGGTGTCGCGCGTAGAGTCGCTGACAACCTCAGCTGGAATAACTCTTGATACGGCACAGGTGTCCGTCGGTGCGGCGGTTCAAGACCTAGCCGACGATTATTCAACGACGAACATTCAGGTGGCAGGTGTTGATGAAGCGGACTTCATCAAAAATGACGGAAAATACATCTACCTTTTAAATGAAAAAAGATTGGTAATTGTGGATGCATTCCCGCCATATAACGCTGAGATTGTTTCTACCACATCGCTCAGTGAATTCGGCGGGCATTGGAATCCGAATGAATTGTACATTAACGATAACACAGCCGTTATATTCATACCGACAAGTAACAATGACGGCGAAAAAACAAGAATTCTTGTTTACAACATAACGAATCGGGCACACCCGGTGTTGCAACACAATCTCCTGTTTGACGGGCAATACAACAATTCACGAATGATCGGCGAGTATGTGTATATGGTTGCGCAGACCCCCGTACGTTTTTTTGACGATGGCGTGAGAATGCCGCAATTCTCTCCGCGACAGCGGGACTTCCCGGAGATACATCACTTCGGATCGTCCGGTCGGTCGTATGTCTTCACCAATATTGTTTCCCTCCGCATCACCGACGGCACCGTGCGTAATAAAGTATTCCTACTCGGGCACTCCTCAAATCTTTTTATGTCCCGCGATAACCTCTATATCAATTACCAGTATGAAAATCAATATAGCGAATTAGAGTTGCTTGATGATTCGCTGAATATACTTTTGCCGAAGCTTCCCAATGCCACCAAAGCCGAAATACAAAAGATCAGGGATTCCATATCACACGAGGATGAAACAGTTCATGAGATTGAGTTGAAATATGTAACAATTGGGGGGATTCTTGAAGAATGGATCAGTTCTATTAACCCTGAAACCGCCGCAACTATTCTCAGCGGTTTTGAGGAGGAAGCAGAGGACATCAGACGAAAGCATGATAAAGAACGGCAAAAAACCATTGTGCACAAGATAGGGGTGAACAATGGTGCGATACAGTATGTCTCCAAAGGGGAGGTTGTCGGTAGGCCGCTCAATCAATTTTCTATGGATGAGTACAATGGATATTTTAGAATTGCAACCACGACGCACGGCGGAAACAAGTCCCTCAATCATCTCTTTGTGCTGGATAAAAATATGAAGACCGTCGGCTCACTGGAAGATCTTGCGAAAGGCGAGCGTATTTATTCCACCCGTTTCATTGGCGACCGGCTGTATATGGTGACCTTCGTGCAGGTTGATCCGTTGTTTGTGATAGATCTTTCCGACCCAACCAATCCGCAGGTGCTGGGAGAACTGAAAATACCCGGCGTTTCCGACTACCTGCATCCGTATGACGCGAACTATCTCATCGGTGTCGGCAGGTCGACCACTGACAACAGTAGATGGGTATCGTTCAAAGGCGTGAAAGTTTCGCTATTTGATGTCTCCGATGTGCACAATCCGAAGGAGAAAGCATCGTACGAAATCGGCGCGCGCGGAACAAGCACAAGCGTTATCCACGACCACCGGGCATTCCTGTTTGACAAAGAAAGGGAACTGCTGGTGCTGCCCGTGACACTCGTTGAGGAAAAGCGCGCCATGTCGCGCGACATACAGCATGATACACAATGGATCGGCGCGCTCGTGTTCACCATCTCTCCCTCCGGCATTAAAGAGCGGGGGAGGATAACACACTTTGAAAGGGAATCAAAAGAGGACGACTATACATACAATTATTCTCATTTGTTTACCATAGATCGTTCGTTGTATATGGACAATGTACTTTACACCATTTCACCATCGGCAATTAAGGCAAACAATCTGAGAAATCTGAGAGAAATTGAAAGAATTAACCTACGCCCAGACAAAAAGAATGAAGAATAGATAATAGAAATACCCCAATTAACACTGCTTCCGCGAGTACCGCTGTGATAACAATTATTGTACTGTCTGGTGGACTTCAGAGCCCCATACGCAAACCATAGCACGGAAACTGAAAGAATATTTTGACGACAGCGCACCCTTTGACCCGCTCAGTACTCTGACCAAAACCGTGTCGCCACCTACCCGCACGCTGCAACCAACACCAGAACTTTACGAAGCGTGCCGCCAAATGCCGCTCCGCTTCACTACGGGCCCGTATTCGCTCCGCTCATTCAGATATTTGCTTTTATACTTTTCATTTGTTATTGTTTCTTGTATGAATAATGAAGTAAAAAGTCAGATACAGAGATTCTCATATCGTGCTGATAGCTTTTTAAGATCTTCTAAAGTTTTGGGAATGGTAGTAGACCCAGATACAGGTCCCACTCACTATTTTTTAACACAAATTCTTCTTAATACTATTTGTCTTGAGTTAATTATGAAAATGTTTTGGATGATTGAAAATGATAAAAAAGCTGAGCATAATCACAATACATTAGAGTTCTTTGAAAACTTGAATGATGAGACAAAAATATATATTCAAGATATCTTTCATGATGATGAGCATAGAAAAAAAGGTTTTGAAACTTTGTGTAAAGCCAGAAAAGATGCCGGAGCAGGAAATTTTCCAGAAGAAAACCTTAAAAAAATATTGTCTAAATGTGAAGATGTTGTGGTAAAATTTAAGTATAATGAAAAAATGGACATCTCCAACTCTGACATACTTGCACCGTACCATTTGTATTTTTTGGAGAATTTGTTAAGGGAATTAAATAAGAGGGCTGACTTAACTCTTCTGCAGAGAAATACACATATATCAATATCTGTTGCTCTTTAGTAACAATATAATGTACATAGGTTATCCAAGGTTGCGTTAATAAGATTGTGCAGTTCTGAAGGCGATATACTGACTGCGTTGGCGTATTGACACGCCTGTCGCTGTGTGGCGTACCGTGTTTCTTACACTGGCGGCGACGCATCCGCGTAAGGTCGGCACTGCGTGCTTCTAAAGACGATGCAATTTATTCGTACGCTTTACGCATATAGGTGGTATAATGGTGGCATGCAAGAAAACATAACTCTGATGCAATTAGTTATAAATTTTTGGGTTACCGCAAAGCGTCAACTATATTTTACATCGGCACTGGTTTTTATTGTTTTTCTGCTTGACAAATTTTTCTTTGTTGAATTAAATTTTGATTTCATTGAGACGAGTGATATTTTTTCTCTGTTTTTCCTTGTGTTTTCTGTATACATTATCTTCATAGGATTTTTTATGAATCAGCGTATGTCTTCCAGTGAGTTTTTTGCTTCGTTGTGGGAAATAGTAGATAAAAAGGGGAAGGAAATGGTTAAAGAAAAAGATAAGGCTTTTGATATTTTCGTTCCATTTATGATATCCCATCTGTTTTTTATTATCATTTTGTACTTCGTTCTACTTGTCGCTTTCTTATTTAATTTTGAGTATATGAATCTTTTGATTTTGTTTTCTTTTGTTGTCATTCCTCTGCTTCTTTACGATATATCCCGGAAATTTTATACATCATCATCACAATTAATTTTCCTGAAATCTAAGATCAGGGAAAAATTATGAAAATAGAAAATTAATACACTTGTATACAGGATATTGTATATATTTAGATATTTTGTATCTTTATATATGAGCTTATTGTAATAAGGTTAATTTAATATATTAAATGATTTTTGTAGATAACCCAGTATGGATGTGTTCTAATTAGGTATACTGAACATATGAGCGATTTAGTAAAAATGCCTGTAAAAAGGGTGACAACCAACAGCAATAAATCACCAGTAAACAGTATTTTGTGTGGCAATGCCATGGAGGTAATGAAAGATTTTCCAGATTGTTTTATTGATTTAACAGTTACTTCACCTCCTTATGATGAATTAAGAAACTATGAGGGGTATCGTTTTGATTTTGAATCCATGGTACCTGAATTGTTTAGAATAACAAAAGAAGGGGGAGTACTTGTTTGGGTTGTTGGTGATAAAGTGAAAAATGGAAACAAGAGCCTCACAAGTTTTAAACAGGCAATAACATTTCAAGAAATTGGGTTTAATGTGCATGATGTGATGGTGTATAAAAAGAAAAATACACCGTTTATGCGTTCTAATGGATACACAAATTGTTTTGAATTTATGTTTGTGTTAAGTAAGGGGAAACCGACAACATTTAATCCTATTGAAGTAGATACTGTTAGGCAGGGTTTAGAGATGCTTACCCACAACAAAGGTCCGGATGGTATAAACAAAAAAACACTAAAAATGTTAAAAAATAAAAAGACAAGAACAAACATATGGGAATATGCAGTTGGGTTGCATGGATCAACAAGTGATAAGATTGCCTTTGAGCACCCAGCAGTTTTTCCAGAAAAGTTAGCTGAGGATCATATTCTTTCTTGGACCAATAAAGGGGATTTGGTTTTTGATCCAATGTGTGGATCAGGAACAACTTGTAAAATGGCGCAAAAAAATAATCGTCTGTATCTTGGTTGTGATATTTCACAGAAATATGTTGATATTGCAGTGGAAAGAATCAAACACCTTACGTTGAATATATCTTTATTTGATAAACCTGATGGCTCTCTTTAAAATTTCTACATTATCCTTAAATCTTCCTATTCCCGTATTACAACTATCACAAATCCACCCACGTATTTTTCCTGTTTTATGGTCATGGTCAATCACCACTTTACTAGTGACACCTGCAATAGTTCTTTTGTGACAGATGGGGCATTCAAATGGAATTTTATGAGGTTTTGTTTTTAAGATTTTTTTTCTTATTTTAATGTTAACTTGTACCCCATCAATATTTTTTCTACAATCTCTGCAAGAGGGTCTTCTGACAGTTCTGTTATTTTTTGCATTTTGATTTTTTTCAAAATGAGAAGTTTTAAATAATTTATGACAGACATTACAGATTTTTTTTGGAAATTCATCACCAGTATTGCTTATTTCAAAAGATTTTATATTTTCTTTCTGTATCTTTGATCTTTTCCCACTTCTAATAAAAAAAACAGTTAGGATTTCAGCATCCTTATCTTCAATCATTCCGACATCATATTTTTCTACTAATTTATTGATGTCTTTTTTTGCAAATACAAAATGTGTTTTATGTTTTTTTATCGCCATATTCCACCTAATTATCTTACTAACAATATGGGATATTCCCATATGATAGTCGGGCGATACTTTTGGTTGCTATTGATAGTATAGCAAAAAGATGATGACAAAAGAAACCTGTCTACAAAAAATTAAATTTGAATGCACAAAAAGTGTTTTTATCATATACTATAAAAGCAACCATAGGTATAGGTAAAGTTTTTGAAGCACCCCATCAGTTCATAGGGCTTTACTCTATGGTTGCGCTGGTGGGGTGCTTTATTTATTCTTTGCAAATAGGTATGGAAGTATAAATTAAAGTACTAAATATTTAACTCTGTGAGAGATGAAAAACCGAGAAACGGCTGGAAAGCCCCCTATGACGTGCCGAAACGACGCACCACGAACAAGTCACATCCGACCGACAGGGAGGGTGTACCTATTTGTACTGTAGAGTGGACCCGACAGGATTTGAACCTGCGACCTCCGGAGTGCAAAACCGGCGCTCTAGCCAACTGAGCTACGGGCCCCAATGCCTCCAGTATACCACCGCTGTGTTCTGTCGCATACTGTATATGGTATACTCAATATATATGGGAGTTAAAAGCTTTATTGCCCGTAAAATGATTGAGCGACAGATGAAGAACCTGCCCGAGAGTCAGAAAGCCATGTTTATGAGTATGTATGAGCGGAACCCCGCGCTGTTTGAAAATATAGCGAAGGAAATACAGGAAAAAAAGAAGCAGGGACAAGATGAGATGCTCGCAACCATGGCCGTTATGAAGAAATACCAGCCAGAAATGCAGAAATTGATGACCGATGTGCAGAGCATGTCATAATATTGCGTATGGATGTACCGTTCACTCTTCTTATATTTATTGAAAGCACCATCGTCAGCATACTGCTCGGCGCCTCAACGATTGCTGTGCTTTCATATGCGCTCTCCCTGAAATACGGCTATCCGAGAGAGGGTTTCGGCAACATCTTCATTCACTGGATATACACTCTCATACGGGTACTTCACATATTTCTGGCAATACTGGTGGCGCTCTCCCTTTTCATATTCGGTGTGCTTGACGGCTCTCTCACTGCCCAGGTTGAATACGGCATTAAGGCGGCGATACTCTTCTTTAACGGTGGTATAGCGTACGGTATGGCGCATGGACGCATACCGGTTCCATACGGCGCGCCGGGCATAGCGGCCGGCTGGTATTTCCTTGCCGCGTATCATACATTCTCGCTGAGTTTCATCCTCACAAGCATTGTCACGCCGATACTGTGGTACCTGCTCTTATTTGTCGCATTTCAGGTGGTGTTCATACTTTTCCGTCAGTATATTAAGCCGCAACATTTATAGGTATGAAAAAGACAAACAAAAAAATCATGCTCCTTATCGGCAATCCGGTTCAGACATCCTTTTCATACGCCTGTGGAGACATATATGAGTCCGCCGCACAGCGTGCGGGCGCGGACATCCGGAGGTTTAATATTGACGAGATGGTATTTGATCCGGCGCTCCATCAGGGCTACGAAGTGATTCAGGAACTGGAACCGGATCTGGTCGCGTTTCAGGAAGCGATTGCCTGGGCCGATCACCTTGTTTTTGTGTATCCGAACTGGTGGAGCAGCATGCCCGCAAAGATGAAGGGGCTGTTTGACCGGGCATTTCTGCCGCAGTTTGCATTCCGCTTTGAACATAACACCTTCAAGCCGCTCCTGTGCGGAAAAACGGCGCGGGTCATTAATATTGTCGGCTCAACGTATCCACTGCTCCTCCGCTGTACCGTCGGTTCGTACACCAACGAGCTGACCAGGGGCATACTGCGCCCGTGCGGTGTCAGGCCGGTGCGGGTGGCCAGTTTCGGACCGACCCGCAACACCCCGAAGGAGAAGCTTTCCTCATGGCTGAAACGGGTGGAGAAGATGGCGGTGAAGGATGCGGTATGAATATAACATTGGGGATTGTAGGTCTGCCGAACACAGGGAAAAGCACACTATTTAACGCGCTTACGAAGAAAGGCGTGCCGGCGAAAAACTTTCCGTTCTGCACCATTGATCCGTCGGTCGGTGTCGTTGAGGTGCCGGACGGACGGCTTAAACAGCTTACCGAGTTTTCGCGGTCACAGAACACCGTTCCCGCCGCCCTCGAATTCGTGGATATTGCCGGTTTGGTACGCGGTGCGTCAAAAGGCGAGGGTCTCGGCAACGCGTTTCTCTCGCATATCCGCGAAGTCAACGCGATTGTGCATATGGTACGCTGCTTTATTGACGAGGATGTGCTGCATGTGGACGGAGGAGTGAATCCGCTCCGAGATATTGAGGTGATTGAAACGGAACTGCTGCTTGCCGATATACAGATCGTTGAACGTCGCCTGGAAAAGGTTGACAAGGAGATGAAGCGGGGTGAAAATGCGGCGGCGGAGCAGAAGCTGCTGAAAAATGTGCGCACGGAAATCGCTTCGGGACATCCCGCCGCAACGTTGCCGCTTGCTGATGACGAGAAACAGTATTTAAACGGACTCGGCCTGCTCACCGTCAAGCCGATGCTCTATGTCTGCAATATCGGTATCCGGTATGACGAGCGGGATGTTGAGCAGGTGCGGGAATGCGCGAAACGAACGGGCTCCGAGGTTGTCATCGTCGCCGTGCAGACCGAGGAGGAGCTTTCGCATCTGGGTTCGAAAGAGTCACGTGAGCTCAGAGAAGCGCTTTCTCACGGTGACGGCGGTGTTGACGATATTATCCGTTCCGCATACTGCACGCTCGGCCTCATATCCTTTTTTACCACCGGCGAAAAAGAAACCCGTGCCTGGACAGTGCCGGCAGGCTCAACAGCACCGAGAGCCGCCCGAGCTATTCATACCGATTTTGAGAAAAATTTTATCCGTGCCGAGGTTATCTCCCATGAGGATCTGCTCAGTGCCGGCTCCTATACCGATGCCCGGTCCGCCGGTCTGTTACGGCTGGAGGGGAAGGACTATATCGTGCAGGACGGTGATGTCATCATATTCCGGACGGGGTAGCCATTCGGTTGCATCTGTGGTCGGATATGTGGAAGTCGGTATTGCGTTTTTACACGGAGCCAGGTACACTGTGTATGTGGAAAAGAAATTGCAAAAGAATAAACCGTAGGGTTCGCATTCAGTAGTATTGAGTAGGCGTCCCGACGGGACGCTTTTTCTTTTTCATCCTGATCTTTACAATTATTCTATTGCAATAAGCATGGGCAATTCGTTCATCAAAAAACGAAACAAGAGCGGCTATTAGTTTCCTTCGAAAGAAACTAAGGGCGTTTGGAGGATGCCTTGGATATGCATGGCGATGAAGGACGTGGCTAGTCTGCGATAATCTTCGGCGAGGTGACACGCAACCTATGAACCGGAGGTTTCCGAATGGGGAAACCCACTCCAGATAGGAGTACCGTATTGTTATAAAGACGATGCGGAGCATACTTGGGGAAGTGAAACATCTCAGTACCCAAAGGAAAAGAAAACAAGTTGCTTGCAACAGTATTCCCTGAGTAGCGGAGAGCGAAAAGGGAAAAGCCCAAACTGCATCTGTCTCTGACAGGTGTGGGGTAGAAGGACTGTAGAGTTTTGTCGGCAACGACAAAGGAAAGTTACAAAGTGTTCTGTTAGCGGAATGCGCTGGAAAGCGCGACCACAGAGGGTGATGGTCCCGTACGCGAAAACAGCACACCTTTCTTCTATTGTTCCTGAGTAGCCCGGGACATGAATAGCTTGGGTGAATCTTCCGGAACTAACCGGAAAGGCTAAATACATGTATATACCGATAGTGAACCAGTACCGTAAGGGAAAGGTGAAAAGAACCCCGGTGAGGGGAGTGAAATAGACCTGAAACCAAACGCCTACAAAGAGTCGGAGCGGTCTTCGGACCGTGACGGCGTGCCTATTGAAGAATGAGCCAGTGAGTTTGTGTGTGCTGCATATGGTTAAGCCGTCCGCGGCGGAGCCGGAGCGAAAGCGAGTGTGAACAGCGCGTCAGTAGTATGCATAAGACCCGAAGCCAGGTGAGCTTACCTTGGGCAGGTTGAACGGTTCCGAAAGGTTCCGGGAGGACCGAACCGATAGACTGTGCAACGTCTTCGGATGACCTGAGGTAAGGAGTGAAAAGCTAATCGAACCTGGGAATAGCTGGTTCTCTCCGAAAGAGTTTTAGGACTCGCGTCATATGATCCTTTTGGGGGTAGAGCACTGGAAGGTGTGAATAGGGGGAAACCTCGTCACTCCTATCAAACTCCGAATACCAAAAGTCACAATATGGCAGTTAGACCACGGGGGCTAAGCTCCGTCGGTCGAAAGGGAAACAGCCCAGATCCCAAGTTAAGGCCCCTAAGTATGTGTTAAGTACAAAGAAGGAGGTGCGATTTTAGAGACAGCGAGGAGGTTGGCTTAGAAGCAGCCATCCTTTAAAGAAAGCGTAATAGCTCACTCGTCAAAAGGTCGTGCGCCGTAAATGATCGGGGTTTAAACACATCGCCGAAACTGGGGGATTGCGGTATTTTTAATACCGCAGTCGGTAGGAGAGCGTTCTCTGTGCACTGAAGCTGAAGGGGTGACCCACAGTGGAGCGCAGAGAAGTGAGAATGCTGGCACGAGTAGCCGCAATGCGGGTGAGAATCCCGCACACCGGAAGGCCAAGGGTTCCGCAGCCATGATAATCATCTGCGGGTTAGTCGGGC
Source organism: Minisyncoccota bacterium (assembly GCA_965222235.1). Lineage (GTDB taxonomy): Bacteria > Patescibacteriota > Minisyncoccia > Phycocordibacterales > JABAAK01 > JAPPJI01. The sequence goes on along the minus strand of OZ244939.1, from coordinate 349,315 downwards.
CTAAGAGGATGGCGAAAGCCGGACTCGATGGACACATGGTCAATATTCCATGACTTTGCGAACAGATGACGGAGTGACGGAGGGTTGTACTCTCTGCGGGTTATTGGATTCCCGTTGCTGCCGTGAGGAATGCGCTTTAGGAAAATCCGGGCGCGTATATTCCGAGCGGAGGCAGGACATCACGCTTCGGCGTGGTGAACAGAGGGGAGCACGCTTCCAAGAAAATCTTCTAACTATACTGTTCGTAAAACCGTACCCCAAAACCGACACAGGTGGCCAGGTCGGGAAGACCAAGGTGAACGAGTGATTGCTCCCCAAGGAACTCGGCAAAAAAGCGGGCGTAACTTCGGAATAAGCCCTGCCGTCTCGGCTTCGGCTGAGCGGCCGCAGTGAATGTCACTTCGCCGACTGTTTATCAAAAACACAGCTCCCTGCGAACTCGTAAGAGGATGTATAGGGGGTGACACCTGACCAATGCCGGAAGGTTAAGTACGGAAGGTGCTGCGTTTTTTCGCAGTGCTGGACTGTATAAGCCCCGGTGAATGTCGGCCGTAACTATAACGGTCCTAAGGTAGCGAAATACCTCGTCCGGTAATTTCGGACGCGCACGAATGGTGTAACGAGTGAAGTACTGTCTCGGGGAGGAGCTCGGCGAAAATGCAATGCCGGTAAAGATGCCGGCTAACTGTGGAAAGACAGAAAGACCCCGTGGAGCTTTACTACAGCTTCGTATTGGGGTTGTGGATATACTGCGTAGCATAGGAGGGAGACTGTGAAGCTGTTCTCTTGGGAACAGTGGAGTCGCCAGTGAAATACCTCCCTGTATATCGGCAATTCCTCACCCGTACGGCAAAACCGTCCAGGGACAGTGCGTGGCGGGTAGTTTTTGTGGGGCGCTATCCTCCCAAAAAGTAACGGAGGAGTTCAAAGGTTCCCTAGGCGCGAATGGAAATCGTGCCGATAGTGTAAAGGCATAAGGGAGCTTGACTGCGAGCGGGACATCGCAAGCAGATGCGAAAGCAGGACTTAGTGAACCTCTAGTGCGCGTTAGATGCGGCTAGAGATCATCGGATAAAAGTTACCCCGGGGATAACAGGCTGGTTCCGTCTAAGAGTTCATATCGACGACGGAGTTCGGCACCTCGATGTCGGCTCATCACATCCTGGGGCTGGAGAAGGTCCCAAGGGTTTGGCTGTTCTCCAATTAAAGTGGTACGCGAGCTGGGTTCAGACCGTCGTGAGACAGGTTGGTTCTCTATCTTCCACAGTCGTTGATACTTGAGAGGATCTGTCCCTAGTACGAGAGGACCGGGATGGACTAACCTCTGGTGTACCAGTTGTCGCGCCAGCGGCATCGCTGGGTAGCTATGTTGGGCAGGGATAACCGCTGAAAGCATCTAAGTGGGAAGCCCGCCTCAAGATTAGGTATCGTTAAGACCCCTGAGAGATTATCAGGTTGATAGGCTCTATGTGTAAGCGCAGAGATGCGTTCAGCAGAGGAGTACTAATTGGTCGATTCTTTCGTGGGAAAGTAATAGGCGTTCTGTTTCGTTAGAATTGCCCATGGTTATTGCAATAGATATTATGCGGAAAATATATTCCGCCTTTTTGTTCTGGTGATGAAACCGGAGGGGTCACACCCGTTCTCATTCCGAATACGGAAGTTAAGTCCTCCAGGGGCGATGGTACTGCTTATGCGGGAGAGTAGCTCGTCGCCAGAACAAAGATGCGGATATACGGTGTATACTGTTCCCGCTTGACGGAAAAAGACGGATCAGGATATACTAACTCCGTGTCGGATGTTTCTTCCGATGTACCTTTGCCTCACGCGTCAAAGGAGATGTCAATGAAAGCGGACAATCCGGAAAAGCGGAAAGAAGAGGATGAGATGTTTCTGAGGTTTGCGGTGCCGCTCGGCCGCGCATACTTCATCGCATACATCTTCATGTCGCTGCTGACCTCGTTGGGATACGTGCGGTAATGGACATGTGCCGCGCACATGATCACCCCCTAAATCATTAGGGGGTGTTTTGCGCACTCCGTTTAGATCATGTCGCGGCTGTGTATGATACACTGGCGGTATGGAAAAAGCGCATACCGTCTCGGAGGATTTTTTGAAACCATACAATCATACGAAAAAAGAAGCTGATATATATACACAGTGGGAGAAAGGCGGGTATTTCAATCCGGACAACCTGCCCGAGGCGGGAGAGCCGTACACCGTCATCATGCCGCCGCCGAACGCGAACGGATCACTGCATGCCGGTCATGCGCTGTTCGTCACGCTGGAAGATCTGATGGTTCGGTACGCAAGAATGCGGGGGAAGAGGGCGCTGTGGCTTCCCGGGGCGGATCACGCCGGGTTTGAAACACAGATTGTGTATGAAAAAAAATTGGAGAAAGAAGGACGGTCACGGTTTAACCTCTCGCGGGAAGAGCTCTACGGTGAAATTCTGCAGTTTACGCAGGAGAACAAGAAACACATGCAGAATCAGCTCAGAGCGCTGGGTGCGAGCTGTGACTGGTCGCGCGACACCTTCACGCTTGACGATCGGGTCAAAAAGCAGGTGTACGCGACATTTGCACAGTTGGAGAAAGACGGACTGCTGTACCGGAACCTGCGCACGGTGCACTGGTGTCCGAAACATCAGACCGGGTTTTCCGAGTTGGAGCTGCTGTATGAGGAACGGAACGACCCCTTCTACTATTTCAAGTACGGTCCCTTTGTCATCGGTACCGTTCGTCCCGAGACAAAGTTCGGCGACAAGTATGTGGTGATGCATCCGGATGATGCGCGGTATATCAAGTATGAGCACGGGCAAAAAATTGAAGTGCCGTGGATTAACAGAACAGTGACGGCGACGATTATCAAGGACAGGGCGGGTGATCCGGAAAAAGGAAGCGGCGTCATGACCATAACACCATGGCATTCAGCAGTTGACTGGGAGATAGCCAAGCGGCACGGTCTGGAATACGAGCAGATCATTGATGAGCGGGGGAAGCTGCTGCCGGTCGCCGGAGCATTTGCCGGCACGGATATCCGTGACGTACGCGGACCGCTCGTTGAGAGTATGCGCAAAAAAGGGCTGTTGGTCCGTGTTGACGACACCTACACACACACGGTACCGACCTGTTACAAGTGCGGACGGGAGATTGAACCGCAGCTCAAAAAGCAGTGGTTCATATCAATGAAGCCGCTTGCGGAGAAAGCAGTTCAGGCAATTACAGCAAAAGAAGTTTCTTTTATAACAGAGCGGTATGAGCGGGTGGCGCTTCACTGGCTCACCGATATTCAGGACTGGAATATTTCCCGGCAGATTGTTTGGGGCATACCGATACCGGCGAAAATCTGCACTGCATGCGGCAACGGCATGGTTGATATTGACGGTACGATTTCATCCTGCGCTGCATGCGGCGGCGACGTTGTGCCGGATGCAGACACTTTTGACACCTGGTTCTCATCGGGGCAGTGGCCGTTCATAACGTTGGGGTATCCGGACGGTCCGGATTACAAACGCCATTATCCGACCGATGTCATGGAGACGGGGCACGACATACTATTCTTCTGGGTCCTTCGTATGATAATGCTCGGGCTGTACCGCACCGGTGCCGTGCCGTTCAGGATAATATATCTTCACGGACTGGTACGCGATGCGAAGGGTGAGAAAATGAGCAAATCAAAGGGTAATGTTATTGATCCGACTGAGGTTGTGAATGAATACGGCGTTGACGCCGTGCGCATGGCATATATTATCGGCTCCGTGCCGGGAGAGAGCATCAATTTTTCAATAGATAACATCAGAGGATACAGAAAATTCGCAAACAAGGTATGGAATATCGGGCGGTTCGTGCTCACGGAAGCGGGAGACAGCGGCGGCGGGGAATATACCGAAACGGACGCCACGCATGTGCGCGGGTGGGAAGAATTGCTTCGGGAGATAACAGATGATATGGAACACTATCGATACCATCTTGCGGCCGAGAAACTGTATCACTATATATGGCATACATTTGCCGACAGCATCATTGAAGAAAGCAAAGAAGTGCTGCACGGAGCCGACGGAACGGAAAAACAGTCAAAGAAAGCAATGCTCATGTATATTTATACATCATCGCTCAGAGCACTTCATCCGTTCATGCCCTTCGTCACGGAAGCGATATGGAGACACGTGCCGAGCGGAAGATATAAGCGGCGGGATATGCTCATTGTTGAGCCGTGGCCGGGGGTATAGCTATCGCGCGTGCAATGTGAGATAGATGTGCTCAAGTGCCTTTACAGCATCGCCCGCGGCGATGTTGTTCTGATGAAACATGCCGTCGCAACAGTCGCCTGCGGCCCATATTCCGGAGTCCGAGGATTGATGGGTGCGCGGATCAACCCTGATTCTGCCGACCGCGTCCTTCTCAACCATATCGCCCGTTATCGCGGTTGAAGGGATGAGACCTATTTCAACGAACACGCCCTCAACAGCGAGCGCATGTTCCGCACCGTCTTTGGTATAGGTGATACCGCTGACTAATCCGTTGCCGCTGACTCCGGAAATGTGTGCGTCAGGTATCCCCGTCATGTTCGGATGCGCGAGTACTTTTTCAATCGTGACCGCGTCCGCTTTGTATTTGCCGCTGCGGTGCAGGAGTGTGACCTTTTTCGCGTAGGCGAGCAACTGCGCCGCCGTTTCAAATCCGGCGTTGCCGCCGCCGATAACAGCGACTTCTTTTCCGGTGAACAGCGGACCGTCGCAGGAGGCGCAGTAGGTCAGCCCTTTGTGTTCAAATTCGTCCGCGCCGGGCACATCAACAAGGCGCCGGCGATCCGCGCCGGTCGCGAGAAACACTGTCTGAGCCGATACAGTCTCGCCGTTTTCACATGCGGCAGTGTATCCGCTGTTTGTTTTTGTCATGCCGGTTACTTTTGTTTCAAGAAGGGCAAGCGATCCGTCTGTGTATTCCCGAAGGTGATGTTTAAAAGATTCAGCAAGATCGTCGCCGCTGATACTCGGCATACCGATCCAGTTTTTAATATCCGGTGAGACGATGCTCTGTCCGCCGTAGCTCTCAGTAATGAGAGCGGTTCTGAGCTGCTTGCGCGCCGCATATACACCCGCAGCGGTTCCGGCAGGTCCGGCGCCGATGATAAGTAACTCTACTTGCCGTTCCATAGTTTTTTCCATATTTTGTTCTGATCCATAGTGTCTTTATTGATACTCGTTTCCTCCTCATATATCACATCATCGCCGAACACCGCCCCTTCGTTTTTATTCGTATGGGCGTTCTCCATAGAAAAGTCACTCAGTCGTTCAGTCGCTTTTACGGCGGATGACTGTATAACCGGGATATCAGCCTGTGCGGCTGATTTCTCCGGAGGCACCTGCTGGCTTATCGCCGGCTCAAAAGCGGTTGCGATAAGGGTTACCTGAATTTCCCCCTGGCGCAGATCCTTGTCGGTTGAGGTGCCGAAGATAATCTTCGCTTCCGGATCAACGGATTCTGCAATCCGCTCCGCTATCGTCTGCACTTCGCGCATTGAAATCTCAGATCGCGATTTTGATGCAATGGAGAACAGTACCCGTTTTGCTCCTTTGATGGAGGTTTCAAGAAGTGGGGAAGACACCGCCCGTGTGACCGCGAGCTCCGCACGATTCGTACCGCGGCCGTTGCCGATGCCGAGCAGCGATACGCCGGAATCTTTGAGAATGACCTGGATATCGGCAAAATCTATATTAATGTCACCGGGCTTCATAATCAGCTGGGATATACCGCTTACCGCCTGATGGAGCACATTGTCGCTGAGGGTGAATGCCTCCGCCAGGGTAGTTTTGTCATCAGCAATGGCGAGAATGTTGTCATTCGGTATGATGACGATGGCATCGGTGTTCTGGGACAGTTTTTCCAGGCCTTCCTCGGCAACACTCCGCCGCTTTCCGCCCTCAAAGGTGAACGGCTTCGTCACCACCGCGACGGTGAGGATGTTCAAATCTCTTGCGGTTTTTGCGATGACCGGAGCGGCTCCGGTGCCGGTGCCTCCCCCCATACCGCAGGCGATGAACACAAGGTCACTTCCTTTCAATGTTTCATGTATGTCGGCAAGCGATTCTTCCGCGGCGGTTCTTCCGAGCGTCGGATTCATGCCGGTGCCGAGTCCCTGCGTGGTTTTTTTCCCGAGGTGCACCTTTTTCTCCGCGCGCGAATGCTGCAGATCCTGCGCGTCCGTGTTCGCAACGATAAACTCAACACCGGAAACCCCCATTTTTACCATATGATTGGTTGCATTCTTGCCCGAACCGCCGAGACCGATGACCCGAATCCGCGCGAATGTCTCACTTGCCGGCGGCGATACCTTCTTCATATGTCATCACTATACACTATCGCTACTGTCCGCACCACCTCGGTTCAGCGCAGTATTTTTGAAACGGCATGGAGCCACCGGGTGACGATGTGCCAGAACGGTGTTTTTGTCCGGTGGGCATATACAGTATCATCCAATGTTCTGGTAGCAAGCGCATGGAGCAGGCCGTATGCGGACTGCCAGGTCGTCTGCCGGGCGTGTTGCTGATTCTGAATGTGGTACGATATCTTCGCGTGCTCGGTATAGAGTCCGAGTGTTTTTTCAATGACTGCATCAAGATTGGGATATTGCGCGCCGCTGCCGATGAGCAGCACGCCGCCGGGGAACTGTTTCTTCGCGTCCACACTTTTTATATACCCCAATATGTCCGCCTTAATATGTGCCGCCAGTTTTTTTTCAATCGTCTGCACTTCGCGTTTTTTCAGCGGCTGCTCCGGCAGATGCATGTCATATTTTATCTGCTCGGCCTCTTCCAGTGATATCTTTTTGCTGAGCGCGATTTCATTCGTGATAGTCGCTCCGCCGAACGGAAATGTGTGCATGCCGATCATCCGGCCGTCCCGGTAGACGGACACCGTGGTTGTGTGCGTGCCGATATCGCAGACAAGAGCACCCCGGTCTTTCTGCTCCTTTGAAAGAAAAAAACCGTTCGCGACAGCGACAGGATGGATGGTGACTATGGCGAACACCTGCTCCATAATCTCCCGGATGTGCTCCATGTATGTCGCCGGTGTCAGCGCGTAGTTGTAGGTGATGACAATTGAGCGCATGGCGGTGTATTCATAGGGGTCATACATAATTTCCTCGCCGTCGGCGCATATGGACTGAACGGAAAAATAGGTGCATTTTTCCTGGCGGTGGTACCGTGCAATCTGTTCCCGTATGTATTCTTTTTTCTGTTCCAGCCATTCCTCCGTGATATGTATACCCTCGGGATTTTTAATGGAGGTGGTCCCCATGGTTTTTGTGAGGAATCGGGTGTTCGGGTGGGTGTAGAGTACATACGCTTCGTTGATGTCATATCCGGAAAAGGAACAGAGCTTGTCGTAGACATCCCGGACGGAGCGCAGCAGCGCGGTTCTGTTCTGCACAAATCCTTTGCTTGAAATACCCTGTACGGCGCCGATTACGCCGTGCAGTTCAAAAAAAGGCTTCCGCTGGGTTTCCGTGTCATTACGCGATCCGAACAGCGCCTTGAGATTGCTGCCGCCGATGTCAAAAACCACGATATTTTTTTCTTTTTGTTTCATATATATGCGTCTCTCCCCGCAAGGCTATATATATGTTGTAGCATACTTATCCTCCAGTGACTCCATTGCATCTCCATGCGTATGTCCGAGCAGATGGAGCATGCCGTGCAGTGCCATGAAAAGAATACGGTGTGAGTGGGGCATGTTTCCCCCTTTTGCCTCCCGCAATGCCCGGTCGGCGTTGATGTATATCTCCGCCGGTGTCAGTACCGCGTCCGGTCCCGTGCCGGCGGGAAACGTCAGCACATTCGCCGCTGTATTTCTGCTCCGGTGCCGCCGGTTCATCTTCCGCGCCGCCGCATCGCCGATGCATATGATATTGAGATCGCATGTTCTGCCGAGCAGACCGCCGTACATGACCCGCAATTTTTTCCGCGGCATACGAACGGATGTTTCGTTGAATGTGTGGAGCGCGTGTTTCACGGCGACTATTTCTTCTGAAGAGACGATATCTTGCCGAGCCGGTACGCCTCTTCAAACTTCTCTTTTTTTGTCAGGTGAGTGATGCAGTTCTTTTTTCTGGTATTTTTCGACGGCCTGCGATCATAGAATCTGCCTTTTTTGGTTGCCATCTGCACACCCGATGCGCGGAAATGTTTGACAAAACGACGATAGAGGGACGAGGGATTTTCACCCTCCTTTTTAGTCATGATGATATTGTCCTTCATATATACCGCAGTATATCAACAGCCGGCGCAGAATACAACTATGATCGTATGAACTCCTTAATATTCTTGAGTGCCTCTCCGTTAATATGGATGAAGTTTGATGCGCGCGTGTCTGTTTTCCGTATGCAAACGACATTGTTTGCCGCCTCCTCCTGCCCGAAAATGATGACATACGGATACCGCTGTGCTTCCTGATTCAGCTGATCGCCGACACGGGGGTGATGAAGCCGGTGCGCGACGGATATGTTCGCGTCGCACAGCTGCGAAAGCACATGCAGGGAGCGCAACCGCGCAACGCTGCCGGCGTGGCAGAAGAATATCTTCGGCTTTCTCGGCATGGTAGTGATCGTGTGCGAGCCGACCGTTTTTTCCGGCAGCGAAATCGTGACCGATGCGACCGGCACTCTGCGGCGGTACAGGGTATGGGGAAGCGTGTCATACCGACCGCCGTGCGCATATACCGGCGAATACTCCGATTGTATCTCAAACACCGTGTGCAGGCCGTATTTGGTAAGCTCAACCAGATCCGGCGCGAGCTCGTACGACAGGCGGTGCGCTTCCAGGTATTCAATTATTTTCTCAAAGTGGGACTGAGCGGAGTCGGAAAGCAGGCGGAGTGTCGGGGTGATATATTCCGTAACGCTGTCCTGCTCGCCGGCGTAAAGCAGGGAATGCGCCCCCACGATCTCAGATTTATCAAGCATCCTCCGGCATTCCGGCGGAATATCTTTCTGCGCCATTTTTTTGATCGTTTTTGAAAATCTGGAGAAGTATTCCTTTGAGTCATCCCGGGATCCCATTGAATTGATCCGAACCTGATGCTGTTTTGATCTGAGCTCCCGAAAGATATGGTCGGTGCAGTACATAAGGAGGGCTTCGGCATACGGACCGTCAATACCGATTATTGAAAGCGTGAAATATGCTTCGTCCGGTTTTTTGGAGCGGGTGACGACTGATTTTGTTTCCCGGTCAATATTGCTGTAAAAAATATACAGCGGTTCGCACTCCTCCGAATGGTGCTGCACTCGCTCAAAGAAAAACTGCAGTAATGTTGCGAGATTGTTGAGATTTCTGCTGTCCGCCCTGTGGTATGTGGCTATTTTTCTCCGCTTATTCCTCCGGTGCCGGTCAACGAATTTGTGCGCCGGCTCAAATCCGTATGATGTTGCGATTCGGTATGCCTTGTCAAAGAATTTTTCAGATGTTACATCAGCAAAACTCATATACAGGGTACTGTACATTCAGGTCCGCACACTGTCAATGACCGGCAGTTTGTCAGGTATACAGGTCAATCATGGAAAACGGATACAGCCGCGCGATGACGCGTCCGACAATCCGATGTTTCGGCAGCGATCCCCATACGCGTGAATCCAGGCTGCGCGCCCGGTTGTCACCGAGCAGGAAATATTCATCCTCGCCCAGCCGCCATGTTTTGCTTTTATATGACACGATGTCCCGCCGGTTGATGTACGGTTCGGTCAGGGTCAGCACCTCACCGTTCTCCCCGGTGACAGTCACTGTCGTACCGGCAAGCCGCACCTGCTCGTTCGGCAGGGCGATAATCCGTTTGAGGAGATAGCGTCCCGGCTCTGTCGGGCTCCGGAATACGATGACATCAAGCCGTTCGGGTTCGTGAATGAATATGTAGGAAAAGATGTCAATAATGAGATAGTCGCCCCCGATGAGCCGCATATCGTTTGAATCCTCAAATGACGCGTTGAATGTCGGATACATTGACGCGCCGTTGACGAGGAACGGCCGGAATCCGAGGAACCATACCGCGGCCGCGCAGAGCGCGCCGGCGAGGATGATAATAATTCCTCTGCGGTTAGAAATACTGCAGGATGACGGGTGCTGATTCTCCATGATAGTTGGCGTACGATGTCCAGTGTAACACACAATGTCTGGTACAATATATGCGGTATGGAGTATGTGTTTCTGGGACTCGGCAATCCCGCCGGCTACGAGGGCACCCGGCACAATGTCGGCAAGGATTTCGTTGAAGGATTGGTGCGTCGGCAGGGATGTGCCTGGCAGCATATCGGTGTCGCACGGTTCGCCTGCCTGCTCATCGGTCCGCATGCGATAACCTGCGTCGTTTCGGACGGATACATGAATAACACCGGCACGGATATGGCGGATATACTTGAGGAGTTGGAGCCGTCCCGCCTGGTCGTCGTGCATGATGATATTGACTTTCCCGCCGGCACGGTCCGGTTGTCAAGAAAAAAGTCTGCCGGGGGGCATAAAGGGGTCGCATCCGTCGCTGCGATAATGCGGACGAATGCATTTCTGCGCCTGCGGATCGGTATTGGCAGGGGGGAGAATGTCGCGCAGTATGTGCTTGATCCGATTCTGGAGAATGATATGAATATCATCACCGCAGCGCTCATTGCCGCGCTTCCGGACATCTTTGAACAGCTGTTCCAGGATACTATTTCGTATACCGATCTTCCGGTACAATCGTGAGTTTCTGTTCCTCCGGCTCAAGATTGGTGATAACGAATTTGTAGGTTTTGCCGATTTCCAGTGAGTTACGCAGATCCTGCTCATCCTTGAAGTTTGAAATGTGGACGAGTCCGGATACGCCGGCTTCAATGGAGGCGAACGCGCCGAACTGGCCGTATTTGATCACAACGCCGGAGACAACATTGCTGACCTGGTGCCGCTCAAGAATGTCCTCCCATGGATTTTTGTGCAATTCTTTGAAGGAGAATGAATACTTCTCATCCTCAATTTCGATAATCTTCACCTGCACCTGGTTGCCGACGCTGTAGAATTTGCGGGGATCGTCAACGAGCCCCCAGTCCATCTCGGAGATGTGCACCAGCCCCTCGACCGTGTTGTCTATGGTGACGAACACGCCGAAATCAACGACACCGGTGACGATGCCGCTTTTAATATCACCGACCTTGTAGATCACCTTGGTGTCATCCGCGCTGCTTTTCTCCCCGTTTTTATACTCGGCGAAGATGAGTGTGTCGTTGTCCTGATCAATACTTTCTATGACCACCGACAGTTCTTTGCCGATCATCTTTTTCAGTTCGTTGAGCAGCGTATCCTTATTCCCCCCGAGTATTTTCGGATAGTGCTCCTCGGTGAGCTGTGATGCGGGTAGGAATCCCCGCATACCGTTCCATTCAATAACGAGACCGCCGCGGTTTGCACTTTTGACGATGATATTGAACACCTTTTTCTCCCGCATCGCCTCCTCGGCTTCATTCCAGATATATATTTTCCGCGCCTCTTTCAGCGACAGGTCAATATAGCCGCCGGGAGCCGCCATATCAATGATTTTCGCGGATATGGTGTCGCCGACCCGCGCCTTGCGCAGAATATCCTTTGCGACGATGAACTCCCGTCCGTAGATAATGCCGGTGCCGACGGGGGAGAGATCAATATAAACGGTTGACCGGTCAATGGCGATGATGGTGCCCTCAACAACATCACCCACGACATGGCGCAGCAGCGTTTTCAGAACGGTTGTTTCAGTTGTTGCGGTGTTCATAATCCATATATATCAAACGGCTGTCGCCGTTAACGGAGTACAGTATACCTCACTCCGCCCGGATATGCTACACTTCCGTATATATGGAGATCCACAAGTCAGGTGAGACCGGCATCACACTGAAATTCTCAACCGGTACCGTGGCAGTTAATCCGCCCGCGAAAAAGAAGCTGCCGTTGTCGGCCGTTATTCTCAATACCTATTCGGTTCCCGTCGCCGGGTGGTCCGGCGTATTCACCGCGGAAGACGGGCAGAAAGTGTTCACAGGTGCGGGCGAGTATGAGAAGGACGCTCTGATACTGCAGGGGGTCAGCAGCGGGACGGTCACTGTCGACAATGATCTGCAGACGACATCATGGCTGGTTGTCGGGGATGATATCCGTATTGCGGTGCTCGGCGATGTAGACGGCAGGGAGGACACAAATCAGATTGCGGCACAGTTCATCGCCGCAGATGTGCTTGTCTGTTTTTGTAACACAACGGGGGAAAAGCGGCTGGCCGCGGTTGATATCGCGGGTGCGGTGTCGGCGCTCGGTGTTCGCAGAATAGTGCTCATCGGCGACAACAGGAAACTGCAGAAAGATATCGGCGGGGAAATCGGGAATGCCGAGGAGGTCGTGGGGAAGTGCACGATTAAGAAGAAAGATATCGCGGATGAAACCGTCTCCGTTATCACGGTGGTATAATGCGGGGGGTATGGATTCCGAGGAATTTATCCGCCGGCAGCGGGAAAAAAACAGGAAGGTCGTGCGCCTTGTCGCGCTCATAACCGTCATCATCTGTCTCGTCTGGCTGCCGGTCGCGTTGCTGTGGCTGTATTAAGCCGTCTATGATACACTGCGGTCAGATTCCACAAAACAAAAGGAGTGTGAATTGTGAATAATTTTCTGGAACCGCTGCCCGATCGGGGGCAGTACAACATCGTCGTGATTGACGGTCCGGACGGGTCCGGGAAAACGACATTGGTGCGGGAGTTGGCGAGACGCGCCGGCAATGACGACCGGGAGACGGTAGTTGTCCGCACACCGGGCGCGACGGAAGCCGGCAGAAAGATCCGGGACATACTTCTGTCGTTTTCCGACAAGGACGAAGATCCGCTCGCAATGGCTTACCTATTTTTCGCCGATTTCACCATATCGGCGAAGACGCTCATCGCGCCGGCGGTGAGCCGCGGCGCGCTGCTCATCCTTGACCGTTTCTACCTCTCAACGCTGGTGTACCAGTACTACCGCTATCCCCGGGATGAGCGAAACGAGGCGGTGTACAATTTCGCCGCCAATCAGCTGCAAGTTCTTTGCCGGCGGTTTGACCTGCGTCCTCTGCATATCATACTCACCGGACTGACGCCGGAGATGCTCGCCGATCGGATCAGACAGCGGGGCTCACGGCAACTTTGAAAGGGACCCCCGGTCAATCATCAGCGGCTTTGACGAGGCACTCCGGAGGGAGGGGTACAGAGGGAAGTCCGCCATCTGCGGCGAGTACATCATTCCGTACAACACGGTACCGAACGGCATGAAACCGAATGTCTCCGCCATCGCCGACGAAATCTATCCGATACTCTGACGCATGTGGCTCAGAATTACGCAGTGCATTTGTCCCTGACAGATGCACTGCTTTTATATACACACACCGTATATATGGTACAATACCGCATATATGGCTCAGAATGAGGAAGGGAGGATTGTGCATAGGGACATCACTGAGGAGATGCGGAGCGCGTATCTTGACTACGCCATGTCGGTCATTACCGCCCGGGCGCTGCCTGATGTCCGCGACGGGCTCAAGCCGGTGCAGCGGCGTATTCTCTACGCCATGTTCGGCATGGGACTCAGGTTCGCGGCGAAGACCAGAAAGTCGGCGACTGTGGTCGGCGAGACGCTCGGTAAGTACCATCCGCATGGCAACCTTGCGGTCTACGAGGCGATGGCGAAAATGACGCAGGAGTTCGTCACCCGGTACCCGCTGGTCGCCGGACAGGGCAACTTCGGTTCCATTGACGGCGATCCGCCCGCCGCCGAGCGGTATACCGAGGCGAAAATGTCCCGGTACGCCGAGAACATGCTTGAGGATATAGAGAAGCGGACCGTCGCTTTCGTGCCGAACTACGAGAACACCCTGCAGGAGCCGACCGTTATGCCCGCCAAGGTGCCGAATCTGCTCGTCAACGGTACGCTCGGCATCGCCGTCGGCATGGCGACCGACATTCCCCCGCACAATCTGAACGAAGTCGCAGACGCGCTGCTGCACCTTATTGACCGTCCGGATGCGACGACGGAAGACCTCCTGCAGTTCGTCAAAGGCCCCGACTTTCCCATGGGCGGCATCGCCTATGACAAAAAAGCCATCGCGCAGGCGTATGCAACCGGCAGAGGCGGTGTGGTCGTGCGCGGTGAGGTGGAGATTGTGGAGGATAAAAAGGGAATCAGTTTAGTCATCACCTCTATCCCGTTCCGGGTCAACAAGGCGCGGCTCATTGAAAAAATCGGCGAGCTGGCGCGGCTGAAGAAGATTGAGGGCATTAAAGACCTGCGTGATGAGTCGACTAACGACATCCGCGTGGTCGTTGAGCTGAAGCCGACCGCGCAGCCGCACCGCGTTCAGCACACGCTCTACCGCCACACGCAGCTGGAGGAAACCTATCACTACAATCTCGTCGGGCTGCTTGATGGCGTGCCGCAGACGCTCACACTCCATCGGCTGCTGCAGGCCTACATTGACCACCGTCGCATAATTATTGAACGGGCGACGACGTTTGATCTGGAGCGGGCGAAAGAGCGGGAGCACGTCGTTGAGGGGCTGAAAAAAGCACTGGACCACATTGACAAAATTATCAAGCTCATCAGGGCATCGAGAGAGGTTGCTGACGCACGGAAGGCGCTGATGAAGGAGTTCAAGTTTTCTGAAATACAGGCGAACGCCATTCTTGAAATGCGGCTGGCGAAGCTCGCGGGTCTGGAGCGGAAGAAGGTGGAGGACGAACTCGCCGCACTGAAAAAAACCATCGCCCGCCTGGAGGCGATTCTGAAGAGCAGGAAGAAGGTTGACGGCGAGGTGAAGAAGGGCATTGAGGAGGTAAAAGCGCTGTTCGGCGACGAGCGGAGAACGAAAATCGTAAGCCGGGGGCATGACACGGTCACCGACGAGGATCTGATACCGGAAAAGCAGAGCATCGTGATGATAACCGGCGGCGGCTACATCAAGCGCACCACGCACGACGAGTACAAGCGCCAGCGGCGCGGCGGTGTCGGCACCAAGGGCGCGGAGCTCAAAGACGAGGATTTCACCACCATTTCAATCAGCGCCAGCTCGCATGATACGCTCTACTTTTTCACGAACAAGGGCAAGGTGTACCAGCTGAAAGCGTATGAGATTCCCGAGGCGAAGCGGACGGGCAGGGGCCGCGCGCTCGTCAATTTCATCGCCGTTGACGGTGATGAACGGGTCACCTCCATCGTACCCGTGTCCGATACCGAAAAGAAGAATACCTACCTGTTCTTTGTCACCAGGCAGGGAACCATCAAAAAGGTTGCGATTGATCAGTTTAAAAACATACGGAAGTCCGGACTCATCGCCGTGTCGCTTGACCGGAATGATCAGCTGGTAAACACCATGTTCTGCATGAACACCGACGAGATCATCATCATCACCGCCGGCGGCAAGGCGATCAAATTCGTCGCCGGAGATGTGCGCGCATCCGGCAGATCGGCCCGCGGCGTGCGCGGCATCCGGCTCGGGAAGGATGACGCGGTCATAGGGGGGCTGGTCATCACCGAGGCAATGAAGGGCACAGGGCTGCTGCTGACGTTGAGCGAGAAGGGACTCGGCAAGCAGACGAAGCTGAGTGCGTTCAAGGTGCAGAAGCGGGGCGGCAGCGGTGTGAAGGCGGCTATGCTCACGGCAAAGACGGGCAGGCTGGTCGGCGCGCACATTCTCACCGGCGAGGAGGGTGAGATTATCACCATGTCAAAGAAGGGGCAGATGGTGCGCATGGGCATCAATGATATTCCGAAGCGCGGGCGGCAGACGCAGGGGGTATTCGTTATGAAGCTCAAAGGAGGTGATATACTGACGGCAAGCACCCACATGTAGGGTGGTTGGTATATGCAGACAAATGTATTTCAAATTATTCTCTATGCGGTGTTCGGTCTCTTCGTTGTTGTCGGTTTCGGCGGGCTGGCGCTGTACGGTTTCCTGCAGAAAGATCCGGAGCAGGAGGCGGTGAAACCGGATATACAGGTGTGGGGGCTGCTCAGCGAAGAGCGGATGCAGCCGATTCTCCGCCAGCTGAACCGGAATCCCAACCGCTCGTATAACAGCATGACCTATGTGCATAAGAATCCGGCAACGGTACGGGATGAATATATTGAGGCGATTGCGGTGAGCGAACATCCGGATTTGCTGCTGCTTGATCATCGGACGATTCTTGAGCTGGAGGAGACGCTGCAGACCGTGCCGTACGGGTATCTGCCCCTGGCGCGGTACCAGCAGCAGTTCACCCTGAACGCCGATATTTTTATACGACCTGACGGGTACATCGCCATTCCGTTTCTCTCGGACGCGATGGTGCTCTACTACAACGAAGCGCTCCGGCTGCAGAGCAGGATACGCGCGCTTCCGTCACTGTGGGAGCATTTCGGCCATGAGAGTTTTCGCAGTTCCATTAAGCGATATCGGGAGACAAACCGGGCGCTGGTGCCGCTCGGCGCGTACCGCAATTACGACAACGCAACAGATGTGTTTATCGCCCTGATGCTGCAGACGGCAGCGGCCGGCAGTTTGACCGTTGATGCGGCTGCGGATATACTGCGGTTCTATGCCGGTTTTGCGAACACCCGGTCGCCGGTTTTCACCTGGAGCGTTGCGTTGGATGATGCCCGCGATATGTTTGTGAGCGGCCGTCTCCTATTCTATCCCGGCTATATCAGTGAGTTCAGCGGGCTTAAGCGTGCCGGCGGGGACACCATACCGATACGGGCGCTGCCTCTGCCGCAGATTTCCCGGGAGAGCGCGCCGGTGTCGCCGGCGGTGCTCTACGGCTTCACGATACCGAAACGGAGCAGGGTGCCGACCCCAGCGCTGAACGCCGCGATTGATTTCGTGGGAGTGCTCTACGGGGAGGACAATAATTTGCCGGTGCTGTTTGACAACATACCGCCGGCCATACAGAATTACTACCCGGCCGCCGATGCCGGGACCACCGAAACCGCCTTCATTGACTCGCTTTTTTCCGCGAAAAGCATTTATCTGACAGCGGCAGAGCGGCAGACGCTGCTCGTTGTGTTGCGGGGGGTTGTCGTGGGGACGATGTCGGCCAAGGACGGTGCGCAGCGGGTTATCACACTGTTTCAATAGCGTGATATACTGGCGGCATATGATCAGTATGCGAAACGGTGCGGTACTATGGAGCGCGGCGTGTGCCGTTGCGCTGGCGCTGCCGGCGTACGGGCAGATAGTGGAAAATCCGATTAAATATGACAGTATCACGGCACTGCTGGTGGCGGTATTGAAAGGCCTGACCCTCATACTCATTCCGTTCCTGGCGCTCGCGATTGTCTACATCGGCTTTCAGATGGTGATGGCGGGCGCGGTCAATCCTGAAAAGTTTAACAAACTGAAATACAATTTTATCCTGGCACTGGTCGGTCTGTTTCTCGTGCTTGCCGCAAACGGCGTGCTCGCAGTGGTGCAGAACACCATCGGCGGACTGATCGGTTCGCCGTCTGAAGACGTATGAGGTGGGCGGTAGAACAGAGCAGCGTATGGATGTGCATCGTGCTGGGGATCAGTATCCCGCAGACCGCCTCGGCCCAGACGCTCAGCAGCATTGTTAATTCCGTGATACAGGTGGTTGGAGGGGTGCTTATACCGTTGGCCATCGCGCTGCTCTTTCTCGTGTTTGTGATAAGTATTGCTTCATATATACTCGCGGCCAATCGGGGGGAGAAAGGTCTTGCGGGGCTGGCGAAAAAGCGACTTCTGTACCCGGTGCTCATTCTGTTGCTGGTCTTTTCACTGTGGGGGATGCTGGAGATAATACGGCTATTTTTCGGCGGATAGAGGGAGTTTTCCACATATGTTTAACAACTGTCTATTGAGTAGATATCATGGGTGTATAGTTGAAAGTGCCGGCAATGTTACTAAAATTTTAGTCAAAATTTATATTATGAAAATAGTAGTGAAAAATATACAAATGTGGGGCATGGTTCTGCTGGCCCCCGTACTTATCATTTCGACGACCTGTGTCACCCTGGCGGCGACGGAGAACCAATTTGGAGATCTTCAAGCGAACCTTGCCGCTTTTGGGAAACTTGTTAATACTGCCACGGCCATTGCGGTGGCGTTGGCATTTTTGTATTTCTTTTGGAATCTCGGTACCTATGTTCTCGGCGGCGGTGAAAAGAAAGATGAGGCAAAGAGAGGGATGATGTGGGGAGTCATAGCGCTTGTGGTGCTAACGTCACTGTGGGGAATCATTATATTCATCAGAAATGTAATCGGTATTGACGCGGGAAAAACCAATCCAATCCAATTGCCAACTGTTACCAATAAGACTTAATCAGGATTGTATTTCTCATATTTACGGTCCCTGGGCGGTGCCTTTTGGATGGTTTTGTGCGGGCTGTTCTGCCGATGAAATAGCAGGTTTTCGGCAGAATATTCGTCGGTTGCAGAGATTCTGTGCTGATTGACATTTCTTCAATAACTGTCTATAATTCATACAGGTTCGGTTTCTGAGCCAGGTCTGCTCGTTCAATTTCACATGCAAAAGGAGCGTGAAGGATGAAACACTTACTCGCGGTTTCGACGGCTCTTGTGCTGTTCTGTTCCCTGGGGACGGCAGCCTTGGCTGACGATCAGTCGGTTGCCGGACACGACGGTCTCGCTGTTTTTCCCGGCATCCCCGGCTATGAAGGCGGTTGTACCGGCACTGAGAGCCGGGGGTCAATCGGTGCCTCAACCGTTTTCGCGGAGGACTACCACAACGCCGGTCTCAGCGGCACCGTCATTTTCGGTCTGAACGACACGTTTTCCGTGTTCGGGAATGCCGGGGCTGCTGTGTCTGCCGAGCATGAGGTCAGCGGTTTTCCCGCCGTTGACGGCGATCCGTCATACGTCAATGTCGGTCTCGGCATCAATTCCTCCGGTCCTGGGTTTGAGGATCTCTTCGCCAACGTGGCGGTGGGGTTCAAGAAGGGCATGAAGCGGACCCTTGACGACATCGATTCGATGGGCATTTACGGGGAAGCGGGGCACAAGAACATCTATGCCCGCATCGCCTACCAGTATGCCGACGATCCGTTTCCGCAGATCAAGTCATTCTCCGGAACGAGCGTCGGTGTGACGGCAACTCACGCGTTCGCTCTGGGAGAAACGACCTCGTTCCGTATCAGTGGGCATCTGGACAAGGAGCTCAGCAACGAGGCCAAGACCTCTCTGGGCACCGTTGATCTTTCGGAAGGCGATGATGACGACCTCACGCCCCGGGTCGGTGTTTCGATACGGCACGCGTTCAACCACTTTGAGGTCGGCGCAAGCGTCACGAACGCCTTCATGCCTGATGATTTGGAGGACGAGCTTTCGGCGACTGCCGAAATTCGAATCCCGTTCGGCCTCTGATGATTCGTCCGAGCCCGTTTTTCGTGGGCTTTGCCCCCCCTGTACGCATCTGTGTGCAGGGGGGCTCGTTATTGTGTATCTGCACAGTTTTATATATGCGGTATATTGTGAATGAAGCGGGAAACCGTGTTCTCATTTAAGTGGTATCGGTATCTTTTGGTGGTATGAAATTAGACTGGCTTCGGTAGCTGCTTTGTGCGCGAATTTCAGCACAAAAGCGGCAATACATCACTTCAATACCCTCACCTGCAGTGAGGATGATGTGTCCGAAGCAGTTCAAATATCTTGTGCCGAAAACAGAAAGGAAGGAACATGGTATAAAACCAAGGTATGGCACACATATTACAATAATTGTCTGATATCTAGAGGGATTGATGCCGATTTGCTCAAGACAACGACGCTTCTGAATGCTTTTGATTAACCCTCGGCCCATGTATGTTTTTTTGAGTATTGATAGGAGTGGGTGGACATTTTCCACAATATCCCGCCACCAGCCCCTTGTGTTATTATCCCACATACAGTAACATTAGGAGTGCATGCAGGCTAAAGGTTTCACGCTCATTGAGCTTCTGATTGTGGTTTCTATTATAGGGATACTCGCCGGTATTGTTGTTATCTCATTAGGTGATTCATCAGAGACAGCAAGAAAGAATAAAGCAAAAGCCAATGTTGCTCAAGCCGTAAGAACAATGTTTATCAAACAAGCTGCTGAAGGTAAGGTTGATGTTGCTTGTCCTCAAGGAACTGCGTCGATCGTGGATAACATCGCACAGGAAAGTGTTTTATACTGTAGGAATATAGACACCAGCGGAGATTTCTTGGTCTTTGAGGTATACTCAAGAGCAACCCCGACCAACCTTTCGGTTTGGTGTGCGGATAAAAATAGCCCGACGCCAAAAGATATAACTTCGGACATTTCGGAGACAGAGATTGATGCCAATGATAAGTATTGTACCGGAACACTGAACTCACTTACACGGTAAAGACGCATGGTAAAATATTATAAAGTAATATGAAAATAAATATGAAAAAAGGATTCACATTAATAGAGTTGCTCATTGTCGTGGCCATCATTGGTATATTGGCATCAATCGTAGTTGTTTCGCTTACCGGGCAAGGGTCAAAGGCGAGTGATGCAGCATTGAAATCTAACTTGCGATCCGTTGCTACAGCGGTGAGTAATGAAGCAGCTAATAATCTTTCAAGTTTCCAACAGAGCACAGTCTGTACGCTTGAGTCTGTTAAAAGTATTATGGACACTATATTTGAAACAGTAAAAGGTCAGGCAAGTAATACTGTAACAACGGGCAGCGGTACTACACAAGTAAATATGTACATAGCTCCTTTTGTAGATGCCACTGATGCTGCAGCAGCCGTTGCTCAAGGCACTGCTCCTGTCACTGGTAACACAATACGGTATGGTTGTGCTTCTAATAAAGGTGGTTGGGCAGTGTGGGGTCAATTATCTGAGGATTCCGCAAAATACTTTTGCCTAGATTCATACGGTAGCGTTGGTACCAGTAAGTTGACCAGTGTACCTGAAACAGCTGCTCACATAAATACGGCTAAGTGTGATGATGGAACAGACGGTGTCGGATCGTAGTCAACAAAACCCACTTTATAAAGAGAACACTTCTAATCATGTTGGGAGTGTTTTCTTTTATTCTTGATGATGTGCACAAGATCAGTTTTATTCACCTCAGATGCGAATGACAGTATGTTTTTCCATAGAAGCCGTGAGATAGGGTATACTACACACATACTAATTTGCCAACAGCATATATGAAGAAAGGGTTCACATTAATAGAGTTGCTCATTGTCGTGGCGATTATCGGTATTCTCGCCTCCATCATTGTTGTCACATTAACGGATCAGACCAGTAATGCTCAGAAGAAGAAAGCTCAGTTCAATGTAGCACAGGCAGTGAGGGGTGTTATTACCAAGCATGAAATAGCGGTGAGAGATAATCCTGATGCGGACTATGAATGTCCTTCCGGTTCTGTTACGGTTTCGGGTGCCGATGACGACGACACCGAAGAAGTAAATGAAACAGGAACATCAATCGGTGTGCTGTACTGCATACTTGATTCATCGGACAATGAATTTGTTATCTTTGAGAACTTTAAAACAATAGGGGAAACTGATGCCAATGCATACTGCGCAGATTCTGAGGACAACAACCCGAGGAAGGTTGAGACCGACAACAGTAATCCTGCGGATGATACATGCGAGGATCTTGATTAATGCACAGACGATGTTTCACAACACTCTGAAAATAGGTATACACAACATGATAAGAAATAAAGGCTTTACTTTGGTTGAGTTGCTCATCGTCATCGCGATCATCGGCATCCTCGCCACCATCATCATCGGCAATCTGTCGGATGAAGTGCCGAATGCGCAGAGGAAAAAGGCGCAGTTTAATGTATCGCAATCGGTGAGAGAGATGTTGGTAACATACGAGGTTGCCGTGAGAGAAAATGTGGAGGCGAGTTATATATGCCCATCCGGATCCGTTGCCGTTGAAACAAGTGATCGGATCAGCACGGAAGAAAATGAAACAGGAGCATCAATCGGCGTGCTGTACTGTATTGTTAACACCTCAAACAATACTTTCGTTATATTTGAGAACTTTGCGCTGAGCACGGCGAAGGGCGCCAACGCCTATTGTGCCGACAGTACTAACGGCAATCCGAAACAGTTCAGAACCGATTATATTGATGTACAAGACAGAAGCTGTGCGGGTCTCGGCAGTGAATAGGGGGGATATACATTCATTAAAGTGAGGTAGTATATACATATATGGAAGTATACGCATTTTCAGCGGCAGAGTTCGGAAACAGGATTATCACTATCTTAGTTGATCCTCTCATCGCCCTCATGGCGTTCCTGGCTCTCCTGCTATTTATTTTCGCCGCCATCCGATTTATCCACAATGCCGACTCGGCGAGCGAGCGGGGAGAGATGTTTAAACGGATGGCCATCATTATATTCGGCATCTTCATCATATTCTCCATTTACACTATATTCAGCTTTATCAGCAGGCTGGCGAACTCTGATATTGATCTGAAGCCAAAAGATGTGGAGTTCGGTGAATATGAATTGGTACGGCGAACGCCGGGAGAGGTAGAGCGACCGTCTCCAACTTCGCCGGGAGGGGTAAGGTGACCGCCCCGCCAATGGTTCAATTTCAATAACCAGTTTCGCGGTATGGAAAAAACATCATCCGTCGATATTTGTTGCTATACTGTTCGTAATGAAAAAGATATACCTTTTTTCTGTCATCGGAAGTACTACGCTCGCATTTCCAGTCATCGCACACGGGCAAACGAAAACGCCCGCCGAGGTGGAAGTGCAGAGAGTTGTTGATACCCTGTCCGCGATTCTTACCGTATTTGATATTCTCATAATTTTGGCTGTTACCGCCGCGTTCCTCTTTTTCTTTTGGGGTATTGCCACTTTTATCCAAAATAGCGGGAGTAATAAGTTGGAAGAGGCGAGAAATAAAATATTCTGGGGACTATTGGCCATTTTCGTGTTGGTTAGTGTGTGGGGAATTGTTCATTTCTTCAGCCTCGTGCTGTTCGGCGAACGAGTCGGATCCCCCAAGATATTTTCTTTTATCCTGCCGAAAGGTGGTACTGATCCGCCCGGAACAATCATCCCCACTGATCCGCCCGGAACAATCATCCCCACTGATCCGCCCGGAACAATCATCCCCACTGATCCGCCCGGAACAGTCATTCCCCCTGATGACGGCCTCAGACCCAATCCTCATAACGGTGGACAGCCGGTTGACGGTGAACAGCCGGTTGACGGTGGACAGCCGGTTGACGGTGGACAGCCGGTTGACGGTGGACAGCCGGTCGGAGGTCCGGACGAAGGGGATTCACCAGCTATTGATTGTGATACATTTCCTGATATATGCTATCCGTAGCCCGAATGTTAGTGTGTTTAAAAAAAGCAGGCGCACCCTTGTGGATGCGCCTTTAAAGAGTCAAAAAAGTCAGGGGATTCTGATTCTTTTCCCGAGGATCATCTCTATGTCCTTCATGTAGATCTGGGGAAGTCCGTTCCTGGTCGTCTTTGCGTTTGTGCGGACGACAGATTCCGGTTTTCCTCTCATGATTTTCCACAGTCCGGTGCACATACGACTGATCGGGGAAGAAGAGGTCTGGTACTCGGATTCATCCGCGCAGTACTGTGCGGTGACCTGGAGATTGTAGCTCTCAGTTCTGATGTGAAGGCTCTGTTCCGCGACCGCCGCTCCGCCGTTGATCTTCTCCCTGAACTTTTGGCCCAGCACGAAGTTGTACTGGCACCATACCGGTGAGACGAATGTGATGACATTGTCCCTCATGTTGTGGGTCTGGGCACTCGTGTGCTCTTCCCACAGATGGCGGATGTCATCACAGGCGTTGTGGCGTTCCGCCACCTCGGCCTGCGCGGCGAGGAACTGTATTCCGTCCGTCGGCCACCACAGGAAGCCGGCGGTCAGCATCAGGGCGATAGCTGTGACGCTCGCGGTTGCACGTAGCCACCAGTTCTTCTTCGGGGAGGGTGAGGGGTGCCGCTGTTCGGTCTGCGGATCCTGTGAATCTGACGGTGCATGTTGCCGCTGCTGCGGGGTCCACGGCACCATCGGGGGGTTGGGGTGAAATTTCACCAAGGATTTTCCCATGGTCAGGACTCCTCTCGGTTAAGAGATTGGGTTTGGTCTGGTTATATTATACCATATTATCTAAAAAAGTAAAGAAATAGAGGGATAGTCAGGGTATGAAAATAAGGCGCACCCTGACGGATGCGCCTTTATATAGCATTACAAATGTCCGATATGGAGCGGTGATCAACGGTTCCGGAACACAGTAGTGTACACCGGCGAGCTATCCACGGTACATCTTTGCAATGGTGGCAAGAATCAGCAGCGCGGCAACCCCCCGCCCATCGTTCCTGTGGTACATCTGCGTCCCCATGCCCAGATCTTTTTTGGGGCTATTGAGAATCTTGAGGTCCAGTTTCGGAATGACGGGCTGTGCGTTTTCCGCCGCCGGCTCCTCGCGATTTCCGTCCGCAGCAGGCTGTTTCTGGGCCTGTTCCTCATAGAGAGGTCTCTCCGGCGGCGAGGTCGTGCCGACGCCGGTTGCGGGATGATAGTAATACCTGTCAGCAATGAAATAGGTGATGAGGAACAGGATGGTGAGAATCATGAATACCCACAACAACCTTTTGCGTACAGCGGTTCTCCCGGGTTCCGGGGAGGACGATGTTTTTTTCATGGTAGCCGCTCCTTTCTGTAGGGGGTGGACTCTAGTATATATATTACAATATATCTATATTTAAGTCAATATATAGTGAGATATTTGTGTGCAATTCACAAAAAAAGAGCCCTTGTGGCAAGGGCTCTTTAAGTTTGGCTGCGAGATCACATCCTCCGCAACTGCGAGATCATATCCTCCGCATCGGGAGGCCGAAAAACAGCTGTACCTCCCTGATGCTGAGATCCGGCCAGTACCCAGGCGCGATCTTCCTGGTCTGCAGGGATTGAAAGGTGTTCTTCCGAATACCCTCAGCGCCCTGCACAGCAAGAAAGGTGCACGAGTCAATGGTACCGTTCCGGTTCCACCCCAGAGATGACAGGCGTTCCAGGCACAGCGGCGTGCTGAGCACCTGATATCGCTGTAACATCCAGTCCTCGCGCGGGCCGATGCCCCGAAGGAGGTACTGCTCCATTCCCTCCGCAACCGGTGGGAATCCTTTGAGGTACGGAAGAACCGGGTGCCGGTCAATAACCTGCTTGTGGGGGTCAAAAACCACCACCTTGATTCTTGCCTGCGAGAGAATACGTTTCAGCGCATCCCGCATCCCGCATTCCCATGCCCGGATATTCTGTTTGTTGTTCTCGGGCCGGTAGACGGGTTCGCCCGTCATATCCAAACCATCCTGAATATACAGGATTTCTGAATATGTGCCGCAGGAAGATAGCGTTTCAAACACCTCCACCTTCGTAACCCTGACGGGTACGGCGATGTCTTCTACGACAGGTGGCGTTTGGATCACCGTGACCGAGACATCATCTGTCGTCTGCCACAGATCACAGATTATCGTCAGGTATGCAGCACCAACGATCGCCAGACTGCACAGCAGCACGGAGCCGATGTATTTCAGCGCCTTTTTTGTGGCTGGGAGCATGGTTTTTCTCCATGTTGTCAAAAGAGCATGTAAACATATTATACAACATATTAACAAAATATGCAATGAACGGTGTATTGACTTAAATATAGATATATTGTAATATATATACTAGAATCCAGCCTGTTTTGTGGGCGTGGAATGGTTCCCAACAGCGAGGGGGTTGAACATGAAAAACATACCAGCAGCGGTATGCGCTGTCTTCCTTTGCTGGTGCGGCACAACCGTATCCGCACAGGAATCCGACGGCTTCATTCCGGTCGCATTTGAGCTTGCTCTGCCGGCCGGTCACAAGGTCAACGTGCAGCATGTCGCATACGGCAATGACGGCACGCGGATTGAGCATGTCTCACGAAGCTCATTCACCGATGAGTCCGTTGATATGGGCCGCGATACCGCCATCATCGGCGGTGTGCGTTCTTCCGATACGGAGGAGGGTTCGGCGGTGGAGGCGGTCATTGTCACCGCCGATTCGTCGCAAACGCCTCTTCCCAAGGATTACGCCACATCCCAGCACATCTCTGGGGAGCTCGTAGTGTCCGTCTGCAGCAACATCATCACCGCGCCGTCCGGCGGGGCGGTGGTTTGGCGTGATGAATCGGAGAATGTCTATTCCTCCAGGGTTCTTCATGGCGGCAGAATAACCAACGACGGTGTCGGCGGCTGCAATCCGCAGGTCGTCGTCAATCTCAAGGGCGACGGCGAGGCGGAAGTGCACAAGCTCATTCCGTACTGGAACGCCCGGTCGGCCTGTAACTTCAAGAGCGGATCCGCCACCATCTACGGAGGTGACTGCTGAATATACCCCCCACAAAAGGCTTGTGGGGGGTACTTCTTTTCAGAAATATATAATATCACCATATTTGACAAAGTACAAAATTATATATATAATACATATTAGAGTAACCATTCTCTGTTTTTTTCACCCAACGCAAACGGGAGGACAACCCAATGCGAAAGCTTCTGATCCCCGCCGTCGCCGCCCTGGCGCTCGGCATCATGACCACGGCGAGCTTCGCCACGGCTCCGGCCGCCGCCGAGGCACAGGCCGGGTACGAGGTCAATCCCAAGACCCTCGAGGTCCGGGAGAACGGCACCGTCATCGGTCACCTGAAGAAGGACAGCGCCGGCAACCTCGTCACCGACGAAGCCGGCAAGGTCAAGGTCTTCCCGCTGACGCCTGCGGCACAGGCACCCAAGCCCTCCGGCACCCGCGCGAGCGTCGATGTCTGGGGTTCGGGGAACGCGGGCGGTCTGGTGCGTCGGAGCTCCACCTTCG
The DNA here is from genome assembly GCA_965222235.1 of Minisyncoccota bacterium. GTDB lineage: Bacteria > Patescibacteriota > Minisyncoccia > Phycocordibacterales > JABAAK01 > JAPPJI01. The sequence continues at coordinate 322,456 of OZ244939.1, read as the reverse complement.
ACCACATCGACCGTTCGTTCTCGTCCACCAGCGGTGAGAGCCTGTTCGTCGCCTCCGGCACGAAGCTCAACCCGGAAGTGGCGGGAATCCTCGCCAATGCCGTGTACGGCAACGCCGATGCTCCGGTTACCGGTCCGTCTTCGGGCTGCGCAGCCAACATGGATGCAACCGCCGCCGAAACGATCGCCTCCATCGTCTCCGCCACCAAGGGCGACGACGACAGGTCGGCAAACGATCGGATGGCCGACATCATGCAGGACGCAATCAGGTCCGGCATGGCGGTCACCGGCGAGAACATCCAGGCCGTCGCCGCCTACATGGGCAAGTCCGCGAAGTCCCAGCGGGGGCAGGAAGCCCTCCGGCAGGAATTCGTCATGGAGCTGATCCGTGCCGGCACGATGTGCGAAGACGGTTCGGGCGAGCAGCTGGCGAACGAGCTTGCCAATATCGCGATTCCAGCGCCTGCTGATGAAGGCAGCATTCCCGTTGAATGAGCAAACGGGTCTGTGAGTGAAGTCACCCCCCGTCGGCAATGCCGGCGGGGGCTCCTTTTTATCAAATGTCGGTTTCTGTAAGTGTATATGCCCGATCATGATGGGGTGTTCTGTAGTGATTGACAACTTATGAGAAGTAGGGTATACTATATTCAGCGAGGTGCATCCGCATCTCCATTCTGTTCAATTTCAACCCGAAGGAGGGGACAGTACAATGAACGTCACTTGTTTGAAGACGGCGCGCGTAGCGTTGATCGCGTTGTCGATGTCGGCCACTGCTGCCTGCAATCACCACGTCGTGAAGGATGACGACATGGCTGGCCCGCCGTCGACGAGCGTTGACGTCATCTCCGAGGTCACGGGCAAGTTCGTCCCCGTCACGTACGAGCTCGCCATCCCCGAGGCCGACAACATCGATGCGAAGTACTCCGCGTACGGCAACGACGGCACGTGGGTCGAAGACGTGTCGAAGGGTACGCTCACCGACGAGTCCATCGATCTGGGCCGCGGTACCGCGATGATCGGCGAACCGCGTTCCCAGGCGGCGCCGGCCAACCTCACCGGTGTCGTCATCGTCCAGAAGCCGGTCTACCGCACCGAGACGAGGCTCTTCCTGGTCAACGGCAAGCTCACCGAACGGCAGGTCAAGACGCCGACCGGCGAGTACGAGGATACCGCCGTCCCGGCCAACTGACTGTCCTGCGGGTGTCCTCACAACCCCCACCGAGTGATCGGTGGGGGTTTCTTCTTTTATATTCTTATCTAAAAAACGGTACCGCTTTTGGTATACTGGCGTCAATGACCGGCACCCTCTATGTTATCGCCACGCCGATCGGCAATCTTGCCGATATGTCATTTCGTGCCGTGGAAACACTGAAGCAGGCTGACACCATATTCTGCGAAGACACCCGGGTGACCAAGAAACTCCTCCGACACTATGATATACAGACACCGTGCGTGCCGTACCATTCATTCAGCGGATTTATCACAATTGCACGGGCTGAGAGGCTCCTCCGGCGGGGAAAAGATATTGCGCTGGTTTCGGACGCGGGAACACCGACCGTATCGGACCCCGGTGTAAAATTTGTCCGCCATATACGGGACACGGTCGGTGCCCCCATCCGCGTGATTCCCGGACCGTCTGCGCTCTCCGCCGCGCTGTCAGTATCCGGCGCCCCCGCCTCGTCCTTTCTTTTTCTCGGATTTCTTCCGAGAAAGCGGGGCAGGGAGTCACTGTTCCGCTCCATCGCCGATGAGAAGCGCACAGTTGTCCTGTATGAATCGCCGCACCGTCTGCTGAAAACGCTTGAAGCACTGTGCGAACACCTTGATCCCCGTCGTGAAGTTATCGTCGCACGGGAGATGACCAAGGTGTACGAACAGTTATGCGCCGGCACCCCTGATGAAGTTCTTGCATATTATCAGGAGCATGCCGACGAGGTGCGCGGTGAGATAGTTATCATTATTTCCGAACTTGTGAGACGCGGATAGGCGGTATACGGCATCGCCATCTTTGTGATACCATTGATGATATATGCTGGCGTAGCTCAGTCGGTTAGAGCGTGGGACTCATAAACCCAAGGTCGGTGGTTCAATTCCACCCGTCAGCACTACAGTGTAAAGATGGTACACACTTGCTTAATGTGGAGGTAACCGCATTTAACTCCTGGGATGATGTATCCGCCTCGTTGGAATTGAAAGATCTGTAGAAATAGAGGATACTACAGGTATCAATGAAACAGCACCTCTTTCCCATTTCTATCTCTCTACTCATCGGCATAGCACTGGGTGTTAGCGGTATGGTGGCGGCACTGCGTCAACACAACGGAGGCACCTCTGTGTCTCCCGAAATACCGGAGAAACACCAACCGGAAATATCAAATACCTATCAGTATGACGGAAATGACTTAGTACCGCTCATGGTGCCGGCAGAGTATCGGGACGAGATATACGAAGAACTGCCTGCTGTCATACAAGAGATAAGAGATAGAGGAAGATCGGGCATCTGTTGAAAGAAAACAAAAAACAGAGGCACGGGCACGAGCGGAGGAGGAAGAGAGAAGACGAAAAGCCGCGGAGACCCCCGTCCCCGATGTGGTGAAAGAGGCGGGCATATATTTGATTTATCAGGACGGGAAGAAACGGGAATGGCGAACGGTGTTTACTAATCCGGGTTTGGGTGGAGTACATAGCATTTCAGTAGAATTAGAGGAAATATACACTGCTCTCACAAAACATACTATACTGCACGCCGGTATCTATCGTATCCCCGACAAAAAAAGCAAACCTCCCTACACACTCTATGTCGTGCCGAAAAACAAACTTTCCCAAGCGGCAACCACAACCCTGCAAGAGGTATTGAAAAAAGAGCTGTTGACAGAACGATATGCACTATTACTTTCCGATATACACGTTGTTCCCTCGTTTGCAAGTTTTCCGATGTATCGCAATACTGAACCGGTATTCATTTATGACTGAAACAGCACCTCTTTCCCATTTCGCGCCTTTCGCAGCTCCAATTTTCTTTTACCTTTTAAGCGCGCGCAGTCGCAACACACCCTGCACAGACCTTGTACTGCTCCAGTGTATACTGTACCGAATAGTAGGAATGAGGTGGATATAGTTGGTATTCATGTCGGCAGAATGCCACACCCACTTTCGGGCGATAGGGCGAATATATTTAGCACTTGGGATGATGTGAAAAGCATGCTGAACTTGGAAGATATATAACACAGTAGTATACTGCTGATACCATGGAATTACAACCTGTCATCATATTGATTATACTCAGTATGGTGGCGGGTTTTGTTATCGTTATTTTCTACAGAAATCCAGCCAAACATGGTGCGATAGTTGAGCAACCAAAAGAAAAAACTCCAACAGAAAAAATCACAGAGATGCCGAAGTCACCGGAGCCAATAAAAGAATTAGATCCGAAGACCGCATATGATACGAACCATAAGCCGGTGTACACAGACTGTGATAAACGTAGGGGGAGTTTTTGTTCTTTCCTTGGTTACAAAATAAGGCATAAAGATGGTTTTCTTCCCCTTCCCTCAGGAAAAGGAACCTACGATTTTCAACACTACGATTGTAAAGTAGATGAAGAGAAGTGTGAAGAGGTATGGAGAGTACGGTATAGCGATTCTCTTGGAAGAAGTGGAATTTTCCGAGTACATCACGAAGAAAACACTCGCATTTATTATATCTTAATTGATGGAGAAAGAGTGCTGATATATAGATAGCATTTCCGGTTTTGGATTTTTGCGGTATGAATGTGAAAAAAATGGTATAGTATGCGTATGTCACCCCGTTTTACATTTATATTCGGTCTGATACTGCTCCTGTTTCCGTTTCTTAAGATTTTTTCTTCCTGGCTTCAGTGGATTGCATTCGGTATCGGTTTGTATTTCGTATCCTGCGTGCTGTATGAAACATTGCGGGACAAGTAGTGTGTATGGCATATGACCCTGAAAGAAAAATATACATCGGCGAACTTGAAAAGCGGGGGCAGACGATACGGTTCGGCATCAAAGAAAAGGATCGCTCCCGCCATATCTATGTAATCGGGCAGACGGGTACCGGTAAATCAACACTACTTGAGATGATGGCGGTGCAGGATATTCAGAGCGGCGAGGGGCTCATATTCATGGATCCGCACGGTCAGTCCGTGGAGAACCTCCTCAATTTTATCCCCGAAGAACGGGTGAATGATACCGTGTACTTCGCGCCGCACCTGCAGGATCGTCCGATCGGCCTCAATATTATGGAAGATATCGGCTATGACAAGCGGCATCTGGTCGTCAGCAGTCTCATCGCCTCGTTTCACAAAATATGGGGAGAGGGGAGTTGGTCCGACCGGATGGAATACATCCTCACCAATACACTTCTTGCACTCATTGAATACCCCGATACCACACTGCTTGATGTCGGGCGGATGTATTCTAATAAAGCGTTCCGGGAGGTGGTCATAGCGAATATTAAAGATCCGCAGGTGAAGAAGTACTGGGTGGAGGACTATGCGGGGTATAACGAGCGGTATGTACAGGATGCGACACCCGCTATTCAGAATAAGTTGGGTCAATTCACCGCCAACCCGCTCATCAGGAATATCATCGGACAGAAACAATCCGCGTTTGATTTTCGGGAGATACTGGACACGAAAAAAATATTGCTCGTCAATCTTTCAAAAGGGCAAATCGGCGAGAACAACGCAAAGATGCTCGGTGTTCTGTTCACGACCAAGATCTACCTCTCCGCGCTTTCCCGCGGGGATATGAGCCGGCAGGAGCTTGCGGAAGCTGCTCCCTGCAACTTCTATGTGGACGAGTTTCAGTCATTCGCGAACTCGTCATTTGCGGATATTCTTTCCGAGGCACGGAAGTACAAGCTGAACCTGGTGCTGGCGCACCAATACATCGGTCAGCTCTACAGCGACGAGGCGACCGGTACTATGATCCGTGACGCGGTGTTCGGCAATGTCGGCACTTTTATCTCTTTCCGGGTCGGTCCGGTTGATGCTGAAATTATCGCCAAACAATTCGCTCCGACGATAACGGAGGAGGATCTGGTATCGTTGCCGCGGTTTCATGTGTTCCTGACCCTGAATATTGACGGCGCCGCATCACCGCCGTTTTCCGCCCGGACAACTGACATCCCGCCTCAGCCCGCCGTTTCGCTTGCGGAACGCGTCATTCAGCGGTCAGGCGAGCAGTACGGCGCTGAGCGGGCGTTGATAGAGGAGAGGATCAGGGAGCGGTTGGAGGGCAATGTGAATATCAAAAGTACTGCTCCCCGCCATCAGGATGCCGCGGTCCGGGAGAAAAAACATTCTGCATCCGTACCGAACAGGCAGTTTAAAGGGGCGGTGCAGGGTTTTTTGAAAAAGATACGCACCGGCGGCGAACGTCATGACAGGCCGCCTTCCCGTCCGCAGGAGCAGAAAAAGCCGATGAATCAAAAGACGGACGCCGAACCGAAGAAACATCAGGTGTCTGAAGACATAAAGAAACCGGCGGCGTATCAACGGTCCCCTGAAGCGCGACCGGAAAAGAAACAAGACACCGACCCGGCGTTGCTGAAAGATTTAGTGAAATCAACGCAGGCAAGCGGCGTGAAGAAGTCTCTTGCAGTGCCGCGGGTCCGGAAAGACATGCCGGCACCCCCGGTAAATTACAGCGACGGATGGGTTTCTCTCGGCGATCTGAAAAAGACACCCGATACCCGGGACACCGGCAGGAAAGCGTAATATCCGTCGGGACTTTTCATGTTTTTTGAAGAATGTTACTATGTCCGTATGCGAATGTAGCTCAGGTGGTTAGAGCACTCCACTGATAATGGAGAGGTCGTAGGTTCGAGTCCTACCATTCGCACACACTATTTCTTCTTCACACTCAGTTTTTTGTGGCTCGCCTTATCTATCTTCGGCATCAATATCGTCAGCACACCGTCCCTGACCTCAGCCTTTGCGTCCTCAACTTCCACCTCAGCAGGCAGCAGAATTGACCGCGAGAATGATCCGAATGACAGTTCTTCGTAGAGGTAATCCCCGTCTCTCTCAATGCAGTGCTCGTTGGAGTTGGTTTCAATGGTGAGCATTTCACGATTAAGATTGATAGTAATATCACCCTCGTCCAGTCCCGGAACGACCGCCTGTGCCACAAGTATTTTTCCTTTATCCACAAGATTTATCTGCAAATCGTCAGCACCGCCATCAGCGCGCGCCGGCATGTTCTGATTTTCTTCAAACATGTCGTCTTCAATATATTCTTCCTGCTCAATCGTCAGATCACCGTCCATTTCCTCAAAAGCGTCATCGTCATGCGTATCTCCGCGTCCGAAGAGGCGGTTTAAGAAAGATTCCTTGTTCTTTTTTTTTCTTGCCATATATTTCAGTACTATGTATATAGTATATACCCGCACAATACCTGACGGATGTATGTGGGGATAATGTGTTTTGATCTGAAAAACAGCCACCTATCCCTCCGTCAGCGGGAATGAAAGGTTGGCGTCGGCGCGGAGGGTCGCATAATCTGCGGGCGTATCCCTGTGCATATATGCCGCAAGTGCTATCATCACCGCGTTATCAGTCGCATAGTTTCGGTTTGAAAGGTACAGTGCCATGTCCGGATACATTTCCGCACATGCCGTCAGGCGCTCCCGGAGACACTGATTGGCGGAAACGCCGCCGCCGACTGCCAATGTTTTCGGACCGTACCGCTCTATCGCCCTGCGGGTCTTTTCCGTCAGCGTCTCCACAACCGCATCTTCAAACTCCATTGCCAGTGCCAACCGTTCATTATTGTTCCGGATCGGGTGTTTTTCCAGAAATACCCGCACGGCGGTTTTCAGGCCGGCGTATGAAAAATGCAGTGACCGGTCCCTGAGCATGGGGCGCGGGAGCGCGACGGGCGATGCGAGATGTTTTACCCGGGCTTCCGAAGCGAGTTTTCCGATCTCCGGTCCGCCCGGATACGGCAGCCCCAGCATTCTTGCAACTTTGTCAAATGTCTCTCCCGCGGCATCGTCGTGGGTGTATCCTATTTTTTGATAGATGCCCTCGTCCGGAGCGAGGATCAGTTCAGTGTGCCCGCCGGACACCAGCAGGGAGAGCAGAGGATATGCCGGCAGCCGGCAGATGTGTCCGTCAAACAGGGCGGAGAACAGGTGTCCTTCCATATGATTGACCGGGAAAATCGGCAGTTGCCAGAGTGCTGCCAGCGTCCGTGCGACATTGACGCCGACCCAGAGGGCGGGCGCAAGACCCGGTCCGTGCGTCACCGCTATCGCATCAATGTTCGCGTCCCGTGTCCGTTCAAAATGTTCAGAGATTGCGGCGAGCATCTCCGGCTCCCGTTCGCATATCTGCCGCATTTCCGGCGTCAGCACCGCGTTCTTTTCCTCCTCAAGCGTACCGGCCTGTTCCAGCAGTCCTTTCAGGAGAGGCGGCAGTATCTTCTGGTGTTCCCGTTTTGCCAGTGTCGGGTATACGCCGCCGTATGCCGCATGGGTATTCGCCTGCGAATGCAGCCGTTCTCCCACAACCCGCACGGCGAAGCCGTCCGGCGACGGGCTGAAATCAACGAGCGCCGCGGCTGTTTCATCGCAGCTGGTTTCAATACTGAGTATCCGCATGCGCATAGGATACCGCATGCGGAGTGAAAAAAGTAATGGGGTGCAGGCCGTCCGTCGGGAATCGGCCTGCACCCCATATCATATATAGACTGCATCGTCTTCACCTCATGCTTCTCGTGAGACGTCGGAAAACAGCTCTTCGGACAATCGTTATCTCCACATTGATGGTTATGGCGACGGTGTCCGGTTTCTGATAGATGATTCCCCGGTACGCGTGTGTTTTTGACGATGTGGTTTTTGTCTTCGTCCGGGTTGCCTCAATGCTGAACCTTGTCGGTACAGGCAGCATGCACTCAATGTCTCCTCTCTGAAAGACCGGCACCAGTTCCGCCATATCCAGGTTCATGAAAATGCCCGCGTGGAGCGCGGCCGTGTGTCCGAACGCTTCGTAGACCATGATTCCCGGTATGACCGGGAGATCTTTAAAGTGTCCGCAGCACATCGGGTGTTCGGTCCAATCCACGATCGCTTCAATACGGTCTTTATTGATGACCGCGCTCTGCAGCATGCGCCAGTGTCCGCTGTACGGCAGAATCCGATAGATTTCTTCGTGGGACATTGCCATCCTGGATGTCATGTCTGCTTCTCCTTGTTCTGAAAAGGTTGCATGAGGTATCTCCACACCTCCGTTACCATGCTAACAGCACGTAGCGACAAAAAACGGGTATATGTGTAAAGGGCTTGTGTCTGTTTCCGAAATTAGATACACTGCCGATATATGAAACGAGATACCCATCCGCAGATGCATCCGGTGATTTTCCGTGACACGGAAGCGGGCGCTGATTTTACCGGGACATCAACGAGGACATCGGACACCACCGAGGTCATTGACGGCGTTGAGCACTATATCATTCCGGTTGAAATCAGCTCGGCGTCACATCCGTTCTATACCGGCACGGATACCATCATTGACTCGGCGGGACGGGTTGAAAAGTTCAAAGTTCGCGCGGGAATGAAGGCCGCAACAGGAAAGAAGCAGCGCAAAAAGGCTGTCAGGGAAGACGATACGCAGCAGTAGATGCATTCGTCTTATCGTATGGATATTACACACTACGCTTCGGACCCGCGCACCGCGCACTTTGCAAAGGAATACCGGCGTCTTGAACGGGAGCTGGAGGGTCTTGACCGTCTCCGGCAGGACGGTATGGACGATCTGGTACAGGAAGAGACGGCGGCGCTGCAGAAACAGATGCAGGATATTGAACGGCATATACAGAGCATCGTGCAGGAAGATTCATTTTCTAAGGAGGGTGCCAATGAGATTGTCCTTGAGATCCGCGCCGGTGCCGGCGGTGACGAAGCGTCCATATTCGCACGCGATCTCGCGCTTATGTACAATCGGTATGCCACGGCGAAAGGTTTTTCGTTTTCGCCCGTGTCGCTGTCCGAGAACGGCATCGGCGGATACAAGGAGGCGACATTCCGCATACAGGGAAAGGATGTGTATGCGCTTCTGCGCTTTGAGACGGGTGTGCACCGGGTGCAGCGGGTGCCCGCGACGGAGAAATCCGGGCGCATTCACACATCCACCGCGTCAGTCGCCATACTGCCGATACGCAGGCAGCGGGATATCGCGCTTGATCCTCAGGACATCAGAATGGAGTTCTCCCGTTCCGGCGGGGCAGGGGGGCAGAATGTGAACAAGGTTGAATCCGCCGTCCGCGTGGTACATGTGCCGACGGGTATAGAGGTACGGTGCACCGAGGAGCGGACTCAGCAGCGGAACCGGGAACGGGCGCTGGAGATCCTGACCGCCAAGGTTTCAATGGAGCGGCAGGAGCGGGAGCAGGCGACATATGCGTCTATGCGCCGTTCACAAATCGGGACGGCCGACCGATCGGAGAAGATTCGCACGTACAATATATTACAGGATAGGGTGACCGACCACCGGGTGAAGAAAAGCTGGTCCAATGTTGAGGGCATTCTTGCCGGAGACCTGGACGGCATTATTGAGTATCTCGGCTCGGCATGTGAAGAAGAGATGAACCGTGACGCTGCGGAGCGCTGATTTGTCCTCTTTTCGTGTTTGAATATGCGCTCTGATATACTGCCTTTCATGCACCGGCAGCACACATTCGGAGAACAGGTTATTGATTTTTTCCGCACGCTCGAGCTTCCGGAGCCGCTGCCTGCGGGAGTGGAGGCGCTCAATCCGTACATTGATTCCCGGGTGCGCGACACCGTCGCTGCGTTCTATGCCGCCTATTTCAACGACACACACCGCCGGGTGTTTCTCATCGGCATTAACCCGGGACGGCTCGGCGCGGGAGTAACCGGCATCGCATTTGCCGACACTGACGCGCTGCGGGCATGGAATGTGCCGAACGATGTTCCGGAAACACGGGAGCTGAGCGCCGGATTTATATCTCAGGTGGTGGACGGTTTCGGCGGGCCTACGGAGTTCTATCGCCGTTTCTTTCTCACCAGTATCTGCCCGCTCGGTTTCGTGAAAGACGGAGTGAACTACAACTACTACGATGACACGGCGGGGATGAACATGCTCTTACCGTACATTCAGAAAACATTCGCCGTGCAGCACGGCTTCGGCGCCGCACCGGTCGCCGTCGTGCTCGGCAAGGGGAAAAACTATGCCGCCGTCGCGAAGATGAACGATGTGCACGGATGGTTTGAAACGGTCGTGCCGCTTGAGCACCCCCGTTTCATCATGCAGTACCGTCGCGCCTCGGCAGATTCATATGTGAGCCGGTATATTAAAACTCTTTCATCCCTTGCGCCGCCTGCGTAATTGTGTATATGTACCGGTCATCTGTTCAATATCGGTATACAGTATGTATATATGGATGATGACGACAAGGAAAAGAACAGGAACACGCATGAGCGGGGGAACGTGCTGCAGTTTCCCGGTGATAGGCTGCCGAAGACCTCCCACGGCGCGTTTCTTGACGCATTTGAACGTCTGGAAAAACAGCCCAACAATCCGGAGTCAACCGCAGCGTTTGCCGAGGCGGGCAGCATGTTGCTGCAAAAGATGCAGCATGAATATCAAAGTATATCGGACATGGATGCCGCACTTTCTGTAGAATCAAAGAAACGGATTCTTGAGGAAATCGAGGCGAATATCCGGCAGCTGCGTACATTTTATAAGGATGTCATGGAAAAGATCGGGTCGCCGAATACGGAGAAATTACAGGAGTCTCCGGCGCGCGTGTTCCCGTTTCGTCATTCAGAGGACGTGCCGTTTCAGCACCAGTCGGATGAAGAGCGTTCCATCGCGAAGGAGCTCGCCGACGCGGAGGCGGTGCTCGGGAGGAATAAGATATATAGTCCTGAGATGCTGAAGGAGATTGTTCAGTCCATGGTTGTACCGCGCCTGGCGGAATCTGTTTCCGCGGACGAGCTTGCCGAAGACATCAGCGAGAATGTGTTGGAGATGTATCCGCCGATGTACGGTTCCGGAAAAAGCGGCGATGTTAATCAGGCAGCGCGGGGACGTATCAGGCAGTACCTGTGCGCAGCAATACGGCAACTGCGGTCAGCGAATGTTCCGGAAAACCGGTCGCCGGCTGAAGAGCGCGTGCCGCTGTCCGGCGGGGAAAAACTATCCGGCACCTATGTCGTGCAGCCGAACGATACGCTGTGGGGGATTCTGGAGAAGCACGGCGTTCCTGAGGGGGTCATTGAAGATTTCATCCATTCCGTCACGGAGGATGAGGAGGCGATTAGGAGTATCGGCATTGCAAGCGGCAGGGCGGGAATCCTGCAGCCGGGAGAGACGATAGATCTTAATGCCGTGCAGGCGCTGCTTGACCGTGATGTCACCTAACACTACTGCAGAAACTCAGGCATGACCGGTTGTGATGTTTCGCTATCAACCCGGCTCTCTTTTCCGTATTTCACCGAAGCGTACCGCATAATCTTATCCCTGACCGCTCCTGATCCGTCCGGTGCGAACCGTATCTGCATGGTGAACGGCTCAAGCGGCGCGCTGTGAGAGAGCATCGCTATCACGCAGTGCAGATTCTCTATCTTTGCCAGTTCGGGCGCTGAAAATGCCGGTGCGAATTTCTTTGCAAGTATCTCCGCATCCTCAATACCGACGCGGAATGAAACGGTGGTGCCGACATTGCCGAGCACGGAGCCGCGGACGGTGTCGGTGAGCTGCGCCATGACCTGGTTGGCAACCGTCAGACCGAGACGGTACTTTCTCGCCTCGGAAAATATTTTGCCGATACTGTCCGTAGTGAAGTTCTGAAACTCGTCAATGTAGAGATAGAAATCTTTCCGTTCCTCCGGCGGGATGTTGTCACGCGAGAATGCGGCGAGCGCGATTTTACCGGCGGTGATCATACCCAGCAACCCTGTGTTAATCTCGCCGATTTTCCCCTGCGGCAGTTTGATAAACAGCAGTCTGCCTTCGTCCATCACCTGTCTGAACGAGAATGACGATCGCGGTTGGCTTATAATGGGACGCACATAGTCATTTGAAATGAAACCGGTGAATTTTGAGGTGATGTACGGCGCGATGTTGTTCAGTGAGGCCTCACCCTCCACATTCTGTGCTTCCTCTTTCCAGAACCTTGTTACCGGTTCAATCCCGCAGTTGCTGAGCAGTGACGCGCGGAACTGTTCGTCGGTGAGCACCCGCGGCACATCAAGCAGTGTCGCCGGCTCGCCCCGTTTACCTTCCATGAGCAACAGCAGGGAATTGCGCATGTACTGTTCAAACACCGGACCGAGCCCTTCCGGCGTCGCGCTGAAAAGTTTATGAAAGATGGACAGTATCTCGTCAATGATAAAGGTTTTTTCTTCCGGCCGGTTCCGGTCATACTCCAGCATGTTGAGCGCGAGTGTCCGTTCGGTGTCGCTCGGATCAAATATAATGACATCGTCAAGCCGGTGTTCCGGCACCACGGCGAGCATGTCATCCACCAGATCGCCGTGCGGATCAATGATACAGACGCCTTTGCCGCTCTGAATGTCCTGATGCGCCATTGATTTTATGAGTGCTGTTTTTCCGGTACCCGTCTGCCCGATGATGTAGATATGCCGCAGCCGGTCCTCATCCGGTATATATACCGGCGTTTTTCTGCCGTGAAAGATATTATCGCCCAGCAGCAGCCCTTCCCGTGCGAGATCGGTCGGCGCCGCGATGTGTTTCGTTTTCTCCCGTGCCAGGTTCGTGACCTCAACACCGCGGTTGAACAGGCGGAATATGCTGCTGATTTCTTCCGCGCTCAGTATCGCCGCCTCCGATGCGTTCGCCAGCCGGAATGAAAAATCCAGCACCGTTTTTTTGTCCGTCTGTTCGGTGAATATGAAACGGTTGTATCCCGACGGTCCGAACTGTGCGAACCGCTGTTTGAGCGTGCTGAAAAGCATCGCGGCCTCCTCTTTTTTTGCGGTACACACGCCGATTCTGATATTCGCCTGATACAGCAGCCCCTGTGATTTTTTTTCCATGCGCTGTATATCCTGCCCCGTTTCCCGTTCTTCGCGGGATTGTTCGGACAGGGAAGCGAGTGTGCCGGCAACGGAGTCGGCGACATTCGTCGGTTTCAGATGTCTGAGCTTTTTTCCTGATTTCAGTCCGTGTATGACCTGTTGTATGTTTTCGACCGTTCCCGCCGCCGCCCGTTGCAGCACCAGTTGCATCGCCATGCCGGCATGCTCCTCCCGCGCTCCGGCAAACGCGGTGACGATGGACGCGAATGTGTCCGCGCCGCTCTCTGCATATGTTTTGACCGGGAGTCCGTAGAATTCTTTCAGCCGCACGCTCGCCAGCGTTGTACTGCCTCCTTTTTCAAAAATGGTGTAGTCCGGCACTTCTTTCACTTCCGACCGCGTGAAGACGCGGCGAATCTGATTGCGCGCGGTTTCAACATATGCGGACGGCACGGCGAGATAGAAACGGATATCGGTTCCGTCGTTCGGCACCGCGATTTCAAATGTTATCGCCGCATCTTCCGGCACGACGGAGGCGAGCACATCTTCAAACAGCCGTATTTCCTCAATGCCGTCAGTGCCTCCTTCCGCGTGCGCTGTCTGTGTTACTTCAAGCAGCACATACGAGGCCGCGTCCTGCATCAGTTTTCTTTTTTTTCTCCGGCTGATGCCCGTGCCAATAACCATGACGGCGATCCAAACAGTGATGATTCCGGCGATGAGCGCGACAAGTTGGAGTGTTTTGGTGTCTGAAAAAAGTTCAGGGATCATAGTAAGTTATTCTCCTGCATCTTCTGATGAAGAAAGCGGGCGAGTGCGTCATGAAAGGAGTCCATGAGATACGGATCGTTCCGCTTCTGCGCCTCCGTTACGGCCGCGGGAATCCCGTCGCTGACCGCGCGGCTGACCAGGGACGCAACCTGTTCCCGATATTCCCGGTCAACCCCGTCCAGATACCCGCCGCCCGGATCCGCCGCGGGTGATATGGGTCCGTCCTGCTCCGCGGTTGCGTAGGTTTCATGCAGTTCGCGCCGAATGTGCTCCAGCTCTCCGCGTTTTTTTTCCGACGAAGACGGCGTTTCTTTTGTCCGTACCTGTTCTGCGATACCGCGCATGTTTTTTTCAAAATCGGCACTCCCCGCCGTCTCAGCGTGCAGCCCCTCGTTTATATCCATATGCGGTAAGTATACCACCGTACGGTCGGACGGCGGTGCAGACCGTGGAAGATGCGGCAGTGCCGCACCACACCACCACCACACCTCATGCGTCACATACCCGCTTTCCGTGTATACCCGCCTTGACTGATGCAGGTATATCACGGTACTATATATCTTGTCGTGTAAGGCGGCAGTGTATGGGGCTCTTTTTTGCACACGAATTCGTGTGTCGGCTTTTCCGGAAGGCGAAAAAACCCTGAATGCAGATTATTTCATTTACAGAATATATATATGGCAGAGACATTTGACAGAAGCAAACCCCATGTGAATGTGGGAACCGTCGGTCATGTTGACCACGGCAAAACAACACTTACCGCCGCTATCCTGACAGTCCTTGACAAGACGGACGGCTACAGCGCGCGCGTGAAGGGCGTTGACGGTATTGACAACGCACCCGAGGAAAAGGCGCGGGGCATCACTATCGCTCTTTCGCACAATGAATATGAAACGCCGAAGCGCCACTATGCGCATGTGGATGCGCCCGGTCACGCCGACTATATCAAAAACATGATTACCGGCGCAGCGCAGATGGACGGCGCGATCGTTGTGGTCGCGGCATCGGACGGTGCCATGCCCCAGACCAAAGAGCATATTCTCCTTGCCCGCCAGGTCGGTGTACCGAATTTGATCGTGTTCATTAACAAGTGCGATATGGTGGACGATCCTGAGATTGTTGACCTCGTTGAGGTTGAAATGCGGGAACTCCTCACCAAATATGAGTTTGACGGCGACAACGCTCCCGTCATCCGCGGCTCCGGTCTGAAGGCGCTGGAGGATCCGGGCGGCGAGTGGGGACAGAAAATACTTGATCTGGTCAACGCGATGGACGAGTATTTCCCCGAGCCGGTGCGCGACACCGACAAGCCGTTTCTCATGCCGATTGAGGATGTGTTCTCCATTGAGGGACGCGGAACCGTGGTGACCGGCAAGGTTGAGCGCGGCATAGTGAAGGTCGGCGAGGAGATAGCGATTGTCGGCATCAGGGACACGAGCAAGACGACCGTTACCGGTGTTGAAATGTTCAACAAGCAGCTGGATGAAGGTCGTGCCGGCGACAATGCCGGTATCCTCATCCGGGGCGTGAAGAAAGAGGATGTGACCCGCGGGCAGGTGCTTGCGAAGCCGGGAACCGTGACACCGCACAAGGAGTTTGAGGCGGAGATTTACATTCTCTCCAAGGATGAAGGCGGTCGTCACACCCCGATTCTGAACGGCTACAAACCGCAGTTCTACATCCGTACGACAGATGTGACCGGTGAGCTGAAGCTCGCACAGGGAACGGAGATGGCAATGCCGGGGGACACCATCAAAGCGTCCATCTCACTCATCAACCCTATCGCACTTGAAGAGCAGCAGCGTTTCGCCATTCGCGAGGGCGGCAGGACTGTCGGTGCGGGCGTGGTGACGAAGATAGTCGCGTAGATATTTCACCATATATCCAGCAGCTATGGCCCAGGCAAAAGCAACAAAGAAATCCAATGTTCAGAAGATCCGCATCCGCGTGCAGGCGTACGAGTCCCGCGTGCTGGATTCTTCGGTAAAGCAGATTGTGGAGACGGCGAACCGTCTTGAGGCGACAGTGGTCGGTCCGATACCGCTGCCGACGAAGGTGAAGAAATATTCGGTGAATCGGGCACCCTTCGTCTTCAAGACATCGCAGGAGCAGTTTGAGATGCGCACGCACACCCGCCTGCTGGACATTGAGCATCCGACACCGCAGGTGATTGAGGCACTCGGCAGTCTTTCGCTGCCCGCCGGTGTCTCCATTGAAGCGCAGATGCTGTCGTAGCGGAGCCGCAGGCAGCGGACGAAGCCGGTCCTGAGCCGCTCACCTCTACCCATATATATATGAAATTCGCATTAGGCAGAAAACTACAGATGACGCAACTGTTCGATGAAAACGGGTTGGTATATCCTGTCACGGCGGTGGCGATTGAACCGCTCACCGTGACCCTGCTTCGTGCCGCCGACAAAGACGGCTACGATGCGGTGCAGGTCGGCTACGGCCCGGAGAAGAAAGGGAAACATTCCGGTCCGAAGCGCCGGAAGGAGTTCCGCGGCTCCGGAGAATATGTCCCCGGCGCCAGTATTGACGGTGCCGACATGTTCACTGAGGGCGATGTCGTGCGCGTGCGCGCCACATCCAAAGGGAAGGGGTTCCAGGGCGTGGTGAAGCGGTACGGCTTCGCCGGCGGTCCCCGAACGCACGGACAGAAGCACAATGAACGGCAACCCGGATCAATCGGCTCCGGTCTGCGTTCGCGCGTGCCGAAGGGCACGAAAATGCCGGGACGCATGGGGGGCAACCGAGTTACCGTAAAGGGAACCAGGGTGGTGCTGGTTGACAGGGGGCGTGGGCTTCTGATGCTGCACGGATCCATTCCGGGGCGGCACGGCACATTGGTGGAAATTCAGGGCGTATGACACAGGCAATGATATATACACAGGACGGAAAGAAACACGGAACACTGGATCTTCCGGGTCGTCTGTTCACGCTTCCGTGGACGGATGCGCTGATGCATCAGGTGGCAGTCGGCATTGAGCACAACAGCCGTGCCGGCACCGCACACACCAAGGGATCGGGCGATGTCCGCGGCGGCGGACGGAAGCCGTGGCGGCAGAAAGGGACAGGACGCGCGCGCCACGGCAGCATTCGCTCTCCGCTGTGGGTCGGCGGCGGCGTCACTTTCGGGCCGAACAATCAGAAAAAATATGCCGTCGTCATACCCGCGAAGATGCGGGCGAAGGCACTCTTCACCGCGCTTTCGGAGAAGCTGCGCCAGGATGCGCTCATATTTCTTGACACATTTTCCGTCAATGAACCGTCAACAAAAACCGCCGCCGCCTGTGTTGCGGCACTGTGCGGTGACATCTCCGGAAAGAATATCTGCACGATCATCTTTTCGGAGAACAATATTGCTGCGAGGAAAAGTTTCGCCAACCTTCCCGGTGTCCGAACAGTCGCGCTTGAGGCGCTGAATACCCGGGATGTGCTTGCGGCGAAGAAACTCATCTTCATCGGTACCGAACGGACAGTCGCCGCCCTTGAAGCCCGCGGCAAAACGGTGAGCGTACCGGTGCCGGTGTCATAATATATTGCGTATGTTTTTTGATAAGATATTCAGCACCAAGGGTCCCAAGAAAGACACGCCGGAGCAGCCGTCCGATGTCGCGCCGGTGCGCCGGGCAAAAAAGAGCAGAACGGTCTCAGACAAGCGCCGAACCCGCCGGCCGGTGCACACACAAAAATCGTTTTATGCCCCGAAGCGGCGGCCGGTGAAAGAACAGGTCCGTGTGTTTGACACCATCACCCGTCCGGTAGTGACAGAAAAGGTTGCGGGACTGTCCGAGAAAGGAGTCTATGCATTTTTCGTGCGCCGCGCATCAACCAAACACAGCGTTGCCGACGCGGTTGAAGCGCTCTACGGTGTCCGTCCGATGCGCGTGCGTATCGCGAAGTCTCCGGCGAAGCGTCGGCGTCTCCGCGTCCGCGGACGGGAGCGCGGGTACGGGTACACCGCGGAGCGCAAAAAGGCATATGTCTTTCTGAAGAAGGGCGATACTATACAGTTAACATAACACATATGGCAGTCAAGAAATACAAACCGACCACTCCGGGAATACGCGGCACCGTTGTCCCGCTGTACCGCAAGATACTATCACAAGGTAACAGTCCGTTCCGTCCGCTGGTGCGCGGTATGCGCCGCGGCTCCGGACGCAACAGTGACGGTCGCATCACCATGCGCCACCGCGGCGGCGGGCATAAGCGGCGGTACCGCGCTATTGACTTTCTTCAGAACAAATTTGATGTTCCGGCGAAAGTGGAGACCGTTGAATACGACCCGAACCGCAGTTCATATATTTCTCTCGTCTGCTATCGCGACGGCGAACGGCGATACCTGCTCACGCCCGCGGAAGTAGCGGTCGGCGACACTGTCATCACCTCGGAACAGGCGCCGCTGAAACCCGGGAACCGCATGATGCTCAGGCATATTCCCGTCGGCACCGCGGTGTACAACATTGAGCTCAAGTCGCTCGGCGGTGCAAAAATCGCGCGCTCGGCGGGCAATGCCGCGGTTGTGCTCGGTCGGGACGGTTCGTTTATGCATATCCGCATGCCGTCAAAGGAAGTGCGGAAAGTGCCGGCTGCCTGTTTCGCGTCGGTCGGATCCGTCGGCAACAAGGAGCATCACCTCCGCGTGGTCGGCAAAGCCGGGCGTCATCGCTGGATGGGAAAGCGGCCGACGGTCCGTGGCAACGCAATGAATCCCGTTGACCACCCGCACGGCGGCGGTGAAGGCCGGCAGGGCCGCGGCAGGAGGCGGGCGGTTACCAAATGGGGCAAGCCGTCCGGCAAGGGGCAGAAGACCCGGCACCCGAAGCGATACTCCGACACACACATTGTCCGCCGCAGGCAATTGGCGAAGAAACGGCGGTCATAACTTGCAGAATACCGTTCTCTCGGCTACAGTATATATATTCCGGTAGACATATGACGAGATCAGTAAAAAAAGGACCGTTTGTTGACAATAAGGTGTTGAAAAAGGTCACGGGAAAGAAACCGGAAGATGCCGGTGTAATCAATATATGGGCGCGTCGGAGTCAGATTTCCCCCGAGATGATCGGTTTCACATTCGGCGTGCACAATGGCAAAGTCCATGTTGATGTGCTGGTCACCGAGGATATGGTCGGTCACCGTTTCGGAGAGTTCGCGCCGTCAAAGAAATTCCTGCGCCACGGCGGTAAGCTGCAGAAGGCATCCGATGAAGCCGTGAAGCAGGCGGAGATTGCGGCGGCAAAGGCGGTGCGCACGACAAAATAATATATATATGAAAGCAATACTGAAAAACTACCGGCAGTCACCGAGGAAGGTTCGCCTGATTGCGGGCGCGGTCCGCGGCAAAAAAGTGCCGCATGCGCTTGAGTCACTGCGTCTGCTTGACAAGAAGGCGGCCGGACCGCTGCAGAAGCTCATTCAGTCCGCGGCGCACAACGCGAAGCATGCGGGGAAAAACGCCGATGACCTGACGGTCGCCGGTATCACTATCAATGAGGGCATCATCTTCAAGCGCTGGCGTCCGCGCGCATTCGGCAGGGCGACTCCGCTGCGCAAGCGAACAAGCACTATACACATAATACTGCAATAGACATATGACACATACAGCACATCCGTACGGTTTCCGATTAGGCATCACCCGTGACTGGCGGGTGCAGTGGTTCGCGGGCAACCGGAAGAAATACTGTAAGATGTTGCGGGAAGACCATCTCATCCGCACCTTTCTTGAAAAGAACCTGAAGGACAAGGCGGTGAGCGCTATACTGTTTGAACGGGACCGGGAGACGCTGGTGGTGACTATAAAAACATCCCGACCCGGTCTCATCATCGGACGCGAAGGCGCGGGCATTGACGCGCTCATCCGTCGCACCAAACAGTTCGCGAAGAAAAACGG
This sequence comes from Minisyncoccota bacterium, assembly GCA_965222235.1. GTDB lineage: Bacteria > Patescibacteriota > Minisyncoccia > Phycocordibacterales > JABAAK01 > JAPPJI01. Next base: position 302,758 of record OZ244939.1, on the reverse strand, counting down.
ACTGAACGAAACGATCAACATCCGCATTGAGGAGGTGCGGTATGTTGATCAGGACGCGGTGCTGGTTGCCGAATCCGTCGCCAAGTCGCTGAAACAGCACATGCACCACAATCGCGTGATTAAGCACACCATAGAAAAGGTGATGGCGAACAGAAGTGTAAAGGGCTGCCGTATTCTCGTCGCCGGACGGCTCGGTGGCGCGGAGATTGCGCGGAGTGAGGAAGTGAAGCGCGGCAAGGTTCCGCTGCAGACACTGCGTGCGGACATTGATTATGCGCATAAGGAGGTGGTGATGTCGTACGGCACACTCGGCATCAAGGTATGGATATATAAAGGAGAGATTGTAAAAAAATAGTATGTTGTTTCCGAAGAAAGTAAAGTACCGCCGTTTTCAGCGTATGCGCAGGAATCCGAAGAAGGTACGGATCGCGGATCGCGGTACGAAGATTAACTTCGGCTCATACGGCATAAAGGCGGTGACTCCGGCGCGCATCAGAAGTAATCAGATAGAGGCGAGCCGCCGGGTCATCTCCCGCACAATGGGAAAAACCGGCCGTATGTGGATCCGCATATTCCCCGACCGACCGTGGACGCAGAAGGCCGCTGAAGTCGGCATGGGCAAGGGCAAGGGCGATCCACAAGGATTTGAGGTTGAGGTGCTGCCGGGACGGGTGCTGTTTGAAGTGTCGGGCGTGTCGGAACAGCTCGCGCGGACCGCGCTCACCAAGGCGGGGAAGAAACTGCCCGTCAGGACGAAGTTTGTCGTCAAAGACATATAACATATGATAAAGAAGAAATCAGAACAAAAACCAGCGAGTAAGGAATCACTCATCACCGCCATCCGCGGCAAGAAAAAGGATTTGCAGCAGGCGCGATTCCGCTTCTCGCCCGAGGTGCAACGACGGACCGCGAAGCGCCGCATGCTCCGCAGGGACATAGCCCGCACGGCGACCGCGCTGAAAGCGCTGCGGAGGGATACTGGCGGCAAGGACACTTCTCGTGTAACATAGGGGTATATATGACACAGGATGCCAAAACAGTGAATAAAAAGACACTCCGGGGAACCGTCGTGTCCGCCAAGATGCAGGATACGGTCGTTGTTGCGGTGGATCGGTATGTGAAGCATCCCATATACGGCAAGTACCGCCGGATTACGAAGCGGTATCAGGCGCATGCGCCCGGCGGCATTTCTGTCGGCAAGCGTGTGGTCATAGAGTCATGCCGTCCGATATCAAAACAGAAACATTTCCGCATTGTAGCGGAATCCGCCGCATAACCGCATATGATACAGCCGCAGACAATCGTAAGAGTAACTGACAATTCCGGAGCGCGTATGTGCCGGGTGTTTAAGGTGCTCGGCGGAACGCGGCGCCGGTACGCACACATCGGTGACGAAGTGGTGTGTTCCGTGCGGGAAGCGGAACCGCGCAAGAATATCAAAAAGAAGCAGGTGGTGCATGCGGTGGTCGTGCGCCAGAAGAAGCCGTTCCGTCGCGGCGACGGATCGTATGTATCGTTCAATGAGAACGCCGTTGTTGTGGTGGACAGAAAAAAGAAGGAGCCGCAGGCGACCCGTATCTTCGGTCCGGTTCCCCGCGAGCTTGAGAAAGCGGGATACAAGCGTATTATCTCCATGGCTCCCGAGGTGGTATAACACATAACTTATGAGAATACGAAAGGGAGATACCGTAACCGTTCTTAAAGGATCCGACAGAAGCAGGGTCGGCGAGGTATTGCGTGTGCTGCACGAGCGCGATGCCGTTATCGTCGCCGGTGTCAATATCCGAACGATGCACCGGAAGCCGCGGACGCAGGGGGAGAAGGGAAGTATAGTCAAAAAGGAGGGGCCGATCAATATTTCAAACGTGGCGATTCTTGATTCGAAAACGAAGAAACCAACGAGAATCGCATATACCGGTACCGGCAGAGACAAGCAGCGGACAGCGCGGAAAAGCGGAACCGTGATCGGCGGCGCGAAGAAAGCGGTGAAGAAAGCCGGAGGAAAATAGCATATGACAACGACACTCGAGACAACTATTAAAAAAACATTTGACGCACTGAAGGGTGTGTTTTCATGGAACAATCCGATGCAGCGTCCCCGCCTGAAAAAGGTCGTCGTCTCAACCGGCACCGGACGGGTGCGCAAGGACAAGCAGCGAATTGAACTCGTTCAGAACCGCCTTGCGAAAATCACGGGGCAGAAGCCGGCGCCCAGAAAGGCGCGACTTTCCATCGCTTCGTTCAAACTCCGTGAGGGCGAGGTTATCGGCTACATGGTCACGCTTCGCGGCAGGAACATGCACAGTTTTCTTGACCGCCTGATTAATATAGCGATACCGCGTATGCGCGACTTCCGCGGCATTCCCCGCACCTCCGTGGATGAGATGGGCAATCTGACTATCGGCATACCGGAACATACTATATTTCCCGAGACGCCCGACGAAAATCTGCAGGATGTGTTCGGTCTGTCAATAACAATCGTTACTTCGGCGCAGGACCGCGAGGAGGCAACTGCATTTTTTAAGCATATCGGTATTCCGTTTGTCCGGGATTAATTATTCCCGGTGTGTCGTATCCTGCTGTATGCAGATGCGAAGTTCCCGGTGCCGTTTCAATTCCGGATCCCGATCAATGATGTTTTTTGCTTCCTGCTGCGCCAAGGCGACCAGTTTTTGGTTCCGTAACCCTTCCACCACCAGATCCGGTATGCCCGACTGCCTGAGTCCGGCAATCTCGCCCGAACCGCGCATATCAAGGTCCTTCTGTGCGAGGATGAATCCGTTATGCTCTGTTTCAAATATGTTTAGCCGCTCCAGCGTGTTTTCTCCCGTGCTGTCGGTGATTGCGTAGCAATACGGTTGGTGGCTACTGCGTATGACCCGTCCGCGGATTTGGTGCAGCTGTGCGAGTCCGAACCGCTCGGCGTGCAGTATGGCAACAATGGTTGCATTAGGCACATTGATACCGACTTCAATGACAGTTGTACACACGAGTATGTGTACAGTGCCGTCAGTGAAGCGTTCCATGATTTCCTGTTTTTCTTTTGGTTTCATTTTTCCGTGCAGCATCACTATAGTCATGTCCGGGAAGACGGTATTTACCAGATGCGCATATTCCTCTTCCACGGATCTCAGCGGTGAATCATCGCTTTCCTCAATGCGCGGGCAGAGAATATACGCCTGGTGCCCCTTCGCGATTTCTTCTCTGATGTGGTCATATACCTCCTGTTTTTTCGCTGAGCTGACAAGTTTTGTCCGCACCGTTTTTCTCTCTTTCGGCATATCTTCAAGGACGCTGATGTCCAAATCTCCGTAGATGGTGAGCGCCAGCGTTCTGGGGATAGGGGTGGCGGTCATTGAAAGCAGGTGCGGACGGTGTGTTTCTGCGAGGCTGATGAGCGACTGGCGTTGGGCGACGCCGAAGCGATGCTGCTCATCTATGACGGCGAGTGCGAGCCGCTGAAACTGTATATCTTTCTGAATCATAGCGTGGGTGCCGAACAGGACGACGACCTCGCCCGATGCTATCCATTTTTTCAGCTGCGCCTTGCTGACAGCGGTCGCCCCGTTCGGATTTATCTTTGACGGATATTTAAGGCATGTTTTTCCGCTGATATAGCCGATGGTGATGGGGAGGTGGGAGAAGAGGTCCATTATCGCATGGAACTGCTGCTTGGCGAGCACATCGGTCGGCGCGAGGTAGGCAATCTGGGGTCTGCCGCTGGTCCGCTCTTCGGGCCGCGCGGTAACGGCGCTGTGCATGACTGCCGCCGCGACGACGGTTTTTCCGGAACCGACATCGCCTTCAAGAAGGCGCGCCATGGGCTTGTCTTTCTGTATGTCGTTCAGGATATCCTGCACGGCCTTTTTCTGATCGCCGGTCGGCCTGAACGAAAGCCGGTCGGCCATGAATGCGTCGGCCTGTCCGGTGTCTATGTGCATGGCATACGCCTTTGATTCCATATGTTCATGTTTTCTCATCTGCTGTATGGTGAACATGATCAGCGTCTTTTCAAAGATAAAGCGTTTTTTTGCCGCCTGATGATCGTCATCATTTCTCGGCTTGTGGATGTACACCAATGCGTCGTAGATTCCGGGAAGTTTCAGGCCTTTGCGCATATTCTCCGGCAGTGGATCCGGCATACGCTTTACCGTGTCTTCCGCAAGTAGTTGTCCGACAGTTTCCGACAGCCATGTTGACGATATGCCGCCCGTTTCCGGGTATACGGCGATGAGCTCTTTTCGTGTCTCCGCACCCTCTTCCGCGTGCTGTGTGTGTTTTATGATCGGGTTGGTGAGATATATTTTTTTTGTACCCGCCGTTTTCCCCGACACAGTCACTGTGTCGCCGGCGGCAAACTGCCTGGCGATGTAGGGCTGGTTGAACCAGATGACCGGTATCTTCGCCCCTTCCGCTATGACGGTTGCCTCGGCGATCATCACCCGTCTCGTGCCGCGAGTTTTCCGCATGCGCATCGTTTGCACGGTGCCGATAATGGTGAAATGCTTATTCGGCTCAAGGACGCCGACGAATATCTCCGCGGCGCCGGCATACCGGCTGGGGAAGTGATAAAGCAGATCGCGGACGGTGTGTATGCCGAATCGTTTAAGCCCTGCAAGGGTCGCCTTTTTTGGGCGCCGCAGGTATTCTTCAAGACTCTGTGCTGTGGATTTCATATGTTCAGTATACGGGAATCAGTGTAGTATATATATGTAATCTCAGTTACGGGGTTGCACCAAACTATTATCAATCATTACACCAACTTTTATGCAAAAGTTTTCTTTATGGATAATACTGCTGATCATTCTGGTAGGGGTCATCGCAGCCATGTTGAGTAATTCGTCGGGAACCATCGTTCCGAGCTTCGGCGGCGGGCAGGAAGTCACCATTCTGTTTGAGAACAAATCCGAGTATGACATTTCTCCGGGCGTGCTGGTAGTTCACAAGCATGATAACCTTATAAACTATCTCGGTCAGGAAGTGCCGGCACCGTACGAGTCTCTCGCCAAGGTCGGCAACCCCGAAGAAGTTATCAATCTGCTGCGCGACAACACTGATGTGTACAGTGTATATATGACACATGAAATGTCCCCGGGCGGTTCCCAGACAGTTGTCGTTGCCGCCGAGGAGCTTGATGCCAAGATGTCATATATGGCGATGATTGTGCAGACCAATGACGGCGTCGTGTTCCTTAACCACATTCCGCTGTACAGGGATGACGGTTCACTCATTGACGATGTTTCCATCTGGTCGGAGATTCTTGACATGGGAACTGAAGAGAATACCCCGATTGGTTCCGGTTTTGCGGGAGGGCAGCCCGATCCATCCCGCGGCGCGGAAAATATTGCCAACGGTACCGCGACGAATGCCGAGGTGGTGCATCATACCCAATTCTACGGCGTTCCAGACATGACCAGCAAGGTCATCAATGTCATGCTGAACGCTTCCGAATAGCGTTCGGGTCTCCCGCTCCTTATTACTCAGTCGGTGGGGTGTTGTACGGTCGCGCGTCTGCGCGGCCGGCAGGGCGGTGTGCAATCATATGAAAAAAAACACGAAATATATATTCATTGTCGGCGGTGTCATGTCGGGTATTGGAAAAGGAATCAGTGCCTCATCCATCGGCGTTATCCTTACGCACTACGGATACCGGGTGAACGTCATGAAGGTTGATCCGTATCTCAATGTTGATGCCGGCACCATGAGCCCGACTGAGCACGGAGAGGTGTTTGTGCTGGATTCGGGCCTTGAAACGGATCAGGATATGGGCAACTACGAACGGTTTCTGAACCGCTCGCTCTCTCCGCATGACTACATGACGAGCGGCATGGTGTATCAGTCCGTCATTGAGCGGGAGCGTTCGTTTAAGTACGGCGGTAAATGCGTTGAGGCGATTCCGCACGTTGTTGAGGAGATTCGCACGCGCATTGAGCTGTCCGCGCAGCGGTCCAAATGCGATGTGCAGATCGTTGAGATCGGCGGCACGCTCGGTGACTATCAGAACATGCTCTTTCTTGAGACGGCCCGGTGCATGTACCTGGACGCGCCGGACAGCGTACTGTTCGTACTCATCAGTTATCTGCCGTATCCGAAAACAATCGGTGAGGTGAAAACCCGGCCGACACAGAATGCGGTGCGCATGCTGAATTCATACGGTATCAATCCCTCCGTTGTCATCGCCCGCTCGGAGGGGAAGATTGACACAAAACGGCGGGAGAAGATAGCGAACGCCTGCAATATACAAAAAGAGAATATTATCCCGGCGCCCGATGTGGAAAGCATCTACGATGTCCCCCTGAATTTCAACAGGGCGCATCTCGGCTCCATTCTTATTAACGAACTGCATCTGCCGAAGCAGAAATCAGCCGGTGTGCTGACGCGCTGGAAGCGAATCAGTGAAAGTATCCGCAAAAACGGGAAGTCGGTTGTGCGTATCGGTATCATCGGCAAGTATTTTGAAACAGGTTCATACGTGCTCGGCGACTCATATGTCTCGGTCATAGAGGCAATTCGTTTCTCCTGTGTTCAGGCCGGCGTGCGCCCGGAAATTGCATGGCTGAGTGCGAAGAAGTTTGAGGACCGACCGGCGGCGAAATCTCTCAAGGATCTTGAGCAGTATGACGGCATTATTATCCCCGGCGGTTTCGGTTTGCGGGGTGTTGACGGCAAGATTGCCGTCATCCATCATGCGCGGCGCAGGGGCATTCCGCTGCTCGGCATCTGCTACGGTATGCAACTGATGGTCGTTGAATATATGCGGTATGTGGTCGGAAAAAAGTCAGCGCATACCATTGAGGTTGATCCGAAAACGAAGCATCCCGTCATCACCGTTATGGAAGATCAGCGTGATAAGCTGGCGGAGCAGCGATACGGCGGAAGCATGCGCCTCGGTGCCTATACTGCGTATTTTGAAAAGGGAACCGTGCTCCGGTCGCTCTACGGTGCTGACAAGGCCGATGAGCGGCACCGGCACCGGTATGAGGTAAATGATGCGTATGTTGACGATCTTCTTGAGCATAAGCTGTGTGTGTCCGCGTACTCAAAGACCGGTCTCGTTGAGGCGGTGGAGTTGCCGACTACAGAACACCCGTTCTTTGTCGGTGTGCAGTATCATCCTGAATTTACGGCCCGGCCGTTTTCTCCCAATCCGCTCTTCACCGGCCTGGTGAAAGCGGGGAAGAAGCGGAGCGGCAGGAGAAAGAAGTAACATGAATATATGAAATATCTCGGTGCTGATATCGGTGAAAAGCGCGTGGGCATCGCCGTTTCTGATGACGGCGGCACGGTCGCATTTCCACTTTCGGTTGTCTCCCGGTCCGAGTGTGTTGCATCCATCACCGCACTCATCGCTGAGAGACGCATCGGTACGGTCGTCATCGGCGCGTCGTATGCGCTGGACGGATCTGACAATCCGGTTATGGCGCATATTCGTGATATTGCTGACGCACTACACGGAGTTGCCGAAGTGGTTCTGCATCCGGAACAGTTTTCCACGCGGGAGGCCGCCCGAATAGGTAGAGGGAGTGACGCGGAGGCCGCTACAATTATCCTTCAAAGTTATCTGGACAGGCTTCGGGAGCGGGATGACGATATTATGTTTGAGTAGGGGTATTCGTGTCCGCGGTTGTGTGATATGGTGGTATGTATTCAGGAGAGGTGGCTGAGTGGTCAAAGGCGCCCGTTTGGAGTACGGGTGTGCGGGTCACACCGCACCGTGGGTTCGAATCCCACCCTCTCCGCCAGGTGGGACACACTCCCTGTCGGTCGTGTGTTCGGCACCGGCTTTGCCGGTGCCTTGATGGAGCGCGCGCAGGCGCGCGCCTATGATCCGTCTTTTCATTTTACCACCCCAAAAAACGCACTACAGAGCCGGAAAAAAATGTATCCCATGGTATATTCTGTGTATATGGGTAGTATCAAAAAACTTATTTCAGATCACAAAAAATTGTTTCAGGGGCGTGTGGGGAGATTGCCTTTTTTTGTTTGGACATTGTATTTTCTCTGGTTTCCGCTGATTGAACTTACATACTTACTTTACTTTACAACCACTCTTTATAAGACTTTCAAGGACCCTACTTTCTGGATTGACGCGATTGCGAGTTTTTTAATTATACTTCCACTTCTCCTTATACCTGTTGCATCAAAACGGCTCAATGACATTGGCTGGTCACGATGGTTTTCTATCCTCATTGCCATTCCCTTGATAAATATACCTACCGTACTTGTTCTCTCTGCTTTCCGAGGGAAAAACATAGACGAACATACAAAACAGCCCAGGTTTCGTGGGTACCATTTTCTTTTTATTATTCTCTTTATTGTTTTTTTATTTCTGGGATTTAGTGCAATCTATAGTAAGTTTCATACTCAGAACTGTGAAGACGGCGAGGTGTGTCTCTTTCATACATTTTAGTGGAGCGTCCCTACTTTTTTCTTTTCCGTTCACTGCCTCGCTTTGCGAGGCGATGTGCGGCGGGATGAAATTGCAAAGAAAAAGTAGGGACACCATCTGTCTCCGGCACCGGCTTTGCTGGTGCCGGAATATGAGCGAGCGATGTGCCGACACGGCTTCAGTGTCGGTACGGAGCGAGCGAGTAGGTCATTTCCATAGTTATGGCACTTTTCTTGGCTCTGTAGTGCGTTTTTTGGGGTGGTAAAATGAAAAGACGGATCAGTGGTCATCTCCGATTATTTCATTCTTGAAGTGCCGCACAAGTTCAAGCGTGGTTCCGTTCACTCCGCCCAATGAAACTTTTGAACAGAGCAAAAGTATCGGATTAGTTCAAGCGTCAAATCATGAACACCACCGTACGGTTTAAACGGAGTTTTCCACGGAATTTGGTGAAAAGGCGGTTAATAGGTATACTGTTTATACATAAGGCGTATGTTTAATTATAAAAAGGCAACGCAGGTCCTCAGCTTTTTTGCGGCAAGGGCAGAAAAAGAAGGTATTCCGCTGTACAAAACAAACATGCTCAAACTAGTGTATTTTGCCGACAAAAAACACATTTGCGACTACCTGCGGACCATAACGGGTGATTTATATCAGGCGAAACAGATGGGACCGGTTGCGAAAAACACGGTCGAGTTGATTGAGTCCTGTTCAAACGATGACGAAAACAGGGCGGAACAGGTGAAGTATGCGCGTGAGTTTATTGCGGTCACGGCATTCCCGAACACCCCTTCCAAAGATGGGAACCGCCCGCGCATGAAAATAGAATCCGTGAGAGAAACGGATATGAAACAATTGTCTGAAACTGACCGGGAGGTTCTTGATTTTGTTTGGAACATATTCAGGAAGGATCTCAAGCAGCCGGAAAGCAGGGGGGTGTTTTGGGAAAAAACGCACATATATCCGGAAGGGGCGAAGTTTGAAAAAAGCGAAAAGTGGGAGGACATAGACGAGGAAGAACTGTTGAGTGCGGCAACGGGGAACAATAAAGATATACTCGGAGTGTGTGATCTTAAAACGGCGAGAGATCTTTATATCGAACATAAGCAGGCAGAGAAAATTTTGGAAGCGGCGCGAATATGAGTATCGGATCTGTGTTTGTATATGACTTCAGTGAGGGAAGTCACAGATGGGTTGTTATCAGCAAGAGCAACACCGTTAAGTCAAAAGTGTTGCTCGTTATGGCGACCTCTCAGGTAGAAAAAAGAATTTCATATACACAGAAAAAAATCTTTATGTTCAAAATGCTCTGGTACTGGTTGAGGAAGATGAATATCAAAGTGCTAGGAATAGCAGAGAGTGTTCATTAACAAAGAAAACATGTTTTGACTGTAATAAGCCGATGCCAATTACTGCGAAACATTTTTCCGTTGATGCTTTCATAATGTGTGATCCCGTATCTGAAGATTTACTCAACAGACTTTTGAGAGGAATATATAAATCTCCGATGGTGGAAGAGAGCGTAAAAGAAGATTTCAACATACCCGAACGCGCCAAATAATAAATAATAGCGCAGGGTATGTCATGCCGTAAACCGATATGACAGGTCGTTGTGCTCTTCCGTATCATACGCGCAGATGTCGTTTTCGTACTCAAGCATGAATGTCCAGAGACTGGCATCCAGGCAGAGTTTGCTACAGAGAGTGCAGTACGACTTTCTAGATATCGTGTGGTTTCCTCGGTCATCCGGGGAAGTGAAATAATATGAACCCCGCCAATTGATACTTTTGATTATCCGTCGCCGTGCCTCAGGGCCTACATTCAAACTTCTAATTGAACACCTGTCAGTTTGTAATATGCCATCCTCTGGAGATTGACACCGGTCATGCGGTAGAATACCTCGTAAGGGGTCAGACCAGTAAGGCGTTTCCTGGGACGGGTATTCAATAGGTACTCAACCTTGGCAATGTCACGGTCATTGCTTTTGTCAAAGTCAGTCCCCTTCGGGAAACACCGACGGAACAATCCGTTGGTGTTCTCGTTTGATCCTCTTTCATGAGAGCAGTACGGATGGGCGAAGTAGCAGGAGAGACTGAGTTCTTTTTCAACGGTGCGGTACCCCCTATTCTCCGCCCCTCTGTCCTGGGTGAGGGTCTTGCGGTATCTCGGAGGGACAGCGCGCATTCGTCTGATGATTGCCGCGTCACAGGACTCAGCGGTACCGTCTTTTGTTTTCTCAAAGAATGCCAGACCGGTCATCTTTTCATTCATACTCTTTACCCTAACGCTGCTTTTCCTTGAGAGCATGGTGTCACCTTCCCAATGACCGATTACCCCCTCTATCCCCGGTCTCTCCTCAATGGAGGGCAAGGCCGCTCTTCGTTCTGTTTTCTGTGTGTTTCTCACTCCTTGCCGTATGCGTCTCTTCCTTCTTCTCGGCAGAAGAGACCGTAAGTCTAGATACCCCGGTTTCACGATACCGTGTCCGCTTTGGTGAATCTGCGCATATATGAAGGTATATATCGTCTCATGAGATACCCGCATGGTTGTGTCCTCCGGAAACTCCCGGGGAAGACGAATACTCACCTGCTCGGGAGACCATCCTTCCTCCATCTTCTCCCGCACATACCCAAGGAGTGCTCTGTCGGTCAGCACTCCTTTCCTCCCCCGGGTGTGTATCCTTTTCTCTGCTTCCCGCTGTGCCCTCAGCGCGCAGTACCGTCCGACTCCTTTTCTCGGTTTTCCCCCTATTTCCCGATGTATGGTTCCCGGTGACCTGCCCAACTCTTTCGCTATCTCCCGCAGGGATCTCTTGTCAGCACAGTATCTCACTTCAATACTACTCCGTTCATGAATATTCAGACGGGTGAACGGTTCCCGTCTCTTTTTCTTTGCTTTTGTCATATGTCTCCAGTATTACTTGGTATATGACAGGTGTTCTATTATTTGTTTGAACTTAGGGGGTAGTTATTTGGGTGTGCGGTATTTTTGCGGTATATTATGCATATATGGAACAGGATGCCATTGAACGGGCGATACGCCTCTCGCTTCTTGAAAAGAGTGAGGGTGAACGCGAAAAACTGCGCGAGACCGTCGAGGATATTCTCTCATTTGTCGCGGAAGTGCAGTCCGTTGCCGGTTCGGACGAATTCGCCGGTCGCGTGAATATGTTCCGTGATGATGCCGTTACGGTGCCCGCCGGCATATACCGCGATGAGATGTTGGCTCAGGCGCCCGCGCGACATAAGGACTGGTTTCTTTCTAAAAAGATATTGTCATGAAGTACGCGGAGGCAACAGTGCGGGACATGCAGCGGACATTGAAGGACGGCGGAACATCCGCCGCGGATTTGCTGGCAGAAGCACGCCGAATCATCACTGAAAAAAACCCCTCCGTCAATGCGTTCATTGAAACCTTTGATTCCGCGGATGAGGACGCGTGCATCGCTGATGCGATGATTGCCGAAGGACGCACACAGCCGCTGACGGGCATTCCTGTCGCAGTGAAGGACAACATCTGTGTGAAAGGGCATGCCGCAACCGCCGCTTCCCACATACTGGAGGGGTTTATCTCGCCGTATGATGCCGCGGTCATCTCCAGGTTGCGCGAACAGGGGGCGGTACTGGTCGGTCGGACGAATATGGATGAGTTCGCGATGGGATCAAGCACCGAACATTCCGTGTACGGTCCGACGCGCAATCCGCACGATATCACCCGGGTGCCCGGAGGTTCCTCGGGGGGATCGGCCGCGGCGGTCGCTATGGGCGCGGTACCGCTGGCACTCGGCTCGGACACCGGCGGCTCCATTCGTCAGCCGGCAGGTTTCTGCGGGCTGGTCGGTCTGAAACCGACCTACGGCTCCGTATCACGCCACGGACTCATCGCACTCGGTTCGTCACTTGATGTCATCGGTCCGCTCGCGCGTACGGTTGATGATGCCGCACTGTTATTTCAGGTGATAGCCGGTGAGGGGGAGGCGTATGACAGTACGCTTGATTTCTATACCGATTCAGGTTCGTGTTCCGGTGAAAAAATAGTCGGTGTGCCCGACAGTCTTGAGACGATCGGCGTATCGGCGGAAACCATGGCGGCGTTTAACGAAACACTACGTTCGCTTAAAAGCTGCGGGTATACCGTTCGGACCGTGTCATTGCCGGTTATGGAGCATGCCGGTCCGATATATTACATCATTCAGCCTGCCGAGGCATCATCAAACCTGGCCCGGTTTGACGGCATGCGGTACGGGCTGCATATTGATGGCGACACGCTGTGGGCTGACTATATCAACACCCGGAGCGCCGGATTCGGGGATGAGGTGACGCGGCGCATCGTCGTCGGCACCTATGTGCTCTCTGCCGGCTACTATGACGCATACTACAAAAAAGCAATGGCGGCGCGCAGGGCAATGCGCTCGGCGTTTCTTACGGCGTTGCACGAGGTGCCGGTGTTGCTTTTGCCGACGGCGCCTGATACGGCGTTTATTGCCGGCGAGAAGCAGGATCCGCTTGCTATGTATGCCGAGGACCGGCTGACGCTTCAGGCGAATCTGACCGGTCTGCCGGCACTGTCGGTGCCGATGCGGACTGACGGGCTGCCGCGGGGTGTGCAGTGCATATCAGGATACGGATGCGAGGATATATTGTTCGCCTGTGCGCGTGATATACAGTCAATGTAGTCCGGAACTATCATATATACTGGAAGTAGTATGGCTGAAGATTCACAGGATGCATCCCGCTCTATTGCGGATGAGATAGGGGAAAAGGTGTTGGAGTCAGTGCAGACGCCGGTTGAAATATTCTTTTTGGCACTGCTGGTGTTCGGTGTGCTTTCAATCGCCGCGACAACCCTTGTCGGTTTCTGCGGCAATGTGGATGACGACGCGAACTTTCCCGATCCCCGCACCATTGACTATATTCCGGGCGCGACGGTGGTAACGACGAGTTCAGTTTCAATCGGCGAGACGGTGATTACCGCCGGTGCCTGCGGCATCGTTGACTCGGTGGATAAAGAGGAAGGAACAGCACGTGTGCACATTCTTGCGAAGGCGCAGCCCTCCTTCGTTGAGGGGGAGTACCGTCCGCTGTCGGTGTTTTCTTCTCTGTTTTCCGTTCCGGTGTCATCGATCCTCTTTCTTCACGCCGGCACGCCGTCCGGGGATGTGCCGTTGCATCAGATCACCCCCGTTGCGACACAGCAGTACACGAACTGGTTCCGCAATTTCTATCTCAATACAATATATATTCTCATGGCGCTGCTTGCACTGCCGGTTGTGGCGTTCGGCTACATCGGATATCGGTATGAAAAAAAGCGGACAGTGTGGTATGAACAGCATACGCTTCGCGCGACCTACATTTCCCGCCTGATGCAGGATAAGCGGCGGACGCGCCAGCTGCGGGAGCAGTGGGAGACCGCACGCGTCGCCGCGGAATCAGGCGACGCCGAATCGTGGAAGGGGGCGTTTGTCAGCTTTGAGGAGGTGCTTGACGGCGTGCTGATACTCCTTCGGTTTGAGGGCACTGATCTGCACGGGAGACTGCAGGAAATGACTGAAGACGATCTGTGGATGATTGATCGGCTCTGGGAAGCTCACAGTGTCATTGTCCGGATGCGCGGTCTCGGAGATGAATCCGGGGACAGCGTGGTGATAACGGGGCAGGTGGCGGAGAAAGTTTCTTCAGTGTACAAAGAAGCGCTCATTTGGCTCGGTCTCCTGCCGCATTGGGCATAGTGTATTTGCATTTATTGTTCAATTTTTGTATACTGGCGGTACGTCGTAAGGTAATCATGAAACACGCTGTACAGACATACATATATTGAGAGAAATGTATGAGGCGTATATATACCCTGCGGCAGTGAAGCGGGGTAGAGCAGTCAGGTAGCTCGCCAGGCTCATAACCTGGAGGTCGTTGGTTCAAATCCAACCCCCGCTACTTGAGTGGATAGAGGGGGGCATAAAACATCTTACAGAAGAAAGCAAAGAAGAATAGTGAGTTTTAGACGATTTGGCGTAGAAATTGTGCACAAATTGTCACATCCTTCAAATCTATATATCCAAAATTTGCCATATACTGTATATATGAGGCTTTCAGGCATAAAACCATATTTTCATAAAGAAAATTCACCTCATTTTACTCTGTATGAGGGTGATTGCATAAATTTATTGGACAAAACACCGGAGCACTCCGTTGATCTTATTTTTGCAGATCCGCCGTATAATTTGTCTAATGACGGTTTCTCTGTTCATGCAGGTAAAAGAGTTAGCGTAAACAAAGGATCGTGGGATAAGAGTAAGGGGACAGAAAAAGATTTTGAATTTCAAAGAAACTGGATCCGTGCCTGTAAGAGGGTGTTAAAACCGAACGGGACCATCTGGATTAGCGGCACTTATCACTCTATTTATCAGTGCGGTTTTGCATTGCAGCTTGAAGGATACCATATACTCAACGATGTCGCATGGTACAAACCGAATGCTTCGCCTAATTTATCCTGCAGAATGTTTACTGCGAGTCACGAAACATTAATTTGGGCAAAGAAAGATAAAAAAAGTAAACAAGTGTTTAATTATGCCCTTATGAAAGAAGGAGATTGGAGCAGGGATACGATGAAAACACCCAAAAAACAGATGCGATCGGTGTGGTCTATCAACACCCCGAGGAACAATGAAAAACAACACGGAAAACACCCGACACAAAAACCGATTAACTTGTTGGAAAGAATTATTTTAGCGAGTACAAACGAAGGAGATGTTGTGTTAGATCCATTTGCAGGAAGTTCCACAACAGGAATTGCTGCTTTTAACCACAAGAGAAAATTTATCGGCTTTGACAAAGAGCGAAAATATTTAGAATTAAGCAAAAGTAGGTTTAATGATTGTGTGGGGACCTTACAGTTGGCACTATGAGGCGCGGTGGTGTAGGAGGCGAGAGCACAAAGACAGGTTTGTATTTTGAAGGAGAGGTGGATCTTGTTTCTTTCCTTTCAAAACAAAAAGGATACACCATTAAGAATGACATTGATATACATTACAAAGAAAAGTATGTTGCGACATCTTTCAGAAAACACGGGCTATATGACTATTTGAAAGGTAGGGGTATAGATTATAGAAAATATATTACCAAAAAATTACTACCTGATGATGCAATTTTTGTGATAAAAAATAACACTTTTTTCATTTTAGAAATAAAGTTTCAAAGAACATCCGGATCTACAGATGAAAAATTGCAAACATGTGATTTTAAAGTAAAACAATACAGAAAACTGCTTTCAAAGTTAAGGGTGAAAGTTGAATATATTTATATACTCAATGATTGGTTTAAAAAGGAAGAATATAAAGATGTCCTGAATTACATACTCTCAATACGAGGGTGTTCTTGCTATTTTAATCATCTCCCTTTACGAAAAATAGGACTGCCGAACTTGAGTGGATAAGGGGTAGTGTCCAGGAAATAGCACGGTTATCCTCGCTCATCATAAATCCGTTGCTGCGCGCAAATTATATCTATCATCCCCTTTACCACGCGCATCAGCCGCCTATCCGTGCGATAGTCAGCCTCCGCTATATGATGTATGCGGCCGTCATCAAGCATCTGCTCACAGGTTTCTTTCGCGCGCTGCTGTTCAGCTTCATGCACCGCAATACCGTATCCGCCATTTTTGCGGATTACCGTGAAGCACGGAATATCCGTCGGACCGTCGCCGATATATATCATATGTGAAAAGGGAAGAGGTCGGTCTTCCGGGACAACCACGGCATTGACTATGGAGGTGTCGGAAACATCATTCGTGTCTTTGTTGATACGAAAAAGGAACTGCGTCTTGTTTGTGTAGTTTATACCCAGTCCGGGAGAGACGGCAATGTCATTTTTATAGATAAAGTCGCAGGCGAAGATACGGGTGAAGTTGCGGGCAATCGGCAGCCCGTGTATCATTTCGCGCAGTCCGGAGGAGATGATATAGTGCCGCACATCTGCATCGGGCCGGTAGGCGTTCAGTGCATCAAACCATTCGGTGACACCGGGGAAAAGGGGCAGATTCTCTCCATGACCCCGAAGCGTCTGTCTTGTAATCGGTATATTTCGTTTCGCGCTTTCGCGAATCATGAGGTGCATGTACACGAGTATGGGATCAATATCACCTTCTTTGGCGGTGTCTTCGACTTCACGCCAGAATGCATCCTGATTAATGCCGAGAGAGGGGATGAAACCGTGCTCCTGCATGTTGCCGGTGGCGAGAGTGCCGTCAAAATCATATATGAGAGCGATTGGCGTCGGGTTCATTACTGAATACTGTAGCATAAGTAACGAACAATGCGACCGGTGCGTTCCGTATTGCCGGTATTGTGGATAATCCTTATCCTCCTAAAAAGGGTGTATAATTCTGTATATGGTTTCATTTAACAATAATGGTGCGGTGTTTGAAAATATGGCATGCAGATACACCGCCTTTTTTTCATTGGCAGTACTGTTGTTGTTCACCGTGCATCCTGCGCATGCCACCTCTCCTGTTTATAAAGTACCGGGTGATTCCGCGCTTAAAGTTCAGACGGATGAGCGTGAGGTTCTCATCACATACCTGAAACTGAGGATAGCGGATGTGGAGAAGCGCATTCGGATGCTGCTTGAAGCGCGTAAGCAGCAGGCGGACAGAACAGTTATACATTTGCCGAATATTCAGCTGTTAACGTCGCTGGTGGATCGGCGTTCGCCGTCACTGTCCGAGCTGAATACCGGCGACACATTATCAATAAGTGACATCATTGAACAGCGCAAAACTGAGTCAAGACAGATACAGAAAGAGCTCAAGCCGACATCAACAGAACGGGTCATAACCGATGCACCGCAAACATCATCCCTGCCGTCCGGATTGCCGTCAGCGCTCAGCGCAAGGCGGACTGTTTCTTCATTCTCATCCACAAGCGACGGTGTGTCCGTGCAGCAGCCTGTTCAGCCCGGGGAAGGAGATGTGCCGCAGCGCAGACCTCCCGTTTCACACTATATGCTTCCGACCGGTCCTCAGGATTCCAGCATAACAGCCCCCACCATTTACTGGAAGTAACACATATTTTCTGCACATCATTTGTGTCATACTGTACAACATGGTGAGCCCAGGTGGCGGAATTGGTAGACGCGTACGCTTGAGGGGCGTATAGGAGTAATCCTGTGGAGGTTCAAGTCCTCTCCTGGGCACTGGACAGTATAAATCTCCGGCGAAGCGTATCTCACCGCACCGGAGGGTATCGGTATCACGGTATCCCCGTTCGTTCGTGCTGTTTTCCTTGATCCCAGTTTCACCGTTGAGCCGGAACCAACTACTGCCACAGGCTTCCGTTCCGTTAATGTCATATGGGAGAATCCGAAAACGGTATGGTATCCCTCGGACTCCTTTCTGTTTCGCGTTTGATGTCTCATCTCACGGAATGTTCCTCCATGAGTTTTTTTATGTTTCGCAATATACCATACATTCTTCTTTCCAAGTTTCCAATAGAGAATAGCATTAAAACTCAAAAAAACAGTTTGAAAAAGGAGAAAGGTGCCCCGCGGCAACACAAAAGCCAAGGTGTACTTCAAGAGAAAGACAACGGAAAGCAAGTCAAAGCAAAGGCACCTGTCTGTTTCAAACGACAGATGATGAATATTATCTGAATGTTGCTGAAGCACAATAGTGAGCTTTCCCATCAGTTGTCTTTCATTATAGTTTTATTGATAATCAATTCGTTGTGTTTTTACGGAATTCTGGTATTATTTATTGCAGATCCAACTGCTCCCGTTTCAGTGGGAGATTGGGCGGATTGATTACCAGTTCTTTTCCTTAGAAGGAGGAAACGATGACCAGTGCAATGAACAATGGTGTAGTTGCCGGAGAGTTGTTGACCGAAGGGAAGACCAAGAAAGTCTTCGCGACGGAGAAGTCCGGACAGGTGATTATCGAGTCCAAGGACGACGTGACTGCCGGCGACGGCGCCAAGCGCGATGTTATCACCGGCAAGGCGGCACTTTCGAACCGCACCACATCGAATGTGTTCCGTTTGCTCAAGGTGTCGGACCGTCTCCCTGTCGCGTTCATTCAGGAGCTGAACGAGACGAGCTTTCTCTCGGAGCGGTGCGACATGATTCACTACGAGGTGGTCGTCCGGCGTGAAGCACACGGCTCGTTCCTCAAGCGTCATCCGGGGCTCCACAAGGGTCACGTGTTTCCGCGTCTTCTGTTGGAGTTTTTCCTGAAGACTTCCGGCAAGACGTGGGAGGGGTCTGATCTTCCCACGGACGATCCACTCATTCGTTTTGAGTCGGATCATGCGGATTTATACCTTCCCAATCGGCCGATCCATCAACAGGCACCGTTCCGTTCTCTTAATGCTTTTCCTCTGCGGAATTCACCGGGAGATATTGAACGGATGGGCGAAATCGCCATCAAGGCCTTTCTCATTTTGGAGCAGGCGTGGCGGATTGTCGGGCGACGGCTCGTTGACTTCAAGGTGGAGTTCGGCACCAACATGGAGGACAAGTTGGTGCTCGCGGACGTGATCGACAACGATTCGTGGCGGGTGGTTGACCACGAGCGGCACCTTGACAAGCAGCTCTACCGCGACGGCGTTGACCTCAATACCGTCACCACGAGTTACCGACTGGTAGCCAATCTGACCGAGCGTTTCACCGTGCCGCATCAGCGAATCATTCTTTGGCGGGCATCAGCATCCGATGAGCTGAAGCCGTTTCAGGATGCGCTCGCGGCGTACGATGCGAACGGGGTGTGCAGTGTGCAGACGGTAACCTGTTCGCTTCATAAGGATCCGGTGACGGCTTATGAGGTGATCGGACGACTGGTTCAAGAGGTTCCTGATACCGTGGTCATCGTATACTGCGGGAGGAGCAACGGTGCGGGACCGACCCTGTCCGCTCAGTGTACCGTGCCAGTAATCACTGTTCCCGCGACGTGGCGGGAACTTCCCGAGGATGTGTGGTCGTCTCTTCGTACGCCGAGCGAGACACCGGTTACCACCGTTCTCAGTCCCAAGAATGCCATCCTTGCGGCGCTGCAGATTCTCGCAATGCGGAATCCGTTGCTCTACGCCGAGCTTCGTCTCCGGCAGGAGAAGCGTTTGCGCAATGTTATCGGGCTCTGACGGGCCGGCATCAGCGGAGGAGTGCTATCAGAAATGGTAGCACTCTTTTTTGGTAGTCATGGTTATATATCATTTGCGTTTCATTTTTACAAGATTTTTCATCAGCTCAATATATTTCCTGGTGTTGACATCCGCCTTTTCAGGATCTGGCAAATTCTCTAACTCATCCACCGATTCTACTGATACACATACCGTCGCTCAATCAAGTCTACAGTGTGACGTACTCGGCACAACGGACTACCTTGAGTACTTGGGGAGTGCTGACGATTCAGATGAAGCGCTCTTTGCCGAATGCGGGAGGTTCCTTTAATATATGATAGTATATAAACAATGGATAATCTAAAAATGTTTGTAGTTTGATTTTATTGGTGTGTGGTCACGATACTTTTTGTCGAAATGTTCGGATTCTATCCAGTATCCACCGAATCTATTGTATATTACTCATTACGAACCCTGCCTCGGAAACACACGGAGTACACATGTCATCCATCATGAATACTTTTTACAGATATGCCGATGTATATCATAAAGCACATCCTGACCAAACAGACCGGCACAGTCATATATTGGACGACATTGATCACAGCATTCGTTATCCTTGAGTCCCCCTATGTCAGCAAAGCAATATTAGGGTCCGATTTGACTATACAGCCGGTGGGCTATTCCTTTATGTATTTGTACGCGGGGTTGTTATTATTGTTTCTCCTCAGCGGCATACAGATGTATCGTGGTTATACAACAACAGCATGGTTACTCTTGCTGCCGTCAATTATCACCGCTTTTCTGGGCTACATAGATCCCACTATACATACCAGCCTTGAACATACATACCTTCATTGGTTTGTACTGGGTGTCGGTTTGTGGCTACTTGTCAAAACTATCGGTCAACGTGTCATGTTGAATGTGTCGCCATTCCGTAAATATTTTACCGGATACGAACGACTGTTTAGTGTACATGAGTTTAAAAACAGTCAATTGGCACCGTACCTATTAATCGCTTCAATTGCATTTTTAGTTTTTGCCCTGAAAAACCCAGCCCTATCAATCGTCACTCCTTTGCAGGTTGGGGAGTACATCTGTCCCATCTGGTTTCAAAATTGTTATGAATATTATATTTTTTCAGAGTACGGATATCACATCTGGAGTATTGTGTTGATGCTATTTCTCTCCGGAGCCCTGGTTGCCGTGCTTTCGCGCCGTCTGGTTTTGGGACACATGCTGCTGTTGGTACCTGCAGTGTGGCACATAGTCCTGGTGGGATTGTTAACCCATAATGATTTTTACTATGGCCATGTGATGTTTTATGTTTGCATAATCAATTTCATTCTTCTGTTTTTGCCAAATAAAATTATGACCGTGGGATGGGTGCTTATGATGACCTATATCTTATCACTAAGCTCTAAAATGAACGATTCGTGGTTGGGGGGGGGGGAAATATTTAAATCACTTGACCTGGGACTCCCGATCGTCGGTGACCAATTGCACACACCACTTGCCTTAACAGTCATAGCCATACATGGGGGCATCATTTGGTTATTGTTGAGTAAAAAACCGTTACGATATATTGCGATCGGCGCATTGTTCATATTTCATATTTATTCGGTCGTATTAATTCAATATTTCTTTCCGGCGGTAGCTGTGGTGATACTACTTATTGTGTTCCTGGGACACGAATGTCCTATACATTGGCCCGCAAAACGCCTGCATCAAATTATCATCATCGGGTTAACTGCCTTATTAATCCTGGGGCAGAGTGTCTCTCTTGTCATACCGGGCGATTCACGACTCACCCGTGAAGGAGTCCGTTTTGGTCTGCATATGTTTCAGGCGTTGCCTTGGTGTTACATTACCACCTCTATTCGTGATCAAGATAACACTGAATCCGTTCAATGGTGGGAAGAAGAACGCATGGGGTATTGCAGACCTTACTATCAATGGTATGTATTGAAGCAGCGGTGTTTGCACAATAATCTCAAGTCAGCATTGCTTACCATGGACATTGCCATTAACTTGGAACCTTATCGGCGGGTGTTGGACGAGGTCAATGTTTGTGCTGTAGAGTATCACCCATTAAGACACAATCCGTGGATTTTAATTGACCGGGAAAATTTAGAGACTGTTCCCTACGATACAATCCGCCGGCAAGGAATCTTGTGATTCGCCGGACAGTGCATTGAAATTCGGAGAACATTTCAAACGAGGCTCGTGGTCACTCCACTTACTCCGAGCAGGCAACTCGCCCCGTTCGGCACCGCTCTTTCACGCGGGAACAGTCGGAGTGCTTCAGAGTGACACTCCACTTCGTTCCGTGCCGCTCCTCCATGCGCTTCGCTCTGCCGTGCCGATCACACAACCCATTTCTTTTGCCTTTTGAATCGCACGGAGCGCGAAATGGCGGCGGAAAGAAATTGAAAAAGAAATGGTAAGTGAAAGGTGCAAGATATGTTCAGTAACAGACAAGCAGTAGTCGCGTACTTATAGTTGCCTTACCTCCAGGATGTTTTGGCTCAAGAATTATTCAAAACACGAAACCATCAATCTTAATCAAGCATCTTTTGTCTATAATATCAAAGAAGGATAGTATAATTTTAGATCTCATGACTTAACTG
Source organism: Minisyncoccota bacterium (assembly GCA_965222235.1). Classification (GTDB taxonomy): domain Bacteria; phylum Patescibacteriota; class Minisyncoccia; order Phycocordibacterales; family JABAAK01; genus JAPPJI01. Next base: position 280,638 of record OZ244939.1, on the reverse strand, counting down.
TGGAACCGGACCACACGATTCGAAAGCGATTATGAAATCAAGCAAAAATCGGGTTATCCACAGTCTGGACCAGTTTCGTTCCCAGAATCAGAACTGTATAGATATACTATATATATGACTAAAACAAAGACAATCGTGGAGTGCATTGTATTTTTTGTTGTAGTGGTATTAGGGTTTTTTGGTTTGCAGTGGATAAGTGCTGAGCAAACAGCTCCATTGTTGGGATATTCTTCATCTAACACCGATGATACCGTCGCTCAATCAAGTCTACAGTGTGACGTACTCGGTACAATGGATTACCTTGAGTACTTGGAGAGTGCTGACGATTCAGATGAAGTGCTCTTTGCCGGATGCGGCGGATTCCTTTAGTATATAAGTAATGGATAATCTAAAAATGTTTGTAGTTTGATTTTATGGGCAGTAACTCGTTGGTAAAATCTGATGTCCCGCAACTGATACCAGTGAGACAATCAGACGGGTCACTTAAAATTGTCTCGGTGAACGATTTGGTTTGGCCAGAATTAAAACTGTTTTTAGATACCAACCGACCGGAGGCAATTATTAGTTTTCTGCCGCCCGAGAGACACCTAGAACCTGTAATTCTTTCAGTCACTATGTTAACTGGGATTCCGCTGGTGTGCGGATCAGTGTATGATTTGCCCTGGACAGTTCAGGCGTATACCTACAGCGGTGCTACATGCATAGTGTCTGAAATCAGTGTACTTCCTTACTTGTTAAAAGCACTTGAGAGCCGGCACAAAGTAACTACACCTCTACAACTTATTCTAGTGTCAGATAGTGATGAGGATGAGTTCGTGCTCGGAAGGTCGTTTGACCTCAGGGAGTCAAAGGTCATACGCCTATCTAACCCGCTTTCACACTATGTATCAGAATGAAACAATGTTCAAGCTCCAAGCCGCCATCAATGCTGCATGGAATAATGACTACAGCGATTTATACCAAACACATTGGCGATTAGCCGGTATCACGGTCTGTCCAACCATTGCCGACATAACCGATCTACAACAACTCCCACCAGTCACCAAAGCTGTTTTTGTCGCTGCACGCACCCAAGGTATCCACATATTCGTACCACCACAAAAGCTTTCGCTGCTAAATTCATCCTCAGGATCAACCTCGGGAGAACCTTTTTTTGTATGGCTGCATGAATATGCAATTTCATTCTATCGCACACTACAACAGTGGGGCACCAAAAGAATGTTCCTTATCTGGAATTACACAACAACCCCTCTCTGGGCATCATCCATACGCTCATCGGGGATTGAAGTAATGTCAATTGACCCACATCAATTATCGTATTGCGAAGAACTGTTACAGACTGAAACATTTGATACATTAGCTGCTTCGCCATCAATTGCCACAATGTTGCCTCAACACCTCAAAAACATGAAGCTGCTTGAGCAATTTAAGGTACTGGATCTCGGTGGTGAAGCCCTCACTCCAACCACCCTACAACTACTCAAACAGCAGTATCCAATGGCTCAAATTTTTAACCACTTTGGGAGTATTGAATCCTCCGGAGCGTTTGGTTTTCACACGCCAGCCTGTGGTGAAGATTATACCATCATGCACATCAACGATGAGGATTTTGTGGTCGATATTGACTCTACAAATGAGATTGCGATAACCATCCTCAACCCCCCCCTATACCCCCTCCCATTGATTAGATATCAAACTGGCGATAGTGGGATTCTGCTCAAGGAGCCGTGTGTTTGTGGTCTTGATAAACCGAGGTTCAAAATCACCGGTCGTAGTGGAGTAGATTTTGTTCGCGTACGAGGGACGGAACTTAGAATTGAATACCTACAAGCTGCTCTGGCAGTATTCAGTACCGAACTCAAGCCGGTAATACATGTCATCGTGCGTGAGATACGTACTGGTGACCGTATTGTTGCACTACTAGATATCACACTGGTGCTTTGTGACGGTATTAAGGATACATCATCATTACGAGAACGTATACTTAGCGCGCTTGATGCTGTCCAGATTTCACACAGAGTAACTCTAAAGCAGGCCATCGAAGCTGGTTTATTTAATCCGCCGAGACTCTACTTTGACACGACCTACGAAGTAAAGGATAAGAACAAAAGCATCAAACTGGAGTTTTAGTTAGACGAGTTGGTTGGATACACAGTGCCAACAGAGGCAGACATATCAATCTTCACCCGCTCAGCCTTCTGTAGCTCGCGGACAAATGTTGCTGTATCTACAATTTCTAAATCTGGCCAGGTAACGAGAATATCTGGCGGTTCAGAGATAAATTCACGGACAAAGGTGTGAGGTTGTGGTTGAATTGTCGGGGTGAAACCGCCATACAACACCATTGGTACGGTTCGTAGTAATAGCAACTCGTCTAATCCGGTTGATGTGCCATGCAACGCATAGTTAGCAACCGCTTCGTTATCACTGACTACACTCATCAATACATCCGGAACATAGGCAGTTCGGGCATAGTATACGGTGACCAGGTCATGCGCCGTTTGAGTAGCGGTAGTACCGATGTATTCATACAATTCTGACTCTGATGTAGAGGTTAGCAGCGCATGCAATGCATCAATATATACCTCAATCGCTACTTGGATAAGTTGCTGTGAGTCAGTCAATTCATCGTATGCGAAATTAGCTGCATCAATGAGTGGGTCAATCTCGGGCTGTGGTTCAGACCCAACGGGTACTATGTGTAGTTTATTCTCATCTACATAGAGCATTGACAATATGGTGGCCATATCTAACCCAAGATCCGGACAGACATAATGGCTTGCAATTGGCTGGTAGGTATACTGCGGACCACGAAGCGTTCGGTATACTTGCGCATACTGCCAATCAGCCTGTTTTCCGTGCCAAAAATCATAGAAAAATAGCTCGTGTAGCAAATCAGGGCGAAAAATAGCTAATCCTGAATCGTCTTCACGCCACCACAGGTAGTAGTAACCCGGCTTATCTGGGTCACCACACCTGCTCGTAGACAGCTCTACATTGGCATACGGGTGACTGTATCCGCGATACGGATCTTGCCGAAACGCCTCAATAAAAGTTTGATGTTGCATGACTGTATTCTTATACTCGTCCGATGCGGTTGACTGTACGATTGATGGTAACTGCGGTCGGGTAATTTCAAAACAGTATTTAGCTACCCCCTTATAACAGCGAAACCGATCAAGTTGTGTTTCATATACCTGAGTGATACCGTCCTGATACTTGGCCAGTGTGTTTGCAATAAATCCCATACTTGAGTTTCCCGTATGAAAGCGGATTGTGCTTCGCTTGATTGCATCAGGAACAAGCACTTCAATCGCATGTTGCAAAGTTTCTATATTTTCTATATATAGTTCGTAGGTTTCAACGAACTGTCGTTGATATGTCTCTGTATCACTAAACGATGGGGTTTCCACAACCTGTCGACGTAGTTGCTCCAGATCATGCAGCGATTTGAGGAATGAAATCGGATACAGTGACATTCGAATCATCTTCCGGTCTTCGGGACTATACACGGACGTGACCCGTTCCTGTGACGCTTCTATCTCATCAATAACCGCACGAAATACTTCTAGGTCTACACCCGGTAAGGCAAGGAGCGGATCAATTCGCGCAACTGTTGCAAAGTAAGCAAGTTGCAGCAGTTTGTTCCGGTGTTTGTCACTGATGCCCTGCAACCCTGCGTCAGTAATGGTGTATTCAATACCGTTATGAGTAATACTTGGTACAGCATAGGTTGCAACCGTTTTAAGCGGCACTCCATGTTGCGTATATGTTTGCCATGCCTCATACCCAAAATGTAGCCCTGCCGCAAGACAAACAGCCAAAATACATAAACGAAGCATACCCATTGATTGGTATTGTATCATTTTTTTGTTTGTTGTGGTTGTTTGTGGTGGTTTGGCCGGGTAATTTTGGTTGGTGTTTGAAGCGTACGATGTTGATTCGTGGGTTTACTGTGCGCTCGGAGCGGGCGATATTTGGTCTAAAAACTTTTTTCAGTTCCAACGCTATCCTTTCCTGGGCACCAGAGAAGACATACATTTTTAGCAGCGGCGACGAAGAGGTTAGCTCAAGATGTGAATCATGCCGGATGCCGCATCAATTTTAATCTGATCCCCATCTTTCAATATTGTAGTTGCTGTTCCGGTCCCAACAATACAGGGCTTTTCCATTTCCCTTGCCATAATTGCGGTGTGACTTAATATTCCGCCTTCATCCGTGATAATTGCCCGGGATTTTTTAATAATGGGAAGACAGTCAGGGCTCATCATTTGGGCGACTGCTATATCTCCTTCAGTAATTTTTGCAAGGTCATCCAAGTTTTCAACAATTTTTACCGTTCCGTGAACCACACCCCCGTACACCGGCTCACCTTTTATTTCTTTATGTGTTTTTTTAGACAGTAAACCACCTTTGTCGCCTTGATCAACGTTTTTTTCATTTTGTTCAGTAAGAACCATTTTTCCGTTATAAAATTCCCACTTCCAATGTTCCTTACTTTTATTAACAGGATTTGTTTTTATATATTCATCCAGTGGCTGAAAGAGATTTTCATCGTTGCGCCACTCTTCAATAGCTTTTTGTTGTTCGGAGGAACATGTTTTATAGATTCCGTCAGCAGTGTGTCTGGCTATAAGAAAGTATGTGAATAAATCAGAAAAATTCTCACCTCTAAATACACGCATTTTATCTGAATAAAACTTAAAATCCTGAAAACTTTTTTGAGAAAGTAATTCATTTATTTCATCCCTACTTTCAGAATCTACAAAATGTTCACCGCCCGAGTTTATAACTATCTTTCTATAACCGGTGCCGATTTCTTTTTTTAATCCCTCTGTCCACCCCTTGATACGTAATTCAGCATGCATTTTGTCTGTTCTTCGTTTGCCGACTAAAACCATCCGGTTCTCTATTTCCGTTAGTGTTGTGATGGGGCGGCTCTGTAGAATAAAGAACTTTCTTTTTTCATATGCCCATTCAACATCAACAGGAAAACCGAAAAGATTTTCAACAGTGAGAACCATCTCCGAGAGTTTCAATGTTTCATTTTCAGAGAGAATACTCCGCTTCCCATGAATGCTTTTACTGACAATTGTCAGAGACTTTCTCCTGACAATGTAGGAATCCGGTATAGTCTTGCCGGATACTACAGCCTCGCCAAGACCCGAACCGGCTTCAATTATCATATGCTCCCTGTTTTGTGTCACCGGATGAACAGAAAAAGCAACTCCGGACTTTTCACTTTTCACCATTTTTTGTATAACAATCGCAATAGATATATTTTTCTCATCCAACCCTTTTTCAAAACCATATTGAATAGCATGATGTGTGAATAATGATGCCCAGCATTTCTTTATATTTTCCAACAAATCTTCTCTTGTTGTCTCAAGATGGCTCTCAAGTATGCCGGCCCAGGTCGCATCCGCTGAATCTTCTGTGGGGGTTGATGATCGTACAGCAACATATTGGGAATGAAGAAGGTCAAAATTGCTCATTATTTCATGAGAAATGTTTTCGGGAATTTCTGATTTGAATACAAGTTTTCTAATTTTTTCCGAAGCATATTTGATTGTGTCACTATCATTACTGTTTACAGAATAAAGTATTGATTTAATTTCAGATTTTAATCCTGATGTTTCTGAAATATGCTCAAAGACGGTTGAAAGAATCACGAAACCATCCGGCACCGGTATGCCGGCTTGAATCATTCTACCGAGAGAGAATCCTTTTCCGCCCGCGATTGCAGTATCATTTCTTCCCATGTCTTTAAGATTGCGAGTAAATTTCATACCCAGTACAGTATATCAGGCTTCATCATTGCACCGCTTTAGTGTTCTAATATTTTTTCCAATCAAAGCACAGATGACGTGGGGATAGCAGTCGGTATGCGCTGATTCGGTGTACCGATAGCACTGTTACCAGAGAAGCAGCAGCATTATAGGCAGGGATATCAGCAGTATTGCGAGCACGATTCCGGTTAACGGGTAGATGATGAGTGAAGATATGAAGCGCTTTTTATTCGAAAAATACAGAAACAGTTTTATCAGTCCGACAATGACAGTTATTATAAAAAGAGGGAAGGCGATAACCAGTAGTATTGCCCAAGAAATATCAGGATTGCGAGTGCCGTAGCCATCATAGATGACAAAATGTGTGAGAAGAGATACGACATTAATCATAACGAGCGTCGTAATCATGACGGTATAAAATCTTTTTTTGCCGATACCGGCGCACAATGAAGCAAGATATGAACGGGACAACAGAAATGCCAGAGCAATCGTCAGCCCTGAAATGACCGTTATGTTAACCGCCGCAGGGTAGAAAAGATCAACCAGATGAGGAGTTTGATATGACGATTCAAACCCACCCACCCAACCGCTATAGGACGGCTGTATGCGAGCCGCCTCCTGTTGTGTCAGACCGGACTGTTTAATCCATATAAGCACCGGTCCGTCCTTGATGTCATTTACATATACATGGTTGTTTTTTACTGCGACATCCGCAACTATATCCCGCTGTCCGGACTGTTCCATGAGATAGGCGACTGCGCACGGTGTGCCGGTTGCATCTTTGAAGTAGGGAATAAAGGCACCGCGGAAATCAAGATTTTTAGGAAACAATCCCTCTTTTCTGTATGTGCGCAGGCGTCTGATATTTAATGCCCGTTTCCGTTGCAGGTGTCCGGGAAGGTGTGCAACATTCGCTGACCGCAGTTTTAATTCCACTCTCCATAAATGAAGAAATATCCGTAACCGCTCTATCTGTCCGTACAGCGACAGCCATACGGATACATGTTGCGCATGATTCAGTTGGTATACCGCCATGTGTAACCATACTGTACCATATATTCCTCCGTTTTTACCGTATAGGCGGTCCTGTTTTTGTATGCTGTTTCTACCGTGCGCCGACAGGAAATGTATGCACCGCACCCATGTTTGTGTCATACTGGAGGTGTATTGCCCAGGTGGCGGAATTGGTAGACGCGTACGCTTCAGGAGCGTATGGGAGTAATCCCGTGGAGGTTCAAGTCCTCTCCTGGGCACTGGAGTGTAAAGATGGTACACATTTGCTATATCATACGGTTGAAAGTTGTTTATGTGTACCTGCCTCCGCTGTCGAATTCGGTCGCTTGATACCATTGACGGTGTTTGGAAATAACAGTGGCGGGGACGAGTCTTGAGGCGTGTGCCATGGCGCACTTCATGTATATGCGTTTTACTAAAAAACTGCTTCTGGGTTGTGCGGGTTGGATTCTTATTTCCCCCCTTTGTTGCATTGGCGGTATTCATTACATTACTGCCTGAAAATAAACCCGCCGATAAGCCCACCCAACCGCCGGAACTATTGCATGTGCCGAGAGCTCTGCTGGGGGCGTATAGCACCACTACCAGACCTATATATCAAGGAAATATCGTGGTGTTTAACGCTGAATATACACATGACTTTACTAATCCCCCCTCCTATTTGGACGTCGATGTATACCGAGAGGATGGTATTTTGTTTATTGACCTGTTGGGGTATGTAACATCCTCCAGGCCACACTCCGATGATCCTCGTGATGTCATAAAATCATGGATAACTCTTGGTTCCGGGATACATGAAGAGATCGTTGTTATACGTCTCTCTGGAGAAGAAAACAGGTATCGTATTATCAAAACAGGGCACATATCTTACTTGAAGCCAATTGAAGTTTCCAATGTCTTCATTTTTGATAAAAAGTTTTTTCCAATGCCACATAATTTTATACCGTATGACGGAACAGATAACAGCGCATTAATTCCGTTTTGCACTCAATACGGAGGGCATAAGTGTATGGAATATGTGCACAAAGTTGAGAGCATTATTCCGTAGATCCGATTCCGATATGGATTTTTAGTTATACACACCCAACTTAAAATAAAAATATGTGTGATAAAACTAGGTGCATATGAACCTTATCAACACCTCAACTCCAACGCTATGCACTCATCAGCACATGAGGGCACAAGTGGTACACATTCGTCATCACTCAATGACAAAGTCATATAGATTTTGCGATCAAGACAAAATTAGCAACCTGTGATAACCTGTATGTAGAAGTCAAGCAAACCAACACAAGGAGACTTTCGCATGAAAAGCAATCTGTTTTTTGAAATTCCTGACAATCAAGAGGTTATGGCAAAGCTGGTTGAAGCGGTGCCGTCAGACTGGGCATGGTTGGACGGCGGACTCCGGGCTCTCAACACTCTTATCTCTTCCGGAGAAGTTGAAGAGAACACGGGTTTTGCGTTGGAGCGTTTCCATACTATCCGTCCCACAATCGTCGGCAGCTACGATCAAAGTAATGGGAAGCGCAGAATCCCCAACCTCTTCGCAATCATGGTGGAACAGAAACTGCCCGGTTTCATCAATTTTAACGAAGCCGGTTACGAATCCCGCATCATTACTCTTGATCTCGCAAAACAGATCGCCGCCGGTTTCCTGCGCAAGGGATATCGCGGCAGCCTTCACTTCTTCAAGGATTGTTATAACAATAACAAATATGACAATTCTGCGCGTTGTGAATTGATTTTCAGTCCATGGCGCGCTCCCCGCGGCTGGAGTGAAGAAGCTGGACCGCAACCGGCACGAGTAATGTTGGAGTGGGAAAGTCGCTATGGCGGCGGGGAGGAAGAAGACATCGCACCCATTGCCGGCGTGTGTCGCTCTTTGAATCTGCGTGAGTATATACCAGTCACCCAGGGGAAGAAATAAAGTCTTTTGATGTGGATTCCATAAAGTTCAACAGAGAGGCAAAATTAAAAACAATTTTGCCTCTTTTTTCTTTTATATTGTTGCGTTGATAAAACATATAACTAAAATGGATAGCGTGTGGTATCCTGTGTTACTACTATGCCTCAGGGAATGAGAGGTTGGGAAGGGCGGTGGGGTCTATTGTGCGATTGCGATGGATATAGGCGGTTAGAGCGATCATCACGGCATTGTCGGCAGCGTAGGCGTTTTTCGGTAGAAATAGCGATATATCAGTATATTGTTTACATAGAGAGGTGATATTCTCCCGCTTGCGGTGCACTTAAGGCAGTGACTTTATCCACACATCTTTTTTTTAATAAGCACATGCTATATACTACCGGTATATGGAAAAAAATAAATATTCGGTGCGTCGCAGGTTCGCCGTTATTCCTGCAATTATCATTCTTTTCATGTTTCTTCCCGGCATGTCTGTCCTCAGCTGGGCGGCGCTCCTGCACCCGCTTCTGTCCGTTCTGTGGATGCTCGCTGCCGGTGCTGCATACATTGGTGTTCTGAACCGCATAGAGACCCGTCGGCACCAGCATATATTTATCATTCTCTCCTGCATCGCCTTTCCGTTCGTCGCGTACGGTGTTTTGATAGGAGGACTGTTGGGGGCCTACGGCATCATACTTGGCTCGGGTATTCCGCTTGCCATTCTGCTCATATTCGGCGGGGGTGTGCTTTACAAAACACAGCATATGCAGCAACGGTTTATCGTTCTGGGAATTGCCTTTCTCATCCTCATTATGGGCGCGGCATGGCTGATTTCATACGCACTAAAGGGGGCAGATCAGACATCCTGCGTAACTCTGCGGTTCGGTGAGTGGGATGAGCAGCAGCGTCAGTGCATCGTTGAGCCTGATCAGCAGATACGGAATGCCATTTTCTTCTCCACACTGGATCTTCATCATGAAGACAGCAGGGTATTTCCCAGCATACGGCAGGGGGCGGATGTTTCCTACGACATGCCGGGTGATATTATACTTGGGCTATATCAGAGCGGTGCGGAAATCGGCAGCGTGACGGTTCAGACCAATCACGCAGTCAGGAAAGACAATCTCATCCTCGTTCCGCTCATCTCATCAGTGACAGAAAGTCTGTACCTGGCATCATTGCGGGTATACGATTCCCACCTGCCGAAAGCGAAAGGTGTTGCGGTTATTCCGCTTCCGGGCAGGGAGGTGGTGGACATGCATTTCGTGGGTGACGGTTCGGTGCTTGAGGTGGATATTGCGCAGGATGACGGTTTCGTGCAGAGTGCTGCATTTACAATTTCCCGCGCCGGTGATATTGTGGAGATGTAATTCACTGTGTATAGTATTAGTTATCCGGGCCCCATCGTCTAGCGGCAGGACATCGCCCTTTCACGGCGAAAACCGGGGTTCGATTCCCCGTGGGGTCACCCATAGTTTAATACCGTTGTGTTCGCACGGTCGTGCTCCGGTGTATACCGTACCGAGCAGTGAAGATGAGGTAGATATAGTTGGTATGGTGATGATTCAAAAAAATTTTTCATTCCGCGAACACTACAACGATCTATCTCCTACATTCAAACTTCTAATTGAACACCTGTCAGTTTGTAATATGCCATCCTCTGGAGATTGACACCGGTCATGCGGTAGAATACCTCGTAAGGGGTCAGACCAGTAAGGCGTTTCCTGGGACGGGTATTCAATAGGTACTCAACCTTGGCAATGTCACGGTCATTGCTTTTGTCAAAGTCAGTCCCCTTCGGGAAACACCGACGGAACAATCCGTTGGTGTTCTCGTTTGATCCTCTTTCATGAGAGCAGTACGGATGGGCGAAGTAGCAGGAGAGACTGAGTTCTTTTTCAACGGTGCGGTACCCCCTATTCTCCGCCCCTCTGTCCTGGGTGAGGGTCTTGCGGTATCTCGGAGGGACAGCGCGCATTCGTCTGATGATTGCCGCGTCACAGGACTCAGCGGTACCGTCTTTTGTTTTCTCAAAGAATGCCAGACCGGTCATCTTTTCATTCATACTCTTTACCCTAACGCTGCTTTTCCTTGAGAGCATGGTGTCACCTTCCCAATGACCGATTACCCCCTCTATCCCCGGTCTCTCCTCAATGGAGGGCAAGGCCGCTCTTCGTTCTGTTTTCTGTGTGTTTCTCACTCCTTGCCGTATGCGTCTCTTCCTTCTTCTCGGCAGAAGAGACCGTAAGTCTAGATACCCCGGTTTCACGATACCGTGTCCGCTTTGGTGAATCTGCGCATATATGAAGGTATATATCGTCTCATGAGATACCCGCATGGTTGTGTCCTCCGGAAACTCCCGGGGAAGACGAATACTCACCTGCTCGGGAGACCATCCTTCCTCCATCTTCTCCCGCACATACCCAAGGAGTGCTCTGTCGGTCAGCACTCCTTTCCTCCCCCGGGTGTGTATCCTTTTCTCTGCTTCCCGCTGTGCCCTCAGCGCGCAGTACCGTCCGACTCCTTTTCTCGGTTTTCCCCCTATTTCCCGATGTATGGTTCCCGGTGACCTGCCCAACTCTTTCGCTATCTCCCGCAGGGATCTCTTGTCAGCACAGTATCTCACTTCAATACTACTCCGTTCATGAATATTCAGACGGGTGAACGGTTCCCGTCTCTTTTTCTTTGCTTTTGTCATATGTCTCCAGTATTACTTGGTATATGACAGGTGTTCTATTATTTGTTTGAACTTGGGTCTGAGTGATTTCTGTATTGACGGAATGTTTGCTACACTGCCTGTATGTATACGCCGACGATAGGTCTTGAAATTCATGCGGAACTGTTGACCGAAAGCAAACTTTTCTGCGGTTGCCGCAATGACCCGAATGAGCAGCAGCCTAACACCCACATCTGTCCGGTCTGTATGGGCTATCCGGGCGCTCTGCCGTTTCTCAATAGAAAGGCGGTTGAGCACATGCTGCGTATCGGCACCGCGCTCGGCGGGGAGCTGGCGACATACACTGCATTTGATCGAAAACACTATTTCTATCCCGATATTCCGAAAGGATATCAGATCAGCCAGTATCCGTATCCGCTGGTGAAAAACGCGGAACTGCTCGGTGTTTTCATTGAACGGATTCATCTTGAGGAAGATACCGCAAAGAGCTCCCATGATGTCACGGATCAGGGATCCGTCATTGATTTTAACCGGTCCGGCGTGCCGCTCATGGAGCTTGTCACCGGTCCGGTGATACACGATGCGGAAGAGGCGAGACGGTTCGCGGAGATGCTGCAGCTGATACTTCGGTACCTCGGTGTTGCGCGTGCCAGGATGGAATGGGGTGAGATGCGGGTTGAGGCGAATATCTCCGTCAGCACAACCGGTACGCCCGGCACCAAAGCGGAAGTCAAGAACCTCAATTCGTTCAGAGCACTGTGCGGTGCCATCCTGTTTGAAATTGAGCGACAGACGAATCTTCTGGAGAGCGGGGAGAATGTGGTACAGGAAACGCGGGGATGGAACGAACATACCGGAAAAACATTTTCTCAACGACTGAAGGAAACATCAGCGGAATACCGCTACATGCCGGAGCCGGATATACCGCCGTGCCGCATTGATCAGGTGCCGGGCTGGGATGAGGACTCGCTCAGAAAAACCATTCCCGAACTGCCGCTGCAGAGAAAAGACCGCTACATTGCTGATTTCAGTCTGCCGGAGGAGCAGGCGGAGCGCCTGGTGAAACATACGGCATTTGCGGATATGTTTGATTATGTTGCCGCATCCGTTAATCACGCCGACGCCCCCCGTCTTGCGGCGAATTATCTGCTCTCCGATGTCATGCGGTACAGCGAATCAAAGGGGGATGCCCTCTTTGCCAATCTGACCGAAGACGCGATGGCCGAGCTCATCGGACTTATTACCACCGGAACAATTTCCTCGCGCGGTGCCAAAGATATTATCGCAATTATTGTTGAGCGGGGCGGCAGTCCGCGCGCTGTCGCTCAGGAAGAAAATCTCTTTCAGCAGTCGGATGAGGGCGTTCTCAGTGAAGCCGTCGCCGCTGTTGCGGCACGACATGGCGATGTGGCTGATGAATACCGTGCCGGCAAGGAGCGCGCACTTCAATTTTTGGTCGGCCAGGTTATGAAAGAAACAAAAGGATCAGCGAATCCGGCGAAGGTGCAGGAACTGCTGAAAAAGAAACTGATGTAGCCGGATATTTCTGTATATACATATTCAAAACATCTGCTACACTGTTCAATAGGTATGAAGCGGGTTGCAATTAACGGATTCGGGAGAATAGGGCGGGCGTATGTTCGACTTGCCCACGCGTGCAAAGATATATCAGTCGTGGCGGTCAATGATCTGATGGACTGTGAAACAGCGGCATATCTGCTGCAGTACGACACGGTGTACGGAAGATTCGGAGAAGAGGTTGTCGCGGACGGCGATACGCTCAGGATCGGGAAGAAAACCATTTCCATGCTCTCGACGAAGAATCCGACCGAGTTGCCGTGGCGCGCCATGAATATTGATGTTGTCATAGAGGCGACCGGAGTGTTCACCAGCTATGAAAAGGCATATGCACATAATATTGCGGGTGCCGGACACACCATCATCACCGCGCCCGCGAAAGGCAGTCCGCCCGCGAATGTGCAGGCAGCGACCGTGCTCGTCGGACTGAACACGGATACGGCAAAAACATGTGCGGTTACCTCCAACGCATCGTGTACAACCAATGCCGTGGGCATCCCTCTTGACGCACTTGATCAGGCATTCGGCATAGAAAGCGCTATTCTCACCACCGTGCACGGCTACACTAAATCGCAGCAGACCGTGGACGGACCGACTAAAAAGAAGAACAACCTTCGCTACGGCAGAGCTGCCGCGATGAATATCATTCCCACCACCACCGGCGCTGCAGTCGCCACCACCAAGGTGCTTTCATCACTTGAGAACAGTTTTGACGGCATCGCACTCAGAGTGCCGATTGTTGCCGGCTCGCTTATTGATCTGACCTGCGTTGCCGGGAAAGCCGCATCCGTGCATGAGGTGAATACAGTGCTGAAGAATATTGCCGACCCGCTCTTTGCCGTGACCGATGCCCCCGTTGTCTCATCGGATATTATCGGTCAGCCGTTCGTTTCAGTCGCCGATCTCGGTATGACGAAGGTGGTAAACGGGACGTTGATAAAAATACTCCTGTGGTACGACAATGAAATGGGATATACCCGGTCGCTTATTGAACATACCAGGAACAGCATATGAAGATAGTGCTTGCAGCAGATCATGCAGGTTTTTCCATGAAGGAGGATATAAAGGTCCTGCTCACGGAGCAGGGGCACACCGTTGAGGATGTGGGCGCACACACCATGAATCCCGTTGATGACTATCCGGCGTACATGCATGATCTTGCGAAACGGGTGGCGCAATTTTCCGATACCGTCGGCATCATGTTCGGCGGATCAGGGCAGGGGGAGTCCATCGTCGCGAACCGTCATCCCGGTGTCAGGGCAATTGTATATCCGGCGCATGATCCGGAGATAGTCACTCTCGGACGGCGGCATAATGACGCGAATGTACTTTCAATCGGCGCGCGACTGCTTACTGACGCGCAGATGCGGGAAGCGGTTGAACTGTTTCTCTCAACACCGTTTTCCGCCGAGGACCGTCATATACGGCGGATTGGACAGATAGACAGATGATACAGTGATACTATATGCAGCCCCGCATCATTCCCGCGATATTGCAGCAGACATTCGGCGGCATAGCCGAGGCGGTTGCCTGCGTGTCGGACATCGCCTCATATGTGCAGATAGATATTGTTGACGGCATACATGCGCCGAACACGACCTGGCCGTTCTTTACGGAACATGATATGCGGAATGAAATCGGACGGCTGGATAATTTGCATATTGCGTATGAGTTAGATCTGATGATCAGCACGCCGGAGCGGTTGCTGCGACACTTCCTTAAAACAAATGTGTCGCGCTGCATTATCCATCTCAGCTCCACCCGGCATATGGAACAGTGTATTCAGCAGGTGCGGGACGCGGGCAGGGAAATATACGTCGGCATTGTCATCGGCGACAATCTTGCTGATCTTGAAAAATATATCAACCAGATTGACGGCGTGCAGTGTATGGGTATCCGGCACATCGGCGCGCAGGGCGCACCGTTTGATGAACAGGCGGTCGGGCTTATAGAGGCGGCGCGGCTGCTGCGGCCGGCCGTACCGGTCACCGTTGATGGCGGCATATCAGCACACACACTACCGATGCTTGCTGAAGCCGGCGTGTCGCAATTTGCCGTCGGCTCGGCGCTTTTCCGGGGAGATGTGAAGGAAAATTTCACTCACCTGACGCGCATGTTGTAATTATTCCGTTTGTTTTGAGCGAATACCCTTCTATATCGTAAAACAGTCCGAATGGCCATCGTTCGGGCTTTTATATATATCGCTGCTGTTTCTTTTTGTCTTTCGCAATTTTCTCCCGGTTTTTAATATCACAAAATGTGCATATCTGTTCGGAATATATTTCGTTTGTTTTTCTGCCCGCTTCCTTTTTCATTTTCTCCTTCTTGTTCCTCAGCCGCACCTGCTGAACCTCCCGCGCCGTATCCAGCAGCTGTACAAAGACCGACAGGCTGAGGAAGGCGATGAACAGGGTGAATATCTGCCCCTGCAGGCCGACCAGTTCGATGGTTTCGCCGCTGCCGACCTTAGTGATGGCGTTGGTGGTGAAGTAGAAGGCGTCAAACCGTGAATTAATATCATTGTTGATGTCCACCTGCAGCAGGTAGATGACCTCAGAGATGATGAACACAAGCACGCAGACATGGAAGAACACCGCCAGAACTTTCTCCCAGATGATAATACGGTCGGTCATCATGCGTATGTCCGGTATGATCTGATACAGGTGGATGATACGGAACGACCTCAGAACGCGCAGGAATCCGAGATTCCAGAACGGTGCCGCGAGATAGCCGAATATGATAAGAGTGTTTGAGATGGCGAGCGGATGTTTCATATATTCCGTTCGATTCTCGCTTGCGAGAAATAGCAGAATGTATTCCAGCAGGAAATACGTTCCGAGAAATATCTCCAGCGGCACGAGCGGGCTTTCAAGCATAAAGAAGGATATGAGGAAATAAGTGATGCTGGCCACATCAAAGATGACGGAGATAAAGTGGAATGTTCTGGTGTAGGTGATAGAAACGGCTATTGATTCCATGGATATATGCAGTATACCGCGGTTCCTTTCATTCGCCCCTATTTTGTAGATAACAGACGGTCGTCCGTTCGGCGGTGTGCTATGCTGATATAAAATGGAGCATTTACAGGACAGAGAGGTTGCCGTTATTGAAAAAAAGGCAAATCAGATTCGTGTGTCGCTCATTGAATCGCTCATAGAAGCGGGTTCGGGGCACACCGCCGGTCCGCTCGGCATGGCCGATGTGTTCGCGACACTCTTTTTCGCCGTCATGCGGTACGATCCGAAGAATCCGCACATGGACAGCCGCGACCGGCTGATACTTTCAAACGGCCACATTTGTCCGGTGCTCTACTCAACAATGGCACACGCCGGCTACTTTCCGGTAAAAGAGCTGAAAACACTCAGAAAATTCGGCACCAAGTTACAGGGACATCCGCATCGTGAGTTTCTTCCGAGCATAGAGACGAGTTCGGGACCGCTCGGCTCCGGACTCTCGCAGGCGGTCGGTATGGCGCTCGCGGACCGGATTGAACGGCCGCAGTCACATATCTTTTTCTACTGTCTTATGAGTGACGGAGAGCTGAACTGCGGACAGACCTGGGAGGCAGTCATGCTCGCCGGCAGGGAGCAGCCCCACAATCTTATTGCCGTTGTGGACCGGAACGGGATTCAGATAGACGGGTTCACCCGCGACATCATGCCGCTTGAGCCGCTCAGGGAAAAATTTGAATCATTCAACTGGCATGTTGTTGATGTTGACGGGCACAGTATTCAGGATCTCTATACCGCGTTCGGTGAGGCACAGTCGGCGTTTCAGCCCGTCGTCATCATTGCCCACACAATTCCCGGAAAGGGTGTACCGCAGTTTGAGCGGGACTACCGCTGGCACGGCGTTCCTCCGGGTAAGGGGCCGGAGGATGTGCTGACGAAAGACCGGCAGGGCGAATGCGCGCTCAAACAGTTGCGCACACTGAAGGGAACTATTGTGTCAGAATGCGAATAATATGTTGGAGAAGAATATACACATTCACGGCAAGGCGTTCAGCGAACAGGAGGAATATGTTCCGATTCGCGAGGGATATGGACGGGGCCTGGTTCAGGCGGGGGAGAAGGATATCCGCGTCGTCGCGCTGTGCGCCGATCTGACGGAATCAACCAAGACCCACTATTTCAAAGAGCGTTTCCCGGGTCGGTTTTTTGAGATGGGTATCGGTGAACAGTCCATGGCATCCGTCGCATCCGGTATGGCGGCGATGGGAAAGGTACCGTTCTTCACCTCATATGCAGTGTTTTCCCCCGGACGAAACTGGGAGCAGATTCGCACCACTATTTGCTACAACAACGCAAATGCAAAAATAGTCGGATCGCATGCCGGCGTCTCCGTCGGTCCCGACGGCGGCACGCATCAGGCGCTGGAAGATATAGCCATCACCCGGGTCATTCCTCGGATGACGGTGCTCGTTCCCTGTGATGCGGAAGAGGCGCGCAAGGCGACCATTGCCGCCGCGGCGTATGACGGACCGGTCTACATCCGCCTGCAGCGGGAGCCGACGGCGGTGATGACCACCGACATTTCGCCGTTTGAAATCGGCAGGGCGTATTGTGTATTCAGGAGCAGCCGCCCCCGCGTGACCGTATTTGCCTGCGGAGCGATACTCCATACCGCCGTACAGGCGGCGATGGATCTTGAGAGGGATATCGGCTGCATCGTTGTGAATGTGCCGACCGTCAAGCCGCTTGACGGCGCAGTCTGTTCTCTCGCCCGCGAGAGCGGCGCGGTGGTGACCGTTGAGGAGCATCAGCGAATCGGCGGTCTTGGCTCGGCAGTCGCCGAGCGTCTGTCCGAAGAATGTCCGATGCCGGTATACCGTATCGGCATTGATGATGTGTTCGGTCAGTCCGGCACGCCCGAGGAGCTGCTTACGCATTACAGCCTGACCAAGGATCATATTATTGCTGTTATCCGCACCGCCGCCGAACGAGTATGATTGATCTTCTCGGTATAATATCCTCACCGGAAGCATTTAATGAGTTCATCATATTTGTGGAGGAGCATCAGTATCTCATTGCGGTGCTCACCCCGATTCTCACCGGTGAAGTGGGTATATATTTCATAAGTGTGCTGTTCGGATCGGGCGATACATCATTGTTTGCCGTTCTGTTGATGTTTCTGAGCGTTGTATTCTATGATACCGCGGTATTTCTCGGCGTTAAGTGTATCCGCCGGTACGGTCTGTTTCGGAAACAGATAGAATGTCTGTCCGTGCCGCCATTCCTCGTCGGCTTCTGCAACCGGATTAAGGAGTATGAATTGGAATACCAATCATTCCCGCTGCTCCTTCTGTTTGTCCTGAAGGTGCTGCCGTTTACAAAAATCACCATCTTTTTCTTTGCGCTCCGCTATCGGATGACCGTCCTGCAGTTCATCATTCGGGATATGATTGTCACCATATTGTGGGGAGGGTGCATATTCATTCCCGGCGTGCTTATCGGCAGGCAGCTTCTCACGGAGAGTGAGGGCAGAACCATCGGCATGTTTCTCACCGCGTTCATTCTCTTTCTGCTTCTTTCAATCATCGCCAGCCCATATATTGAGCGCCTTGCACACCGCGGCATGGCATATGTTACGCGCCGTCGCTAACGGGGGAGTATTGAAACTGCGTATGTCTCCGGCGCCCGGTCCAGATACCGCTGTATGTCCTGCTCTGTGAGCAGCCCTTTCTGTGCGCCGATATGCTGCACAACTGACATTGAGTTAATCGGAGCCCGCAGCAGTGCTTCTTTGAGCGGGTATCCTTTGGCGAGAAACACGGCAAGTGTCGCGGTGTATGCGTCACCCGCACCCGTCCGTTCTTTCGGCGGAGATATGTCCGGATACTGCGGTACGAACAGCACCGCTTCGCCGTCATATGCGTAGGCACCGTTCGGTCCGTCCGTTACGGATACAATCTTGGGACCTTTCGCCCGCATGCTGCATGCCAGCGTCCGGCAGTCCGATTCTTTGGTTTTCAGGATGCGCTGCGCTTCCTGCTTGTTGCACACAAAGAGATGCGTTTTCTCGTAGATATCCTGTAGCCGTTCATACCCCAGCCGAATCTGAAAGGTTCCCGGCTGAAACACCATTTTCACCTTCGGACGGACGGCAAGCCACGCCGCCAGATTGTCATGCAATGTTTCCGCCGCCTCGCCGACCGAAGAGAAGTAGAGCCAGGATACGGTGTCCGGGAGTTCAGGGAGTTTGTATGAGAAGTGTTCGTGCCGCACCAGTATCGTCCGCTCCGCTTCATATGAAAGTACGAAGTGATAGTTGGTGCTTTTTCCCGGCTCCGCGGTAATATATGCGGTATCCACTCCTTCATCTTTGAGTGCCGCGACACATTCCTCACCGTTGCGGTCGGCGCCGACAAAAGATACAAAGCTGGCCGGTATGCCGAGGCGCGCCGCCGCTACGGCGGCGTTCGCGCTGTTGCCGACCGCCGGCACAACGGTGACGCTCCTGTACGGAATCTTATCCCCCCAGCGCATGGAAATGGTGCACTGTTCGGGGTCAACGGTGCAGTCCACTTTCGCATCCTGCAGCGTGATAAACGCGTCGGTGGTGACATCGCCGAGGGAAAAGAAGGTGCCGTTCATATATGTATATATACCATGCGTGTGTACAGTCGCGCGTATATGTGTATGGGTGATATATACTGAGTATGTATGCATGTTCTCATTACCCGTCATATTCCCGATGCCGGTCTGCAGCTGCTGCGCGGGGCAGGCATTACATTTGACATACTGCCCGACGGCACGAAGAAGAAACATGTTGTCCGCGCGCTCAGGAAACGGCCGTATGACGGAATGATTACACTGCTCACTGACGCCGTTGATATGGAAGTGCTTGATGCGGTCGGCTCCGATATGCGCGTCATCGCCAATTATGCCGTTGGGTACAACAATATTATGGTGCAGGAAGCACAGGATCGGGGTCTGATAGTGACCAACACGCCGGGTGTGCTCACCGAAACGGTTGCGGAACATACAATAGCGCTGATATGCGCGGTCGCAACCCGGGTCGTGGAAGCGGATACTTTCGTCCGCGGCGGACGATTTACCGGCTGGGAGCCGGAGCTGCTGCTTGGGCTTGATCTGCGCGGCGGCACCCTCGGCATACTGGGCGCGGGTCGTATCGGCAGCAGGGTCGCCGAAATGGCGGGGAAGGGATTCAACATGTCCGTCTGCTATTACGACATTCAGGCGAACCCCGCACTTGAACAGTCGGTCAGCGCGCAGCGGTGCGATGCGCCCGAGGATGTGCTGCGCCGATCGGATGTCATATCAGTGCATCTGCCGCTGACGGAGATCACCTATCACTTCCTGAATGAAACGCGGCTTACATACATGAAACCGGGCGCGATATTGGTGAACACCTCCCGGGGCGCCGTGATTGACGAGGAGGCGCTCGCTTCGGCGCTTGAAAACGGGACCATCTTCGGTGCCGGTCTGGATGTTTTTGAACATGAGCCCGAGGTGCCGCGCAGGCTCCGCCGGCTGTCCAATGTTGTACTGACGCCGCATACCGCATCGGCGAGCGTGGCAACCCGGAGTCGCATGGCTGAAATGGCCGCGAACAATGTCATTGCCGTGCTGCAGGGCGGCAGTCCGCTGAATCCCGTTATCTGATGTGCGTTTCAACGTGCGAGGTGCTGAGAAACTCAATATCCAGCAGGCGTTCTTCAATAACACGGTTATACCCCGTCAGTATGGAAATGCCGACAAGAACAATGAGAATGCCGACAATGCGCTTGAACCAGCCTCTTGTGTCCGCCATGATATTGAGCCGCCTGACCGCCATCTGTCCGAGCAGGGCGACAAAAAGAAGCACCGCGCCGAGTCCGGCGAGAAAGGCGAAGAGGTACAGCAGCCCTTCGAGAAATGCTGATGACAGCAGTATCGGCAGGATGAGCAGGTATGTCGGTGAACAGGACGAGAATGCGGGACCCAGTGCCGCGCCGATGACCATGTCGTTGACATGGCCGCGCCGCGCCGCGCGCGCGCCGATAGCGGTATTGGATGTGTGTAGGAAACGGGAGATGAACGGCATGCGCGTCCACACCGACGGAAACAGAAACGATATGCCGACAAACAGCACCAGCGAACCGGATATATATGCCCACACCTCGTTCGGGACATAGAACAATGAGGCGAGTCCTTCAATAATGAAGGTGAAGATAACGATTGAGGAAAGGAGGGATCCGATGATGATGTACGAATTTCGGCGCGCGCCGCCGACGGACCCGCCGATGATAACCGGCAGAAACGGCAGCTGGCACGGCGCCAGTGCGGTAAGAAAGCCGGCAATAAATGCCGCGATGAGAAAAGAAGGTTCCATAGTTACTGTGCGCGGTGAATACGGGCGATTACATCATCAAGATTTTGGGAACCGTACCAGGTGTCCACGGGTTGCAGATTGCTGTCCAGCAGAACCAAGGTGTGCTGCCTGGTTATCCGGTATATACGTTTTAGTTCCTTTTCCGTGTCATAGTTTACTTTGAATATGGCGATATCCGGGGGTATAGTATCCGCGGCGGCAGTGAGTGCTTTGTGCAGGGATCGGCAGGTGGGACACCATCCGGCATGGAAAAAGAGTACCGCCCGCCCGCTTGGGTTCGCCGATATATATTCCCGCACGGCGTCCCCGCTGTATGCAACATACATACCGGCCGGGAGCTGTGGGATTGCCTCCGCATCCGGTGATTCAGCATTGAGAACGGGCGGTGCAGCCTGTTCTGCCGCTCGGGGGTCATCTGCGGAAATATCAGCGGGATACACAGGAAGTGTGCGGATACCGGGATCGTGTTCATTGCCGGTTATATATACATACCCTATCACAGCCACCATGACGGCACCGAGTATATATAGAACAACAATGTTTTTCATGAGGATGAAACACTGGCGGTGATGTTGAGGTATATTACCAGAAAGGGAACAGATACGAGGCATACAATACTCATAATTGACCAAAGCCGCACCCAGAACGATATATGCCGAATATGTTTCTTTGTCTCATCATCTATTTCCATATGTCCGTACTGTAGCACAGGCGGAGCGGGTGGGGAATGTCCATGTGAATAACATCGCTATGTGACTTCAAGCACAATACCGTCATCCTGATGGTGTGTTGTCCACGAGAACCAAAATTCAAAATAGCCGGGGAGCGTCTTTTCGCCGCTCATGGCAGTGATTTCATCGCCGTCGCGGGAAATGACAATCTCCTCCCCCTTAACGGTAAAGGTTTGTGTGCCCGGCGAAAAGTCTCTGAACGGGAAAGCGACTGAATGCCCTCTGAACGGGATGACATAGAGCGGCTCCTTTGCTAAAAACCGGCTGTCCGATCCGGAGAACGGAAACAGCGTCTCCTCTATGCCTCCGTAGCCGTCATACGGCATCCGGTCGTAATCCCGCCGGTGACCTGTGTCGGTGCTCATCACGGCGGTGTCAGGATACTTGTCCCGAACCTCACGCAGGGTAAGCACCTGTAACGGCAGAATGTTCAGTGTTGTGTCGGTGTAGGCACCCGCAACCGCCTCCCGCCGCGTCTGCGACCAGAGTGATTCGGTCAGCGAATCATACATCAGCAGGTTGGATTCATACAACAGTCCGCTGACGCCGAACTGCAGAACCTTCCCGCCGACCTGCCGGTTGAACACGATGCCCGAGTCGCAGAGCGGGCAGAATGTGACGGCGAACGAGGTCTCCCCGATGCGGTCATTTACGATTTCATGCCAGACCAGAATATTGTACGGATAGAAGCGGCGGGTGCCGTGCAGGTTCACCAGAATACCGCGGGCATCGTCCTGAATGTCCGTCTCGGCGATGGGAATGAATGTAGGATTGGTAATAGCGGGTATTCCGTCTTTGCCCGGACCTCCGGAGAGAACGAGATCCAGATCAATGTTCCGTTTTGTGGTGTCGGTTTTGAGACTGTAGCGGGCGAATGCCTGCCTGTCTGAATGCTCATCAGTTTGTGCGGTGTCCTTCAGCCCGGACTGCCGTTCCTGCCGAAGGTTCGGCGCGAACACCGCGACCATGGCAATGAGAAATATGAGCGAGATGATGGTGTATATATTCATACAGATACAGAGCGTAGCGTAGCATGGAAAAAAAGTGTGCGGTGTCTGCTCGGAATGTCGGCAAAAAAATCCCCCTTCGGCGTCCCGAAGGGAGAGAGTTGGGGATTATTACACGGGAGTTCCGTTGGAGGTTCCAACACATGCAGAATACCATACACACACCGCCATCTGCAAGATTGGTGCCGGGCACTGTCTGTGGTATAGTGCGGAATATGGTACGCATGCGGACAACAAAAGGGAAGAGAAATACCCGTCGGTCGCACCACGGCACCACGCTGCCGGGGCATACCCGGGAGAACGGCGTGGCGCGCCTCCGACATCGCGCCAGCAGAATAACCGGCGTCTATCGCGGACGGAATGTTATTGACACCGCCAAGCGGGAGAGCCGGCTTATGCGCAGGAAGTCAGCGGACACCGGGGAGGAACAGCGGACCGAAGAGCAGGCATCTCTGCCCGCTTCCGGTGCATAAGGGGTACATCCTGCCGCAGAGTATCCCCGTTCGCCGGTCGTATGCCGAAACAGATGGTATACTCACAATGGTATTTGTATATATCACGAGCATCTATGGTTACTTCAAGAAGGGAAATCCGTATTTTAATTGTCCAGACGTTGTTTGAACATGATTTTCATAAACGAACACCGAGTGCTGACGCATATATTAACACATTCAATGTCCTGGTCCGGGAGCATAACCCCGAACTTATCAACAATGCGTTCGCGACAAAGATACTGGAGGGCATCGCCTCAAAGTACGACGATATCAACCGGATCATAGAGCAGGCGGCCCCGAACTGGTCACTGGAAAAAATGGGGAGTGTTGACCGAAACATTCTGCGACTCGGGGTGTTTGAACTGCTGTTCGGGAAGGAATTTGATGTTCCGGGGCGGGTTGCGCTGAACGAGGCGATTGAGATTACAAAAGTATTTCTAAACTCCAGCGCCCGGAAATTCATTAACGGTGTCCTGGGCGCGGTGTATCTTGAAGTGAAAGATCAGGATGAGGACGAACATGTTGAGCGGAAGATACGCGTGAAAAAGTCGGTCGGCGGTGTCGTGTTCTCCGTCGGCGATGACAGTGAGCTGCAGTTCGCGCTCGTGCATGATGTGTTCGGACGTTGGACACTGTCAAAGGGCGGTCTTGAAAACGGCGAATCTGAGGACGGCGGTTTTCGTCGCGTGATCAAAGACGAGATTGGTGTGGATGTGACGCCGCTTGAAGTAATCGGAACCAACGCATATGTCGCGCATCCGCCGGAAGGCGCTGTCCGCAAGGAAGTATCCTACCTGCTCGGCCGGACGGAGAACGAGGCTCTGCGGCTGAAAGATTCGGAAGGACTGGACGATGCACGTTGGTTTTCACATGACGAGGTGCAGAAACTGACGCTGTACCCCGATCTCAAGCAGATTATCTTTGACGGTATGAACCGGGCGCGGGAAATGCGCTGATGGTAGAATGCAGATATATGGCACATACCGGTTCTGATACCATGAAAGATCTTGAGCGCAGACTCGGGTATGCCTTTACTGACAAAGATCTGCTGATTCAGGCGCTGACGCACCGTTCGTTTTCTAACGAGCATCGGAATGCGGTGCACAACGAACGGCTGGAATTTCTCGGCGACGCGGTGCTGCAGTTTGTCTCCACCGCCGAACTGTACCGGCGGTACCCCGATGAACCGGAGGGGGTACTGAGCATCTACCGGTCTCTGCTGGTCAAAACCGATTTTTTGGTGCGCGTCGCGACGGTGCTTGGAATATCGGCGCATCTCAGGGTATCCACCGGACAGCGGAAGGAAATGGAGCGGAATGTAGCACTGCTTGCCGACGCCGTTGAAGCAGTTATCGGTGCCGTATTCCTTGACGGCGGGATTGAAGCCGCCCGGGAATGTATTCATACGCATATTCTCACTAATGTTCAGTCATACCTGGCGCAAGCACCTCTGCGCGACGCCAAGACTGCTCTGCAGGAAGCGGTGCAGCGGGATCTGCGCACTACTCCCGTATATACCGTGCTGGATGAGCGCGGGCCGGATCATGAAAAAGTGTTCACCGTTGCCGTTGTCATCGGTGATACACAATACACGCAGGCGGAGGGCCGGTCCAAGCAGGATGCCGAACAGCGCGCCGCGCAGAAAGCACTGAAAGCCTACGAAGCATCCGTACCCGCAGATGCGGAGAGGGAGGGATTCGAACCCTCGAGGGGGCTTTGAAACCCCCTACTCCCTTAGCAGGGGAGCGCCTTCGACCGCTCAGCCACCTCTCCAATACGCACAGCGTACCACAGTACGGCGCCGGTTATCCACCATCGCTGTTCATGCCGGCTGTATGTATTCTATACTTATATGTATGGTAACCGAAGTAGGTACTATAGGATTTTTTGACAGGATAAAAAATGCGTTTATCGGGGTGCTTGTCGGTATTGTTCTCTTCTTCGGTTCATTCGTTGTTTTATATGTCAATGAAGGGCTGCAGAAATTCGCTAAAGTGATAGAGGATGCGGCGGTGCTTGAGGCTGGTCAGACATCTGCGGACGGCGTTATCACCCATACCGATACGGCAACAGCCGCGAGTCCGGTACTCGGCGACGAGTACATCACTGGTGGCGAGTTCCTGGCGCTGCAGCGTCGGGCGGAAGTGTTCGCATGGGAGGAGGTTCAGTCCACGACGACTGAGGACAATCTCGGCGGGTCCCAGACGGAGACCACCGACTACAGCTATGAAAAACAGTGGGTGTCTTCCGCCCCGAATACACGTGATTTCAAAGATCCGGGCGGACGGGAGAATATACAGAAAACAATCACCGATCTTGACGAGATTGCGGAGGGTGTTCTGATCGGCGACTATCCGCTGCATTCGGAAAATACTTTGCATTTGCACAACTATGCGCCGCTTGAGCTCGGTCGGGTCAGCGTTCAGAGCGGCGAGGTGGTTGAAGGCACTGTGCTGTTTCTGTCCCGAAACGGAACGACCGGACCGCTTGATCCGACGGTGGGGGACCAGCGAATTATGTATAAAGCGGTACCGCTTGACGATGAGATGACATTTGTCGGTACATTAGACCGCGGGGAACTGCGTCGGCACGGCGAGACGAACGCTTTTGACCTGTTCGCGGGGGATCGTGACGCGGCATACCGGCAGGCGCGAAGCGAGGACACCTTCCGGACATGGATGCTCAGACTGCTCGGCTTCGGCATGATGGCGTTCGGCCTCTTTCTCATAGTGAATCCATTCGTCATCTTCCTCAGCGTCATTCCGATTTTCGGAGCGGCAGGAAAGTTCGTCGCCTTTCTCGCTTCAGTGCTCATAGCGCTGGTCATGTCAACCGTGACAATCATCGTCTCCATCATCGCGCATAACCCCATCGCACTGCTGATTGTCATCCTTGCAGCTATTAGCGGATCAATCTATTTCTTCAAAAAGAAGAGGCGGAACTGATGCCCGCTGTATTCATACATCACAAATTAAGCAGTGACAGAATATCCCCGCCGTTTCGTATGACATGTGCTCCCTGCTGAATGAGCGCGTTTGCACCGGCACCGGTTTCAGAAAAAATGCTGTGTGGCACCGCGCCGACTTCCTTATTATATTCCACGGCAAGTTTCGTCGTGATGCGCGTGCCCGACCGTTCCGCACATTCAACAGCGACTACGACATCGGCAAACCCCGCGATGATGCGGTTACGGGCGGGGAATGTGTGTTTTGATCCCCGATCTTCCGGCAGCAGTTCAGATATGAGCGTGCCGCCGCTCTCAAGAATCCTACGTGCGAGCGGCCGGTTTGCCCGGGGGTATAATACTGAATCATCAAGCCCCGACCCCATAATGGCAATCGTGGGAAGGCCGCAGCGCAGCGCAGCTTCATGGGCGATGCCGTCAATGCCGATCGCCAGACCGGATATGACGGTAACGGGATGCCCGGCAAGGTCCGCAATAATCGTCTCGCATACTCTTCTGCCGTATTCAGTGCATGCGCGGGCGCCGACAACGGCAATCATGCGCCGTGACATATCAATAGCGCCGCCGCGCATGTAGAGCTGTTCGGGCATATCAGGCAATTCACGCAGGGATTCGGGATATGCATCCGGTTGCAGCACGCTGATACCAATGTCCATATCCCCGTTATACCACGGTATGTCGTGGTAGTATGTTGACAATGAAGAGTTTTGAGCGCAAAACATCCGCTCCGAACGAGCGCACAACACAACAGGAGCACGCCAGGGCGCAGGAAACAGTGCAGGCCGCCACGGCGGATCTTGTTGAGCACTATCGGCAGGTCGGCGTGCGCCTTGATCGGAACGGACGGATTCATCCGTCCGCATTCCGCGATTCCCGTGCACCTGAAGATATGCGTCGCCATGAACACTATGTACGCTCGCGGCAGGAGGATATGCGGGAGAAAGGAGAGAAGACAGCGGCAGAATCGGAACTTTTTGAGCATTTGGTGCCTATTATTTTCACTAAAATGGTTCCGGAACGGGTGGTCGCCGTGCGGTCATCACTCTATGATGACCTGAAAAACGGCATTGACACTGTTATTGTCAACCGGGAGAACGGTGATGTCGTCTGTTCCGTTGACGAAGTGGTGTTCGGAAACAAAAGGACGCTGCATAACAAGGAGCAGCAGATACTTTCAATCAACGGGGGATATGCGCGTCTTGAATACGGGTACAAAAAGCAGGATGACGGTTCATTCATGCCGACTGACCGCAGTGCCGGTGATTTTCCGCTGTGTTCACTGTCAATCCCCGGCAACATGGTGTTTACTATTATTGAACAGATGAAAGGAAACCTGACTGATGTATCTGTCCTGGAAAAAAGGGCGTTTGATTATTTCATCCGGAACATGTGCATGTCCCTTACCCGCATATATCTGGGAGAGAAAGACCGACCGCCGCACCATGACCGGTATGAGGCACTTGCCAGAAAGACGGACGAGCGGTTTATGACAGGTATTCGGGGCACCATCACATTCCTTAAAAGCCTGCGTTCCACGCAGAAAAGCGCGTAGTCTGGTCGGACCGCCGGGAATCGAACCCGGGCCACACGCACCCCATGCGTGCACACTACCACTATGCTACGGTCCGGTACACGCAGTATATCATCAAGCGGGATGAAGAGCCGTGGTACACTGAAACATACTATGGAATATGCGGTGTACACGGACGGGTCGTGCAAGGGGAATCCCGGTCCCGGCGGCATCGGTGCTGTGGTGTACCGTGACGGTTCAGTTGTGCACACATTCTCCCAGGGCTATTACAGAACGACAAACAACCGCATGGAGTTGCTCGCCGTCATCGCCGCGCTGAAAAAGTTCGGCAATGCCGGCACCGTCACGGTCTGGACTGACAGCGAATATGTACAGAAAGGAATGACACAATGGAAAGAGAATTGGAAGAGAAACGCCTGGATGCGCACGGAAAGAGGACAGAAGAAACCGGTGAAGAACGCCGATCTCTGGCGGGAGCTTGATGCGCTGGCGGACGACCATGTGGTGTTTCAGTGGGTCAAGGGGCATGCGAATGACGAGGGCAACGAGATGGCGGACAGTCTTGCCGTGACGGCGTCGTCCCGCGGTCCGTTCATGCATGACGAGGGATTTGCATAGCGGTATATTTCATCAATCTTCCGTGGTATTCTGTCAAGTATATGAGTTCCGCACCGGCAGATACGCTGCAAAAAAAGAGACATTCGCTGGCACATGTACTCGGCGCAGCTTTGGTTGAGCTGTATCCGGGCACCAAGCTCGCCATCGGCCCTGCTGTGGACGACGGATTCTACTACGACGCTGAGCTGCCGGTATCCCTTTCGGCCGATGATCTTGAAACGGTGGAGAAAAAAATGCGGGAGATAGCGGCGTCCTGGCTGTCATTTGAAAAAAAAACAATAACGCCTGATGAGGCACGCGAACGGTTCAGGGACAATCCGTACAAAACGGATCTCATCAATCAGTTTGAGGAGGAGGGAAAAGAAATCACACTCTACACCTCGGGCAGCTTCACGGATCTCTGCGGCGGCGGCCATGTTGACACCATCGCCGATATTAACCCCGACGCATTCGCACTGCGCTCTGTCGCCGGCGCGTATTGGCGCGGCGATGAGAATAACACGATGCTCACCAGGGTGTACGGTCTGGCATTTGACACCGTAGAAGAGCTTGATGCGTATCGGCATATGCTGGAGCAGGCGAAGGAGCGGGATCACCGGAAGATAGGGAAGGAGATGGGGCTGTTCACTTTTTCGCCGCTGGTCGGTCCGGGGCTTCCGCTGTTCACACCGAAAGGCAATGCACTCCGCCTGGCGCTTGAGCAGTCGCTGTCAGTGCTGCTGGATAGGTACGGATACGAGAAGGTGTGGATTCCGCATCTGGCAAAGCGGGATTTGTATCAGACATCGGGACACTGGGAAAAGTTCGGCGACGAGCTGTTCAACGTGCGGGGGAAGAATGACGAATTCGTGCTCAAGCCGATGAACTGCCCGCACCACACGCAGATTTACGCCGGCGCCCCGCGCAGCTATCATGATCTTCCCGTGCGCTACGCCGAATTCACGACCGTGTACCGAGACGAACAGAAAGGCGAGCTGCTCGGGCTGTCAAGAGTGCTCAGCATCACGCAGGATGACGGGCATATTTTCTGCACTGAGGAGCAGATGGAGCAGGAGATTATCGCCACGATTAGTCTCATTAAGGAATTCTATACCGCGCTCGGATTTTTTCAGGGTGATGACTGCGAGATTTCGCTTTCGGTGCGCAGCGATGACGCGTCAAAGTATCTCGGCGATGAAACAACCTGGACCGCGGCGGAGCAGTCGCTGAAACATGCACTGCACGCATGCGGGCTGGAGTATACCGAAGAGAAAGGAGAAGCAGCCTTCTACGGACCGAAGATTGATTTCGTTTTCCGTGATTCACTCGGCCGCAAGTGGCAGCTCTCCACAATCCAGCTTGATTTCGTCATGCCGGAGCGATTTAACCTCACCTATGTTACCGCGGACAATACCAAAAAAACCCCGATCATGATTCATCGCGCCGTTTCCGGATCATTGGAGCGGTTCCTCGGCGTGATGATTGAGCACTTTGCCGGCGACTTTCCGTTCTTTCTTGTTCCGGTGCAGGTGCGGATACTGCCGATTGGCGCCGCGGAGCACGCGTACGCACTGCAGGTGCTCTCCCGTCTCAGGCGCGCGGGGCTGCGCGCGGATGCCGACATGCAGGATGAGAGCATCGGCAGAAAGGTTGCGCGGGCGCACGGTGAAAAGATACCGGTCCGCATCGTTGTCGGCGCGGAAGAGAAAGAGAACGATACGGTGACAATGGAATCTGCGGGAGAAAAACAGGTGATGTCCGCTGAAGATGCCGTTGCGTCGCTCGCGGAACGAAACAGGGTATTTGAATAATATATGCCGGCAAAGAAAAAACAAGAAAAGTGCGCCGACGGGTGGATCCGTATCAGAGGCGCGTCAACGCATAACCTGAAACATATTGATGTTGATATTCCGCGCGGCATGATGACGGTGTGTACCGGGCTCTCCGGGTCGGGAAAGTCCTCACTTGCGTTTGACACCATCTTTGCCGAGGGACAGCGGCGGTATGTGGAGTCGCTCTCCGCGTACGCGCGGCAGTTTCTCCGGCAGATGCAGAAGCCGGAGGTCAGGGAAATCACCGGACTGTCTCCCGCCATATCCATTGACCAGAAGAACCGCTCTAACAATCCGCGGTCAACAGTCGCGACCATTACCGAGGTATATGACTACCTCCGCGTGCTGTTCTCCCGTATCGGCGTGCCGTACTGTCCGTCGTGTTTGCATGTGATTGAAAAGGTGTCCAAGGATGAAATTGTCCGGCGTATTGAGAAGCGGATTAAGGAAGAAAAATGGTTTGAAAAAAATACTAAGGTGGTCGGCGTCGCGTATAACGACCGGATGCTGAAGATATATGCGCCGGCGGTGGTCGGCAGAAAGGGCGAATACTACCAGCTTCTCTATGATATGCTCCGAAAAGGATATGAGCGGGCGCGTATTGACGGCGCCGACATGTCGCTCCGCGACCGTATCAATCTCAGCAAGAACAAAAAACATACTATTGATATCTACATTGATTCGCTGTATCTCACCGACTATGCCAAACATCCGCGGGTGTTTCGCGAGCGCCTTTCCGATGCGGTGGAGCGTTCTGTTCATGAGGCTGACGGTATGGTACGCGTCGAATATCCGAACGGCGAGGAGTCGCTCATTTCGTCCAGGTTTCTCTGTCCCGCATGCGGGTTCACTTTCCCGGAAATTGAGCCGCGACTGTTTTCCTTCAATTCACCCTACGGCGCGTGCACCGAATGCAACGGACTCGGGCAGGTTGAGATCTATGATGACACGCCGTGCGATGCCTGCGACGGCGCGCGTCTCCGCCCCGAGGCACTCAACGTGTTTGTGGGCGGCGGGAAAAAGAAACATGATATTCATACCGTCATCGGACTGACCGTTGAGGATGCCGCGGATTTTTTCACGTCACTGTCACTGTCAAAACAACAGCAGGAAATCGCGGAGCCGCTGCTGAATGAGATTGCAAACAGGGTGTCATTTCTGCGGGATGTCGGTCTGGAATACATGACGCTCAACCGCAAGGCGAACACGCTTTCAGGTGGCGAGGCACAGCGCATCCGTCTCGCCTCACAGCTCGGCTCCGGCCTGGTCGGTGCGCTGTATGTGCTTGACGAGCCGACCATCGGGCTGCACCAGCGCGACAATGACCGGCTGATCAAAACACTCCTGCATCTTCGGAACCTCGGCAATACCATCATTGTCGTTGAGCATGACGAGGACACCATATTCGCGTCTGACTATCTCGTTGACATCGGTCCTGCGGCGGGAAAACACGGCGGCGAGGTCGTCGTGTCAGGGTTCCTTGAGCCGCTGCTTTCCGCGAAACGGAACACATCCGGATCGCTCACACTTTCGTACCTGCGCGGCGACCGGCAGATTGAGGTGCCGAAGAAACGGCGCACATCTGATGCGGGCCGGCTGGTGCTCCGCGGCATCAATGTGAATAACATTACAGGCAGCACCGTTACGGTGCCGCTGGGGAAGATGGTCGGCATTACCGGCGTGTCCGGATCGGGAAAGTCCACACTCCTTCATGATGTCATCTACAAAAATCTCCGTCACAAACTTGAACGGCGGCTGACAGTGAAAAAGAACTTCAATGTGAGCGGGTTTGAAGGATACACCGACCTGAACAGGGTGATTCTGGTTGATCAGTCGCCCATCGGCCGCACACCCCGTTCCACTCCCGTCACCTATGTCGGCGCGTTCTTGCATATCCGCGACCTGTTCGCGGCGACCGAGGAGGCGCGGTACCGCGGCTGGAAGGCCGGCAGGTTTTCGTTCAATGTCCGCGGCGGCCGGTGCGAGAAATGCGAGGGGAACGGATCCATCGCCGTTGAAATGCACTTTCTGCCGACGGTATATGTGACCTGCGACGAATGTTTCGGCAGGCGATACAGCAAGGAAGTACTGGATGTGACATACCGCGGCAAAAACATTCACGAGATACTTGCGATGCCGACGGAAGAAGCGGTGACATTTTTTAAACATATACCCACAGTGCATGATCGTCTCAGCACATTGGTTGACGTCGGTCTGGGATATTTGCAGCTCGGACAGTCATCCACCACGCTCTCGGGCGGGGAGGCGCAGCGGGTGAAGATTGCTTCCGAGCTCTACCGTCCGAATACCCGTCGGACGGTGTATCTGCTGGACGAGCCGACGGTCGGTCTGCACTATGACGATGTCAGGAGACTGATAGATATACTGAACCGGCTGGTGGACCGGGGCAACACGGTGCTTTTCATTGAGCATAACTTTGATGTTATCAAGAGCGCCGATCATATCATTGACATCGGTCCGGAAGGGGGACTGCGCGGCGGCACTATTATCGCCGAGGGCACGCCGGAGACGGTGGCGAAGTGCGCCGGCAGCCATACCGGCACGTATCTGAAAAAGGTGCTGAAAAGATAGCGGAGCGCTCCTCAACCGCAATTTTATACGGCATACTGCATATATGAAGTTAGAAGGACTGCCCAGGCGGTTGCGCAACACTATTCAGAACCTGGAACAGAAAAAGAAGGGGAACGCCACTGCCAAGGAACTCACGACCAATCGCCAGTACGGGCACCGTGTTGAACGGGACCGGACGAAGTACAACCGGAAACAGAAACACCGCAACCGTCCCGAATAGTGCCACCGAATTTGTTTTTCGGTATCATGCATATATATGCGGCGGGACGATATAGATTTCAGGACGCTGCCCGAGGAACCGGGTATATATATATTCCGCGGCGCGCGGAACAGGATGCTGTATGTCGGACGGGCGACCGATCTGCGGTCCCGGGTGCGCAGCTATTTCTCCTCCCGTCTTGAGGCCGACCGCGGCCCGCGGCTGTCCGAAGTGCTGGAGCAGGCGAAGCGGATAGAGGCCATTCCGACCGACAGCGTACTTGAGGCATATATATTGGAGGCGAAATATATTAAACAGCACGAACCGCCGTACAATGTCGCGGACAAGGACAACAAAAGCTTTCAGTTTGTCGGTATCACCGACGAGGCATTCCCGCGCGTTGTGACGGTGCGCGGCAGAAATCTTGAACAGGGCGTTCCCGGCACGGCATTCAAATATGTCTTCGGTCCGTTCCCCCGCGGCGGTACGCTGAAAGAGGCGCTGAAGATACTCAGGCGCATTCTGCCGTACCGCGACACCTGCTCTCCGGCACCGAACGGAAAAAAATGTTTCCGTGCGCAGCTGGGACTCTGTCCCGGCATGTGCGCCGGCCTGATTGACCGGAAGGAATATGCGGGGCGGGTGCGCGAGTTGGTCCTATTCTTCAGCGGCAGAAAAAAACAGCTGTTGACTGTGCTTGAGCGGGAAATGAAGCGGTATGCACGACAGCGGGAATTTGAAAAAGCGGAAGACATACGGAAGAGAATATTCGCGCTGACGCACATACAGGATGTCGCGCTCATCAAGGAGGAAAACATTTCCGATGAAACGGACAACAGTACATTCCGCATTGAAGCGTATGATGTCGCGCATCTCGCCGGCACGGATACCGTCGGCGTCATGGTTGTTTTTCTTGACGGCGAGCCTGCGCCCGCCGAGTATCGCACTTTCACTGTTCGCGACGCGAAAGCGGGCGATGACATCGGTGCATTGCGGGAGATACTGGAGCGCCGCCTTCGGCATGCAGAATGGCGCTTTCCTAATCTTGCGGTTGTGGACGGAGGGAAGGCGCAGTTATCGGCGGCGGAGCGGATACTGGAGAAATACGGTCTTGCGGTGCCCGTGGTATCGGTTGTCAAAAACGAGAAACATGCGCCGCGGGATATTCTCGGCAGTGCCGGGCATGTATCCGTCCGGGAGCGAGATATCATTCGGGCGAACGCCGAGGCGCACCGGTTCGCAATCGGTAGGCACCGGAGGAAACGGACACGAAGCATGCTGGGATAGGGTAGAATAGGTGTAATGCTGATATATGCGCCGCCGCACACCTTTGATCCCGAGAAGCATTTCAGAAATGTGTCGTTGAATCAGAGTTTGTGTTTCCGGAACTGGAAGGAGGCGTGCGGCCACAGGACCGTTTCCCTTGTGGTCAGTGATCCGTCCGGCACGCCGAAAGTATATATTCAATGCATCGCGTACCGCGTACCGCTCACGGGTACGCTCTGGGTTGCTGTGCGCGGCCCCGTCGGATCTTTCAGCGACCGCAATATTGAAATTGCCTTCTATGGCGAACTGCGCCGGCTGTGCGTTGAGGCGGAGCCGCGGACATCGCATATCAGAGTGCAGTACCCGCCGTCCGCGCAGAGAACAGTGCCGGCAGAGCAGACGCCCGGTTCGTTTAATCAGCCGTCCGCGGAACAGATTGTTCAGCTTGACGGAGATATGGATGATATTGTCAACCGGTTCGCGAAAAACACCAAGCGTATGGTGCGGAACTTTGAACGGAATCGACAAGGCATTCGGTTTCATATTGAAACAACGGATTTTCGCACGCATCTCTCTGCGGTGCATGATCTGCTCATGCAGGCGGCGTTGCTCAAAGGATTTTCGCCGCATCCGTATGCGTATTATGAAACATTGTTTGATACGTTGACAAAAAATCCCGAGTACGGATCGCTGGTACTCGGCTACCTGCCTGACGATAAGAAACCGGTATCCGCGGTGCTGACGATGTATACGGGAACGGAGGCCTATCAGCTTATCTCCGGCAATGATGTACGGGGCTACAATGCGGGCATGCCGACATTTGCCATGTATCTGGCGATACGCGAGGCAAAGAAGCAGGGACTCAGGCGGTATAACCTGGGGGTGGTGTCATCCGGTTCGTACGCGCAGCGCAGCTTAAAGAGCCAGTCATTATTCAAGGAAAAATTCGGGGGTGCGGTCGTTGATCACGGACATCCGCGGGATATTGTCGTGAGTATGTGGCGATACTGGCTTTTCAGGTTTATGCGCCTGTATCCGGTTACCGTGGCCCGCCGTGTTGCGGCGCGGTCATACCGCGCCGTCATGGTTGAACTGCGTGAAGGATGAAGGGGGTATACTGAATCTATGCGCACTGTTGCAGCGACAATCAAGCGGGCTTTGAAACACTGTGTTCCCGAATGCGCGCTGCTCGCCTACCATTGTTTTTTCGCCATCGTCGCACTGGTGCTGTATCGGCATCCGTCGCGCCGGCTGATTGTTATCGGTGTTACCGGAACGAAAGGCAAGACATCAACCGCTCTCTATATACATGCGGCGCTCTCAGCTGCCGGCACCCGGACAGGACTGCTCTCAACTGCCGAGATACGGGTGGGGGACACCGTGCATGCAAACGCCCGGCACATGACGATGCCCGGCCGCGGTTTTGTGCAGCGGTATCTTAAAACTATGGCGGATGCCGGCTGCACTCATGCCGTTATTGAAACACCCTCCGAGGGTATACGCCAGTTCAGAGACCTCGGTGTCTGGTATGACGCGGTTGTGTTTACCAATCTTTCTCCCGAACATCTGGTTACGCACAAAACGTTTGAACGATACCGCGACACCAAGTGTCGGCTGTTCCGAAGACATGCCCGGAGCGGTGTGAAAAAGATTCGGGGCACGGCGGTACAACGTCTCGTGCTGATTAACGCGGACGATAACAATGCCGACTATATAGCGGCGTGCGCGTCGTCCCGATATGAAACGATTCGGTTCGGCCTGGGCGGTCGCGCCGATGTGCGGGCGCGGCTGTATCAGGACAGTACCGCCGTATCATTTACCGTCGCGGACGAGGCCTATACCGTTCCGTATCCCGGATCGCTGACGGTGCGAAATGTGTTGCCCGCAATCATCCTCGCACAGCGATACTGCGGGGCGACGGCGGAGCAGATTAATCACGGCATCGGGTCGCTGACACTGCCCGGTCGGCTGGAACGCATTGACGAAGGGCAGTCGTTCAGGGTCTTTTGCGATTATGCGCATGAACCGCTCAGTATAAAAAGTGTATGCGAAGCGCTCAGGGCGTATGCGAAACCGGACGGCAGGGTCATTGTCGTGGTCGGCGGCGTCGGCGCGTCCCGATGGCGGTACAATGCCGAGGCGATAGGGGAGGCGGCCGCCCGCTCAGCCGATATCATCGTCATCACGGATGTTGATCCGTTTTTTGATAATCCTCAAGAGATTATAGAAGCAGTTGCCGCCGGCGCGAGGCGGGTTGAGCGTGCGAAGTGGCATACAGAGCCCGACCGTCGTAAGGCGATACATACAGCGGTTGCCATGGCGCGTGCGGGGGATGTGGTGATTATCACCGGCAAAGGAGCCGAAGTGACCATGGAGGTGCGGGGGAAATCGTTGCCGTGGGATGAGAGAGCGATTATCCGCGATGTGCTGCGCCGTGTGCATAGCGAACGCTAATCCTCAATGCGTATGAAATCAAATGTGGCAATCGGTACGACGGGCGCTTTCGCAAACCGGTGGATGGGTTCGGGCGGTGCGGTGTCCGCGTCTTTCGCGGTGAAGGTCGTTCCGCTGTCGGTGCCGGAGTCATACAGAACGGCGGGAACCGAACTCTTTTTCACCCATTGATTATTTTCAAACAGTCGTACATTATGTGCTGCGATGAACCAGTCCGGACTCGGGGCTATCATGCTCACGACGCTCGCAAACGGGGCGGTGTTGGAGAGAACGATAATCACGCTGTCTTCGCCGGGCGCGTCAATACGCTTCCCGATGTTGTAGTTGTGGAGTCGTCCCTCTTTTCCGAGTTCCTGCAGTTCCCCGGCGAGCGTTTTGGTTGCTCCCGTTTCCGCCATGATTTCCATGCCGTCGCTTGCAAGCGTCCCGGTGGCGAACACCGTATTTTTCAGCCGGTGCGCCCAGGCAACCATCGGTGAGAGGTGCGCGCCTGCCGGGTAGAAAGTACCGTGCTGCAGCTGGCTCCAGGGGGCATGCATGCGGACCCGATACCGCGCCCTGTTTGATCTGCTGCCGGGATCTTTTTCCGCTTCGTATTCGGGCGTTTCGGGAGTCTCCAGAGATATGGTGCCGACCGGTTTTCTTTCCGGAGTCTCGTTATTCTCTCCGCCTCCTATGGGGAACAGGGGATCTACTCCTCCCGTGCCGCCGTCCTCTATGGATGTCGGACGGAGGGGTATTTCCTGTCCGCCGTCAGCGAATGGGTCCGAGGTTGCGGAGATGTATACAAATACGCTGACTGCGCCGACCGCACCGGCAAGGATGAACATGCTGAGAATGAATTTGGTACGAACATCCATAACTGTACGGTATGGTACCACACAAAAAATGCACGCCAGCCCGTCATAAATGTTTTTCGTTTGATTCGCGAAATACGCCATGCGCGCGAAAGTTTTGTTCAAATATTCCTATAGAATGTGTATGATACCGCGGATTAGTGCGGGTGATGCTGTTGTTTCCAATTCTCTTCAAGGGCTGTGTAAAGAGCGACATTTTCTTTTCTGCTCAAACTGCCGGTTCCTCGGGTTACAATTTTCTGTATAAGAAGATCGGTATCTGTTGCCGATAAACCTTGTTCTTGCACATACTTGGATATGAGGGCATCCTGTTCTGTCTCACTGATATCCTCCCGTTTAAATATGGTTTCAACGGTTTTCCTTAACTCCATTTTTACGGATTTATTTTCATCCCACTTTCGCATTAGATGCGAGAATAGTACATATTTCTCCGGAAGGGGCAGGTTCTCAATGCCGTCGTAGGTTACTTCATCTATCTGTCCCTCAATAACTAGCTGATCTTGCGGATGATTTTTAAGATATGTGAAAACACGTTTCTCCCGCTCGTTTTGAGACAAATCTTGATTGTTCAAAATCTCCACAACCTCCTCTTTGGTTGCCTGGTCAAAATGTATGATTTCCCCAGGCCTATACGCCGCTCCTTCCATGAAAGGTTTTGGTTCCTGCGACCTCGGGATGTACTCTTTTCCCTCCTTCATATGTATTGCATTGTAACACAAACATTGTGGGAAAAGGAACATCATGTCTTTTCTCCGCATCATATGCGGCGCAACCGCGCCGGGTCGGCGCCTCCAAAGTGGGAAAGTGAGTCGCGGGTTAATTTAAAAGGTATCATAGTAATATTAGTGTTTGCATGTATGTACCGTTTCTTTAATATGGTAACCAGTTCGTATAGTTCACTTGATACTATTGTACCGTTTCGCAATAAGAGATATCATTCAATATCATCGGTACTCCTTTCTTTTACACTTTCACTGCTCCTTGTCCTTAACCCGTTGGTTTCTTATGCACAGGGTGAAACTTCGGGACCGTCAGGGCAGATAGAGGACGGACCGAGCGGTACCGTATCGCCGGATGAGGATGACGGAATCGGTGATTTGCCGGAACCTCCCGCTCAGGGTTCTGTTGATAGCGGGGGCCCCATTCACCCGTCCTTTGAGTTGCCTGACGATTATGTTGATAATCAGGATACTGAAGATGGGGCATCAGGGGCATCGGGCTCTTCATCCGGGACAACGGGAACAATAAAATCATCAGGGAATGTTATTCACCCATTGATAGACAATTTAGACGGATCACTCACCTATTCATACTCTCTTACCGTCCCCGAAGGGAGAAACGGGTTTACTCCTCAGCACAATCTTGTTTTCAAGAGTTCCAACAAAAAGAATAACGGCATATTCGGGTACGGTTGGGAAGTGGATATACCATATATAGAGCGATCAACAAAAAAGGGTTCAAATAAAATATATACAAACGATGATTATATTTCATCACTGGACGGTGAAATAGTAAAACAAAATACGGCAAGTATATCGTCTACATCATATCCCGTAAAGGAGTATGCCATCGGTAGTAAACAGAAAATTGTGCCGACCGATTGGAAAGCAAGCAGCCGGTTCGGACAAAGGGTTTCACTAAACGGGGACTACCTTGCTATGAGTGCCCCTACATACGACTTAGACGACAACGAAAGAAATGGAGCAGACGGTGTGGTGTATATATACAAGAGGCAGAGTAGCGGCTCGTGGGCTTTTTTACAACGATTGTCGGATGCCACATATTCCAGTTTCGGAGAAAATATTTCCCTATCAGGAGATTATTTGGCTGTCACGGTTTCAAGTAACAAGGTATTTGTGTATAAAAGGGGGACGAATGATGTGTGGGGAAACAGAACGGAAATTCAGGTTCGGTCTGCTGATACCGTATACCTTGATGATGACATACTGGCGGTGAAGGCGAGGGATAGACAGTCATGGTGGTATATTGAGGTATATAAACGGAATGATGCGGGTTCGTGGATAAAAAAAGAGTCACTGTATCCGAGCGCCAGATATGGGAATCGCAACACTTCAGGAGAGTTCGGAGATCGTATTTCATTAGCAGGAAATCGTCTTGTAGTTACTACAGGCAACGGTCCGGCAGTATTTATATACGAAGAGGATGTGAACGGAGGGTGGGGTAATGCAAGCAAGCCCGGCAATACTACAAAATATGAAAATCAAGTCATAATAGGAAAAACCCCATTCGGCACATCTGTTGCAATCAACGGAAACACCTTGGCAATCGGTATGAGTGGGGAGAGTACCGGTATTGAATCCTCTGGTGCGGTGTATGTATACACGAGAGAATCAGACGGAACATGGGGTAATCCGGTGAAACTGAAAGCGTCAGACAGCCACTCGAACATTGTTTTCGGTTCATGGGGTGTTTTGCTCGACGGAGACACCTTAACAGTGGGCGCAAGGGATACAGAACATAGAAAGTATATGTTTTATGTGTATAAAGAGAAAAGTGACGGCACCTGGGGATTTGAGAGAAAAGTAATTCCCCCCGACATCACAGGTGATTTTTCTGCGCGATCAATATCTCTTGACGGAGGATATATCGCTGCGGGAGTTACCAGGTTTGACAGTCGCCGAAACCGGTGGTACGATGGGGGTGAGGTATACACATACAAAATAAGTGAAACAACAACAAAGAGTACCACACAGTCGGAGATGTATAAGCCGAGGACAGAAAAAGGAGCATTCAGAAAATACGAGAAAATTGGTGATTATTGGGTAGTAACTGATACCGTCGGTACGAAGTATTACTTCGGTGAAACTCTGCAGGCGCGTCAGGACGGCACGGTACAGTGGGAAACAGAAACGTTCAAATGGATGCTTGAAAAGATAGAAGATACAAATGGCAACACGATAGAGTACACATACACCAAAGACCACGGGCAGATATACCCGAAGAAGATAGAGTATGTAAATACTTCCGGAGGATCATATGTGTATTCGCTCCAATTCACCAAACAGGGGAGAAATGATAAGACAAAACTTTTCAATACAGGATTTCCGGTAAAAACGAAGTACATAATAAACGGCATTGACTTTTACAAAGGTACGGAAAAACTATTTTCATACAAACAGGATCTTGAACTTGTCAATGAATTGAAATACACGTATGTTATCAAAGCGTTGTACAAATACGGCAAGGATGCAGACGGCAATTGGACAACCGAACCGAAAACAACGTTTGGATACACTGACACTATTTCATACACGGAAAACAGCAGTTATGGATCTACCGGTCCGTCAGGTCTTGCAGATGCGACAAGGGATGGTATGCCTGATGTTGTTTCCTTGGGGGCGACAAATGATACTCAGGTGAACAATGGTAACGGTTTTAACTCCGCAATCGATATGTTTCCGACATTTGATAGCGTTCAGGGTAAGTTTGATATGAACGGCGATTATTACCCTGATTTTCTTCAGGTCATAACAAGAAGATGTAAGAGGTGCAGTACTAACAGTTATATATACAAGAATAATGGCTCACTCAACACCTTCAGCAGAACCTCTATTAACAGGGACTTTCATTCCTCATGGGCTGACGGTCTGGGTGATATAAACGGAGATGGGACGTTGGATGTATTTCCAAAGAGGTATGATAGGCATACTCGTGGTGGCGGATGGAGGGATTACACTACAACACTTGTGTTTCTAAACGCCGACGGATTTAATCCGGTACAGTCAAGCACCATATCAGTACCGTATATTCTGTACTACAACAGGGGGGATCCCTATCACGGTCCCTATTACGGGTTACGAGTTCCGAACTTCCTTATTGACTACAACGGTGACGGTCTTGCTGATATAAGTAGATCTAAAATCAATAATGGGTTCGGCTGGTCGGCGGACATTGATTACTTGAATTACCCCACAATTTATTTTGCCGACGGAAACAATAACTTCAGTACTGACAGATATGCCGGATCATGGAAGGATATAAACACGGATGGTATGTATGACCTCATTGTCACCGATATTTATAACGATAGAGATATTGATCGAAATATCAAAGATATAACCAAAACACATAACTACGGATACCGAGTCTATTTGAGTAAGGGTATTGATGGGTATCAATACAGTAAGAAATATACCGACGCTCTCAGGAATGCAGGTATATTAGAACATGCCGGATCAAACTCAAACGGAAATATATATGTAAATGCCATGATAGATGTAAACGGCGACGGAATAAATGATGTGTACTATAAAAAGCAAAGAGTGGGGAGAAGAAATTTTGGATATGACTACAAATACTTCATTGCTGACAACACGTTTGAATTAGACACAATCACTACCAAATACGGCGGCAGTTTTGATATATCGTACACCGGTGCCGGAGTGCATGATACAACCAACAGGGTGCCGTTTCCCCTCCGCATCGTCTCCTCAATTGCATATACGGATACATATGCCACGGACAACACGGAAACTCTCGGGTACACAGGCGGGTATTACTACTTTAACGGTCCGTCTGACAAAAAGTTCGCCGGTTTTGAAACAGTGGAGAGAACACGGGGAAACAGAAAAGAAAAAATATACTACCACCAGGGAAATGGGCAGAATAGCACCAATGCGGAACCGACTGACTCGTATGCAAAAATAGGACTTCCGTACAAGAAAGAAATATACCAAGCGGCAGTAAATGAAGGCGAGTCGAACATTCTTCTTGAAAAGATTGAATACACATACGGGGAAACCAGCAACGGCACAAACAGCACATACATGTACCTGACAAAAGAGAAAAAGACGGTATACGGCAGCGGCAATGTAACATTCGGTGATGACTACTCAAACAGCACGGAATACACTTACGACACATACGGTAATGTGCTCACTGAGACAAAAAAGAGCGGAACCGCCGTATTGCGCAAGGTAGTGTACACCTACAAAACGCCGGACACGACCAATTATATAGTTTCATTGCTGTCCGAGGAAACGATAAAAAATGCATCGGATGTGATTATTGTTGAAAATGAGTATACCTACGACTCAAATGGGAATATGCTCACAAAAAAGAGAAAGATAGACGGCACGACAAAGCAAAAAAGAACCTACACATACAACACGAGAGGGCGGGTGCTGACGGAAAATGATTCCCTGAACAACACAACAACCTATACGTATGACACCAACTCACTGCGTCTGACACAGGAAACCAACCCACTCTCACATGTCACACAGTATGAATACGACGAAACATCAGGAGAGGTAACAAAAATAACAGACCCGAACGGTTTTGAGATATACTACGAATTTGACGGAATTGACAGAATAACGGCGATAAAGAAAAAACGGGCAAGTACAAAAGAGACAGTGGCGGATTATTCGTATAACTTTACAAATCGTCCGTACTCAGTGCAAAGGAGGGAGCACTTCGGATCAGCAACCAGAATCGGACAGACATACATGGACGGTCTGGGCAGAACAATACAGACAAAAACATCTAACGGCACGAAGTTTGATACTGAGGATGTAACATACACCGAGCGGGGACTGATTGAGAAAAAATACATGCCGTACCAGTCATCAACAAGTTCATATGCAACAACACCAACCGGCACGTCAAACACTTCCTCAACCTATGACGGGCTGAACAGAATAGTATCTGTGGTTAATCCGGTCGGAACAACAACTTCATCATATGACGGGCATACGGTTGAAATTACCTCGGCGGAGGACAGGAAAAAACGTTTGGAACACGACAGCTACGGGCGTCTGCACAGGGTGCATGAAATAGACGGTGCCTCCACCCATACCACCACCTATACCTACGATCCATTGGATCGCATTATTAAAGTGAAGGATGCGTTGAATAATGTCCGTGGTATACAGTATGACATGATAGGACGAACCACAAGCATTGAGGATTTACATCACACGAGTGATACGACATACAAGACACTGCAATTTGCGTATAACAAGGAGTACCTGACATCAAAAACAAAGCGGGACGGAACCGCTATAGCATATACCTATGATGCACTCGGCAGGGCATTAACGGAGGACAGAGCATCTGTTACAGGAACGGATTATCAGTATACATACGATTCCTGTGAGAACGGAAAAGGAAGCATCTGTTCTGTTACCTCAGCGGATAGTGTTAATGCGACCTATAAATACGATAAAGAAGGAAATCTGAAAGAAGAGGTGAAAACAATCAGCGGCACCGCATACACAACAACCTATACACATAATTTACAGAATGGCATAGTCACCACAACACTTCCGAACAGCACTGTTATTAAAAACATCTACGGAAAAAATGGCAGAGTTTCTTCGGTATCCGTGAGCGATACTCCCTTTACAACCCTTACCTACAACGTATTCGGTCTGGTTGACACAAAAACCGGATCAAACGGATCAAAAGAAACAAACACATACGATTCATCGGGAAGACTGACAATAAGGGAAGTGAAGGGGAATAGTATCGCTGTTGCGAGAAAACTTGAGTACACCTACGACAGAGACAGTAACATAACTGCTACGATTGATACTAACACATCGGGTACAGCGGTAAACAAAGCATACACGTATGACAATATGAATCGTCTCATTAGTGCAACAGTAACCAATAACGGATCAAACAATTACACAAGAAGCTATACATACAACGCGATAGGGAATATAACCTCAAAAACGGGTGTCGGCAACTATACTTATCTTACCTCCGATGAGACAACCTTCACTACCCCCCACATGCCCACTACAGTAGGCACAGCGGCACAGACCTATGACACAAACGGAAACTTCCTGACAGACGGAACCAACACCCTTACCTGGGACTACAAAGGCAGAGTAAAAACAATCACCGAAGGAGCTGACACCTACACCTATCTCTATGATCATGAAGGTAATCGGGTGAAAGAAACAAAGGGGACAGATAATACAGTTTTTGTAAATCCGTACTACACCCTTGAAAACGGTACTATTGAAACACACATCTTCGCCGAAGGAGAAGTGATAGGAAGTATCAAGAATGTAAGCGGGGTAAGTGATCTTTGTCTCCTCACACAAACCAGTCTCCTCTTCACTCTCACACCGGAGACAGAGTATACAAAGGTAA
This sequence comes from Minisyncoccota bacterium, assembly GCA_965222235.1. GTDB lineage: Bacteria > Patescibacteriota > Minisyncoccia > Phycocordibacterales > JABAAK01 > JAPPJI01. The sequence continues at coordinate 235,687 of OZ244939.1, read as the reverse complement.
CGGAAAACGGTAATATCGTAGTAAAAAGAGGAAATGAAACAGCAGTCACTGTATCCCCGAATACAGAAGACACCCGATGCAAGAAAACACAGCACACCCATCTCTACACTGATGCACTGGGAAGTACCATTGCGGGAATAAATAAAGAAGGAACGGTAACCCAAACAATAGACTACTACCCCTACGGAGAAAAACATACGGAAACAGCCACAACAGATTCACTCTATACCCATACGGGGAATATAACGGATGAAACAGACTTTATCTACAGAAATGCTCGATACTACGATCCGAATAAAGGACTGTTTATCTCCAAAGATCCGGTAATAGAATACATAGGAGGTCCGGTGGCGTTTGAGGCAGCAACAGGCGTATCGTTTCTTGACTACCTTACCAATCCTCAGGCACACCATACCTATGCGTATGCTATGAATAATCCTCTGCGCTATGAGGATAGGGATGGGGAGTTGGCGCATATAGCGATTGGTGCTGCGATTGGTGCTGCGATTGGTGCACTAGCAGGAATAGGTTCTCAAGTAGTTGCTGATGTCATCGCAGGAGAGGTTTCTGATCCCTACCGCTATGTTGCTGCCGGGGTTGGAGGTGCTACTACCGGGACAATAGCAGCGGGTACAGGAGGTGCCAGTTTGTTTCTTGCAGGAGGTGCCGGTGGGGCAACGAGAGATTTAATTGAGCAAGGTTGGGAGGTGCATAAAAACGAGGATCAGAAATTTAATTTTGTGAGATTTGGTTTTAGGACAATAGGAAGTTCTCTTCTTTCTGGTGCCGGCAAATTTGTAAAAATTCCATATGTCACAAAAGGTTCTCATAGTTTTTCTTCAACATACTCATCAACACTCACACGAGTTGGTAGGGGCACTGCTTCCATACTTAATGTGAGTGCTAAAACAGGATTAAAAGGCTTTGTTGCTGAAACAACACGATCACTTCCTCAATCTTTTTTTGAAGGAACTCAGAGACGTGTACATAACAGCAACATAACGACACAAAGCATCAGGAAAAGAATCTCTTACTTACGAAAAGAAATAACAAGATTAAAAAGAAGGATCAGAGCACTACAATCAAGAAGATGAAGAACATTTTGAAAAAAATTATCAGATTTTTTAAGAAACACCCTATCTATACCTATATCGGCATCGGTCTTTTCATTGTCCTCTTTGTACCGAAATACTTCATACCAATATGGCTATCAACGTGGATTTTCTACTTCTATTTCTATACTGCCATGTTTTTTGTTTGCTTGTTTGAGTTATGCAAACCGATTTACTTTCTATATACAAAAAATAAAAAAAGATTACATGCCTATCTTTATTTTAATAAGAAACCAACCAAAACATTACTCGTACTACGTATTTTAGAATCTCTTATGATTATTCTTGTTTTATTCTCTGTCCTTCCTGTCATTAAACACACTGTTGTTTCCTTAGCTCATGAAGATGTTTCTATTAAAAAGGTATACACGGTTGAAAAGTCTGGTCAGGGTGGGTTTGGTTGGATAACACATATTTATATTAAAGACCCCGAATTTAATATCGGTGGTAGTGCAAGCGAAAGGAACAGTTTATACACCTTTTTATTTTTACACCCGTTCAGACCGAAACCAGATCAAGAATATTATTTTCATTACTTACCCCTTTCTTCTTTTCTTAGAGTAGGGGTCATACTAGATTACTACCCAGTAGATGAAAATAGAAATAGGATATATGATGAGTAGAACAATCGATGAGACAACCTTCACCACCCCCCACATGCCCACTACAGTAGGCACAGCGGCACAGACCTATGACACAAACGGAAACTTCCTGACAGACGGAACCAACACCCTTACCTGGGACTACAAAGGCAGAGTAAAAACAATCACCGAAGGAGCTGACACCTACACCTATCTCTATGATCATGAAGGTAATCGGGTGAAAGAAACAAAGGGGACAGGTAGTACAGTTTTTGTAAATCCGTACTACACCCTTGAAAACGGTACTATTGAAACACACATCTTCGCCGAAGGAGAAGTGATAGGAAGTATCAAGAATGTAAGCGGGGTAAGTGATCTTTGTCTCCTCACACAAACCAGTCTCCTCTTCACTCTCACACCGGAGACAGAGTATACAAAGGTAACGGAAAACGGTAATATCGTAGTAAAAAGAGGAAATGAAACAGCAGTCACTGTATCCCCGAATACAGAAGACACCCGATGCAAGAAAACACAGCACACCCATCTCTACACTGATGCACTGGGAAGTACCATTGCGGGAATAAATAAAGAAGGAACGGTAACCCAAACAATAGACTACTACCCCTACGGAGAAAAACATACGGAAACAGCCACAACAGATTCACTCTATACCCATACGGGGAATATAACGGATGAAACAGACTTTATCTACAGAAATGCTCGATACTACGATCCGAATAAAGGACTGTTTATCTCCAAAGATCCGGTAATAGAATACATAGGAGGTCCGGTGGCGTTTGAGGCAGCAACAGGCGTATCGTTTCTTGACTACCTTACCAATCCTCAGGCACACCATACCTATGCGTATGCTATGAATAATCCTCTGCGCTATGAGGATAGGGATGGGGAGTTGGCGCATATAGCGATTGGTGTCACAGTTGGTGTATTAGTAGGGGCAGGTTCTCAGGTGATTACTGATGTTATTGCCGGTGAGGTTTCTGAAGGGTATAAATATATTGCAGCTACAGCCGGAGGTGCTACTACCGGAGGGCTGGTAGTAGGTACTTCTTTACTAGCTGCTATCATTGCAGGCACTGCTGGTGGTGTAGTCAGAGATTCAATTGAGCAAGGATGGGAGATGCATAAGGACCCGAATCAGGAGTTTAATTTTGCAAGACTTAGTTCAAGATTTTTTGAGAGTGCTGTTTTTTCTGGTATTGGCAAATATATAAAAATATCTGGCATTACAAGTGGTTCCAACAGTTTTTCTGCAGTGTACTCATCAACACTCACAAAACTTAGCAACGGAAACGTTTCTATATTTGGTGTAAGTGCTACAACAGGATTGAAAGGCTTTGTTGCTGAGACAACAAGATCGTTTCCAAAATCCTTTTATAGCGGAGTAGGGAGACACATAGAAACCTATCAGGCTGCGCGAGCAAAAAGAGAAAAAATCTCTTACTTAATAAGAGAGATAACACGAATAAAAAGACAAATAGCAGAGTTACAGTCAGGAAGATGAAGAACATTCTAAAGAAAATCATTAAATTTTTCAAGGGAAATCCTATTTATAAATATACCGGTACTGTTTTTTTTGTGACTATTTCCATATCACAATTTTTTCTACCGGAATGGTTGGCAAGCTGGATTTTTTATTTTTCCTTCTACAGTGCAGTGTCCCTTTTACTTCTATTTGAAATGTACAAAACAGACTATTTTTTGTACAAAAGAAATAAAAAGGGGTTGTACAATTTTATCTCTCCCCGCAGAAAACCAAACAAGATGGCAGTCACACTCCATTTTATGGGGTTTTTTGTAGGAATCTTCCTATTATTTTATTTATTCCCCGCCATAAAATATACTATGATCTCTTTAATCTATGGGGATGTTTCTATTAAAAAGATATACACAGTTGAAAGTTATAATCAGGGTGCATTCGGTTGGAGTACTCATATAAATATCGCGGATCCGGAATTTAATATCGGTGGGAGTGCACGCGCAAAAAACAGTCTAAACACCTACTTATTCCTTCAACCTCACAGACCCAAAGAAGGTCAAAGGTACTACTTCCATCACCTGCCCCTATCTCCTTTTCTTAGAAATGGTGTTATCTTAGATTACTACCCGGTAGATGAAAACGAAAATAAAATACCATGGGATTGAAAAGGTTTTTAAAAGAAAATATATACTATGCCGAGTAGGATCAGCAGAGCTGAATAAACAATCGCATAGTGCTATCTTTTACCTCTAAGTGCCGTTTAGGAGATTGTGCTCAAACTTCAGAGAGTTCCAAAACACTACCCAAAAGTACAGTAACCTACATTGTCCACGAACTCCGGAAACAGTGTAATTTAAACACTCCCAACTCGCACGCTCCACTCGCCCCATAGCTCCAAACCAAACCATACGCTCCGTACGCACAGTAAACACTTTAACCAACAAAGGAGCGCCACTCGCAAGCTCGCAACGCGCAAAGTGTTCCGCGCCGCTCCCCGCGCCAATCACCGTCGTCATTTTCTTTTGCAATTCAACCGCACCCCGCACCCCGCGTGCTCGAGACAGCCAGGTACCGGTACGGTATGGAGAGTGGACAGTCATCATGTCTTTGACAGAACTGCGTCTCGCACGACGGGGCAAAGGAAAAAGAAAATGTCGTCGGTGAAAGGCGCGGCAGGTACAGTATTCCCCCTTCCGTCCTTTTGCTTCGCGAGTTCACTTCGTCATCGATCGCCTCAGGGCTCGGGTCAGTTCGGGCTGTGCTTCGCTTCGCCCTCGCTCTCCCCTCACCACTTCGCCTCCCTCTTCCTTGCTCCTTCCATGAAAGGTTTTGGTTCCTGCGACCTCGGGATGTACTCTTTTCCCTCCTTCATATGTATTGCATTGTAACACAAACATTGTGGGAAAAAGCATCATATTCCGGATAATTTGTTGAAATAATGAAATGCCCTCCTTTTTCTTGATTTTGCTGTATATTTTCCTGATATGTGTTTTCCTTTGCGTTTATTAGACTCTCGACTGAGATGCAACAAGTGCAGTATACACCTGAGCGGGAGTTTTCCAGTTAAGGGACTTCCTCGGGGTGTTGTTCATGAGGTGGACAATATTGTTGAGATTCTGTTGTGCTATCGTGCTGAGATCAGTGTTCTTGGGGTAGACTCGTCTGAGCCTGCCGGTAGTGTTCTCATTCTTGCCCCGCTGTCCCGGGGAATGAGGATCACAAAAGTAGACAGTCGCTCCCGTATCCTCTTCTATCCATTTCCATAGGGTGAATTCAGAACCGCAGTCATAGGTGATTTGTCCCTGCAGCGGTCTCTTTTGCAGTGTCTCATGTACGGTGTAGGACAAACCGTCTCGTATGACTCTGGCATCAAGATACAAGCTTTTCCTCTCCACATGGGTGAGTATTCTTGTCTTTGTCGGCCCCACCAGTGTGTCTCCCTCCCGGGAGAGCCCGTCTGTCTCCGGTCTGTTGTGTATTGACCGTGTTGTACTGACCCATACTGTCCTCTTTCCTGTTTTCTTTCTTTTCTTCCTTCCTTTTCTCGGCAACCTGTCTTTGAGATCCGGTCGCTCTCTTCTTACCCGGTCATAGATTCTCTGGTGGTGTATACCACTTAGTAATGGTACTATGAGTGTACATACGCCTGTTTGGTTATGGTTAGTAACATATCCATAGTACCAAGCGGGCGTATGTGTTTTTTCTTTTTGTTGCACTTCAGGTGCGAATTCAATCTGAAACTTAATGACATATAAAGTATAATGATGGGTGCATATGAGCCAAAAACACAAAATTATCTGCAGTATGTTGGTTGTTGGGCTTGCGCTGTTCATACTCGGCTTTGTAACCGGCTCGTACAGCCCGCTATTGCGTAGCACCGGTGCGATTAATCCTGTTGAGACATTTTCCCGGTATGAAGACAACAAAGCAATAGAAGAAATTCTGGAGCAAATTGACCGGGGGTTTCAGGAAGTAACGGAAGCGCTCAAAAACATCTCAGCTGAGAAAACATCCGCCCCATCAAAACAACCGCTGGTGTGTCCGATCATTCCGTCGGTTGCATCAGTACTTTACGATGAAAACAATTATCGCTACGATAGATTCGGAATCTGCAAGCCGGATAAGACGGGAGAGCAGTGCGAGTGCGGTAGAATATACTTCACTGGTCCGAATGCCGGCAAGAGATTCTGGATCAATGAAGACAACGGTATAATGCGCCCCTACACCGGAAGATGAGTAAAAAACAAGGATGCTCTGTGGCGTGGCAGACACAGCGTTCGGCGGGATATGAGACACTACATACGCAGACAGAGTAGTCACAGACACGACACGCGTACATCTCGGTAATCTCAAAGTCCATGACTCGTTGTACCCGTAGAGCTAGGTATGTGATTATTTAAATTGAATTAAATCTCGGTACATTTTTTAAAGTTGCCGTGTTTGAGACATTCACGAAGAGCAATGATATTGTTATCTCTCCCCGCTGAGCCCTCCCGTGCGATCTTTTTGGCGAGGTTGTAGATGTCTGTATCATTTGTCATGCGAATTCGCTCCCACATATCGTTGTAGATGAGGAGTAAAAGTAAGGTCAACAGGCTTGAACGTTTGTTACCGTTGCCGAAACGATGCGCTGTGTTAATGTCAACGCAGATATAGGCGATTCGGTGCTCAACGGTACCGTCACCGTTATACATACTGCTTTCAGCGACCGACTGAATCTTTCCGTGTACCGTGTCTATCCATTCATCGTCAATGTAGTCAAACACCACTGTCTTATCATGCGGGTCGGGTGAAGCGAACATCCTTGCAAGGAAAGAATCTTTTTCTTTTTCGCAGAGATTTTTGATTTTTTCAATACGCACCCTCATCTCATCTTTCGGCGGATAGGTAAAATCCATACACTATTCTTTAGCGAGTTTTTTAAACGCAGGTAAGAAACGATCCCGAATATCTTTAGCAAACACTTCAAATTCTTTATCAGTGAACTTGTCGCGCACCTCATGCGCTTTAAGGATAGGAACCTTTTTTTGTACGTCGTGTACTTTATGTTCATTATCTTTTTTCATACTGGCAGTATAGCATGTTGGCGGTATGTCTTGTTTCCGTACTTGTGTTGTGGCAGCCGGCAGCGTTTTCATACGGTAGGAATTTGACTCGGGAATCCGCAGCATATACAGCTATTTTACATTGTGTGGATTCTTTTAGTCGTAGTTGGAAGATGGTGGTATTATAAAAATGTAGTATAAATGCCGATTTTCTTGGCACAATGTGATCATGAAAAAGCAAACTTTTTGGACAACACTGGGTATTTTTTTAGCAATTCCATTGCTGCCATCAATTATTTCAGTCATAAGAAATATATTCAACGATTTTGGTGTCAGTAAAGTAGACGATTGGATGTATGACGGAGGCTTTTCGCTCATATCGGGCTTAACCACATCTTGGGCAGAATCGGGACTGGGTGGCAAAATCATTGTTGTTTTACTTGCAGTTCTTTTTGTTGCCTACATTGGGTTCCCGTTATACAAATTCTCCCAAGGACTCATATCAAAAGAGCATAAGCGTGGGTCAGATAAGACACGAAGTGAATATAGCAGCTCTGTATGGAAAAAGCATCGCCTTTGGTTGGGCGCGCCGGCTGTTTGTTTTGTTGTCCTGCTCTATGTCGTTTTGGTGGTTTTTGCTTTTAACCTGCACGGAAGTTTGCTCGCTTTTTTTGAGAATAATGAAGCGCTTGTGCTCTGGATATTCGGTGCTATCGGCATTGCCTTTCTGCTGCTTATAGCATGCCTGTTCTTCGGCGGCATATACAACTGGATTCGTAATCGCGGGGACGATATAACCAGACGAACAGGCAGAAATAAGTTTTTGTTCTCCCTTTACTACATTTTATTGCTTGTTCCGCTGTTAGTTGTTTGGATGGTTACTCAGTTCATGGCGCAAGGCGTATCTCGTTTTGTGCAGCACGCTACGTTGGACAGTCTTTCTTTTCAGGCGGTCAAGCTTAGCCAATCTGACACAATCGGTTTGGCGGTGGGCGGAGCAAACGATATAAACAACTTCCGTGAAAACATCAACAATGGGTACCTTCCGGTGCCAACTGATATCACTCACGAAGGTATCTTCTATGACTACACATTTGATACCGGTCTTCAGGCGGCATGCACTGACTTATTTTGTCCTTCATACACTACCGCGGTCTCAAGAGATCCGTTCTCCGGCAGTACGGAGCACTTCTTATCGGTCGGTCTGAACTCCGACATCAGGCAGGATGACTTTAGGCGAAAAAAGCTCAACCTGGTGGTGGTACTTGATATATCTGGTTCAATGGGTTCATCGTTTAATCGCTATTACTATGACCGATTCAGAACAGACCATGAGAATGTCGTTGGTACAGCGGAAGAGTTTGATAATCGGTCAAAAATGAAAATCGCCAATGAATCGGTTGTAACTCTTTTAGATCATCTTGAATTGAAAGATAGATTTGCAATGGTTCTGTTTGAGAGTAGCGCCTATGTCGCGAAGGGTCTTCGCAGCGTTGAAAGCACTGATATGAACGCAATCAAAAGCCACATTCTTGAGATAATACCGACGGGCGGCACCTACATGGAAGCGGGGTATCAGGCCGGCACCGCACTTTTCCAGAGATTTAAGGATTCGGATCGGAGCGAGTATGAAAACCGGATTATCTTTTTGACTGATGCCATGCCTAATACGGGCCAAATCAGCGAGGAAGGTTTATTTGGACTTACAAAGCAAAATGCTGATGACGGCATTTACACCACTTTTATTGGTATAGGTGTTGATTTCAATACTGAACTTATTAATGAAATCACCAAGACCAAAGGGGCAAACTATTACTCTGTACACTCAGCAAAGGGCTTTACAGACCGTATGGATGACGGATTTGACTACATGGTTACTCCATTGGTATTTGACCTGACACTGAACCTAGAATCAGAAGGGTATGACATTCATGCTGTATACGGCTCTCCCGAAGCAGATTTGTCAACCGGCGAACTCATGAAAGTGAGCACCCTCTTCCCGTCAGAACGAATAAACGAGGAAACAAGAGGTGGGTTGGTGCTCCTCCATCTCAGCAAGCTAACCAACGATGCAAAACTGAAGCTCGGAGTCAGCTATGAAAATCGTTCGGGAGAAGAGTTTACAAATGAACAAGATATTCAATTTGACAGTGCTGACGACGAGGAATATTTCGCAAACTCCGGCATTCACAAAGGGGTGGTTTTGTCACGGTATGTGAATGTAATGAAGGATTGGATTGTGCACGAAGCGGAGCTTGCTCCGGAAGCACAAATAGAAATCCCGATCATTCGCTACCGTGAGGAAGGTATACCGGTTATCGAGGTTATTACCGAACTGGGCAGGTGGGAACGAACATCCAATCGTCTCGCATTATCAGACGAATACCGCTCAATCATGACCACGTTGAGAGAGTATCTTGCTGATGAAATTGATAGTATTGGAGATAGTAGTATGCGGCGAGAGATTGAAATTCTGGATAAAATAATTTCAACCGGTCAAAAATAGGTCCTGTTGATGATTAGGCATAACAATGCAATATAAGCACTCCGTCTATAGTTCGGGGCATCAATGGGGAACTGGGTACCATCCTTCTTTTACACTTAAGTGCGGGTAGAGGGAATTGAACCCTCGTTTTAGCCTTGGGAAGGCTACGTTCTGCCACTGAACTATACCCGCTGAATATATATAGTGTAGTATATTATTCCGCATGCTACTATACACCAGTACTACGCCACCTTAGCTCAGTCGGTAGAGCAACGCACTCGTAACGCGTAGGTCGTCGGTTCGAATCCGACAGGTGGCTCATGGATACTGAAGAAAGAAAAAAGGAGCTTGAAGCGATTATGGCGTCGCCGGGATTCTGGGATAACAAGGAACAGGCGCAGGATATCGTGCAGGAATACAGCGAGCTTAAGGCCTCGGACGGCGTCGCATCGTCATTCCCCGCGGTCGTGCAGGTCATCGCCGGCAGTGGCGGTGATGATGCGGAAGATTTCGCCGGCATGCTCGCGACTATGTACCGCCGGTACGCCGAACAGAAAGGATTTCCGGTATATGAGGTGGAGAAGCATGAGAACGAGCACGGGGGGTATAAAAATATTACGATTGAAATCGCCGACAGGCGGGCGTATGAGCTGCTGCGCCGCGAGACCGGCGTGCACCGCCTGGTGCGTATTTCGCCGTTCAACGCAAAGCAGCAGCGGCACACCTCGTTTGCATTGGTGGATGTTGTTCCGAAATTGCCGCCGGTCAGCAGGGTGGACATTCCGGAAAGCGATCTGGAGGTGTCGTTTACCAATGCCGGCGGACCCGGCGGACAGAATGTGAACAAGCGGGAGACGGCGGTGCGCATCAAACATGTTCCCTCGGGAATCATTGTCCGTGTTGAGCAGGAACGGTCACAGGCGCAGAACCGGGAAGCGGCACTTGAGATTCTCCGCGGAAAACTTTTTTCCCTCATGCAGCGGAAACGGGTGCAGCAGCTGCAGGATCTTTCATTTGATAAACAGACAAGTATTGAATGGGGCAATCAGATCCGTTCGTATGTGTTGCATCCGTATAAATTGGTGAAAGATATGCGGGTTGACTATGAGGAACGGGATCCGGACAGTGTGTTTGACGGTGCGATTGACGGCTTCATTGAGGCGCTCCGGGGATACGACGGGTAATTGTCCACTACCCCCGATTGTATGTGCTACACTGGCGGTACCGATGGATATCATTTCTTTCAAAGATGCGACCAAATATTACGGCGACACAATTGCACTGCAAAATGTGTCTTTTGATGTCGGCTACGGTGACTTTGTCACCTTTATCGGTCATTCCGGGTCAGGAAAAAGCACGTTGTTCAAGGTTATCCTCGGCGAGGAATATCTGTACAGCGGTGCCGTCTGTCGTGGCAGTCTTGATGTCGCTGAGATGTCGGAGGACGATTTGCTTGAACACCGGAGAAAGACCGGTGTTATCTTTCAGAGTTTCCGTCTGCTGTCCCGGAAAACGGTTTACGAAAATATCGCGTTCACCATGGAGGCGCTCGGTTACGATGAGGAGCAGATTGAAAGCGATGTGCCGTACGCACTTGAACTGGTTGATCTACAGCATAAGGTCTGGTCGTTTCCCGCCGAACTCTCCGGCGGTGAGCAGCAACGGGTGGCGATTGCCCGCGCTATAGTACATCAGCCGGAGCTGCTGCTGGCGGATGAGCCGGTCGGCAATCTGGATCCGGTGAACGCCCACGAGGTCGTCAGTATTCTCAAACAGATTAACAAGCTGGGCACCACGGTCCTGCTCACAACGCACGACCGGTCCGTTGTTGAAAAGGTGAAAGGCCGGGTTATCACGCTTGCAAACGGTGAGATTGCCCTTGACGATACTGGGGGGAAGTATATTCTATAATTATGACCTATTCGCAGATAAAAAGAGTATTCTATTTAGGGTTGGTGAATGTCGTTCGCAATTCGTTTGTGTCGTTCTCAGTCATACTTGTCATGACGGTGACTCTCTTCATTGTCGGTTTCTCTCTTCTCTTTGTGCAGGTAATGGGCGGTGTCGTTGAGGAGCTCGGCAACAAAGCGGACATGACGGTGTACTTCGTTCCCGGCACATCGGAAGATCAGATTTTTGAATTCCGGGACCACATCAAGAAGCTGTCATATGTCCGTGAGGTCACCTATGTCTCCCAGCTCACCGCGCTTGAGGAGTACCGGAAGCGGCATGAGAACGATATTGATATTCTTAAGGGTCTGGACATTCTTAATGAAAATCCGTTCCGCGCCCGTCTTTCCATACGCGCGCATGAGCCGAGCGAAGTGGTGTACAAGCGGATATCTGACTTTCTGACGGAAAACGATATCTTTTCGGAGAACCGCACCACCGTCATTGAAAAGAATGACTACTATCAGAATCGGGAAATTATCCAGCGCCTGAATTCGGTTATCACCACGACCAAATCATTCTCCTGGTTTATTATTATACTCCTGACGCTCATATCGTTCATCATTATCTTTAACATCATCCGCCTCATTATTTATCTCAGCAGGGAAGAAATTCAGGTCATGCGCCTCATCGGTGCGGAGGACTGGTACATCCGCATGCCGTTCCTGGTGTCCGGCGGTATTTACGGTCTGATCGGCTCTGTTATCGCGGTCATGCTGCTGTATCCGGCATCGGAGCTGCTGTCTCCGCAGGTGGAGCGGTTCTTTGCCGGCAAGGGGCTCATTGACTACTATACCTCCGAATTTCCCGTCCTCATTCTTGTCCTCATTCTCATCGGCGTGCTCGTCGGCATCATTTCAAGCTACCTCTCGACCATGCGGTATCTGGACGATTAACGGCGGTGGAAAGCGCGGCACATCCGGGAAATAGTGCTGTACACTGCCAATAGTCATGAAAACACGGGAATATTCCTTCAGAAAAAGGTTTGCGCATCTTGCCGTTCTCACGGGTGTCTGTATTCTGCTATGGCTGGCCGCGTTCAAAGCCGTTGCACAGGGAGACTCGTTTCGGGTGCTGGACATCCTTCAGAATCAGGAGAACAGCGCGGTTGTCGGGATAAAGGTATTCGGCGCGTTCCTCGATCAGGATGTCATTTCGCTGTACACCAACGACAAGTTTCTCAAAGGGAAAGTGATACGGTCCGACGACGCGAGCGAGGACGGGCGCGAGGTTCTCATTTCTAATATTTCCACGGACACCTTTGAAAGCGGGGATAACAACATCGTCGCCAAGTTGGAGCGCCGCGGCAGGGTCGTCAGCGAAACGGCGCCCCTGGTATTACAGGTACGGGACACACCGAAAGCCCCGCCGGACAGGCCGTCAGTAACGGTGAAAGAAGACGGCGATCAGTATATCATCACGGCATCAGGTGCGTTTAAGGTCGGGGACACCATTGTCTTCTTTGTGAACAAGAATAAAAAACAGGAAAAAGATCTGACGGAAGAGGAGGCGGCACAGCAGACCGTGGTGTCGGATCCGATTCCCGTGCAGCAGCTGAACATCGGCAGGAATATATTTGAAGCGCAGATTAAAAGAGGATCGACCGAAAGCAGAATGGGATCAATGTCAGTTTCCGTCGCTGAGTCCGTACCCAAGCCGAAACCCAAGCCGAAACAAACAATCGTTCCCGAACGCACTGACAGCGGTGAGGCGGACATTGCTTGTCCCGCATACACACTTGTGCAGAAAATTCACCGTCCGGACAGCGAATCAAAAACATACTTCGGCAGGGAGGTGAGCATTGACGGGGGGACGCTCGTTGTAAGCGGCGGCGATTATCAGAGCTATATATATCGCGACGGCAACGGGGTATGGAAACAGGATATTGCCATAACAGAAGCGGACTATACCGATACCAGTGTAAGCGAAACATCAGTGCTCTCCGAAGGGAACACGGTTATGCTCGGTATTCCGAACACCAATTACACCGGCATTAATTCCGGCAGCGTGCATATCTACGCTATGAGTGCCGGACAGTGGGCACATCAGCATATACTGCTGCCGCGTACACTCGCCGCATACAGCGGTTTCGGCATCAGTATTGACGCGGGCGATACACTTCTCGCGGTCGGGGTTGAGGAGCGTGATTCCAGCGGATCGGTCTATACCTATTCCCGCTCCGGCGATCATTGGATTGCGCCGATTCGGCTGGTGCCTCCCGACAGCCGAAAGAAGCAGCGTTTCGGATACAGTGTATCGGTAGACGGCACGATAGTGGCGGTCGGTGCTCCGGGAGACAGCGGCGGCGCGGTGTATGTATATCAGAATCAGGATTCGCAGCAGGTTATGCAAAAGATTCCGGCTCCGAAAGAAACCGGTCCGCACGGCAGCTTCGGCAGTGAAGTTCTTCTCAGAAACGGCACTCTGTTTATTGCCGCCACAAAGTATATGGAAGGCGCGGTATATACATACACGCTCAACAGCGGCTTCTGGCAACCGACTCAGAAAATAGTGTTTTCCGGGGAGGGGCGGGCGCGTCTGTTCGGCTCGTCAATCGCATACGAACGAGGATTGCTTCTGATCGGTGCACCTGACAGCGACAGTGTCGTTGAAGAGAGAACCGGCGCGGTGTACGCCTACAGCATGGAGAACGGTCTCTGGAAGCCCGCGGGGGATGTCATTCAAGGCGCGACGAAGCGGGGAGACAAGTTCGGCGGCAGCATATCATTTGACGGCACCTATCTCGCTGTGGGAGCGGATCATGATGACGCGGCGGTGTCAGATGCGGGCGCGGTGTATGTGTATCAGGTACGATCAGGCGACTGCCCAGAGGAAAAGCCGCCGGTGTTGCCGGTAACAGACGGGAAATATTCAGACAAGAGTGCCGTTGATCTGCTTGAAGAGAGAAAATCAGTACTGGAAAAACTGATAGGGCACACGCGGAACATCATGTCGGCATTAACAGCCGGCATCAAGCGGGATCAGGAGAGCATTATCAAAAAACAGGATCGGATTGTTGTCTACGATGAGCGCGTTGCAAACACGGATGCCCAACGCCGCGCCGCCGAGCTGCGTGGGATAACCGCACCGGGCATACCCAAAAAAGTTGAGATTGATATTATCATCGGTGCTGCGCCGCCGGTCGTTGACGATTCGGTTCGGTCACGGGAGGAGGTGGTTGATGAAACGCGGCGGGATATCGGCATCGTGGTTCCCGTTGAGATAAAGGCGCTGCATGTTGGCGATAAGCACGATGATATTTACCGGCTGCAGGTGTTCCTTAATGAAAACGGCTACACAATTGCGCGTGAAGGACCGGGAAGTCCGGGCAACGAGAGCGCGGTATTCGGGTCCGCGACCGAACGGGCACTGAGAATCTTTCAGCTGGTGAACGGCATTGAGGTCACCGGGGCACTGGACAAGGCGACACGGGATATTATTCTCACGTATGTTTCGTCATTTTAAATAACACACTCCGGGCGAATGGTATACTGATGGCGGTATGTCGGCATGGAGCACACAAAGAAAAATTAATCTGCTCCTTACCTTTTTTGTGGTCGCCTCATTTGCGGTCAGCAGCATCATTTTCGTCATATATTATAACCCGGTCACCTGTGATGACGGTATTCGGAACGGTCTGGAGGTCGGTGTTGACTGCGGCGGAGCGTGTCCGAACGCCTGTCCGGAGACACCGAAGAAACTCCTGGATCTGTGGACCCGGTACTTTCCCGTTGTTAACGGCATCTATTCGGCGGTGGCCTATATTGAAAATCAGAACAGTGATTTGTATGTGCCGTCAGTGCAGTACGAAATACTGCTCTACGACAAAAACGGATCTGTGATCTCGCGGCACTCGGAAAAGACATCCATCATGCCGAACAGCATCACGCCGATTTTTGTTTCTGCTATTCTCACCGGAGAATCAAAGGTGGCGGGCGCGTCATTCCGTTTTGTGAATGAGTCGGTGTTTGTTCCCAAACCGAACGATGCAGCATTTTCCGTCTCGGATATTGCGACACACGTACCGGAGCGCGGAGCGCCCCGGGTGAGCGCGACGGTGAGAAATATCGGCTCTGAAACGGTGCCGGAGGTTGATTTTGTCGTCATTGTCTATGACGAAGGCGGTGTCGCAATCGCCGCCTCGCGGACATTTGAAACATATGTAAATCCGAATGAGGAGCGGCATCTGGAATTTTCCTGGATACATCCGTTCACCCTGCGCAGGGACACCTGTCCCGGCGGCACATGCCTGCAGCAGGTGAAGAAAATTGAAATTATCCCGGTCATACGGAGATGGTAGGTATGAATTCTTTGCTGAAACATCTGCAGACAATTGATTGGCTGCTGGTGACGCCTGTTATCCTCATCATGGCGATAGGGCTCACGACAAATTTTCCGCTTGACGGATTTTCATTTGATTCGCTGTTCTTCAAACAGGTGATATTCGTATTGCTCGGCATTGGCATCATACTGTTCGGATCAATGAACACGTACGCCGTGCTGAAAGGGCCGCTCGTTTCCCTGGTACTGTTTCTGGTATCCCTGGTTGTGCTGATCTCACTGCTCCTGTTTGCGCCGGAGATAAACGGGGCACACAGCTGGTTTATCTTTTTTAATGTCGTGGCTGTGCAGCCTGTTGAATTTATCAAAATATTCCTGATTATCATCCTTGCGCGGTATTTCGCCACCCGGCATATACATATACGGCACCTGAGACATGTCGCCGTGTCACTGGGCATTACGCTGGCACTGTTTTTTCTGGTGTTTAAGCAGCCCGATCTCGGATCATCAGTTATTTTTCTTATGATATGGGGAGGTATGATTTTTGTCTCCGGCGTGTCAAAAAAACACATCGCCGCTCTCATTCTGTTCGCTGTGCTGGTCGCGGTTATCGGCTGGCAGTTCGTCCCCCAGTATCAGCAGGAGCGGGTTCTCGCGTTCATATCACCGCTTGAAAATCTTCAGTCATCAGGGTACACGGCGCATCAGTCGAAGATAGCGATCGGATCGGGCGAGCTGTTCGGCAGGGGGATAGGTGAGGGAACACAGTCCAAGCTCGGCTTTCTGCCGCTTTATGAATCCGATTTTGTGTTCGCCGCGTTCGCCGAGGAATGGGGATTTGCCGGTGTACTGGTGCTCTTTATGCTCTATATTGTCATCGGCTGGCGGCTGCTTATACATGCCGTTCAGGGGAGAACAAATTTTGAGATACTCTGTACCATCGGCGTTATGGTCTTAATCTTCTCGCATGTGCTGCTGCATATCGGCGTGAATTCCGGCATCATTCCGGTTACCGGCATCACGCTGCCGTTTATGAGTTACGGCGGATCGCATCTTCTCGCTGAGGCGATCGCAATTGCATTGGTGCTCGGTATGGCAAAGATGCAGTTTGCCGGCAGTTTTGATGAACTGCTTTCCGGGAGAAAGCGGCGGGTATGAGACGGTTTCGGTTTCTAACAATGGTGTTTTTGGTATTGCGCGCTGAGTGTGTATACTGTAATGACATATGAAGAGACGGCAACTGATGTTAACGGCCGGCAGTGTAGCGGTACTGGCGATCAGCGCAATGCTGTCGGTGCTGTATGTGTATGACACGGATCGGTATCCGTTTTCATTCGGTCTTGATCTCGCGGGCGGCACGCAGGTAACATACACAGCCGATATGGACGGGGTGCCTGAAAGTGAGATAGGCGGACGCATGGACGCGCTGCAGCAGGTGATTGAGCGGCGGGTGAACGCGCTGGGGGTATCCGAACCCAGAGTATATACGGCGCAAACATCCGCATTCACGGGCCTGCCGACCGAATACCGGCTCGTTGTTGAGCTGCCCGGCGTTACGGACATAGAGGAGGCGACGAAAGCGATCGGCCGCACGCCGTACCTTGAATTTCAGATATTCAGCAAAGCACGCGAGCGGTTTGAACCGACGGGGCTGCAGGGAGGACATGTCACATCGGCGGGCGTACAGTTCATGCAGGGAATCGGCGGTTCGCTGACAAGCGAACCGGTGGTGATACTGAACTTTAACCGCGAGGGGGCAAAATTATTCGCGGACCTCACCAAAGCCAATGTCGGTAATGCACTCGGCATATTCCTAGACGGCACACCCATATCAACGCCGGTTATCAGAACGGCAATACTCAGCGGAACGACACAGATAGAAGGTAATTTTACACTGGAGTCGGCGACCGATCTTGCGGACAGCCTGAGCCTCGGCGCGCTGCCCATTCCCATCGCGCTCGCTGAAACCCGCACGGTCAGCCCGACGCTCGGCGCCGAGACGGTTGAGAAAAGCGCCACGGCCGCGTTTGCCGCGTTTCTGATCATCGCCCTTATGTTCCTGGTCGTCTACCGCTTCGCCGGCCTGGTGGCTCTCGCCGCTCTCGCGGTATATATCGCGGTGATCCTCGCGGTGTTTAAGGGTATACCGATTGTGCTGACCGCCGCCGGCCTCGCCGGATTCATCATGTCACTCGGTTTTGCCGTTGACGCGAATGTGCTCATATTTGAGCGCATGCGGGAGGAAATACGGAACGGCATCGCCCGGGACGAGGCAATAGAGCGCGGATGCCGACGCGCGTGGCTGGCTATCCGTGACGCGAATTTCACCAGCATCATTATTGCCTTTCTGCTGTTCTGGTTCGGCACCTCCATCATCAAGGGGTTCGCTCTCGCGTTTATCATCGGCGTGCTGCTCAGCATGCTCTCGGCGTATCTGCTGACACGCCTGCTGCTTAGAACGACCGCCGGCGTGTTTCAGCGCGGCATGAAACAGTGGTACATTCGTTAGATATATGATACAGAATTTTTTACACAACAGCATCAGCAAGTACGCACACATACACATGGGGGCAGGCATAGCGCTTGTCGTCGTGTTTCTGCTGAGCGTCATCGCCATCAGTCCGAATGTCGCCCCGGAGTTCAGCGGCAGCGCTCATCTGCAGGTGGTATTCCAGAGCGAGCAGCATTCCGACGAGGTTGCTGCGGCTCTTTCACCGCTGCCGTACGCCGTTGCCGCAGAGCCGCTCTCGGAAACGGCGTACCGCTTCACCTCCCGCGCGCTCGGTGACAAGGAATATATCTCACTGCTCAGCCATATTACGGATACAATCGGCGTGCATACTATTACGGAGTATCAGTCATTTTCTCCCTCAATCAGCAGGGAGCTGATACGCAAGGCGGTCATCGCCCTTATCATCGCCTCTATCGTTATTGTTCTGTATATATCATTTGTCTTCAGGGGGGTGTCATATCCGCTTGCTTCGTGGAAGTACGGTACGGTTGCAATTCTCGCGCTGTTTCATGATGTCATTGCGCCGCTCGGTGTGTTCGCACTTCTCGCTCCGTTCACTGATGCCGCAGTTGACACATTATTTGTGACCGCACTTCTCGCCACGCTCGGCTACTCCATCAACGACACCATCGTGGTGTTTGACCGCATTCGCGACCGCCTTACGGACAATGCGGCAAAAAAGAGAAAAGAGGATTTTGCCGCGGTTATTGACCGCGGTGTCCGTACCAGTTTCAGGCGGTCGGTGTACACCTCGCTTTCAACCGTCATACCGCTCATCTTTTTAGTATCGTTCGTCCCGGTCGTCCAGTGGTTCGGCATCGCACTCTTCGTCGGTGTTGTGGCCGGTACCTATTCATCGCTCTTTTTCGGTCCGTCACTGCTTTTGCTCTGGCATCGGTATGTTCCGCAGAAGGAGGAAAAGTGGCAGGAGAAAAATGATACAGAAAAAGCCGAAGAGGCACTTCGGGATACACTGCGGAACAGCGATGTGATATGATACACAGCAGCGTATGAAAGCGGAAGTACATACATTAGATAACGGTGTTTCCGTCATACTCGCGCCGGATGTGCATATAAAAACAGTGTGTGTCACGGTCGGTGTTGCTGTCGGCGCCAACCATGAAACGGACCGGGAACACGGCCTCGCCCATTTCTTTGAGCATATGTGTTTCAAAGGAACTGAACATTACCCCGACCATACACAGCTGGCCGTGCGCATGGATGAATCGGGTCTCGTCGGCAATGCGTACACGGGTAGGGAATATACCGGCTATTATCTGCTCGGCAGGTCCGAACGGATTGCCGACATGATTGAACTCACCGCCGAAATTTTTCTTCGCTCGCTCTTTCCGGAAAGAGATTTGGAAAAAGAAAAGGGAGTCATCGTTGAGGAGATAGCGATGTATGAAGATGATCCGGAAGCGAAAGCGGCGAGTGAGGTTGAACAGTCACTGTTTCACGGTACCGCTGTTGAGCATGACATTCTCGGAACAGTTGATTCCGTGCACTCATTCTCCCGCGACGATTTCATCCGTTTCCTGGGAAAACACTATACCGCCGGCAATACCGTTATCTCGGTCGCCGGAGGGTTTGATGCGGAGGAGGTGCTTGCCGCGCTGAAAGAAATATATGCCGTCGCGCCGAACGGCACGCGCAGTGATCAGATCGCCGTTTCACCGCGGGGGGTGAAGAACGCGCATACAAGCATTGTGCGCGCGAATCTGGAACAGGCACATATTAACATCGCCGGCTATGCGCCGGCATTCACTGATACGGACAGGTATGCGGCGATACTGTTCTCCGTGCTGCTCGGCGGATCAATGAGCTCGCGCCTGTTCCTGCGGGTGCGTGAACATCTCGGCGCCTGCTATTCTATCCGCAGTAGTGTCAGCTCAGCCACCACCTACGGCACCTTTTATATACACACCGGCATTAACGGAAAACGGGTCGGGGAGGTGACGGAAGCGATTGCCGAAGAATGTGCGGCAGTCAAAAACGCACCGGTTACTGATGATGAAGTACGGAAAGCGCGGGAATATGCTCTCGGTGTCAGGGCGATACAGCAGCAGAGTGCGGCAACCGTGGCTATGAGGAATATGCAGACATTCGCACGGATACGGACAATAGTGGACGAGGAGGAGTATGAAAAACAATTGAAAGCGGTGACACCGGAGGATGTGCGTCGTGTTGCGCGTGCCATACTCAATCCGAAGGCGATGGCACTGTGCTATGTCGGCAATACCGATGTACCGGCGGATATTACCGAATCATTTTGTACCGTCATGGGGTCGTAGGGAGGGAAGCGCATGCGGAGTTTTGATGTTTACCCGTATCAGCGTATGACCGGGTATAGTGTGTATATATGAAATATACGGTCGGCATTGACGAAGTCGGACGGGGACCGCTTGCCGGTCCGGTAACGGTGTGCGCGGTGCAGTGGCTTTCCGACGAACCGCCCGATGCATTTCTTTCGGGCATTCGGGATTCCAAAAAGTTGTCCGCCGCAAAGCGGTTATCCTGGGCGGAATATGCCGTGACGCTCGGTCGCATGCTTCGGTATCAGGTGTGTTCAGTTGATGCTCGGGTAATAGACGAGGCAGGAATTTCACAGGCCCTCTACCGTGCCGCCGACCGGGCGCTGATCGGCCTGCATGATGTGTCGCATGTGTATTCAGATTACGGCCTGCCGCTGCCCGATGTATACACCGCGACGCATATTATAAAAGGGGATGAGCAGCATCCGCTCATCGCACTTGCCTCCATTGTTGCGAAGGTCACCCGGGACGCCGCCATGGTCAATCTCTCTGAGCAGTTTCCCGTCTATGGATTTGAGCGGAACAAAGGATACGGCACGCAGGAGCACCGGGATGCGGTGTGTACGCACGGCGCATGTCCGGCACACCGGCAATCATTTTTGGGAAACATACTCGGACAGTCTTCCGCATCATCCGTGTGATGTATCGGCGGCCGGAGAGTAATGATATGAAAGAGTATTGTATCGTGCGGCGGGGTATGAGCAGACACCGCGCTCATGCGCGAGTATAAAGAACGCTATGCCGGTATCCACACATAGTTTGCTGCAGACGGTGCAGTACGGCTCGCCGGCGAACTCTCTGATACCGTTTACATCAACGGAAACAAAAAAGATGGTTGATCCGGCGATGTAATCCGGATGCCGCCGGAGCGCATCCAGAACAGCGCGCTGTTCTGCGTGCATACAGCATGTTTTGTCCGTCACTTTAGCATCATATGTCCGTTTCTCAACGGTGCACCGGTGCCGTTCTCCGCCCGCCGGGCTGTTGTATCCCGCGCCGACAACCTGTCCGTCTGAGACAATGACCGCACCGCACCGCCGCCGAAGGCAGGTTGATTGTCGCGCCATCTGTTCCGCCTCAGACAGGAAGCGCATTGCCTCCCGCAATTGCTCTCCTGCAAGGTATTTCATGGATAGTACTATACCACCCTTCCGCTGCCATCTTTTTACACCGAAATGCCCTGACCGCTCCGCTATATGGTATTCTCTATACATATATGGTATCAATCCGTTTTCACGCCGCCGCCGTTTTGTTCATCGCCGCACTGTTTGTGGCAGCAGTGCCGGTGCATGCGGCTTCCTGCAGCAGGTCCGATGATCGGAGCATTGAGCGGAAGTATGACAATGCGGTTGCTGATTTTGATGATGAGGTTGATGATCTGGATATTACAGACACCGTTCGTGATATTCGCGATGAAATCCGTCGTGGAGGAAGCAGTTCGGCGGTTGACGCCGCGCTGCGGGGTCTGGACAGTGACATTGACGATGCGGATCGGGAGGGTGATCGGCGGTATGATAGTTTTCGTGATCTGCGCGACCGTTCACAGTATGAGGACTGCCGCGCCGAGGTGAGCGATCGTGCGGACGATCTGCGCAGATATATTGACGATATTATTCAGGATTTCCGTCGCGACCTTCGGAAGCTGAGAGATGACGCAGGAGGAAGCTCAAACGCTCACCGCCGCGGAGAGGTGCGCGCGCCGACCTGGCACTGGGGAGAGGAAACCAAGCAGACCGCGTCCACGACACCGGAGAAGAAGCATGTTGCATTCGGACAGTCGCGGGATTCCGATCATTCCCAGGAGCAGAAGCAGCCCCGGAAACGTACCGCCGTCGATATTCGGGCTGAGATAGATCGGATGTTGACGAAGCTGCAGGCACTGCTGGTTGAGTATACCGGCGCGCTTGTTACGGCATAGGGGCGTTCGTTGTTGTGTATACAGGGTGCAGTGGTGTATACTGCGCACACCCGAGCGGGTAATCGCCCGCGGAATATATGTTCTGCGGGAGGAAAGTCCGGACACCCCCGTGTTTCACGGAGCAGGGTAGCGGGTAACGCCCGTCCGCCGAAAGGCGAGGGATGCGAACAGTGACGCTCAGACCGAAAGGCGAGAGTGCCTCTCTGAGGCAAATGCTGCGGCGACGCAGCAGTGAAACGGCTAAATTCCTACCTGGGTGCAAGGCCGTGCCGCGTTATGCGGAGTGCCGCATTGAAGGTGCTGGTAACAGCATCTCAAGATAAATGATTACCGTCTGCTTTGCAGATACAGAATCCGGCTTATACCTCGGGTTACATGAAAAAAGGCGCCTTGCGGTGTCTTTTTTCGTGCCGACATGCCGCTTTAATTAACAGCAGGTACCAGGCTGCGGATATGATGGTACACTGTGACGGTTACTAAACTATGTGGAAGATATTAGGCAGGTCGCACACCAATGTACATACCATAGCGTACATTCTCGGAACAGTCAGTATATTCGGGTATGTTATTTCATTCCTCAGGGACAGAATCTTTGCACATCATTTCGGCGCGACCGAGATGCTTGATGTCTATATCGCCAGTTTTCGCATACCTGACCTGCTATTTATTGCCACTACCGCCTTTATCTCAGTCTATGCGTTACTCCCCATGTTTGAGAAAAAACAAAAACAGGGCCGACGGGAGCTGCGGGAATTTATCAACACCACCTTCTGCCTCCTTCTTATTTTTCTCGTTCTCGGTGCCGCAGTGCTCTTCATGGCAATGCCGACTATCGCCGCGTACTTCTTTTCCAGTTTTTCGCCGGAAGCATTTGAGACATTCGTGCTGTTCAGCCGTGTATTTATTATACAGGCGTTCCTTTTTGCCGTGTCAAGTTTTTTCACCGCGCTGCTGCAGCTGAAGCGGAAATTTTTTCTCTACTCGCTTCTCCCGATTATCTACAATGTCGGTATTATATTCGGTGTTATCGTTCTCTATCCTGCCTACGGTTCAATCGGTCTGGCACTCGGCGTACTCATCGGTATAGTTATGAGCGTTGGTATACAGCTGCCTATTATTATTCGCGACGGTATTGTTCCGGTGCCGGTGCCGACACGGAGCATGATGATTGAAACCTGGCACGCCGTCAAGATGTCGGTGCCGCGGGCATCCGCACTGCTCTCAATCGGTGTGGCGAATATTATTATTTTCGGTCTCATTGTCTCCATCTCCGAAGGGGTGCTCAGCGTGTACTATTTCGCCGACAATCTGAAGGCGGTGCCGCTGGTTATCGTCGGCACCGCCTATTCGGTCGCGACATTCCCGATACTGGTCAATTATGTTACTGAACATAACATGGGGCGGTTTCGTGACGTGCTGGAATCATCATTCCGTCGCCTCTTTTTCTTCATTCTCCCTCTTATCGCCTATATCTTCGCGCTCCGTGAGCCGTTGATTAGTTTCTTTTTTGAGTCCGGACTGTTCACGCCGGAGACCACCATCATCACCGCGACCATTCTCGGTATATTTGTATTCAGTGCCCTTACCATGAGCGTGTTGGTGCTCTGCGCCCGCGCTATGTATGCCTACGGAAAATCATTGCTGCCTTTTCTCGTGTTCTTCTCCCTTGCTGTTGCCGAGGTCGCCGGTGTGTACGGCGTGACCGCTTTTCTCAAAACGCATCGTGAACCGCTGCTCGTGATACTTGAGTATACCGGACTGACTTCCGGCGGGTTCGGCATGCTGTTTGCGACGGTTATAACAATTGTCTTTCTTGAAACCATCGCCGCGCTGGTGCTGTTCAGGATACTCGTGCGAACCGTCGGGTGCAATTCCGTTTCAATACTGAGTTCGCTGGTGCAGCATACCGTTGCCGCCGTTATACTCGCCGCGGGAATCATTATCACGAAGAACCTGTTTTTCGCTGATGTGGCGTACAACACCTTTGACGGCATGATTGCGCTCGCCTGCATGACACTGGTCGGTTTTCTGTTGTGGTACGGGATACTGTGTCACGTTGCGAATGAAGAGTGTAATATTGTGCGGAAGCAGATATTCCGGATTCTGCGGCAGCTGCGGGGATAGGGGTTTCGGTGTAACCATGAAACGTGCCGTTCGGCGGATGGTATATACTGTATGCATATGAAAGTAGTCTTTACCGGCGGCGGTACCGGCGGCCATTTTTATCCTCTCATAGCCGTAGCGCAGGAAATTGACACTTATGCCCAGGAGCATCAGCTGATTCAGCCCAAAAAATATTATTTCGGGCCGGGAAAGTATGACGAGAAGGCGCTCTACAATGCGGGCATGCGGTATGTGTACTGTTCCGCCGGCAAGATACGCCGAACCCGGGATATCGGGTCGCGGATCAGAAACCTGTTCGCTTTTTTTCCGATTGTCTTCGGCATATTCAAGGCGACGGTCAATCTCTACCTTATCTTTCCCGATGCGGTGTTCAGCAAAGGCGGGTACGCGAGCTTTCCGGTGCTTTTCGCCGCCCGCCTGCTGCGCATTCCCGTGGTCATTCACGAATCCGACGCCGCGCTCGGCAGAGTGACGAAGTGGTCGGCGTCGTTCGCGAAGTATATCGCCGTCGCGTACCCCGAGGCGGAGCAGGAACTGAAAGAAAAAGAGCGGCAGCGCACCGCCCTCATCGGCGTGCCGCTCCGGCGGGAAGTGCTGTATAATCCGAATCCTGAAGCGCATGATCTGCTGAAATTGGATCCGAATGTGCCGACGGTCGTGGTGCTGGGAGGATCATCCGGCGCGACATATATTAACGACAATGTGGTGGACGCGCTGCCGAATCTGCTGAAGCAGTATCAGGTGGTGCATCAGACGGGTAAGCGGAACATTAAGGATATTGAGCATGAGACGGAGAGCTACCTGCGTATGTTTGAAGGAGCGCATATCTACCGCCCGCTCTCTTTTCTGAACGCCTACTATATGCGTGTTCTGTATTCTGTCGCAGATATCATCATCACCCGCGCCGGTTCGGGAACGCTGTTTGAGATAGCGGCGTGGGGTATCCCCGCTATTGTCATCCCCATCCGCGAGGAGGTGTCGCATGATCAGAAAAAGAACGCCTATGCCTATGCCCGGTCCGCGGCAGGCATTGTCATTGAAGAGCAGAACCTCTCGCCGCATCTGCTGGTTTCGCAGATTAACGCGGTGCTTGACAATTCCGCGATGCGCGATCAGCTCTCACAGAAGGCGAAGGAGTTCGCAAAGCCCGATGCGGCAAAAAAGGTGGCGCGCACACTCGCCGATATTCTTAAATCCCATGAGGCATAGCATATGAACAGTTCCGCACCCCGTATCGTTACCCGCGTCGCACCGTCTCCGACCGGCTCATTTCATGTCGGCACCGCGCGTACCGCGCTGTTTAACTATGTATTCGCGAAACAGCATAACGGCACATATATCGTCCGGTTTGACGACACCGACCGGGAGCGGAGCGAACGACGGCATGAACAGGAGATACTGTTTTCCCTGTACTGGCTCGGTATCCGTCCGGACGCCGTTGTCCGGCAGTCGGCGCGGCGGCGGATCTATGAGCGGCATATCAGACACCTTCTTGAATCTGACCGGGCGTACGTGTCGCGTGAGCCGTCAAAGAAAGATCCCGAGCATACCGTTGAGGTCATCCGGTTCCGTAACCGTGATCCGGTTGTTTCGTTCACCGACACGGTACGCGGCGATATCACTATTGACACATCTGATTTGGGGGATTTCGTCATTGCCCGCGGTTCTGACGATCCGCTTTATAACCTTGCAACGGCGATTGACGACAGTGAGATGGGTATTACGCATGTCCTGCGCGGTGACGACCATATCGTGAACACGCCGCGGCAGATACTTCTTCTGCGGGCGCTCGGCGCGGCGCTGCCGGTGTATACGCACATCCCGCTCATTCATTCGCCGTCCGGCGGCAAACTGTCCAAGCGGAAGGATGCGGCATCCGTCACGGATTTCAGAAATCGGGGGTACCTTCCCGAGGCGGTACTGAACACCATCGCGCTGCTCGGCTGGTCGCCGGGTGATGATCGTGAACTGTTCACGCTTGATGATCTGATTGATGCGTTTGATCCCGGTCGTCTGCAGAAAAAGGAGGCCGTGTTCAATGAGCAGAAGATGCAGTGGTTCAATAAACAATACATTCGTTCGCTGTCCGAAACCAGGCTGCGTGGGGAGATTGTGCCGGAGTTGACGCGCAGGTTTCCGCTGCGGTCGCGGCTGTATCCGCGTTCGGTACGGGCGGTGCTTGCCGCGGTGCGCGAACGGGGGGGGCTGCTTGCCCGGGATCGTGATGCGATTAAGGACGGAGCGTATGATTTTCTGTTTATCACTCCGGTGTACCCGGCTGATTTGCTTATCCCGAAAGCGGTTGACCGCGTGGCGGTGCTGCGGGGGCTTGAGACAACCCATGATCTTTTGAGCGCGCTCGGCGCATACCGGCAGTGGTATGCCGAAGCGATTCGCGACGCGGTGTGGAGCCATGCCGAGAAACAGGGACGCTCGGCGGTGCTCTGGCCGCTGCGCGTTGCGCTCTCCGGCAGGGAACAGAGCCCCGATTCCTTTTTTATCGCGGCTGCGCTCGGTCGGACACGGACGCTCTCACGGATTACGCGTGCGATTGCCGTGCTCGGCGGAAAAAAGAGCGGTATTATATAAACTAAGGTATGCGCGTATCCATCTATGCTGTATATATTCTCTCATGGCTGTGTATCGCCGTTTCGGTCTTCGGTGTCTTTGCGCAGGAGACGCTGGTACGCCCTTCCGAGCAGGAGGGGGCGTATGTGCCGACGCAGAACGGATCGGAGCTTGATAGCGGTGTTGTTCTTGTGCGTGAAAATCCCGAGATTGCGAATCTGAAACAGGAGCTGGACAAACGGGAGAATCACATCAGACAAACGGAGGAGGAAATTGACAGCATCAACGAGGATCTGCGCGAGATATACAAGAAGAAGGATACCCTGGAGTCCGAGCTGGAGAGTCTGTCGCTGACGAACAGAAGGAATGAGGCGCAAATTCGGGTGACGGAGGGGCGCATACAGCAGGGGAAACTTCGGGTCACATCGCTTGACAGCTCAATCGGCACGAACGAGGGGAATATTGAAACGCTCCACCGCATTCTTGTCAACAACTATCAGCGGGCGAATGAATTTGAGCTGCAGGACAGTGAGATGTCAATTTTTCTGAATCCGTCGCTCTTTGAAGTACTCCGCTCGCTTGAGGAGCTGGAGCGGTATTCCACATCATTGCGGAATCAGCTGCAGTTGCTTGAACAGGAGACGAAGTATCTGGAGGAGAATAAAGGCGAAGTCGCTGATGAGCAGATTACACTGACGCGGGAACAACGCGCGCTCGAGGACAGAAAGAAAATATACAAGTTCTCAATTGTGGCGAAGCAGCGGCTGGTTGATAGGACTAAAAATGATGAAGCGGTGTATCAGAAGCTACTGCGGGATAAGCAGGAGGAGCGGCTGGAACTGCAGCAGGAGATATATGAATATGAGTCGCGGATTGAATATCTGTATGATCCTGACGCGGTGCCGGAACCGCGGCGGGGGCTGCTGCGCCGACCGTTTAATCCTGTGGCGCGGGTGACACAGAACTTCGGCGAAACCAGCTTTGCCAAGGCGAACGCGCGGCGATACGGCAGGCCGTTCCACGACGGAATTGACTTCGCCCTGCCGTCAGGGACGGAACTGCTGTCAAGCGCTGCGGGTATCATTATCGGTACGGGGAACACGGATCTTGTTCCGAGCTGTCAGTCATGGGGTAAGTGGGTGCTTATCAGGCATGCCTTCGGTCTTACCACGCTCTATGCACACCTGTCGCTTACCAAGGTGCGTCTGGGACAGCGGATTGAGATGGGCGATCTCATCGGCTACAGCGGCAATACCGGTTTCAGCACGGGTCCGCATCTGCACTTCGGCGTGTACGATTCAAACGGTATCCGGGTGGTGCCGTACGAGCAGGTTTCCGCCAGTGCCCGATGCCGCGGTCTGCTGGTGCCGGTTGCCGCCACGGAGGCGAAATTAGATCCCCGTGAATATCTACAATCCTGATTGTGATATAGTGGGTGTATGGATAATTACCGCGTGTTCACAATGCTGGTGTTCGTGCTGATTGGAGCGCTTCTGGTGATTACTTTTTCCGACAATGTGCCGTGGGCATCATGATGCGTTCGTCTTTTCGGGTGTATGGTATATGATGGGCTTAATGGTTCAATACATTTGCACATAGCAGCGATACTGCAGATGTATGAGACAACATCCCAAGAAAATCATTCAAATATACAAAGAAACAAGAGATATACAGCATACTGCTGAACTGCTCGGTATCCACAGAACCACGGTATCCCGGTGGCTGAGACGGGCACGGTCACCGTATCCCTACGGGGAACCGCGG
This sequence comes from Minisyncoccota bacterium, assembly GCA_965222235.1. Classification (GTDB taxonomy): domain Bacteria; phylum Patescibacteriota; class Minisyncoccia; order Phycocordibacterales; family JABAAK01; genus JAPPJI01. The sequence continues at coordinate 207,034 of OZ244939.1, read as the reverse complement.
TATGTCATGCGGGGACTGCAGCGGAAGAGCACGAGACCGAAGAGACTGAGGGAACCGGCACTCTCCGGGGAGGAAAGAGTAGTCATTGCGGCAATGAGGCAGAAACGGGGATGGTGTGCCGAGAAACTCAGGGAGGAAACCGGTATAGCGGTATCAGTAAGTACGGTGAAACGGTTCCTGATAGCCCGTGGCTACATACGACAGAAGAAGCGACATCGTCGTCCCTTGTGTCAGAATACAGTACATATGCACGCAAAGAACGCTGAAACCGTCGGCTACCTCCAGATGGATGTGAAGTACCTCACCCCTGAATTGACAGGATTGCCCTGGACCTGTTTCGAGTATGCCATCATAGACATTTACTCCCGATACAAGGATGCCGTCATATACAATGATCTGAATCAGAATAATGCCATTTCAGCTATGACGGAAATAGTGAACCGTCTACCCTTCAGAACAGTATTCATCCAAACGGATAACGGTCTTGAATTTCAAAAAAGATTCCATACCCATGTAACTGCTCTCTGTACAAAACACCACTATATTCACAAATCAAGTCCTAACGAGAATGCCGTCATTGAACGATCGTTCAGGACTGATGAGGAGGAGTTCATCTACTACAAGGCTCCTTTCAAAGAATATGACGATCTCAGAGAACAATACGCCCAATACCTCCATCATTACAACCATGAGAGACCGCATTTCGGCATTGACCTTAAGAAACCCATAGATGTGGTACACTCATGTGCAAATGTATTGAACCATTAAGGATGGGTTGACAAATTATAGTGATTTGGTAGCATGCGTTCTGTAACAAGGCACTCAGGATTTGACCATCTGTCCGTGTTTATTATTGTGCTGCGTGCGATAGTCAAACGCGACAAATGAAGGAAACACGGCCACAAAAAACTTTTTCGAGTTATCGTATGTCGCCCCTGGCACCGGGGAACATACTGTCGTTCCAAAAAAAGTCGTACGATACGTTTTTGAAAACAGATCTCCAGAAGCTGTTTCAGGAGTTTTTCCCGATTGTTGATTCAAACGAACGCTTTTACATACACTTCAAATCCTGCAAAATGGAGGAACCCCGCGTGTCAGTGCAGGAGGTGAAAGAGAAGTTCGCCAGTTACACCGCGCCTTTCAAGGTACACCTGAGTCTGGAAAACAAAGTAACCGGAGTAAAAAAAGATGAGGAGGTACTGTTCGGCAATATACCGATTATGACCCCGCAGCACACCTTTATCATCAACGGCATTGAACGTACCGTTATCTCGCAGTTGGTCCGGGCGCCCGGAGTCCGGTTCTCAAGCGTCAGCACCGGCAAGGCGCGAACGTTCGGTGCCCAGATAATACCTCAAAAAGGTCGCGGTATATGGATTGTATTTGAAAGCGATCCGAGCGGCCGCATCTTCGTTCGGGTTGATCAGGGGAACCGAAAAATGCCGATCACACTTTTTCTGCGCGCATTCGGTCCTGAGACGGAGGAGGCGGTTCTTAACCTTTTTAAGGATGACGAACTTGCGTTAGCGGCTGTCAAGAAAACATTCGCCGTTGATGACGCCAAAATCATGAATGAAGTATGGACGTCGTTCTATAAGTTTCTGCGGGCGGGCAGTGCGGTGAGCGCCGAGCGGGCCAAGCAGCTGGTGCAGACGAGGTTTTCTCCCGAGTGGTATGACTTAACCGAGCTGGGGAGAATGAGTTTTAACAAGCGGTTTAATCGACCGACCGATGCACAGGCGCTGAAACAGCGGATACTCACTCTGGATGATATCACCGTTATCATCAAGGAAATCGTGCGGCTGAATAACACGCCGGATGCCGCTGATGACGATATTGATCATCTCGGTATGCGGCGCGTGCGGTCAGTCGGCGAGTTAGCGTATGAATATGCACGCACCGGCTTTATGCGAATGTGCAAAAATACCCGTGACCGGATGCTTACCCTGGATCCGAAGTCGCTTGATCTTCCGACGAACGCGCTGTACATGCGCACATTTCAGTCAACGGTCTACGGGTTTTTTAATACCAACCAGCTCTCGCAGCAGCTGAAACAGCAAAATATTCTGACCGAGCTGGATCATTTAAGGACGGTGTCCGCGCTCGGCTCCGGCGGCGTATCCCGCGAGCATGCCAGCCTTTCGGTGCGTGATATTCATCATACCCACTACGGTCGTATCTGCCCGATCCACTCTCCCGAGGGGCCGAACATCGGACTGGTGCTGCACCTTGCCCTGTATGCCCGCATTAACCAGTACGGGCTTCTGGAATGTCCGTATTTTAAGGTGGATAACGGGAAGATTACCGATGAAGTTCAGTACTTCACCGCGATTGAAGAAGGGCAGTATCACATTGCCGGCGCGGATGTGGCGGTGAACGACAAGACGGTCATTACCCAGGATGTCGTTCTGGTGCGGCATAACGGTCAGTACGAGCGTGTGCACGCGGAAATGGTGGACTACGTTGATGTCTCTACCGCCCAGATGTTTTCCGTGTCATCCGTGCTTATTCCGTTTCTGCACAACACGCTGCCGGTCCGTGCCGCAACGGGAACGCGAATGCAGCAGCAGGCGGTGCCGTGCCTCCATCCGGAGCCGCCGCTTGTTGCAACAGGTCTTGAATCCGGTTTCGCTCAGGCATCCGGCCGGCTGATTTACGCGGAAGAGGCCGGTGAGATTGTTGAATCTGACGCGAACCATGTCACTTTGAAAACCAAACAGGGTACAAAACGCTATGACCTTGAGGTGTTTACACCCGCGGGTCTGGCACATTCATTTGCCAACCATCAGCGTTCGGTGGTGCGGCCGGGGGACAGGGTAAAGGAGGGGGATGTGCTTGCGGATAACGCATCAACGGAGAACGGACAGATGGCGTTCGGAAAAAATCTGCGCGTTGCGTTCCTTCCGTACGACGGCGGAACCTTTGAGGACTCAATTATTATTTCCGAACGGCTGGTGCGGGATGATGTGCTCACTTCTACGCAGGTTGAGGAATATGTCGCCGAGATTCGCGAAACCAAGCTCGGTCCGGATGTGATGACCGCGGATATACCGAACGTGTCCGACCGGAAGCTGAGAAATCTTGACGCTGAGGGCATCGTCCGCGTCGGCTCGGAAGTGACGACGGGTGATATTCTGGTCGGCAAGCTGACGCCGAGAAGCGAGGTGCAACTGTCGGCCGAGGAGCGTCTGCTGCAGTCAATATTCGGCGACAAGGCGAAGGATATGCGCGACACCTCCAAGGTGCTGCCACCGGGCGAGAAAGGAAAGGTTGTTTCCGTGCAGGTGCGGAATCGTGAAGACGGCCATCATATAAAAACAGGGGTGCTGAAACAGATTAATATTACCGTCGCCGATTTGCGCAGCATTCAGATAGGCGACAAGCTGGCGAACCGGTACGGAAACAAGGGAGTCATATCTCGTGTTGCGCCCGTGGAGGATATGCCGTTCACCAATGACGGTGAACCCATTGACATCATTCTTTCATCACTCGGTGTCCCGTCCCGAAAGAATCTCGGGCAGATTCTGGAAATGCATCTGGGTCTCGCCGCACATTCCCTGAACTATCAGGCGATTGTGCCGACTATGACTTCTGTCACTGACGAAGAACTGCGCGAAGAACTGAAGCGGGCCGGGTATCCGGAAAACGGCCGCATTGAGCTCTTTGACGGCAAGACGGGGGAAAAGTTTGCCAGTGATGTCGCCATCGGCTGGATGTATGTTATGAAGCTGGAGCACATGGTGGAGGACAAAGTGCACGCCCGTTCAACCGGCCGATATTCGCTCATTACCCAGCAGCCCCCCGGCGGACGCGCGCGCTTCGGCGGAAACCGTCTCGGGGAAATGGAAGTGTGGGCGCTTCTCGGTCACGGATCCGCGTATACGCTGCGGGAGATGCTGACGATAAAGTCGGATGATATGCAGGGGCGAAACGCCGCATACCGCTCAATTATACATAACGAACCCATCGTTCAGACGGGCATTCCCGCAACATTTAATGTGCTGCTGTACCATCTGCGCGGTCTCGGTCTCAATGTGCACCTGGAAATTCCCGAGCGGGAAGGGCGTCCGACACCACGGGGAAGGAGACGATCTGAACTGACGGCATAGCATTTAATAACAACACCGTATAGTATATGAAAAAAGTAATCAAAAAAACGCAGCGCTTTGATTCATTGAACATTCATCTTGCCTCTCCTGAGGACGTGCTGTCGTGGTCATTCGGCGAAGTGAAGAAATCCGAGACGATAAACTATCGGACGCAGAAATCCGAACGGGACGGTCTCTTTTGTGAAAAAATATTCGGACCTGAGGCCGATTTCCAGTGCAGCTGCGGCAAGTATAAGGGGATGCAGTATCAGGGTATAGAATGCAACAACTGCGGTGTTGAGGTGACCCGGGCATTGGTGCGGCGCGAGCGGATGGGACATATTGATCTCGCCGTTCCGATTGCACACTTCTGGTATCTGCGCAAGGTTCCGTCACGCGTTGCGACGCTGCTCGGTCTGCCGCCCCAGCAGGTGCAGAATGTGGTGTACTTTTCATCGTACTACATCACCGAGGTGAACGAGGCAAAGAGGAAGAACCTGGAATCGGATATCAAAAAAGAATTTGATGAAAAGATTAAGAAGGCGGAGCGGGACGAGACCCGCACCATGCTCGGAACGCTGTATGCCGACCGTGTTCAGGAGCTCAAGCTTGTTCAGCGGGATTCCATTATTGAGGAGGTGAAATATGAACGGTTCAGCAAACAATTTCCCGGACTTTTTAAGGCGGAGAAGGGCGGCGAGGTTGTCTATAATCTGCTGAAGAATTTTGATCTGAAGGCGAAGGAAAAAGAAATCATAAAGGAGCTGAAAGATACGACCAAAATGCGGCAGGAGAAGCTGCAGAAACAGCTGCTGCTCATCCGTTCGTTCATTCAGTCGGGCAACCGCCCTGAGTGGATGTTTCTGACGCGGCTGCCGGTGATACCTCCGGGTATCCGTCCCGTTCTTCTGCTTGACGGCGGTCAGCCGGCAAGCTCCGATCTTAACGACCTTTACCGCACTGTCATCATCAGAAACAATCGCCTGAAAGATTTTATTGCCACCAAAACGCCTCAGATATTTATCAATACGGAAAAACGGCTCCTGCAGGAGGCAGTTGACGCGTTGTTTGAGAAAAATACGCTCAACCGGAGTACCTTTTCCGGGCGCGGGCAGTCACGGCAGCTGAAATCAATATCAGAGTATCTCGGCGGCAAGACCGGCTACTTCAGGACAAATCTGCTCGGAAAGCGGGTTGACTTTACCGGACGAACAGTTATTGTCAGCGGACCGCATCTGAAGCTGGATGAGTTCGGCCTGCCGAAGAGTATGGCGCTGGAAATATTTCGCCCGTTTGTCATAAGTGAAATACTGAGCCGGGAACTGGCGTACAATGTCCGCGGCGCACAGCGCATTATTGAAACAGAGGCGCCGATCGTCTGGGAGATACTGGAATCAGTTGTTGAAGGGAAATATATGCTGCTCAATCGTCCGCCCACACTGCACCGGCAGAGTATCATGGCATTTAAGCCGATTCTCATTGAAGGACTCGCCATAGAGCTGCATCCGCTGGTGTGTTCGGCATACAATGCGGACTTTGACGGCGATGCAATGGTGGTGCATTTGCCCCTGTCTGATGAGGCGCAGGCGGAGGCCAGGAATATTATGACGTCACTGAACAATATCATTACACCCGCATCCGGTGATATTAACATTTCACCGGCGACACAGGATATTCTGCTCGGCTGTCACTGGGCAACGACGGTGCAGGAAGGAGGAAAAGGCGAAGGCAGATACTTCAGCAGCCCCAGCGAGGCTATCTCCGCATATGACTTCGGTATTGTTGACCTGCATACAAAAGTAAAAGTGTATTTGTCAAAGAAAGAAAAATATAAAGGGTTTGGAGGAACAATGCTTGAAACAACAGTCGGTCGGCTGCTTTTTAATGTGCGGCTGCCGAAGATATATCCGTATGTTAATGAGGTAATTACCAGAAAGGGCCTGAATGCAATTGTTCAGAATATTATCAACACGCTCGGCAGAGATGTGCTGGTGCAGCATCTTGACCCTATTAAGGATTTCGGATTCAAATACGCGTCTAAGTCGGGCATCACATTCTCATGGGATGACATGAAACAGCCGGTTGATCGTGGTGCAAAAATACGGGAAGGATATGCTGAAGCGGACCGTGTCCGTGGTGAATATGATGAGGGATATATATCGCTTGATGAACGGAAACGCAAAACTATTGATTTGTGGCAAAGAATCAAGGCCGATCTTTCAGATGTGGTGAAGAAGGAAATTTCCGAAGATTCATCCATAGGATACATGATTCGATCGGGCGCGCGCGGTTCTTTTGATGATTTGGGTGATATGACCTCCATGTTCGGCATTGTTGAATCGGCGTCCGGCGAATCAATTGAGCAGCCGGTGGTATCCTGTCTCAAAGACGGCATCACCTCAATTGAATATTTCAACGCTTCATTCGGCGCGCGTAAGGGTCTTGCGGATACCGCGCTCAAAACAGGGGAGGCTGGCTACCTTTCGCGGAAACTTTTCAGCGTTGCGCATGAGATTAAGATTGAAAGAAGCGATTGCGGTACAACGCGCGGTTTCCGCCTGTATCGTGAGACTGCGTCGGGCATTGTTATTCCGTTCGGGGAGCGCGTACGCGGCAGATATGCCGCGGAAGAAGTTACCGGGACAGACGGTGCGGTCGTGGTGAAGAAAAATCAATATATTGATCTTGATCTGGCGAATACAATAGATCAGGATGAGGGTATCGTGTCCGTCAAGGTGCGTTCTCCGGTGTCCTGCCAGTATGCGCAGGGTGTGTGTGTGAGGTGCTACGGCGAGGACAAGTCAACGGGCAAGGTTGTTGATATCGGCGAGCCGGTCGGCACTATCGCAGCTCAGTCGGTCGGCGAGCCGGGTACACAGCTCACTATGCGTACATTTCACCGGGGAAGTGCCGTCGCAGGCGGTGATATTACATCCGGGCTTCCCCGGGTGACGGAGGTGTTTGAATGTCGTATGCCGAAAACTCCCGTAGCTATATCACATGTTGACGGCACGGTTGAAAAGATTGAATCGCACAGCAACGGCAGCCACACGATATATATCAACCCCGGCTCCAAGAAAGCTTCAGCGGCCGACAAAAAATACACGGTCGCTCCGTTCCGGTATATTGAAGTTGCGGTTGGTGATGAAGTGAAGAAAGGGCAGTTTCTGACTGACGGAACCGCCAATCTGCAGGAACTTCTGAAGTATGCCGGAAAAGAGGCGACCCGTGAGTATATCTTTCGGGAGATAACAAAGGTGTATGAACTGCAGAACATCAGCATCGCATCCGTGCATTTTGAAATCATGATCCGCCAAATGTTCAGCAAGCTGAGTATTACCGATCCGGGCGACAGCACTTATACCGCCGGCGAATATATTGCATTCGGGGAACTCTTTGAAATGAACGAGCAACTTGAAAAAACGAGTAAACAGCTGATTAAGGCGGAAGATGTCGTGTCGGGTATCACCAACATCGCCGTGTCGCGCAGTAATTTTCTTTCAGCGGCATCATTCCAGAATACCACCAGTGTGCTCATCAGGGCGGCGATGAACGGCACAAAGGACACGTTGGACGGCGTGAAGGAGAACGTTATTGTCGGCCGCCTGGTTCCGATCGGCAGCGGCTTTGAGGGGAGTAAAAAATATGACATTGTAAAGGAGATTCGTGATGATATCGCACAGCGGATAGCGGAGAAAGAGGAGGCCGACGATGCGGCTGTAAAAAAGTGAAATGACCGCCGGATGGTAGAATGGGGGTGATGGATTCGAATACGGTAAAAGAATCAGTCCGGGAGGCTACGGACATGGTCAGCTTAGTGTCGCAATATACGACTCTGCAGTCCGCGGGCAGGAGGATGAAGGGGCTCTCTCCGTTCAGTAACGAAAAGACCCCCTCCTTTTTTGTAGATCCCGAGGGCGGTGTGTACTACTGTTTCTCAACACAGAAAGGCGGCGATGTGTTTTCATTCGTTCAGGAAATGGAGGGGGTTGATTTCAGAGAGGCACTCAAGATTCTTGCGGAGAAGGCGGGGATAGATATTACCGCCGGACATACGCCCAAACAGCACACCGCTTCACTGTACCATGTTTTAGAACACGCGGCAGCGCTGTATCGCGAACAAATGAGCGATGATGTTGTCAGTCATCTGACAACGCGTGGCATATCAGCAGCCTCAATCAAGCAGTGGGGCATCGGTTACGCGCCTGATGCCTGGCACACCATCTGCACGCCGCAGACAGCTCATATGGAGAATCATATACAGACAGGTATGTGTATCCGAAAGGAAAAAAACATCTATGACCGGTTTCGCGACAGAATTGTCTTTCCGTTCCATGACACGCAACATAGAGTCATCGGCTTTTCCGGCCGGGAATATAAGAAAGAAACGGGAGCAAAGTATATAAACTCGCCGGAGTCGCCGCTGTTTCATAAGTCAACATTTCTCTACGGCCTGCACACGGCAAAGCAGCATATCCGCAGAAACAATTTTTCAATATTAACCGAGGGTGTCATTGATACAGTCATGGTACATCAGGCGGGATATCCCGTTGCCGTTGCGTCTTCCGGCACCGCCGTAACCCAGAACCATCTCCGGCAGCTTCAGCGGCTGTCAAACCGCCTTCTCATCGCACTTGACAGCGACGGTGCGGGGGTCAGGGCGACACTTCGTGTCATCACGCTGGCGTTTAGTATCGGTATGGATGTTAAAGTTGTGGTGTTGCCCGAGAGCATGGACCCCGCCGACATCATCGCCCGGGATCCGCGGGAGTTTAAGGCGGCAGTTAAGGATGCCATGCCGTCCGTGGCGTTCATCTTTAAGCACATTACGGACACGTACGGGAAACTTCCCGAAGACACGCTCCGCGGTGTTAAAGAGGAACTGATTCCGATCATTGTTCACATACAGGATCCGCTCATTCGCGACAGGACAATACAGGAAACCGCCTCGTTTTGTTCGGTGAGCCGGGAAGCAATTGAGGAAAGTGTGCAGCTGGCGCAGCAGAAAGTTCCTGCGCGCCGTCCGAAACAGGTGAAGGCGGTGAAAGAGCGCCAAGAACAGAAGCGGTCCGAACGGAAAAACAGCGAGAAACGACTGGCGGAACTGGCGACGAGCGTTGCCGGCGCGCGCGACTATCTCGTGCTGCACAACATCACTGTTGACGAATCTCTTCAGGAGCGGATTGCCGCCGTTGCTGACAACGTGCATCTTCCGGAGAGTGATGAGCGGATTCTTGCGGTTGAGTATGAAGAAGGGTTTTCCAATCCGGACACCCGCTTTACATGCATACAGGATGAATTGCGCGATATGCTGTCGCGGCTGGAACGGGAGATTAACAAAAGCCTTGAACTCAAGAAAATCAGGGAAAGCGATATGGGATAGGGTGTATATATCGGCATGTTTTCACGCTATCCCCATACCATTGCCGTACAGGAGGAATGTATGGTATGATTCTTTTTATATATCACTGCACTCCCGCGTGCCGTACTCTCTTTTATGGTTAGTAAAAAAACTTCTGTAAAAAAAAGCAAGATTGCCGTGAAGGCAAAGAAGAAAACGACAAAGAAAGTTGTAAAAAAGAAAACGGCAGTTAAGAAGAGGGCAGCATCCAAAAAAAGAGGCACAAAGAAAAGTGTGGAGGCAATTATTGACACCGCAAAACAAGAAAAGGAGTTGTACAGCGCAATTCCCATTAAGTACAGACGCGGTATACGGGATATGGTGAAGAAATGTAAGGGGCTCGGATATGCCACTTCTGATATTATCCTGGAGCATGTCACGATGGACGAATGCGATGAAAGCAATGACATATGGCGATGTATCTACGATATCCTTAAGAATAACTGTATTGATGTCGTTGAGACCGAAGGTCTGCTTAAGGAGGTTGCAATAGCATCGGATCCGAGATTCCCCGAGCTTGATCCGAGTGCCTATGACTCTGTCCAAATGTATCTGCGCGATATCGGTAAATATCCGCTTTTGAGCGCAAAAGAGGAGCAGGAGCTCGGGCAGAAAATTATTGAACGAAAGAAACTGCTTGAGAAAAAAACCAGAAGGAAACTCACGCCGGGCGAACGGAGGAAAATACTTGCGGAAGGCGCCGAGGCGAGAAGCAGGCTCGCCCTCGCGAACCTTCGCCTGGTTGTTTCAATTGCAAAAAACTATGCCGGCAGAAGCAGGAATCGGGATTTGAGTCTGCTGGACCTGGTGCAGGAGGGCGCAGAAGGGCTGTATCGGGCTGTGGATAAGTTTGATCCGGGATACGGCTTCAAGTTTTCAACCTATGCGACGCACTGGATCAGGCAGTCAATCGTCCGCGGACTGGCGGATAAATCCCGCACCATTCGCATACCGGTTCATATGTCGGAGACGGCGCAGAAATATCAGAAGATCACCGTGCAGCTGGAAAAAAGTCTGGGCCGTACGCCGACCATACAGGAAATTGCAGATGAGCTCGGTGTTGAGTCTGAAAAGATACACACCATACGGAGAATATCCCAGGATATCGTGCAGCTTGAACAGACATTGGACGGAACGGATGAGGGCAGTTCAACTACCATATCCGAAACCATAGAAGATCATGAAACTGAAACCCAGGATACAATTGTCGCGCAGGATATTCTCAAAAATCAGGTGCAGACAATCCTTAAAAATCTTTCACCGAGAGAACGTGAAGTTATTGAATTGCGGCACGGGATGACTGACGGAATTCAGTACACTCTGGAGCAGATAGGGAACAGAATGGGGGTTACCCGGGAGCGGGTTCGGCAGATAGAGGCGCGGGCGCTTGAAAAGCTCCGCTCCAATCAGGTTATGAAGAAATTGGAAAGCTACTGAGGCGGTCGGTTGACAATATCATATCCATAGGTAGTATGTCCGTATATAGGTAGTATGTTAAAGATTCGATTACAGCGTATCGGGAGGAGGAACAATCCATCGTATAGAATTGTGGCAGTAGACTCACGCTCGGCAGCAAAAAAAGGGAATCCGGTTGCCCTGCTCGGCACCTGTGACACGATTCGGAAAAAGACAACCATTGACAAGGATCGGGTACTCTATTGGATGTCTCAGGGAGCACAGGTGTCTGACACGGTGCACAATATTCTTATTACCAACAATGTGCTGGAGGGCAGAAAAAGAAATGCGCTACCGAAGAAACATCCCATAGCATCGGCGACCGAAGAGCAGCAACCGACAGCACCGTCGGATGAAACCGCCGCTCAGGAAGATGCTCCCGCACCCGAAGAGCAGAAAGATGTGACTCCGGCAGCCGAAGAGCGGAAAGACGAGTCTGCCGATCAGGCGGGTGCTCCCGAACCCAAACAGCAGCAGGAAGACGCGGCTCCGGCAGATGTTGCCGCCCCGACTCCCGAAAAAAATCCTTCCGAAGAAGGATAAAATAGTAATTTGTACAAAAAAATATGGAAAAAGAAGAGGCACAATTTCTGAAAGAGATTGTTCAAAAAGTTGTAGACAACCCCGACAACGTTACCGTTGAACATGAGGTTGATAAACAGGGTGTCAAATTGACTCTCAGCGTTGACAAGAGAGATATGGGAAAGGTTATCGGCGCTCAGGGTCGTATGGCAACCGCGATCAGAACGATTATGCACGCATACGGCGGTCAGCACGAGGCTAAGGTCAGCGTAGTTATAGACGAACCGGACAAAGAAGGCGCATAACAGCCGTATGGTAGCCGTGCACATCATTTCACTGTTTCCTGATATCTGCAAACCGTATTTTGAGCATTCCATTATAGGTCGTGCGGTAGAAAACGGTATTCTGGATGTGCATTACTATAACCCCATTGATGAGGTACCGAAACTTAAGCGGGTCGACAGCCGTCCGTACGGCGGCGGCCCAGGCATGGTTCTGCAGGCAGAGCCGCTGTTGCGTGCGTATGATAAGGCGGCGATGCACTCCGGAACAAAGAAGGCGGTATTCTTCACTCCTGGAGGCGATTTGTTCACGCAGGAAAGGGCGATAGCATATGCAACGTATGATAATCTCATTTTTCTTTGTGGACACTACGAAGGCATGGATGAGCGGGTTGCGGAAGCAACCGGGGCCGATAGAATTTCTGTAGGCCCCTATACGCTCACCGGTGGCGAGATTCCGGCAATGTTGATTGCCGACGCGGTAGCGCGTCGGCTGGTCGGCGTGTTGGGCAACGAACACTCATGTGAGGATGCCCGGATTGCCGGCAGCAGGGTATATACCCGCCCCGAAACGGTCAGGTATGACGGGAAGGAGTATACCGTACCGGAGGTGCTTCGATCAGGACACCATGCCAAGATAGATGCGTTCAGGATAAAACAGTAATATAATCTATTTTTTATTCTGTCTATTTTCCACCTGTCTTGCACGATATTTGTTATGTATGGTATGATTTATCTATCCATTGTAACAATGAAAAAGAGAACACAAGATGAGGTCATAGGCAGTGTTACTGAAACGCTCCCGAACACGCTTTTTCGCGTTACCGTGGAAGGAACAGATAATCAAGTACTTGCTTACCTGTCAGGGCGAATGCGCAAGAACCACATCAAGGTTCTTGTAGGAGATAAAGTTTCGTTGGTTTTAGATGCACAAAGCGAACGAGCACGTATCGTTTCCCGCCTTTGATTAGATACATAAAGAAAGAAACACATGAAGGTACGAACCTCCATTAAAAAACGAGACAGACATGATAAGATTGTGCGTCGAAAAGGGCGTTTGTATCTCATTAATAAAGTAAACCCCCGCAGAAAGATGCGGCAGAAATGATATATATGCGTATTGCCGGAATAAATATACCTGAAAAAAAACACCTATCAGTAGCGTTAACCGTTGTGTACGGGATAGGTCGTCCACGTGCCGCGACAATTCTGCAGGATCTTACCATAGCCCCGTCATCAACGGTGCACGACCTCTCGGCGGATCAGGAAACCGCCGTACGAAAAAAGATGGAATCATTCCTCATTGAGGGCGACCTCCGCCGTTCAGTCGCACAGGACATCAAGCGTCTGAAAGACATGCGAACATTGCGCGGCAGCCGCCACAGTGCGGGATTGCCGGTGCGCGGTCAGAAAACTAAGACCAATGCGCGCACCCGCAAGGGACCGAGAAAGACCATGGGATCAGGACGAGTGAAGCTGCAGAAGAAATAGTGATATATGGGAAAGAAACGGACGGCAAATAAGGTTGAGCAGAATAGGAATGATTCCGGGAAGCGGTCCCGGGTGCTCTCAAAAATACCCAAGAAAAAAATCAGCAAGGGTATTGTCTTCATTGAGGCGACATTCAACAATACACGAGTATTGTTCACCGAAACGAACGGGAATGTGGTGATGTGGGTAACCAGCAGCACACTCGGTTTCAGTAGTGCTAAAAAAGCAACACCGTACGCAGCGGCAAAAGTCGCTGATGCGATAGCTGAAAAGGCGGTTGCTGTCGGCGTTAAGGATATTGACATTGTTGTCAAAGGTGTCGGCGGCGGCCGGGAATCCGCAATCCGCTCATTCCTGAACCGCGGGTTTGCCATTCATTCCATACGGGACAGGACGCCGGTGCCGCACAATGGTCCCCGCAGAAAGAAACCACGCCGTGTATAGCATATGAAACAGGTAAAGAAATATAAAATCAGTCGCCGTCTGAAAGCACCTTTGTTCGAGAAATGCCAATCGCAGAAGTTTATCCTCCGCGAACAGCGTCGTCCGCCGAAACACCGACGCCGCGGCATTTCTGACTACGGTAAACAGCTTGTCGAGAAGCAGAAAGTGCGGTACCTGTACAGTATTTCGGAGCGGGTTCTGAAGAAGTATGTCAAAAAAGCGCTCGCGACGACGGGAGCATCCGCGGAAGGGGCGCTTGCGGAGATATTAGAGCGGCGTCTGGATAATGTTGTCTATCAGCTCGGGCTGGCGCCCACCCGGCGCATGGCACGTCAGATGGTGTCGCACGGCCACTTCACGGTCAACGGACGGAAGGTGTCCGTTCCGTCATATCAGGTACGCAACAGTGATGTGGTCGGCATTCGCGAAGGCAGCACCACAACCACCCTGTTCCGCACCATGCTTGCAGGGAGCGGTGTGCGTCCGCGAGTGGGATGGGTGTCCTGGGACAGCAAAACACACCAGGGGGGTGTGGCGGACAAACCCGCCACTGACGATGATATTTTTTCACTCCCCATCATTCTTGAGTACTACTCCCGTTAGCTCAATACTATTACTACTTCACAAGAAACCATATGACAGAGTATATAACCATTGCAATCCCCTCAAAACCGGAGATGCTTCATGAAACGGAAATGGAAGGTACCTATGAAATATCCGGACTCTACCCCGGATACGGCAACACGCTCGGCAACGCGCTTCGCCGCATGCTGCTCTCATCAATACCCGGTGCCGCTATCACCACTATCCGCGTTCAGGGCGCACCGCACGAGTTCTCAACAATAGACGGCGTTCAGCCGGATGTTCTCACCATTATCATCAATATGAAAAATATACGGGTGAGAGCGAATACCGATGTATTTCCTCAGACCATTACTCTGAAGAAGAAAGGGAAGGGTGTTATCACCGCGAATGATTTTGAGGCCCCGTCACAGCTTGAAATTATGAACAAGGATTTGGTCATTGCCGAAATTACCGATGACAGGGGAGAATTGCACATTGAAGCGGATGTTCACACGGGGATCGGCTTTCGTCCCCGCGAGGAATTGGGCGAGGACGCATCCATCGGCTCAATTGTTGTTGACGCAATTTTCTCCCCGGTGAAGCGTTCATCATATGAAGTGCAGAACATGCGCGTGGGCGACCGGACCGATTTTAACCGTCTCAGCATATTTATTGAAACAGACGGTACTATTACGCCGCGCGAAGCGCTGGAAAAGGCAATTCGAACGATGATTTCCCAGTTTGAGGCAATGCTCAGTTTTCAGGCGGATACGGGAGAAAAGAAAATGCAGAAAGAGGTTGAGGACAGCATGAGAGTGATTGACATCAAAGATCTTGAGCTGAGTGCGAGCGTGGTCACTATTCTTGAAAGAAACAATATTAAGACTGTTATGGACATTCTGAAGAAGGGGGTAATCGGCATTCGGGATATACCGGGCATCGGTTCAAAGGCTGTTGAGGAGATTAAGAGCCGTCTGGAGGATAAGGGAATCGTACTGAAGGACGAGTAAATATATATGGCATACCAGAACACAGGAAGAAAATTCGGACGAAAACAGGGTCAGCGTCGGCAGCTGATGCGTTCTCTCGCGCGGTCAATAATACTGCATAAGCGCATTGCAACAACCGAAGCGCGGGCAAAAAGCCTCCGTCCGTATATTGAAAAACTGGTAACAAGATCGGCAAACAATGATCTGATAACGCGAAGAATGATACTTGCCCGGTTTAACAATGACAAGGCGGTGGCGAAGAATCTTCTTGACGAACTGGGGCCGAAGTATAAAGACAGAAAAGGCGGGTATACACGGGTGATAAAGGTTGAACCGCGGCAGGGATCAGGGCGTACCGCCGCCGTCATTGAATTTGTATAAGTATGAAAAATGAAATGCGAACAATTACTCTTGATGCAACAGGAAAGCGACCGGGCCGGCTTGCTTCGGAGATCGCCGACATAGTCAACGGCAAGGATACTGTCGTGTACGCACCGAATCAGGCGCCGAATGTCCGGGTGAAGGTTGAACATGCATCCCGTATGCACATCAGTGAAAAGAAAAAGAAAGAGAAGGTGTATGACCGTTATAGCGGCTACTTCGGCGGGCGGCGTGAGGAAACGCTTGCCCAGGTCATTACAAAGAAAGGATACGGCGAGGTGCTTCGCAGGGCGGTGTATGGTATGCTACCGGACAACCGGCTTCGGACGGAAAAAATGAAGAAAATACAGATACAGGGATAACATATGGCGGAGAATCAGATACAGCGGGGGGGATATATAGAAGCAGTCGGCAGGCGCAAGACCGCCGTCGCCCGCGTGCGCGTCTCCAAAATTGTGAAGGGGGTTACCGTAAACGGCAGACCCATAGAACAGTATTTGCCCACCGTTGAGCTTATTACAAAAGCGCTGCAGCCGTTGCGGGAGAAGGACGAATATCAGGAGCTCGGCGCAACTGTTGTGGTGAAGGGCGGCGGTATCGCATCGCATGCCGAAGCAATCCGTCACGGACTGACGCGCGTACTTGTCGCGCATAATCCGGAAGACAGGAAGTATTTCAAGAATCTCGGTTTTCTGACCCGGGATCCGAGGAAGAAGGAGCGTAAAAAGTTCGGACTCCGCAAAGCACGCCGTGCGCCGCAATGGAGCAAACGATAGGTGTGCTACACTGCCGTATATATGACGGAACTCACACTCACCGGAATTAAGCCGACGGGGGGCATCCATCTCGGCAACTATTTCGGTACCATTCGCCAGATGGTTGATCTGCAGGAGCAGGGAAATCTCGTTATGTTCCTCGCAGATTTGCATGCACTCACTGATTTCAGTGATGACAATAAACGGCACAGCGCCGAAACCTTTGCGCGGATGTCATATGACACTATTCGGGCATATATCGCCCTCGGCATAGATCCGAAGCGAACGATTATATACCGGCAGTCGGAATTTCCGCAGATTGCCGAGCTGACCTGGATATTCAGCTGTCTGCTGAAACATCAGTTTCTCACCATCGGGCACGCATACAAGGATGCGCAGCAGCGCGAAGAGCAGGTCGGACTCGGCATATTTATGTACCCGGTGCTGATGGCGGCTGATATTCTCCTGCCCGGCGCAGAGATTGTGCCGGTCGGCAAAGATCAGATACAGCATGTGGAAATTACCCGGGAGATTGCCCGGAAGTTCAACCTTCTTACCGGAACTCAGTATTTCAAGGAACCGCAGGAAAAAGTTATAGAAGAAACGGCGGTTGTTCCCGGCATTGACGGAGAGAAAATGAGCAAGTCAAAGAATAACACGCTCTCCATCTTCGGCAGCGAAGACACTGTACGGAAAAAGATATCCGCCATCGTGACGGACTCAACGCCCGCAGGCAGCCCCATACCGGCTGATGACTGCATCATATGCACATATCTCAAACTGCTTATGTCGTCGGAAGAATACGGCGATGTGGAGAACAAATGTCTGAACGGATCAATAACCTATCAGGAACTGAAAGATCTGCTTGCCGACACCTACTTTGCATACTTTAAGACGCAGCGGAAACGATACGCGGCTATGGAAAAAGATACGGCATATATTGACCGTGTCATAGGCCGGCACCGGAAAAAGGTTGACACGATGCTCACCGGTCGGCTCAATGACATCCGCAATCTGCTCGGTCTTGCGGTGCACAACAGGGGATTATTCGGATGAATCTCAAACCGCGCCCATGCTACACTGACATATATGGAACGACATCTTATCGCAACATTGAAAGATCACATTGGGTCGACGGTTACCGTGGCGGGGAAGGTTGCCGCCCTGCGGGATCACGGAAAAATTGTCTTCATAACGCTCAGCGACCGCTCCGCCGCCGTTCAGTGTTTCATTGCCGCTTCGCACGGTGATTTTGCCGAGGCGCAGAAATTGTCCCCGGAAAGCGTCATGAGCATTACCGGCACAGTCAAAGAGCGGCCGGAAAAAAACAGGACCGAGGAGGAAAACGGCATGATTGAATTTGTCATTGAATCGTTTTCCGTACTTGCCCGCGCCGATGAATTGCCGTTTGATATAGAGGCGGATATTAACATTGACACCAAGTTTGACTACCGTCCGATTACCCTGCGTCGTCAGACGGATCGCGCCCTGTTTCGTGTGCAGGCGCAGATTCTCAGAGGGTTTCGGGAATATCTGAACGGGCAGGATTTTGTAGAATTTCAAGCGCCGAGCATTGTCGGCGGGGATGCCGAGGGCGGCGCCGAGGTTTTTTCAGTGAACTATTTTGACAAACAGGCATCGTTGGCGACCAGCCCGCAGCTTTACAAACAATTATTAGTCGGCGTCTTTGAGCGGGTTTTTTGCGTTGCCGAGGCGTTCCGGGCGGAGAAGCATAACACGTCCCGCCATCTCAATGAATACACCAGTCTTGATTTTGAAATGGGATATATCACCGACCACACCGATGTCATGCGCATGCTTGAAGGATGTATGCGGCACATTGTTGAAATGCTGAAGCGGCATGCGGCGAAGGAGTACGCGGTTCTTAACGCCGAATTCCCGGTGCTCCCGGAAAAGCCGTTTCCGGTCATGAAGCTGCGTGAGGCGCAGCAGATTCTTGAACGGGAGTACGGCACTTCGTGCGAAGGGGAGCCGGACCTCGCACCGGAGCATGAACGGATGCTGTGCGAATATGCGCTCAAAACACACTCCTCCGATTTCATCTTTATCACTCACTATCCGGTTGAGAAACGACCGATGTATGTCTATGAGGACCGCGATGATCCGGGGTATACCAAAAGTTTTGACCTGCTGTTTCGGGGTGTGGAGATCAGCAGCGGGGGACAGCGCATACATGACTACGGCACTCTGACGGAAAAGATTCGGCAGAAACTGCCGGACGTGGATCCGGAAAAGACTTTCGCCTTTTACCTTCAGGCATTCAAATACGGCATGCCGCCGCACGGAGGCATGGCGATCGGGCTTGAGCGCCTCACCGCGAAAATGGTCGGCATTGTAAACGTCAAAGAGGCGGCGATGTTTCCCCGCGACCGCGGACGCATTGATACACGACTGTATGATGAATAGCACAACGGACACTGAGTATATCATTTCCCTTGATCAGTTTCAGGGACCGCTTGATCTGCTGCATCAGTTAGTGGAAAAGAGAAAGCTGCAGATTAACACCATTTCATTGGCAAAAGTTACTGCTGACTATATCGCCCATATACAGAAAATGTCCGCCGTGCCAGCGGAAGAAATTGCCCGGTTCGTGCACATTGCCTCCATTCTCATATTTATCAAATCAAAATCACTGTTGCCGCTCCTTGAATACACTAAAGAGGAGGAAGGAGATGTGGTCATACTGGAGGAGCGAATGAAACTGTTTGATTATATCCGGACGCACGCAATACCCGCACTGAGTACCTGGAGACGGCGGTCATTCCCCGTCTGTCCGCCCCGGCAGGTTCGGAACGTTATATTTTCTCCCGATGCGTCGTGTACGGTTGAGGGTCTGCAGCGGAACGCCCGGGCGGTCATCAATGATCTTTCGTTTCTCAAAACGCCGCCCCGCAGGAATGTGGGCAGGGTGATATCGCTGGGGGAGGTGATAGAGAATGTGCTTACGACTGTCAGCGAACGGATCAGGACATCATTCCGGGAGTTTTCTTCGGGCAGGAATAAAGAGGAAAAGATTCTTTCCTTTCTCGCAATCCTTGAGCTCATGCGGAAAGACCTGCTGCTGGCACGGCAGGACGGACAATTTGATGATATTCTGTTGGTGAAGGAGGAACAGAACACATGAACACCGCACTTGCACAATTACAGGCACTTCTTTTTATCAGCGGTGCGCCGGTGCCGAAGAAGCGTCTGGCGGCGCATATGAATTGTTCGGGCGAAAAGATTGAGCAGCTGCTCAAACAGTTTGCAGATCTGTGCGAGGGCAGCGGCGTGACACTCATTGATGACGGGGCACAGGTGACGCTTGCGACCGGTCCCGCACTCGCGGAGTTTATAGAACGGGCGCAGAAGGAAGATCGTACCATACCGCTCTCCAAATCATCGCAGGAGACCCTCGCTATCATCGCGTATGCCGGGCCGATCGCAAAGGTTGATATTGATTTTCTTCGCGGAGTGAACGCGCAGTACGCAGTACGCCGCCTCGCCATGCGCGGTCTGATACAGGAACAGAAAAAGGAAGGCGGCCGGAAACTGTTCGCCGTGACAACCGATTTTTTGGCGCATCTCGGTCTCCGAAGCGCGGGGGATCTGCCGGACTATGAAACAATTCGCCGCTCAATTCAAAACGGCATCCGTACGACCAAAGAAAAAATGAATGAGTGAAATATGGGCGTGGTATACTGCGCATAATGAGCATGAATCAAACGACAGTGTGCCGTCTTGTCTGTCTGTTTTTTGTCGTTGCGAGTTTGCTGGTTTTTTCCGTCAGCCTGTTCACCAGGGAGGATTTTGTCATTAAGCCACATGAGAAGGAGGAATATTACCGCATCACTGATGAAGTGACCGCTGATGCGGCTATCGTGTACAATATCACCGATGATTCGGTTGTCGCGGGAAAAAACATTAATGAACTGAAATCAATTGCGTCGATAACAAAACTGACTGCGGCACTGCTTGCGTATCCGCGCCTCAATGATGATGATCTCACCACACTTGATGAGACTGACTTTCGGGTGACGGCAAATACACCGCTGCAGCTCGGCGATACATGGCGTACCGCGCAGCTGCTTGAATATTCAATCATGACCTCTTCAAACCGGGGGATTAACGCAGTCGGCCGCACCATTGAAGAAAAAACCGGCGTTTCTCTCGTCACTCTCATGAATGCATTTGCCCGGCAGAACGCATTGGTACAGACCCACTTCATCAATCCGACCGGATTAGACACGCACAGTACGCTTGCGGGTTCGGAAAGTTCCGCACTTGATCTTGCGAAGCTGGCAGGAATTATTGTCGCGACACAGCCCGATTTTGCGGCGTTGACAACGCAGAAAGAAAAGGTCTTCTATTCCCGGCACGGTGTTCGGTACGGCGCGGAGAATACGAATATACTGCTCGGCCGGGTGCCTGAACGGATACTGCTCTCTAAGACCGGATATACCGACATCGCCGCCGGCACACTTATCATGGTCACGGAGCAGGGGGGTGTCAAACTTGCATTTGTTGTGCTCGGGTCAACCCGCTCCGGCCGTTTTGAAGACATGAAGAAGATGCTGCTTTCATACAGCGGGGGCATCTATGCCTCTCCTCCCCGGTCATTGTAGCGTGTCTGATTCTCGGACCCTTTATTCCGCCGCCGGATGGTATACTGGCGGCATGCACAGCCTTGAGGATATAGTGATATTTGCAAAACGGCGGGGATTTATATTCCCGTCGTCTGAGATATACGGCGGTTTCGGCGGTGTGTATGATTACGGACCTCTCGGCGTTGAACTGGCGAATAATCTGAAGCGTGACTGGTGGAATACGATGGTGCGTACGCGCCCCGACATTATCGGTCTTGATGCCGGAATTGTTATGCACCCGAATGTGTGGGATGCTTCGGGACATACGAAGAATTTCTCGGATCCCGTCGTCACCTGCACAAAAACAGGTAAACGGTTCCGCGCGGATCATCTGCTTGAAGCGATCGGTGTGGCAGCGGATGAGCGCATGGCGCCCGATGAATTCCGTGATATATTCGCCCAGCACAGAAAAGATATATCTGTTGAGGGCTGCAATTCTAAAGATTTGAGCGAGCCGGAATTTCAAAATTTACTGGTGACGACAGATGTAGGATCTGCGGACGGTGCTGATCAGGTCTATCTGCGCGGCGAAACCTGTCAGGGGATATATGTGAACTTTAAGCAGGTGCTTGATAGTATGCATATGAAATTGCCGTTCGGTATTGCGCAGATTGGCAAGGCGTTCCGCAATGAAATATCGCCCCGGCAGTTTCTGTTTCGCACCCGGGAGTTTGAACAGATGGAAATGCAGTATTTTATCAATGAATCAGACAGAAAAAGATTTTTTGAGGAATTTCGCACTCTTCGCCTGGAAAGCCTGCGGGGACTCGGCATACGGAAAGATTTTCTGCGGTCGGTGCCGCATGAGCGGCTGGTATTCTATGCCGCAGCGGCGGAAGATATTGAATATCGGTATCCGTTCGGCTGGAAGGAATTGGAGGGTATTCATGACCGGGGAAACTATGATCTGACGCAGCACACGCGGGAATCCGGCGTTCAGTTAACCTACTTTGACCGGGACACCAATGAGCATATCCTCCCTCATATTATTGAAACATCAATCGGCGTCGGCCGCCTGTTCCTTGCTGTTATCTGCGATGCATATGCCGTTGAAGAACTGCCCGACGGCAGTGAGCGGACTGTACTGCGCCTGAAACCGTCCATTGCACCGATGACCGCGGCTACTCTTCCTCTCATGCGAAAAGACGGGCATCCGGAAAAAGCTCGTGAGATATATACCGCACTTGCCCCTCATTTCAATGTGTATTATGACGACACCGGGACGATCGGAAAACGGTATCGCCGCGCTGATGAAATCGGCACACCGTTTGCGGTGACCGTGGATTATGACACGATGAATGACAATACCGTGACCGTCCGCCGCCGTGATTCAATGGAGCAGGAGCGCGTGTCTATCAGCGATCTTGCCGGCTATATTCAGGAGCGTCTGTAAGCCTGCCTACGCTCCTTCGCTGTGCTGCAGGACGCTGACGATGAACGCCTCCAACTGCTGTTTCGTCAGTGATCCGACGCTTTCAAAGAGCAGCTCACCGTTTCCTGATACAAACTGCAGCAACGGTGTTTCAATAATGTTCAGTTCTTTCACGTCAATGGCAGCTTCGGATATCTGGCGGGATATCTCGTTATTTTTTCTGCAGGTGTTAACACGCTCAAACGGAATATCAAGCTGTTCCATGATTATTCGGTACCGTTCAAACGGGTATTCATTTTCCTCCACGCCGCCGATGAGTGATTCTTCAATAAAGCTCCATGCCTTGCTTCTCGCTTTATCTCCTCCGTGCAGGCGTATGCATTCAAGCGTCCGTGCTTTTTCCACCGACACCTTGTTCATGTGAAATCCGTTTCTCCATATCCATGCGACTTTTCCTGAAACCCCCCAATCGCTCTGGATAATGTTTTTTATGTGCGGATGGAATTCTTTGCAGAAGGGGCATTCCAGGTCGCCGTATTCAATAATGAAGAGATCGGCGTTGGGGTTGCCGAAGATGAGGTCGGTTTGCGGGTTAATATGTCTGAAATATTTTTCTTCCTTACTGACGGAGGTGACATTTGTAATGTTGTTGTGCTGTGCGATAAGTGTGATGCTGATAATGACAGCGACGGCAATGATGGCTACATCAAGCACGGCGGCATATGCATGTCTTTCTTTTCTACCCATATGTTTTCAGTATACCGTGTATTTGCTAAAATAATCCGATCATTGACTCCTCAACGGATTCCTCCTTTTTCCATGCGGATGTATCTATCGGAACGGTGTGTACGGACCCGAGATCGTTGTACAGTACTTCATGATGTTTCAGCGCATAGTCAAAAATTTCTTTGGTGATCTTCACATCGTCCAGGCAGTACTTTTTTACCTTCTCCACCTCTCCCTGTCTCCACCATTCAACCGCCTGCATGCCGTCTCCGCTTTTTTTGGTGCCGAGCGTTCCCTCGGCAATCCAATCAAGACGAATTCTCCTGCCGAGCGACTGGCGCACGCTCTCAAGCAGATCAATGCTCGTATATTCTTTTTTCAGATCAAGCGGGGTGTATTTGTTCAGGATGGGGATATCAAAATGATTGCTGTTGAAGCCAATTAGGGTGTCAATACCGCGCATCAGCTCCCACAGATCATCAAGTGTTTCTTTGGTGTATGCTTCATATGTGTCAGCGGGGTAGCTGTACACACCAACGACGCTCATTTCCAAATCCTCAGGATTTTTCTTTATTGCATCAAACACATCCGATGTCTCTATGTCAAATACCATGCCCTTCATGGTTTCTTTTTTTGTATATACCGCATGATGACACCGAGGGTTTTACTCTTTTTTGTTTTTCGTGAGGCAAGGATTCTGGCGGATATGTTTCCCTGTTCATCAGCAGCAATCACATACTGCACGCCGTCTTTTTCACACCGCTTATACCTATCAGTCAGTTTCTTTTCAGGAACCGTTCCGATGAACGAAACAGGGAAGTGCGTGTCCGTTTTTCGGTCAACAAAGTCCGATCGCATTATTCTGCACAGATTTTGCGCGTATGCGGTTGCGTGTTCCGAGGTCGCGCAGACGATAACGGGGGTGGTGGGGAGCGCATCCTCAGACCCGATCTTTTCCAGACAGTCAGCGAGCACAATATCGCCCATACCGAATCCGACCGCGGGCAGCGGGGAGCCGCCGTATGATTCAATCAGCCGGTCATAGCGTCCGCCGCCGGCTACGGATCGCGAGGCGATTTTTTTATCTTTGGTGAAAATTTCAAATATGATGCCGGTGTAGTAGTCAAAGCCGCGGATTACGGAGGGGTCATATTCCGCCGCAATGCCTTCGGGAAGCAGATTCACCACCTCCTGAACCCGCTGTGTCGGGTGCAGCATGGCTTTGTCAATCGTGTCTAACGATATATTTGTTATTTTCTTCATCTCTCTTGAAAATGTCGCCACGGCCATTTTCTTTCTCCGGTCAAACAGGCGCAATACATCCGGCAGCATGTTGCCGGAGATGCCGACATCAATCAGCGTTTTCTCCACGGCATGCCGGTCATTCAGCCGCACCACGAAATCTTCACACCGAAAACCGATCCGTTTGAGCGAATCACAGGCAATCTCAATCACCTCGCTTTCCGCCCAGGCGGATGATTCGCCGAAGATATCAACATTGAACTGTATGTGTTCTCTGGTTCTGCCGTGCTGAGGTTTTTCATACCTGAATACACTGCCGATTGAAAATACTTTGTACGGAGATCTGATTACCCGGTGTTTCTGCAGATCAACCATCATCCGGCTCACCCCGGGAGTTATTTCCGGGCGCAGAATGACATCCCGTCCGGCGCGGTCGGTGAAGCGGTATGTCTGCTCCCGCACGATTTCTTCGCTCGTTTTATCCTCATACAGTTCGGCCGGGTCAAGGATCGGAGTTTTGTACTGCTGAAATCCGTATGCCTCTCCGGCGGCAATCCATCCGTTGAGAATGCGGGTGAGTTGTTTATGTTCCCGGGGCGTGACGGTACGCATTCCCTTGTACTCCTTCATATATGGATATAGTATCACACCGACGGGCGGATATTCTTCTGCTACACTGTGTGCATATGGACACGATGACGCTCGCGCTTGCCACGTTCTGGTTGTCTGTCGGCATGGGAACGGCGGTCACTGCCGCCGTTATCCCGCTGCTGAAAAAAATGAAGGTGTACAAGCGCACTGACAGAAAGAAAACGCTCTATGGCACTGAGGCGGTTGAATTCAAAAAAATTCGGGAGCGGGAAGAGGGGCGTGTGAAGCGGGGGCCGGTGCCGCGAATGGGCGGGCTCACCCTGATTCCGACCGTTATGACCGTCGGCCTTCTGTTGTCGTGGTTTACGGGCTCACAACCGCTGTTTATAGCGGTACTTACCGTCGGCGCCGTTGTCCTTGTTATGATCTATGATGATTTAGCGGATGTCGGCATTATCAAGCGCCGTCCGCTTCGTATCAGGGAGCGATTGTCGCTTCTCGGGGGGATAACGCTCATATCCGGTCTTGCGTTCACGGCGCATATTCCGAATCAGCTGACCTTTCTGCCGTTTTCATTCTTTGAGCAGGTATCTGTCGGTCCGGTGCTTTTGGCGCTGTTGTTCGCCGCCTGGTGCATATTCTGGCAGGTCTCTTCGGTCATTGACGGCGTTGACGGTCTTGCCGGCAGTATTTTTCTGGTGCTGTTTACCGGCACGCTGTTTGTCAGTATTCTTGAGGCCCATACAGACGCGCTGCTGTTGAGTGCGCTCGGTCTCGGTGTGCTCATACCCTGGCTCTTTGCGAACTATGCGCCCGCGAAAGCGTATCTGACGGAAACGGGGATTACGACACTCATTGTGCTCTTCGCCATTATCACATTCCTGCTCGGCACCGGCGAAGGATCCGGCAGCGGACTGTGGATTGCCGGCATCTTCGGTACGGTCCTGATCGCCACCTGGGTATCCAATGTACTGCAATTGGGGTACCGGAAAATGACCGGGAAAAAACTGTTTCAGATAGCACCGCTGCATCATCATTTTGAGGCTCTCGGCATTCCGGGCTCGGCCGTGGTGCTCAGGTATATGCTCGTGACATTTCTCTGTGTCATCCTCGGTATTTCAATCGTGCTGCTGTAATGTTACTATGAGAAATATTATCCGCAGATGGATTACCACGAAGGACACCCTCCGCCAGCTTATTATCTATATGGTCTTTGCGCTGTTTCTTGCCGGGCTGGTTTTTTTGTTTTACGCGTATGTCGTTGAGGCGTCCCGGTATGCCTCATCTTTCTCCATATTCCCCCAGCTCGGCGTGCAGATTGTCGCGTTTGTTCTCGGTATCGGTATCATGTACGCGGTGTCGCGCATTCGGTACCAGGTCTATGCCAAGCATATATTCACCATCTGTATACTTTCCGGAGCCGCTATGCTGACACTTCTGACGCCCCTTGCAATTGAGCGGAACGGAGCAACCCGGTGGATTGATCTCGGCATTCTGCAGTTTCAGCCGTCGGAGATTATGAAACTTGCCTTTATATTATTCTTTGCCTATCTGTTCACGCAGGCGGATATACGGAATAATGTCACCAAGCTCATCGGGATAACAATCGGAGCGTTTATGGTGCTTGCCGCCGCCAGCTGGCTGCAGCCTGATTACGGCACCGCTCTTATCATCGGCGTCACCGTGCTCGGCATGGCGATTGTCGCCCGGCTGCCGATGCGGTGGTGGGTGGTGATACTCGTATCCGGCCTGATCGGCGTCGGCACCATCGTATTTTCTCAGTCATATATTTCAACCCGCATCACCACGTTCTATGACATTCACTTCGGCGAGCTGACCCCCGAGCAGCGTTACGGTGTCGCGTATCAGCCGCTGCAGAATCTGAAGGCAGTGCGCATCGGCGGGATTACCGGGCAGGGGCTCGGATTCACCGCGCAGAGTTCGCAATTGAGCATTCCCGAGCTGACCACCGATTCCATTTTCGCTCTTGTCGCGGCGGAAACCGGCTTCATCGGTTCAGTTGTGGTTATCCTTGCATTTCTGTTTTTCTTCATACTGTGCTATACCGTTGCGGATATAACCAGGGATACATTCGGAAAATATGTCGTTGTCGGCATATCCACATTGTTTGCCGCTCAGTTTTTCATCAACATTCTCGTTGTACTTGCGTTACCGGCAACGGGCATACCACTTATCTTTTTCAGCAAAGGGGGCACATCGCTGCTCATGACCCTGACGGCGATCGGCATTATTATTAATGTTCTGAGGCAGCAATCAGCAAAGCGGGATATCTATCGCGGGTCCCTGCTCTGATCCGGTGATTGTCAGGATGGTGTTGCGTGCGGCGCTACCAGTCAATCGGTGTCCCGCCGTGCTCGGCGAGGTATGCGTTCGCTTCGCTGAAGTGTCTGCAGCCGAAGAAGCCGTTCGCCGCCGAGTAGGGTGACGGATGTGCGGCGGTGAGGACGAGGTGTCTGTCCTCGCTAATGAGCTGCCGCTTCTGTTTCGCGTAGTTGCCCCAGAGCATGAACACCAGGTGCTCCCGGTGTTGTGAGAGGAGAACTATGACATCATCGGTGAACTGCTCCCAGCCGATGGTGCGGTGCGACGCGGGCTTTCCCGCCTCCACGGTGAGTATGGCGTTCAGGAGAAAAACACCCTGCTTCGCCCAGCGGGTGAGATTGCCGTGCGCCGGCGGCTCCGTTCCCGTGTCATCCCGTATTTCTTTGAATATGTTCTGCAGCGACGGGGGAGTCGGGATACCTTCCGGTACCGAGAAAGAGAGACCGTGCGCCTGTCTGTGTCCGTGGTACGGATCCTGTCCGAGGATAACGACACCCACCCCGGTGAACGGGCAGGAGTTGAACGCGTTGAAGAGGTGTTGCGGACTCGGGTAGACACGCGTGGTTTGATACCGTTCTCTGACCTGTTGCCTGAGGCCGGGCATGTACTCCTTCTGCAGCAAGGGCTGCAGACGCTCTTTCCACGAGGCCTCTATATTAATGTTTGATGTCTCGGTCATGGTACATTTTTGGGAGCATGGATGTCGGATCCCATTCCCGCTTCAGCCGTTCTGTATCATCCGTGGCCTGATATTTGCCCGTTGTGGTGTAGTCGTTCTCTCTGATCGGTCCGGTTTCAAAAAAGATAATCTGGGCGATACGCCTGCCGACCACGAGGGGTATGCGGTGATACCGCGAGTTGTTCGTTATCTCCATCGTCCAGCGGTTGGTGTATCCCACATCGCCCCAGCCGGCGCATTTGCATACTTCAATGAAATTTCTTCCCGTTGACGATCGGGCTTTCATCATGGTGGTGATGTGGTTTCTCCCGCCGATGAATTCGTTGGTATGCGCCAGGATGGTTTCACCCTGCTCAAGGACGATGATACGGTCATCCTCCCGTATGTTCGTGAGCGGGGCGTTGATTTCCTGTATTGTTTCCTTCATTGTTTTTGCGATGTTCGCTTCGGTGCCCCATATCCGGCTCACATGCGCCCTGTCATACATGTTATACAGCGTCTCCGAGCTCTTTTTCTCCGAGAAGTAGTATTCACCGAGGGTAACATCGTAGCTTGAAGTGGCGAGGTTCTGTTCGTTGAAGGGGTGGATAGCAATATCGCCCTTCTCCATTTCTTCCAGTATGCTTTTATCCGAGAGTGCCATACACTTTCAGTATATCATTCCGTGGGGTAGTATGTACGGTACTACCACCTGTAGCTCAATTGGTAGAGCACGTGTCTTATACACACGCGGTTCCTGGTTCAAGTCCAGGCGGGTGGACTTGAGTGGACATACTTACGGTATTCGTGCTGGCGCACAAATGCTTCATAGAGGGTGCGCAACGCTCTGCGTGGCGTGAATGAGATGGTTTTGTTGGCGAGTTTTCGGTTCAAGACTAACCACTTTTCAAAAAGATTTTTATATTCGGCAGGTCGGTGTTGGATGATTTTTTAGATACTCGGGGTCGGGGTTCGTGATACACTGGGCTTACTATGCCCGAAGGTCAGAAACTTTTCTTGTATGCTCGCAAAAGCACGGATGACAAGGATAAACAGGTACAGAGTATTCCCGACCAAATTGCTGAGTTACGTACTTTTGCTCGCAGGGAAGGTATACAAGTTGTTGAAATGTTAACTGAAAAACAATCCGCCAAGGCACCCGGAAGAAACGTTTTTGAGGCGATGCTTGATCGCATCGCTGAGGGAGAGGTAGGGGTTACTGGTATTGTTGATAGAAAGTATAAAGCAGAGCGAGTGTATAGAGATGAGTATGATTTGGAAAATAAACTTCAAACAAGAAATGCTGAGATAGATTATTCTAAAGGTACGGATAGTAGAAAATTATTTGAATCAGATAGCATATGAAACAAATAATACCAAAAACATTTCAAGGCGGTACCACAAAAGAGCGACTGAAGAAAACATTATATGTATTTCTTATATATCTATCAGCACTTTCATTGGCATATGGATTTATTTATGGAATAGATATTGAGTTTAATTATTCTTATTTCGGTGCAGGTGTTGTCGGAGTCATCGGATTTAATGTGGTGTGTTGGACGATTGGCTATAGAATT
Organism: Minisyncoccota bacterium; assembly: GCA_965222235.1. Taxonomy (GTDB): domain Bacteria; phylum Patescibacteriota; class Minisyncoccia; order Phycocordibacterales; family JABAAK01; genus JAPPJI01. Next base: position 177,508 of record OZ244939.1, on the reverse strand, counting down.
TTTAAGAAAATAATTCCTTGGGGGAAAAGGAGGGCAACGATGCAGTTTATAGGGTCAATAATCATTATATCACTGAGTGCATTAATTTGTATGATCTTTGCAGTGGTATCGGTTGTTTTGAAAATGCTCATTCCTGCCGCTGTTATTTCAGCAATATATTATTTTGGATTGTTAAAAAAAATAAAAACGATCATTGGAAAGAGAAATAAAACATTCTTTCTGTGGCATTTTTTGAAAAACAGGTTGCATAAAAAAGATACTGTCAATTTTAGCAGGAGGGAGATTTGGTGGTGTTCTGTAGGGTTAAACATTGGGTATGAAATAAACGGAAAGGGTACAAAGTTTCTAAGACCTGTACTGGTGCTTAAAAAAACATCAAATGAAAATTTTGTAGGGCTTCCAATGACATCCAAAGGAAAAAACTTACCGGGTTATTTTAAGTATAAAGATGGATATATTATTCTTGAACAAGTGAGGACATTTAATGCGAGAAGGTTGGTAAGTAGAAAAGAAAAAGTATCGCAAAATAATTTTGATATTATAAACAACTCTTTTATAAACTATTTGAGCCCCCGAAGGGGCCCGGCGCCTAATGGCGATCTGCAATAATAGTATAAATCAATATGTATGAAAAAAGCAAGTAAGATATACACAAGCAGGAAAAGGTAAGCATTACACAAAAACAACATTAAACAAATCATACCTTTACACCACTTATACAAAAAATGAAATTATTGACAGTTACGATAACTACCAAGGGGAAAATCAGTCGGCAATCTTTCATGCATTTATTAAAAAAGACATTGAGCAGATTAAATTGAAAACATTTGTTTCTCAAAGAACCAGCTACAACGACCTAGGTAAAACTTTTCAGTTTACCTTCATCAAAACTGCCAATGAAGCATTTGATAAAAAGAAATCCTTTCAGTCCTGCTTTACATTTGGCGAAGAGGTTGAATTAGATTTGATAGTTGATCAAGATATACGGGACTACGACGGCTTTATACAGGCAATTAAGAAAGCGGACAGTTTGGGACAGAAAATGTCCCGTAATGATATAGAGAAATTGTATAAGAAGCTGTGTATTGAAATTTTACACAAGCAGGAAAAAGAAACAAAGTTTAAAAACATCGCCAGATCATACGGGAAGCTAAAATCAACAATTAATGTATGGTTTGAAAAGTATGTCAGCATTAAGGATAAAGATAAATACTATCCCTGCATTATGAATGATTTAAACAGGGGTGCCTCATCCGTTTCTTATCCGTTACCTACTGTATGCGTTTCCCGTGGTTATTTCAGACGGAGTTGCGGGGTATGATCCGTTTGCCATATCAACCGATTTCTATATAAAGGACACCGTTCACTCCTTTTATAACGAAGAGTAAAAGAGCATGCCGCTGATTTCAGGAAAGCACAAACAGGATATATCTGAGGAAGAAACAATCTCAAAGGAATCAGTATCCGGCGGTTGATATGTATTTTGTCGCAGTGTTGTATTGTCGGTGATGGTGAGCGGATATATACTGTAGGCATATGCGTCGTGTATACCTTTCGGCACTTTTTTCTGTTGTTATTACCTGTGTAGTGGTTCTGTTTATACACACACATACCGCTGACCGTGTACAGCTGCCCGAGATGTCTTCCGGGGAGGTGTCTGTGTCATCTTCGGAAGGCGGTACCTATACCGTTGTAGCCGAAGGGCTGGAGATTCCCTGGGACATCGCCTTTCTTCCCGACGGTGATATGTTGGTGACTGAGCGCGGCGGCACGCTGAGCCGCATCAGCCGGGACGGCAGCCGATCCGGCAGTACCGTTGCTGATATTCATCACTTCGGGGAAGGGGGATTGCTCGGTATCGCCCTGCACCCCTCGTTTGAGGACAATGGATTTATCTATGTATACAGCACGCAACATTCGGAGCGCGGGACGGTGAACAGGGTGGAGCGGTTTGTGCTCCGGGACACAGAACTTCTTGAAGGAACAGATATTATTACCGACATTCCCGGGGCGCGGTACCACGACGGCGGACGGATTGTGTTCGGCCCGGACGGGTATGTATATATCACTACAGGAGACGCGACGGACCCTGATACGGCACAGGATCCGAATTCTTTGGCGGGGAAAATTCTGCGGGTAACAGAAGACGGCACTGCGGTGCCTGATAATCCGTTCGGCACGGCGGTATTCTCTCTGGGACATCGAAATCCTCAGGGGCTCGCATGGGATGCGGCGGGTGTGCTGTGGAGCACCGAACACGGCCGTTCCGGCATTCGCTCCGGATTTGACGAGATAAATATCATTGAACCCGGTGAAAATTACGGATGGCCGCTCTTACAGGGCGGTGATACGCGCGACGGCTTTATCCCGCCCGTACTGCACTCGGGAGATGACACCTGGGCGCCCGCCAGTGCAGAATTCGTCGGCGACGCGCTTTTCTTCGGCGGTCTGCGCGGTGAAACACTCTACGCCTATATCCCGAGCACCGGAGTTCTCCGTCACTTGTACAAAGGAGTGTTCGGCAGAATACGAACCGTGCGATATCGGCCGGAAGAAGAAGCGCTGTATATAACAACAAGCAATAGAGACGGACGGGGAATACCGCACTCGGGAGATGATAAGATAATAAAAATACCCCTCACTGCATTGAAATACTGATCACCGTGTGTGAAATTTTTATATGAGGCGGTTATATTTTGCTGTTACTGTCAAAGGAACCATTCTTTTTCATGTTTCTTGCTGAGACTATCCACCTCTTTGAAAAAGTCTTGTATGCCGGCACCCCGTCCGTATAGTTTATATCCTGTTTTAATTGGTCTGCCGCCTATATTTTTTCCCGGCATAGGAACAATAAAGCGGTTTGCGTTTTTTAATAAGTATGCTCGCAATGCGAGTACACTCCCATGCAAGAGTTCCTGAAATGTTACTATTTGTCTTGTTGTGTGAGTGTATACATTAGAATCTAAAAATCTCTCAATTGAGTTAATTGCTATACCGACATAATTATCAGTAGATTGTTTTTGGTTTTTCTTTGCATAAAATATTGCATCAAAAACTGTTTTATCAATAAATCCTCTGTACGGTTCCATCAGGTCATATGTAAGAGCCGGATACTCGGTTTGCACATGGAGAAAACCGTGATACGGACTTAAATGATGAAATAGTATCCATCGTAAAATGATACTGTTTATAAATTTTGAAACTGCATTCAATGCTATTGACACTTCATTTTCTCTGTCTCTTCTTGCTGATGTTGCCTGTCCGAGTCTTGTGTAATATTTTTTCCAATATCTTTTTGCATGATATGCTTCAATGATTCTCATTCTTTCAATACTAATTGTTGGTTTGAAAGTTATCGGTTCTTTGACAAGCCATCTCATTGATTCAAATTTGTGTTTGAGCAATTTATACACTATATGTCTTTGTTTTATACCATGTTCCCGGGTAATAATCTGTTTTGTCAGAACATCATTTTTGTCAGTCCTGTAACTTGAGTTTATCCAGATAACTGATGTCATGTTTCTTCTGTGTATACAAACAGGAATGCAGTATTTTCTGCACAACTCAAGGAATGTTTCTCTAATAGGTGAAATAGATCCATAGAACATAATCGAATGAATTTCTTTTGCTTCAATATTACATTGACCACCTTTATAATCAATATATATTTTTGTTTTCCTTGTGGTTATGTTTGATGGATAAGGGATCCAGAGGGGATATTTTTTTCTTTTACTCATTACTTATATTTTATGCTATTATATCTTTGTGGTGGGGAAACAGGATAATTTTCGACAGATTTTGATATATCATTTTGATCTTTTACAAGAATACATAAGGAGAAATTTACTAAACTCTCCGATAAGAAGGAGGGGAAAGGCTATCGGTATCGTTCGTTCCTCCGATAAGAAGGAGGGGAAAGGCGGAGTTGCAATTTCAGAACTCCGATAAGAAGGAGGGGAAAGGCATTAGCCATTTCTCGAATCTCCGATAAGAAGGAGGGGAAAGGCAAAAGATAATTGTAGACTCTCCGATAAGAAGGAGGGGAAAGGCAAAAAATAATAAAAACATCTCCGATAAGAAGGAGGGGAAAGGCTAATTGCCGCACGGGGAACTCCGATAAGAAGGAGGGGAAAGGCATGGAAAGATTTTTCAGACTCCGATAAGAAGGAGGGGAAAGGCCATGGTACCAGCAAAAAACTCCGATAAGAAGGAGGGGAAAGGCCACGCTGAGCAGTGTGAGCTCCGATAAGAAGGAGGGGAAAGGCTATCAACAATCGTGTTACTCCGATAAGAAGGAGGGGAAAGGCTTCCGTCACATGCAGCCCGCTCCGATAAGAAGGAGGGGAAAGGCGTCCGGTTGTCTCCATGCTCTCCGATAAGAAGGAGGGGAAAGGCTATGGTTCAGCATGCTCACTCCGATAAGAAGGAGGGGAAAGGCTTCTCTCACAAAAACAGACTCCGATAAGAAGGAGGGGAAAGGCCCATAGAACCGCTCCGAACTCCGATAAGAAGGAGGGGAAAGGCAAACATGTGTTCGGCGTACTCCGATAAGAAGGAGGGGAAAGGCACAATCCAAAGTTGACTTCTCCGATAAGAAGGAGGGGAAAGGCCACTCAACAAAAAGAAACCTCCGATAAGAAGGAGGGGAAAGGCAACTCTTGAAGTACCAACCTCCGATAAGAAGGAGGGGAAAGGCCATCGCATGATGTCTCAGCTCCGATAAGAAGGAGGGGAAAGGCAATCCGAAATGTTTGTGTCTCCGATAAGAAGGAGGGGAAAGGCACACGACAACGCCGTCGGCTCCGATAAGAAGGAGGGGAAAGGCCAATTGTGACGTGTGGGACTCCGATAAGAAGGAGGGGAAAGGCAACTCTTAGGTATAATGACTCCGATAAGAAGGAGGGGAAAGGCGTTCTTTTCTTGCATATTCTCCGATAAGAAGGAGGGGAAAGGCATGCTTGCGATTGTTGTTGCTCCGATAAGAAGGAGGGGAAAGGCCACAGACATGACAAAGCACTCCGATAAGAAGGAGGGGAAAGGCAAAATCTTGTTCTTGTTGCTCCGATAAGAAGGAGGGGAAAGGCTCGGCCATACTCTGTCTGCTCCGATAAGAAGGAGGGGAAAGGCATTGTTTTCCGAGTGTTGCTCCGATAAGAAGGAGGGGAAAGGCATTAGCCATTTCACGAATCTCCGATAAGAAGGAGGGGAAAGGCCACTATCCAGATGGCGTGCTCCGATAAGAAGGAGGGGAAAGGCAATAATCTCCACTCGCGGCTCCGATAAGAAGGAGGGGAAAGGCTACTTTCCATATGACTGACTCCGATAAGAAGGAGGGGAAAGGCTGAAATTCCCTTTTCTTTAAATATTGAGAATTTTTTCTCTGTGGATGGTTTTTCGATACACTTGTATCTTTGCCTTATACCCACCACATAAAAAAGTAGAAAATGTTTTCCTTGTGTATTCTTATAAAAGATTAATATATGAGAAAAAATCGTAATAAAATGTTGTTGGGATATAGGTTGCATTTAGAGCGACTCAAGTTTTCTGGTAAAAAATCAATCAGAACTATCAAGTTTCCGTTGGGTGCCTATGAAGATAAAGGGAAAAGAAAACGAAGGGTGGTAATGGGTAAGGTTGAACAAGCGTTCGCGGAAAACATAAAACAGGATTATGAATCGCTGTACGGGCCGCTCAATCTTTCAACCTACAAGTACAATAAAGATATCTACTCTCTGAAAGATTTCTGGGTTGACTGTTTGCGCACGGGTGCGATCATGAAACATACAGAATCGAAATTACTGAATGACTTGCGCATCATAGTTGGTGAACAGCAGTCCATAGATGAAAGAGAGAAGAAATTAATGAGAAAAAAAGACAAGAATTTTTTTGAGAGTATTGATTTTGAAAAATTTAAATCAGAGGTTCTTTTGTCCGGTGGATTTAGGAAGAGTAAGAAGAATTTGGATATTTTCAAGGATAAAGAATCAAAAAAGAATAAAACGCTATCTGAAGATATTCTAAAAAGAACCGTAGGGAAAAAATACGAAGAACAGGAAAAGTATTGGCATGAAAAATACGGCGTTGACAAAGGGCTGTATACAACAAAAAATCCAGAACTTCAAACAACGTTTTTCCTTTTACCCATATTTGAATTTGATAAAAAGCGGAAAAAATCTGTTATAGATTTGGTGGACAGAGTTGATAGACAATTACAATTAAAGGAGTGCCTGGGTGATGATTACATAAAAGTTGAGGAGTATATAGGTATGTCGGACGACTATGGTGGTTTAGCCCAGGCGTTTAATAAAATTTTTGAGTGTTTAGTCGGAAATGATACTAAAGCAATCAAAGAGGTTTTTTCTAATATGGCGCCTGATGTCTGGAAAGGAAAAGGAAAAGAATTAGATGATAGATTGAAATTTTTGTCTAATCAGGCAAAAAAGGTTGGGCATCCTAAACTTGTAAAGGATTGGGGTTCATACAGGTCAGATCTTGGCGGAAGTGTTTCAAGCTGGATTAGCAACAGTTTCAGACAGGACGGAGAAATTAAAAAGCAGTTATTCGGATGGACCGAAGAAAAAAAGCAGAAAGATGGGTCAGTGAAGGACACCCCAAATAAAGGACACAAGGATGAGTTGAGCGTAGTTTTGGAAGACATAGAAACAGGCGAATTCACGAGCTCTGCAAAAGAGGATGAGACGGTCAAGGAAAAGGTGGAAACCATCAGGGAAACTGTTCAGCAAATGCAGAGTGCGCTTGAGAAGATGCCGAAATGGAATGATGAGCAAAAGATTGAGGTTGCGCAGTTAGAAGATTACCGGGACCTGCTCGCTCCCTTACGCTCAGATTTAAATTTTATATACCAGCAGGTATACAAATTAGACACCGAGGATGAGGAGGTAAAACTTTCCACAAAGCAAAAGAAAGAGTTAGCAGAAAAGAGAGCGGACAAACGGTACCCGGTACTGTTTAAGGAGTTGCCGCGGATACCGTCGTTCATTGGTGATGTGAAAATACAGCAGAGCGGTGTGTACGATAAGTACCTGAGCTCGGTGGAGAGGATGTTCGCCGGTATTGATTTTCTACTGGCGGTTCAGAATAAGGAGGGCGATATTTTCAAAACAAGTATCACGATTGACAATCCCGAGGAGCGGGTGCGGAAAGTGTTGCAGCAGTTTCTCAGAATTTATCAAACAACACAATCAAAGTGTACAAAGGATATTGTTAAAGGTGTTATGGGAAAATTGTCTGAATGGGATATTGATAGTATCTGTGACCACGATTACTTTTACCGCGCGCCACAGGCACGAGAAAGACGAGGCGAGGAAATAAGTATCTCTTGTTCTGCTGAACAGTGTAAGGACGCGGTGCCGGCACTGCTGAAGAAAGCAAAGATACGGTGGGACAAGTACAGAGATGTGAAGTATCTGAATGATTGGATCGGGTTTATTGAGATAGAAAAGGTAAGAATCGGCTTGATGGCGAGCTTTTATGATATCTCTTCATTATATAGTATTGTCAAAGGTCTCCCCGAGAAACATTTTCCGAAGGTTGGGGTCGTGTTTAATAGATTTAGTGATGAGAACAAAAAGCAGAGAGGGGAAAATATACAAACAGTCATACAAACGGGTGTATTTTCTGAATTGAGAGGCACCGCTGTTAAGATGACGACGAGGCAGTTTATTGCCCGGTATGTGGTGCAACCGATGAAGTCTGAGGAGGGGTATCCTGTCGCCACAGATGTTGAAGCGTACGGAAAAAATAGAGTGAGTGGTCAGCGATACTATATTTTCAACGGTATCGCAAAGGCGGTTAAAAAGAATGATATTGGCGGGAAAAATATTATTGCCGAAAAAAATGTAAAGAGCGGAGTATTAAAAAAGAAAAATCTTGAGGACGGCAACCTGATGGAGATACACTCGTCAAAGTACCAGACACAATTTTTGGATAATGCACTTTCCGGTCATTGGAGCGAATCTGCTCCCAAGGTATCCTCGTACTCTTTTATCTATGAAGAGTTGTGGAATATCAAGTGGAGCAATGACAGAATGGAGATGTCGGAAGATAAGGGTAAGCGCAGGTTGTTTGTTTCCATTCCTTTTGAGGTCGGAAAAGGTCCGACACAAATAGGCAAGATAAACAAGCAGAGGAAGTTTCTTGGTATTGATATCGGTGAGTATGGTGTTGCGACTTACCTGTTGGATACCGAGAATTTTAAGCACCCTGACGAAATGCATTTTATCTTTGAACCGTCAATGCGGCGGATACGCCACGGGATACAGGAGAATGTGAAACATCAGCGGGCGGGAACTTTTTCTATCCCCAACACAAAGGTGAAACGGCTGCGGGATAACACAATACACTCTCTCAGGAACAAGATACACGCATTGATTGTAAAACACGGCGCCTGGTCGGTGTACGAGAAAGAGGTGTCTGCATTTGAGAGCGGTTCTGGGAAAATATCAAAGGTGTACCATTCCATTAAACGGGCGGATGTGTATAAGGGTGGTGCTGCGGAGGAATTAGATGGGAGTCTTGTGTGGGGTGATAAGAAATTGGTAGTAGGTAGAGATGTCGGTGCGTATGCGACTAGCTATATTTGCAGCCATTGCCATAAGAGTATTTATGGATACATCGCAAGAGATGACTACGATAGAGAGTACGAGGTTACCCATATTGTTAAATCTAAAGAAGATAAAAAGTTCAAGCAGGTTGTTGAATTGTTAATTGATGGTAAGCAAGTGAAAGGGTATGTAGAACGGGACAAGGGATTAAAGATTGGCGATACCCTGAATGGAAAGGAGACACTGAATGCGATTAAGGAGTGTGCACGCACGCCGCTTGATGTTGTTAGAGATGACTACGATAGAGAGTACAAGGTTACCTGTATTATTAAATCTAAAGAAGATAAAAAGTTCAAGCAGGTTGTTAAATTGTCAATTGATAATAAGCAAGTGAAAGGGTATGTAGAACGGGACAAGGGATTAAAGATTGGCGATACCCTGAATGGAAAGGAGACACTGAATGCGATTAAGAAGTATGCACGCCCGCCGCTTGATGTTGCCATGGAAAGAAACAAGCAGGTGAAAAAGGTGGTTGATAATATCGGTGGTAGAGAGCGGTTTGAACAGGAGGCGGGGAGCCAGGCGGTGTACATCTGCCCGTTTTGTGATGAAATTTCTGATGCAGATATTCAAGCGGCAATGTGGATTGCGCTCAAGGGGTATCTGAATTTGTTTATTTACGACGGGGGAAATAAGGAAATACCTAAACATTTTTCTGATGCCGATCTAGCACTCAAGTGGGGTGGTGTTGAAAAAGGTAAAAGGGGTGCGTGGAGTGTTATGGAGGAAATATCTATGAAAGAGAAGGTGAGATTTTTATCTAATTTTGCAAAGAAAAACAAGATACCGCATGTACATTTTGATTTAAAGCAAAGATTGTCTGACAAAAATACATGATGGTATATTATGATGATACATACTATATATGAGCGGGGTTTCGGAGGATTTTGTGGGGGATTGGGTTGTCTCCCGGATTCACCTCCGCTAAGGATTTTATTGCATAATAAAAAACTTTCCAATGTTGTAAAAAAATAAGTTTGGTGATTGTATTGATTTAATGAGAGAAAACCCGCAACATCCGTAATGTGACGGGTTACTTCGGGCGATATTTCTGCAGAAAGGGGATAGTATAACTTTTCATGAGATAGGGAGGCATAGTGAGCTATATTCGTAAGGGATAGGGGGTGTATCTGTGGGGTGCGTTTCTTTTTTGTGGGTTGTGAATGTGTAGGGGTAATGGCAATGTGGAAAAAATAGTATGGGTGATTTTGCGGGGTATACTATATGGTAATGATAGGTGTGCTGTATTATTATTTACACATGTTGTTATTTGCATTATGAATGAATTTTTACAATGTAACGAAGAAGGTGTCGGCGGTCGTCTCAGGTCGTGGCGGCAGATACTGGTGCTGGCGGTTGTGATGTGTGTGTCGCTCTCGGCGATGTTTTTCTCAGCGTGGCAGGCGGAGGCGGCGGTTGCCGGTGCTATTACTGACCTCAAGGTAAGCGGTATCGGGTACGATCAGATAACACTGGGATGGGCAACGCCGGCTGACGGAGGTTCTGCCATTACCGAGTATGAGATACAGCAGGACGGCGGCACCTGGGATGACATTTCCGGCTCCGGCGCCACCACCGTTAGCCACACCGTTACCGGTCTGACTCCCGGAACAAGCTACACCTTCAAAGTCCGCGCGGTAAACAGCGATGGAAATGCACCGGAATCAAACACCGTGACTGTCATTCCGAACAAATTTGCAGACACTATCCCCGACGGACTTACCCTGACTGACAGTAGTTGGTTCGGCAAATCCGCAGCCTTTTCCCCAGACGGTGCCACCCTTGCACTCGGTGCATCCGGAGACGACACCGGCTCTAACAATACTGGTGCTGTACACCTCTTCACAAAGAACGGAGACACCTGGACACACAGCACAAAGATAGCACACAACTCACACGGACTCACCCTGACCGACCTTGACTATTTCGGCACCTCCGTAGCCTTCTCCTCGGACGGCACTACCCTTGCCGTAGGAACATGGGGTGACGACACCGGTGGAGGCAGAAGAGGCGCGGTGCACCTTTTCACAAAGAACGGAAACGTATGGGAACACAGCACGAAGATAGCGCACGGCACAAACGAACTCAACCTGGCTGACGGTGACAATTTCGGCTCCTCAGTAGCCTTCTCTTCAGATGGTACGCTTGCGGTGGGAGCAGAGGATGACGGAACCGGCGGGGATAGCCGAGGCGCGGTGCACCTCTTCACAAAAAATGGAAGCGCCTGGACACATAGCGTGAAAATAGATAACAGCTTCACCGGACTCAGCCTGGCTGACGGTGACAGCTTCGGCTCCTCCGCAGCCTTCTCTTCAGATGGTACGCTTGCGGTAGGAGCATGGGGTGACGGCACCGGCGGAAATAGCCGAGGCGCGGTGCACCTTTTCACAAAAAATGGAGGCACCTGGACACATAGCGTGAAAATAGACAACAGCTTCGCCGGACTCACCCTGGCTGATGCTGACAAATTCGGCTTCTCCGCAGCCTTCTCTTCAGATGCTGCGCTTGCGGTAGGAGCATTGGGTGACGACACCGGCGGAATTGGCGACAACAACAGAGGCGCGGTGTATCTCTTCGCAAAGAACGGCACTCAATGGGCCTATCAATCAAAGATAGCACACGACTCAAACGGACTCGTCCTGGCTGACGGTGACGACTTCGGCTCCTCCGCAGCCTTCTCTTCAGATGGTACGCTTGCGGTAGGAGCAAGGTATGACGACACCGGCGGAGACGTAAGAGGTGCGGTATACCTCCTCAATCTTCACGACACCGTTGCCCCCTACATCACCACTCAGACATTTACCAACGGCACACCGGCAAACGGCAATTATCCGAAAACCGGAGACATCCTAACTTTTTCATTCACCTTCTCAGAAACACTGTCAACCGCACCGACCATCACCATAGGAGGAGCGTCGGCAACGTTAAGCGAAAGCACCGGCACCTATACCGCCACCTATACGGTAACCGACACCACACCCGAGGGCCCCATTGTCTACAACATCGGTGCCCTAACGGACAGTGACAGTCAGTCCTTTGACCCGCCGGAGACAAGCAGCCCGTTTACCATAGACACCACAGCACCGACACTCAGTGCAATTGCAGACGGCACCTCGGGCGGGGACAGCCATATCGGTACGACAGCTGACCGTACGCCTGATTTCTCTTTTACTTCAAACGAAGCGGGAACCATAACCTATGCAGGTGACTGTACCTCATCGGAAACAGTAGCAGTAAGCGGAACAAACACTGTATCTTTTGACACACTCGCAGATGCCACCTATACCACCTGTGCGGTCACAGTTACAGATGGGGCAGGGAACATCTCAAGTTCGCTGAGTGTTCCTAACTTCACGATACAGCAGGGACCGGAAGCGATTGACGACCTTGTGGTAAGCGGTATCGGGTACGATCAGATAACACTGGGATGGACAACGCCGAGTGAAGGAGGTTCTGCCATTACCGAGTATCAGATACAGCAGGACAGCGGCACCTGGACTGCCATTTCCGGCTCCGACGATGCCACAGTTAGCCACACCGTTACCGGTCTGACCCACGGGACAAGATACACCTTCAAAGTTCGTGCGGTAAACAGCGATGGAAACGCACCGGAATCAAACATCGTAACTGTCATGCCGAACAAATTTGTACACAGCATTCCCGACGGACTCAGCCTGGCTAACGATGACGACTTCGGCACCTCCACAGCCCTCTCCTCAGACGGCACCACCCTTGCGGTGGGAGTACCATCTGACAGATGCTGCGGGCGACGTTTCGGCGGCGCGGTGCACCTTTTCACAAAGAACGGAAACATCTGGTCGCACAGCGTAAAAATAGACAACAACTTCAACGGAGTCAGCATATCTGCATATGACCGATTCGGCACCTCCACAGCCCTCTCCTCAGACGGCACCACCCTTATGGTGGGATCACCGAACAACGGTATCGGCGGCGAAGGCGCGGTGTACTTGTTCAACAGAGGCAGTAATGGTGCATGGACATACAACACGAAGATAGGCAGATCACAAGGATTCGGTCTGGCTGACGATGACTTTTTCGGCTCCTCCGTAGCCCTCTCCTCAGACGGCACCACCTTTGCGGTGGGGGCAGAAGGTGACGACACCGGCGGAGCCCAAAGAGGTGCGGTGCACCTCTTCACAAAAAATGGAAGTGCCTGGACACATAGCGTGAAAATAGATAACAGCTTCACCGGACTCAGCCTGGCTGACGATGAACGTTTCGGTAACTCAACAGCCCTCTCCTCAGACGGCACCACCCTTGCGGTGGGAGTAGAGAGTAGTATCGCCTACGGCGATGTGGTGTACCTTTTCACAAAGAAAGGCACTCAATGGACCTATCATTCAAAGATAACACGCTCATCTCCCCATTCAAGCTTCGGCTCCTCCGTAAGTTTATTCTCAAACGGCAACGCCCTTGCGGTGGGTGCCCCAAACCGGGGCATCGGAGGCACGGTGTATCTCTTCGCAAAGAACGGCACTCAATGGACCTATCATTCAGGGATAGCACACGACTCAAACAGACTCGCCCTGGTGACCGGTGACTATTTCGGCAAATCCACAGCCCTCTCCTCAGACGGCACCACCTTTGCGGTGGGGGCAGAAGGTGACGACACCGGCGGAGCCCAAAGAGGTGCGGTATACCTCCTCAATCTTCACGACACCGTTGCCCCCTACATCACCACTCAGACATTTACCAACGGCACACCGGCAAACGGCAATTATCCGAAAACCGGAGACATCCTAACTTTTTCATTCACCTTCTCAGAAACACTGTCAACCGCACCGACCATCACCATAGGAGGAGCGTCGGCAACGTTAAGCGAAAGCACCGGCACCTATACCGCCACCTATCAGGTAACCACCGCCACACCCGAAGGTCCCATTGTCTACAACATCGCCGCCCTAACGGACAGTGACAGTCAGTCCTTTGACCCGCCGCAGACAAACAGCCCGTTTACCAAAGACACCACAGCACCGACACTCGGTGCAATTGCAGATGGTACCTCCGGCATAGACAGCCATATCGGTACGACAGCTGACCGTACGCCTAATTTCTCTTTTACTTCAGACGAAGCGGGAACCATAACCTATACAGGTGGCTGTACCTCATCGGAAACAGTAGCAGTAAGCGGAACAAATACTGTATCTTTTGACTCACTCGCAGAGGCCACCTATGCCACCTGTGCGGTTACGGTCACAGATGAGGTGGGGAACATCTCAAGTTCGCTGAGTGTTCCCAGTTTCACTATTGACGCTTCCGCATCCCCTATTACTATCACCGGTCCCGATGCCACCTATGCAACAGGTCAGACCGTCTTTGCGACTTCCTCAGTCACCGATGCCAATGAAACCTGGGAGTATCAGCTGATTGACGGGGGTACCGACTGTGGCGACAACACCGCCGGCACCTTCATCACCTACACCGCCAACACTGCACTGGCCTACGGAGCTGATGCCTCACCGGCTGTCACCACTGATGCAGACGACGGCAAAAAAGTTTGTTTCAAACTGACAGACACGAAGGGTACTGCCGCTGATACTGACGACGAGATCCACCACCTCGCCTCCGACATACTGCGGCTTGACAATGCCGCGCCGACACTTTCAGCGCCGAGCAGCATCGCCGAGGCCGAGGACACGACCCCCCAATTTTCATTCACCGTCAGCGGCCTACGCACGGGGGAGACAGGGACCATCATCTATACCGGCTGTATTTCGTCGGAAACCTCGGCGGCGGAGGGTATAAATACTATCACGTTTGACACGGCACTTGCAGTGGGCGATCACGACGACTGTACCGTGAAAGTGACCGACGAGGCGGGCAATGAATCAGCCGCGCTGGATGTTCCCGACTTTACCATTCTCAATGCGCAGCCGAGCTTCGGCAGCGCAACCATTACCGGCGGCTTGTTCAAAAATGCCGCCGATGTCAGTATCACTTTGCCGAAACTTGTCGCGAACACCGGGTACGGCACCATCACCTATACCCTCACCTCCAGTCCGACGATGCCCGCTTCCGTGGGTCTGACCTATACCGAGCCAACCGCCAGCAGCGACGGTTCCCTCGCCGGCACCGGCATCACCGTTACGAACACCGATGCCAAGGCCTACACTTATACCTACACGGCGACCGACAGTGCCACACAAGTGCGCACCGCGTCCCTAAACTTCACCGTTTCGCTCACGGACTTCGCCATTGCCGTTGCCGACGACGACAGTTACACCACATCGGAGCAGACCAAGGAGATTACCGCCACGGTCACGGGAGGCACCGGCACCAACCTGCAGTGGGGCCTCGTGAGCGCAGCCGCCGACTGTGCCGCGGCGAATACCCCGACGCTCAGCAGCAGCTGGACATCCGGCACCGCGGTGGTAGTTGACACCGAAGACGCCAACACCAAGTACGCCTGTTTCAAAGCAACCTACTCAAGTGCGGACTACTATGCAGTGTCCGGTCAGATCGGAGGCATAGATCGCACGGATCCCGTCATCGGCACCATATCGCTGGTGGATACTGACGGGGGTGTAAACATTGATGATGTTGCTGCCGATACCGCGCTCATCACCGCACCCACCATTACCGAAACGAACCCTGACACCACGCTGTATAAGGTGATCAGTGACTCTGCCGATTGTTCAACCCTCGCCGCCGCATCATTTGTCGGAGGCGGGACCGTACCGACTACGGGTGATCTCTCCGGTGAAAATGACGGTACGTATAAGATATGTGTACAGGCAACTGATGAGGCCGGCAACACCGCTGTTGCCGCGTCATCCTCATTCATCAAAGACACCACTCTGCCGACATTTGATACACAACCTGCGCTGACATCCGTGGTAAGCGACGGGTACCTGAACATAACGGAAGCACAAACATCCGCTGACCTCATCACCGCGCCGACCGCCAGTGATGCAGGAGGCACCGTCACACTCGCCTATGTGGCTTTGAGCGAAGGGGAGAGCTGTCCGTCAGATGCACAGACCGCATTTGCCGCCAATCCCACCGCCATTCCGCAGGCAGATGACCTCACCGGTTTCACTGACGGCGGCTTTTATGTCTGCGTACGGGCAACAGACGGAGTGAACAACCATGCCTACACCCAATCACCAACGTTCATCAAAGACACCACGGCACCGACTTTGCCGGACGACGGCAGGCATTTCACCACAACTGATTTCTCTCCACGTTCCGTCAGCGGATCCGTCGCGTATCTCGGTGCGGCCGACCACATCACCGCCACGTTCGTTTTTAGTGAGAACATCAGCACCGATTCGTTTAATGTGACAACAACGGTGCCCGGTAGTAACTCCGCCGCCACGCTTTCGTTTGGCAGGGTAGCCAGCTCCGATACTTCGTTTGTCGCCGCCTATGTCATCCGCGACGGCGACACCGTCAATAGCGGCGACAGCATTGATTTTGCTGTTCCAGGCACGGTCAGGGATGTTGCGGGCAATTCTCTAAATATCGTCACTGTCTCAGCAGACGCGGATACCGAACAGTACCGCGTGGACACGACATCGCCCGCTGCACCGGGTCTGCCGGATCTGGACGAGAACGATGATACCTGCTACACTCGCGGGGGAAGTACCTGTATCCACGGCACCACGGACGACAATATCACCAACAGCAACACCACTTCCATTACCGTCGGCAAGGAGCACTATGCCCGCGTGTACTTCAGGGAAGACGACACAGACATCACCACCGTGCGGGGAGGTGTCCATGAAACGCTCAACACCGACGTGACCGCCGGAGGAGACATTACATTTTCCTCGGACGGCATCTTTGCCGTTACCGCCTACCAGCTGGACCGGGCGGGGAACCGGTCAGTTGATTCAGGTGCCCTGTCCCTGAGGATTGACCGCACCGATCCGGCACAGCCCTCCGTGCCTGATTTGCTCACCTCTTCAGATACCGGTATCAGTCCGTCTGATGATTTGACGAACGCCGAAATTCTTAGATTTCTAGTGACGCACAGCGACGCAGAGACGAGTTCAATCCACGGCGACCTCTTCCTTTCCGATTCAGGAGGAAGCTGCAGTGATGTGTATGTTACAGGTCGCAATCTCAACGCGTTGATACCTGTATACGCCTGGAACCGTTCGAACAGTCATGTTGCCGCCTGTAACGACGACGGGCTGAAGCGGCTCAAGGCGCTCAGTGCCGACCTGGCGGGTAACACAATGTATTCCGATGAGAAAACAATCCGTCTGGATACGGTGACACCGGAAGCCGTCTTCACTCTCAGGAGCGATGACGACTCGGGGTACAAAAACGACGACCGCATTACCAGCATTACGACGCCGCAGTTGACTTTTTCGGGTTTGGAATTTTCTGAGAATCCCGTTGTCGGCAGCGGGAGGTCCAGAGTTGACCTGTATGACTGGGTTGATTTTGATGGCAACGGCACATTTTTAAACACGGACGGTACGCCGCAGACTCTGGAACTGGAAACTACCCCCGGCACCACCCACACCATTGGGGATGTCACGGGGGAGAGTATGACGGGGCAGCAGATCACCATGGTTGAGGGTGTCCGCCGCCTGGTCACCAAGCAGACGGACGACGCGGGGAATGAGACATGGACGACGCTTTCCCGTACTGCGTATGACGATCAGACGGGGAATAAGGGGGAGAATGTTATTATCTTTGACACGACGGCTCCGAAGGCACCGGAGAGACCCGATCTGAGTCCCGGGACTGATACGTTCGGCGAACATGCCAACCACGCGCGGACGGGTACGGATTTAGATGATCTGACCAAGGTGCGGGACCTGTTCTTCTTTGCCGAGGCGGCGCGGCAGCAGACCGGCGAGGATACCGACCTGACGGGAGCGGCACTTGCGAGGGAGCGGCACCACATTGTCTTTTCCGAGAAGGTCTTTGAGGATCCCGACAATCCGATTACACACAAGGAATATATCCTCGCGAACGGGCACGAGGCTGCATTTTCCGACGGCACCGTTCACAGCGTCACTTTCAATCCCCGGAGCGCGGCGGCGAATGCAAACAACCGTCAGGACAGCAACACGACACAAACCGGCACTCAGCTCACTACCTATGCTTTCAGGGACACCGGCAGAGTCGGCGCGGTTGATACTCACCGTTTCAATGTGTCTGAGGGGGAGAGAACGAATGTGTACACGGTCGCCAGGCAGTATGACGCGGCGGGGAATGTTTCGGAATACAGCGCTTTTCTGAAGGTGGATATTGACCGCCAACCGCCCGACAGAAATACCTTTGCAAACGACCTCATCCTCCACACGGCGTCGGACACCGGGGTCAAGGAAGACCGACGGACGGCGAATCTGACCCCCGTCTTCACCATGCAGTGGCCGATTGGTATCAGCCCTCCGAACGATATTGATTACTTTGAACTTTCCCGCGCCCGTCTTGACGCGGTCTTTGAGACGGCGGAGCAATTTTCCTACCCTTCCTCGGTAACGCGCAGTGATCAGGCATCCTTTGACTGGGTGGATCCGGGTGTTCCGACCAGCATCACCCCGCTGAATACTGAATCCCCGCTTGCAACCACCCTTGATGACTACACCCACGGTGTTGCTGTCAAGATTTTCAGACAATCACAACCGCAGGTCAACGAGCGCTACGCCTTCCGGCTCACCGCCGTTGACCTGGCAGGTAATGCGGTGACGGGTGTTGACCAGTCAAACCCGTACTTCACCGTGCCGCCTCCGACACCCACAGCTCCCGATCTTTCCGTTACTACTGACTCCGGTTCTTTAACCGACGACAACATCACCAGGGCGACCGAATTAGAGTTCTCCACCACCTACAAAAACACATCTGCAGAGGAGAAAGAAGGTCAGGCTGCGCAGAATCTCAGAACGCTCAGATTTAGAGTTACCCCGCCCACAGACAGCACTCTCTCCCCCCGGATTGCCTCGTTTACCCGGGTGGCCGGTCATGACGACGGCAACGGCTTTGATATCCCCACGGACGAAGAGGCCAATAAAGATGCTGATGATTACACCGCCTCTTACTCATTCAGAAACACCATTAACCTCGTTGAACTGTTCGGCACCGAAGATCTCCCGCAGGGTGTCTACACGATTACCATCAAGGGGGTCAACGACGCTAACGAGGAGGGCAATGCTTCTGCGGAGCTGCAGGTGACGCTGGATACGGTTAAGCCCATCTTCACGGAGGACTTTACCCTCACCGCCGACCGATACTATACCGGTACAACGGTCACGCACCGCTTCACACTCACGGGCGCCGGTGAGAACGGCACGACGATGACGTTGTACCACGGCGACGATGAGACGGTGCTGACGGTCGCTTCGGGTACGGCATCCGTAACCAGAACCATAGCGGACAGTGACGAGGACTTCAGTACCTACGAGATTTTCCTCGTTGACACGGCGGGTAACACGGTTGATCGGTATCCGTATCCTGATGCGTCCAAGGCACCGCACGCAATTTCATACAGTGTTGCTTTGGATGAGATATCGTTATATGACACGACGGTGGTCTCCGGCGGGGATTTGGGGAATAACAATTTCGGTCTTTTGAACAAGGACTACAATGGTGCAACCCCCGGCGGGTCGGTCACTTCCGCGTCGTTCACGGCAGCCGGCACTGAGTATACGCTTGAGACACTGTTATACGATGGGAACGATGATGATTTTCACCTGGAGTTCTCCAGCGACGACGCAGCGGTGGATGAAAAAACGGTCTTCGCCGGCCATCAACTTGTGTTTGACAACGGAACAGACACGGCTACCGTGAACATTGACGACATGCGTACTTTAGGCTCACATATTTACCTTACTACTCCTCAAGTCAATATCGATACATTATCGTTTTTGTTTCATAATTTCTTCTCCACCGCCGACACGCAATTCACTCTCTCTCTCAGGGGATCGGTGTCAGGCGACACCTATCTGGTGACGGCGGTCTCGCGTAACGACGGACCGATCGCCGAGCCCTATAAACAGTTTGACTATCCCAACAGCGGCACCTGTGTTCCTGTTGATGCGGGCGTTGACTACACGCCTCTGTCAATCGTGCAGCGCACCAACAACATCAATGCCTGTGTCATGGCGACTGACGGCTACGGCAACCGCTCCGCCGTGCATGTGAAGAATGAGGCAACCGATCTCATCACCGACAGCGGTGTGCTCACCGAAGACGATGCCGGCAGAAGCGAAACAGACAGTATCACCAACAATCCAAACCCCCGTTATGCGGGTATGACGCTGCCGGACTCAACCGTGCGGGTGCAGGGTAAACAGGCCGGTGAATCGTGGGATAACGCATATGAAGAGACCGTCACCACCGACGGGAACGGACAGTTCACCACTTCAAAAATATTGAGTTCACCGGTGGCTGCTTCTGAGACGTCAACGATATATACCGGGACGGTGACATCTGGTAATGCAGGGGAAGCCATGGGATTTTCTTCAGTAACCAGTGGTATCATTGCCACCGGCGGATCAATCAGCCCCGTAACATTCACCGCAGACGGCACTGCCTACACGATTAAGAACTTGTATTTCAATACGAATGAATCTCCAAATGAATTTCATATACAGATTGACACAGCCGACGGTGCTGACATAAAAGAGAAAACGGTCTTTGCCGGGCACACGCTCGTGTTGACCAAGGGGGACGACACCGTCACACTGAATGTTGACGATGGTACTACATTCTTTAGCTCAATCCCATATATCGGCTTTTATCCTACTGGTGATATGTCGTCACTCTTCCAAAATATCTTCACCGTCGGCGGACAGTTCACCGCCTCCATCATAGCCCCGCCGCAGGAACCAACCGCTGTTGATCTCCGCGGATACATCACCAACACTGCACTGGGCGACAGTGAATTGAGTACACCGGTCAGCATGACACAGGTGACGGTTGATGTGAGTAATCCGACGACAGCATTTGTGCTGAAGACACCGACCGGCACCCCCGGCAATGTTGAAGAGCCAGTCTTCACGATGAGTACGGAAACAAACGCTCTCATCGGTCTTTACACCGACAATACCTGCTCCGTTGAGGCAGGCACCGAGGTGACACTGGGGTCATCTGACACAGCAACGGACATCACCGCACACACCCTTGACACCGACGGGGCATATACATTCTACGGCAGTGCGGAAGACACCGCAGGCAACAGAGTCTGCTCCGAGGCGGTACCCTACACGCTGGACACCGAAGCACCGACCATCATCATCATTAAGTCAGGATCTGACTACCGTGCAGTCGCTGATGAGGCCGCCACCGCTCTGTGGGCGGACAACACCGCACAGGCATCCTGCTCAACCGGCACAACCGGCACCGCCTACACCCCGGGCACGGGTGCTACACCAGCCGATACCGCAATCGGCATCTGTTTCATCTTCACTGACGAGGCGGGGAACAGGGCGGCGAAACACACCGAAGACGCCATTGAAACGGCGGGAGGCCTCCGATTCACCGACGGCACCTCAGACGGTATGAACCACATTGTCCGTTCAGGCTCCCGCGCACTCACCGCTCAGTCAGCACCGGAAGCCGAGATCGCCTTCTACCTCGTTGAAAGCACGGTTGACGCAGACAGCGACGGTCAGTTAAGTGACACGGAACGTGAAGGAATCACCCCCCTGACAACAATAGCCGACGGGACCGGTACACTCAGCACCACACTCTCCGTCCCCGAAACAACCGACGATCTCCACCTCTACGCATCCATAGACATTGACCGCTCCGGCACACACGGCTCAGTAGTCAGGATCGGCACGGTGACGGTTGACGACACCGCCCCGGCACTCCTCGGCACCCTCATGCTCACCTCAGGCAACACCAACCCGGCATATGCCACAGAAGGAGACACACTCACCCTCGGTGCTCTCACCGCAAGCGAAACACTCACAGACATCACCCTCACCTTCGCCGGTGAATCATTTACAAACTGCATGACCGATACAGACAACGCACTGAGCTGTGATATTCTGACCCTGACTGACACCGCTGAGGAGGGAACCGGCACCCTGTCCTTTTCCGCGACCGACAGAGCAGGCAACCCCATCACCATTGAGACCACCCTGGTAGTGCAGGGAAGGGAGACAATATATACCGGAGTGGCGGCGAGTGGGCAGTTCATTGAAGGTGAAGGAATATACGCAGAAACATTTTACGGATTAAATCTCATATCGGCGGTGGGATCCGTCGCCCCCGCCACCTTCACGGCAGGCGGCACAACATATACCCTCGCTGATTTGTATTATGACAATACTAATCTTGACCTTTTCCTCCGTATCACGGATGAAAACGGCAACAACGTGGAGGAGAAGGCAGTCCTTGCGGGGTATGACATTACCCTGCGCAAGGGGGCGGATACCTTCACCACCGCTATTGATGACGCACGTCAAGGGCTCAACAGGGAGTACCTGAGTTTTGATGTGGACCATAGTCCTGCTGCTGGCAACAGCGCACTGTTGACGCGCATCTTCACCGTCGGCGAAGAGTTCACCGTCTCTCTCAGCGGTCCTGTGACGAACACACCCATCACCGTAGACCGTACAGCTCCGATATATACCGTCACACCGAAACAGAATGCGGCGAGACCCGGCGGCACGGTACAGGTCAATCTTGCCCTGACAGACGCTAACCCGGTATGGGTGAACGGGAAAGCGGTGAGTGAGGCAAACCCGCTGCGAGCAACCATCGGCACCACCAATCATGATCTCAGCACCTTCCCCGCAACTATCAATCATGCGGTACCTGACGGTGCTTCCTCCGGTATCCGCAACATCACCCTGCCGACGGTTGCAGATCCCGCAGGCAACAGCACCGCAGGCAGCACCTCCTACCTCTTCTTTGTGGACAGTGCGGCGCCGGCGGTGAAACGGTTCCTCATCAGCACACAGGGGACAATAGTAAAAGTGTCGGCATTTGTCGACCGCAACAACCACCCGACCATGAAGGGCAATGAGGCGATATACCTGTCCTTCACAGGAGCCTGTGCCGCATTCCCCCGTTCGCCGGCATTCACAGACAGTGCACAGAAGGACGATGTACGGTATACATATGACATCACCATTCCTCAGGAAACCTACGACGCATCAACATGTGATCTCATCGCCGTTGATGCCGTGGGCAACGCTCAGAAGGAGGATGAGAACACCTCCGTCCACGTACCCATCACCGGTGTCAGAAGCGGCGGCGGAGGAGGCGGAGGTGGCGGCGGAGGAGGAGGCGGAGGTATCGGACTCTTCAGATTCAACACTGACACCGCCGACCCTCAGAGCGAAACCGGCATCCTCGTCCCCGTCATTGAACCGGTGGGAGAATCCGTGGACATCGTTGCCGACACCGTGCGCCGAAAACTCATCGCCGCCATCAAACAGCAGATAGCAGTCATCAGTGCCCGTATTCAGGAACTCCTCGCCAAACGGCAGGCACCCCCGGAGGAAGAAACACCGCCGACCGTTGTACAGCAGGAGATCCGTTTCCCCGTCCCCGCCGTAACCAGACGCACCGCCCCGGTCTTCATCCTCACCCCTCCTGAAACACCGAGGGTCATCATCCCGACCGTAGAGGTCATAGAAGAGTACACACCGCCTGCTGAACCCCGCGGCTACACCTTCCCCACTTCAGACACCGGCTCCGTCCTGCTCACCCCTCCGGCAGTCCTTCCGTCCGTCCGTCCCAGCTTCATACAGGATGCGTTTTGATGGGGAGGGATGTCTCTGGGGGTTTACTTCTGCGGAAGATATGATGAAACACTTCAACTAACACCCGCGGTCTTTTGATTTTATCCCCACACAATTCTATCAAACAGTTGACCTAAGGCACTGTTTCAGCGTATACTGATTAAGTACGCGTTGGCGTATGATCTTTTACAATTATTATGTATACATATATACATAACCTATGTACACTATAGAGTAAGGAACGGCAGGGGAGACATATGACATGTTTCTCTTGCTCCGACCGTTTTTCTTTTTTTAGAGTTTGATCCTAGCTCAGGGTGAACGCTGGCGGCGTGGATAGGGCATGCAAGTCGAACGGGGTCTTCGGACCCAGTGGCAAACGAGGTAGTAACAGGTAGGAATCTACCCCTAAGTCGGGCATAACGCATCGAAAGATGTGCTAATTCCCGATAGTCTCTACGGAGTAAAGATTTATCGCTTAGGGATGGGCCTGCTTCGCATCAGCTTGTTGGTACGGTAATGGCGTACCAAGGCTATGACGCGTAGGGGAGGTGAGAGCCTGACCCCCACCGATGGCACTGAGACACGGGCCATACTCCTACGGGAGGCCGCAGTCGAGAATATTCCGCAATGGGCGAAAGCCTGACGGAGCGACGCCGCGTGGTGGATGAAGCGTTTCGGCGCGTAAACACCTTTTATACGGGAAGAAGTTTATTGACGGTACCGTATGAATAAGGGGCTCCTAATTCTGTGCCAGCAGGAGCGGTAATACAGAAGCCCCGAGCGTTACCCGGAATCACTGGGCGTAAAGCGTCTGTAGGTGGCGCTGTTAGTCGTATGTTAAATCTTCCGGCTCAACCGGAAAACCGCATACGAAACGGCAGTGCTTGAGGACAGAAGAGGTGTGTGGAACTCACAGAGTAGGGGTGAAATCCGTTGATACTGTGGGGAACACCAAATGCGAAGGCAGCACACTGGTCTGCTCCTGACACTCAGAGACGAAAGCGTGGGTAGCGAATGGGATTAGATACCCCAGTAGTCCACGCCCTAAACGATGCTTGCTAGCTTTTTGAGGCATTGACCCTCATGAGGCGAAGCTAACGCGTTAAGCAAGCCGCCTGGGTAGTACGAGCGCAAGCTTAAAACTCAAAGGAATAGACGGGGACTCGCACAAGCGGTGGATCACGCGGCTTAATTCGATGCTAAGCGACAAACCTTACCGAGGCTAGAAACCTACACGACGATACCCTGAAAGGGGTATTTCCTTCGGGCGGGTAGGCAGGTGATGCATGGCCGTCGTCAGTTCGTGGTTTGAACTGTTCCCTTAAGTGGGGTAACGAACGCAACCCTCGTCGTCTGTTATACGTTGTCAGACGAGACTGCCCTCTCACGAGGGAGGAAGGAGAGGATGACGCCAGGTCCGCATGTCCCTCGATGCCTCGGGCTGCACGCATGATACAATGGCTGCTACAACGGGAAGCCAAGGCGCAAGCCGGAGCAAATCCTCATAAAAGTAGTCTCAGTCCGGATTGAGGTCTGCAATTTGACCTCATGAAGTTGAAATCGCTAGTAATCGCAGATCAGCACGCTGCGGTGAATACGTTCTCGAGTCTTGTACTCACCGCCCGCCAAGTCAAGGAAGTTGAGGGTACCCGACGCCCCGTTTCATACGGGTCTAAGGTAAATTCAATAACAAGGGCTAAGGCGTAACAAGGCACGGGTAGCGGAAGCTGTTCGTGGAATAATTCAAGGAAACTGCCTCCGCAAGGAGGAAGTCAATTGCTCTCATTTATTTGTGAGCAGGACAATGGTACCTCGTCCGAAACATGTACCCGCTTTTCCGGATATGCGTAACCGGAGGCAGTCGGAGCAAGAGAAAGATGTTATGTGTACACACGATCGGGATGTACCCCGGTCGTGTGCAGATCTCTCTCACCATTCTTTACGATACTGGAGTATATGACGGTGTAGCATGTATGATGTGCCATACAACCAAAAAATATCCTGTATATAGTGGACTTTTATCTCAATATCCTTATTTCATAGGCTCTATGGTTGTTTATAGTACACGGTGTGCTATAAACCAAAAAATATCCTGTATATAGTGGACTTTTATCTCAATATCCTTATTTCATAGGCTCTATGGTTGTTTATAGTACATGGTGTGCTATAAACTAAAAAATATCCTGTATATAGTGGACTTTTATCTTAATATCCTTATTCCATAGTCTGTATATTTGTTTATATATGTGATACCATACCATCATGAAACATACAACCAGTAAAAGGCAGGCATTGGTGGATATGCTGGAGAAGCAGGACTGTGCGCCGCGTGATTTGGTGCGCCTGCTGAATGTCAGTCCGCAGTTGGTGCATAGGTATCTGAAGGAGCTGACCGAGAGCGGGCATGTGGAGAAATTAGGCAGAGCACCGCGCGTTCGCTACCGCATGGTGCGCCGACCCGACCCGACCATACGAAGCCCCCTTATTGAAAAACACTTTATCTACAGGGACACCATCGGTGATATGTACACGGGTGCCGAAGCCTTTTTACGGTGGTCTGACGGCAGTTTAAAAAAACATTCTCTGCAGGAAAAAGTCAGCCTGTATGAGGAGGCTGTCAGCGCGGTACAGGGAAACATTTTTTCTTCAACGGAAAAAATACGGTCTTTTTCTGAAAAAACCGGAGAAAAAATGTTTTTGCAGGAGGCCGTGTTTGCATTTCCGTATGCGCTGCCTGATTTCGGAAAAACCAAAGAATCAATTTTTCTCGGCATCGCCAAGGACAACACACCGCAGGCAGAGAGGTACGGCAGGCAGCTGCTGTCAGATTTTCTCCCCGTCCTTCGCGCGTATATCCGCGACAAAGACATTGAGGCGGTGGTGATTGTTCCTCACTCTGCCTCAAGGGATTTTCAGATTATGCACTCGTTTTCCCGGAGCTTTGGAGGTGCTTTTTCACTGCCGGTCATACCGATAGAGAAACAGGGGGGAGAGGTTCCGCAGCAGCAGAAATATCTGTCAACTGATGCGGAGCGGCTGAAATATGCCGACCTCACATTCCATATCCCGCTGTATGAAGAGAAGTTCACCCGGGTTCTCATTATTGACGATATGATCGGATCCGGAGCGACTGTCAATCAGATTGCCAAAAAACTGCTACATCAGGGCATCGCACAGGAGGTGTACGGCATCGGCATTATCGGCACGGAGAAGGGTTTCATCGTTGAAAAGAGAATGTAGCTTTATGGAGGAATACACCGGGGGCAAGAAAAGACACCCGGGTCAGGTGTCTTTGGTAAGCGCACGAATGCGGTTATGTATGTCTTCCCAGGAAGATACCCGTCGGATGCGCAGATTTTGTTCATCCGCATCACAATCCCGATACGAGAAAACATACAGATGTTTGACGGTCGTGACAAGCGGTTCCAGCTTTTCAACATCGTCGTCTATGAACACATCAAGACCGTCAGCAGCTTCTTTTTTGCTGGTATTGATACCGACTCCTGTGATCTGCAGCGGCAGGGCATGCCGGAGCAGGAATTGCCGGGCGATGGTGAGACTGGTGTCAAACCGCGATGTGATGACCCGGACTACATGTCCCTCGGCGAGCAGTGCGTTGATGGTCCGCTCCGCTCCGCAGATAAGCCGCATTGCGGATTCAAATTCCCGCGTGTTATATATTCTGCGTTTCAGGTTCCGGTATTGATCGTCTGTAAGCACTTCCGCGATCTCCTTCATGGCGAATGCCCGGGGAGAAATGTGCTCACCGTAAATTTTTTCTGCGGCAATTGACTTTACCACATTGCAGTCAGCAATGACGCCGTCAAAATCCAAACCGATGTCCATGTTTTTCTCCTTCCGGTGGTAATGATTTCTACTCTTCAGTATACATCCCGGATACGGGCACCTGTTCCGGTTCATGTGGAAAATATGGTGATACGTACCAGGCACACGGAGAGAGGGTATATACTGCAGATATATATGAAGTTATTCGGTTTTGATGCGAAAAGGGAAAAGAAGCGCACAACGGCGCAGCGGAGCAAGGGCGACCGTCAATTTGTTGAGCGGCAGAACAACAGGATAACAAAAAGAAAAAGTGATCATACGAAAGGAATCCGTGACGGCGCCGAGCCTCGCAGGAATGATAAACAGGATATCAGGTTTGAAGATACGACAACCAAGGGGCGGCGGCGAAGGGAATCTGGGGAAATGCGGAAGGAAATTGAAACGGTTGAGAGCATTGCCGTGACCGGGCGGGAACTATTTGACAGCATTGAATTTGTTCCGATTGATCGGATCATCTCCGAAGTCATTCCGCTGGTTGATTCCACCGATATTGTCTCCCGCGTTGATGTGGCGCTGCTGCTCGCCGCACGGGGAGATGCCGCATTCGTATTCGCGCACCTCAATGATACCTTTGCCGAGGTTGAGCGGTCTGCGCTGGCGCGTGCGCTCATTGAAAACGGCTCCTCCGATGTGCTTGTGCAGCACCTTCATCATTTTCCGAAACAATCTCTTTCCGTATTTGAAGCCGGATCCCTTCTTGATCGGGGATACCGTGAAGAAGTGATGCAGATGCCCGGTATTTTTTCCTGCTCATTGGATGCGTTGCGGTATATCGCCGATACCGGTTTTGCCGTGTACGTCGATAAGGAGAAAGAGCGGGTATTCCGGGAACTGGCTACATTGTCGGATGATGATGCGGGCCTGAAGGCGGCATAACATCGGCCGGAAACTTCCTTGCCATCAGCGCAGTATGCGTGGTATGATGCCTGTATATATGCCGAGTAATCAGGATATTGCAGAAAAGATACGGGAAGTCGGGGGCCAGTATGCCGTGACGGGGCGGTATCGCCATCCATCGCTGTCTTCCGTTACCGTCGGAAGAAATATGTTTGATGTTGAAAAGATAACTGATATGCTTCAGTCAACATTGTCATATATTGAACAGTGTGGGAATAAGGGGCAGATTATCCTTTTCGTTTCAACGAGGAAGGAAACAATTGATCTCGTTGAAAAAACCGCGCAGGCGCTTTCCATGCCGTACATGCTGAACCGATGGATCGGCGGTGCACTGTCTAATTTCAAAAACATCCGCGGTCGGGTTGAATATATGGAACGTCTGCGCCGGGAAAAGAAAGAGGGGAAATGGACCCGCTTTACCAAAAAAGAAAAAGTATTGATGAATCGGGAACTGACCAAGTTGGAGAGTAAATTTTTAGGCATTATCTCTCTTGAAGAGATGCCGTCCGCCGTATTCGTACTTGACACACGGAAGGAGCACAATGCCGTCACCGAGGCGAACCGCCTCGGTGTTTCCGTCATCGGTTTTTCAAATGCCGATGCCGACAGGAATCTCATTCAGCATCCCATCATCGCGAACATTCAGTCGCGTGATGCGGTGCAATACATTCTCTCTCTCATTGAAGAGGCATATCTCACCGGAGTGAGGAAAAAAGGGAAAAATGACGATACGACCGACGATACGGAGTAATATATATGGTGGATATTACGGTAATTAAAACATTGCGGGATGAGACAGGACATTCCATTTCGAAGTGCAAAGAGGCGCTGGAGATGTCTGACGGCGATATTGAGCGGGCGAGAGAGGTGCTGCGTGAGCGTGGCGCTCTTGCCGCGCAGAAAAAGTCAGAGCGTAATCTCGGCGCCGGTGTCATTCAGTCATACATTCATACCACGAACCGCATCGGCGCGATGGTTGAGATGTTCTGCGAAACTGATTTCGTTGCCCGCAATGAGGGGTTCATTGCGCTTGCGCGTGATGTCGCGATGCACTGCGCGGCGTACCAGCCGCAGTATTGTTCCCGCGATCAGGTGCCGCAGGATGTGATGGACACGGTTCTTGCGGAACTGAAAGAGGGCATAGATGCCGGTAAGCCCGCGGATATTCAGGAAAAGATACTGCAGGGTATGGTGGATGCGAAGATGCGGGAGGTCATTCTGCTTGAACAGGCATTTTTGAAAGACGACTTCCGCACGGTGAAAAATATGATTGATGAGGCGGTGCAAAAATTCGGCGAACGGATAGAGGTGGGGAAATATACCGTCTGGGTTATATAACAGCGGTATACTTAATGGTATGGAGCAGTATTTCGGGCACATCACAGTCATCGTGTCCCTGTCAGCACTGCTGTATCTCGCGCTGATTCTCTGTGAACATCACTTCGGCGTGCGCATCGCTTCCGGATTCCGGAAATATATTGACGACAGGGCACTTGCTGCCGTGAGAAAACTTGAAATAGGCATCGCATATATGACTAATGTGTATAAAAAGGGAAGCGATGCGGTTGAGCATGATCTCATTGATCCCATTGCTGAGCCGATCATTGAAACACACAAGAAATATGATGAAATGAAAACCGGCAAGGTGCGCGTTAAGAAAAAATCTATCAAAAAAATATCTCCGCACCTGCGCACGCTGTTTGAGAAAAAATCATCAGTTAAAAAGCGCTCTTCCCGCTGATTAAGGTGCGACAGCCGCCCGGGAGTAATGATGGTAGAGCACCACCGCGGCGCACATGGAGACATTGAGCGATTCCTTTGATCCCCGCATAGGCAGGCAAATATGCCGCTGTGCCTGCGCACGAATGTCCCGGCTGATGCCGTCCACTTCGTTACCGAATATGAACAGGGGGTGTTCGACGGCGCATTCCGTGTAGGGTACCGCGGACGGTGTCTGTTCAACAGCAACCGGCATCAGATCGGGATAGGCATTCAGCGCCTTCCGTGTGCTTTCAAACCGCTTCCACGGAACGCTCATCTCCGCTCCGAGAGCCGTTTTATGCATCTTTACATTGACGCGTCCCATGCGGTCAATCGGGCACGGCGTATACCCGCACAGCAGTACAAATGAGGCGCCGACCGCATCGGCCGTTCTGAATATACTGCCGACATTGAACACACTCCGTATATTTTCAAGAAGAATACCGGTCATGTATGATATACTGACATACATATGGAATCGGGGATACG
The DNA here is from genome assembly GCA_965222235.1 of Minisyncoccota bacterium. Taxonomy (GTDB): domain Bacteria; phylum Patescibacteriota; class Minisyncoccia; order Phycocordibacterales; family JABAAK01; genus JAPPJI01. The sequence goes on along the minus strand of OZ244939.1, from coordinate 147,207 downwards.
ACGGGGAAGCACGCACCCCCTCACTGCGATCATCGGCGAGATGACCGGTATTTTTGATGAATTCGGCTACACAATCGCCGTCGGCCCCGAGCTTGAGGATGAGTACCACAATTTTGACGCGCTGAATATCCCCGCAGATCATCCGGCCCGGGACATGCAGGACACCTTTTGGATTAAAGACACCCCGGGACAGGTAATGCGGACGCACACCTCGCCGGTGCAGATACGGCATATGGAAACCCACCAGCCTCCCATCCGCATTATCATTCCGGGCAAAGTATTCAGGAATGAGGCGACTGATGCAACGCATGAAGCACAGTTTCACCAGCTTGAGGGACTGTGTATCACCGAAGATACCTCACTTGCCGACATGAAAGGGGTGCTTGAAGCCGTGCTGCGCCGCCTGTTCGGCAGTACTGTTTTAATCCGGTACCGCCCGAGTTTTTTTCCGTTCACCGAACCGAGTCTGGAGGTGGACATGAAACGGAACGGGGATGATCAATGGATAGAAATACTCGGGTGCGGTATGGTGCACCGGCAGGTGCTCTCGCGGGTGGGCATTGATCCGCGCCGGTACCGTGGATTTGCGTTCGGGATAGGGATTGACCGCATTGCAATGCTGCGCTACCAGTTTGATGATGTACGCCTGCTCTACAAAGCGGATCTCCGTCTGATCAACCAGTTTTAACATGAAAAGAATATACAGCCATGCCTGGTTACAATCATTCTTTGATATACCGCTGCCGCCTCCGGAAGATATTCGTGAAGGGCTGATGCGGCATTCGTTTGAGGTTGAGTCGGCAGCGGAACAGAACGGTGACACGGTCTATGAACTTGATATTCTGCCGAACCGTTCCGCGGATTGTCTTGCGCACTACGGCATCGCGAAAGAGATCGCGGCCATTTTCTCGCTTGCCATGAACCGGCGGTATTTTGATACACCGTTTTCATTCGCGGAGAAAAAGGAATATATTTATACCGACCGGTGCGACCGGTACACCGTGCTGAACGTGTCAGATATTAATCTGCGCGAAACGCCCGCTGAAATACAGAAGCGGCTGGAGGCGCTCGGACAGCGGAGCATCAGTCCGCTTGTTGACTTATCTAACTACCTGCTTTTTGATATCGGCCAGCCGACGCACGTATTTGATGCGGCAAAAACTACAGGAATGTTCGGTGTACGGCAGGCAAAGGAGGGTGAAACACTGACACTTCTCGGCGGCGACACGATCACGCTGACACCCGAGGATACGGTCATTGTTGACAACGACCGCGCCGTGGGGCTGGCCGGCATTAAGGGGGGCGAGGATGCCGGAGTTGATGCGGACACAAAAGATATATATGTAGAAGTGGCAACCTTTCAGGGCGCCGCGGTGCGTGCAACGATGCGCCGCCTTAATCTTACCTCCGATGCCGGTCTGCGTTTTTCTCAGAATCTTCCCGCCGAGCTCATTGACTATACCATGCATCGCGTCGCGGAAGTGTTCGGTCAGTACGGCACCGTCACCGGGTCATATGACTGCCGGCGCGTACCGCTCGGACGGCAGCGGAAAACAGGCATGTCAGTCGCCGGTGTGAATCAGTATCTCGGGTCATCATACACGGAGAAGGATATACGGAATGTACTGGAGCGGCTGCAGCTGCCGTTTGAGTACGGCGATCCCCGGGCATATTTCCTTGATGTGCTGCAGTTACAGATCGGCAAACCATATGCCTGGGGGGCATCAGTCACCAAAGACGCGCCGGATATGTTTGACTGCTCCTCGCTCATATGTTTTGCCGCGGCGCAGGCGGGCACCTCACTTCCCCGTATGTCTGTTAATCAGTATCTTTCAACAAATCCGGTGATTGATCCGAAACCCGGTGACCTCGTGTTTATGGTGTCCGCCGATCCGAAATTGCCGTTGCATACAAAACAGGTATATGAGGCGGGGTATCCGGTGTCTCCCGGCACGCTCGAACGGGGTATCAATCATGCGGGGGTTCTGTTGGATGCCGATACCGTCATTGAGGCGGAAGGGGACACCGGCGAACGTGCCGTCGTGCGCCGTCCGTTTCAGCGCAGTCGGATGGTGTATGCATCTGAGATATGGTCCGGGGGCGAGCGGCGATTCATTATTACCGTTCCTGTTGAGCGGCCTGATATACAGCACGAAGCCGATGTCATTGAGGAGATCGGCAGGATGTCAGGTTATGATGCCGTACCGGCAGCCGATCCGGCGGGCGATGTACCGGCACGAACGGTCACGAAAACATTCGCGAAGCGTTTGGCGCTCATTCGGGAGCTCGGGGAGCTCGGTTTTTCCGAAGTCATCACCTATTCATTCCGTGACAGGGGGGATATCTGTGTTGCACATCCGGTGGCGAAAGACAAAGGGTGTCTCCGCCCGAATCTCCGGCAGGGGATTGAGGAGGCACTTGTGCGCAATGCGCACAACGGCGAGCTGCTCGGCCTGCGTGATATCCGGATTATGGAAATCGGCAGTGTTTTCACTGAAGACGGTGAAAAGGTTCATCTTGCGCTCGGCGTAACTGAAACGGTCGGCAGGCCGAAGGTGAATATGAAAGAGATTGAGGAGGCGGTACGTTCCCGCATTGACCTGCCCGGCAGTTTTGACGGTTCGGTATTGGAGGTGGTGCTTGACGATATTGATCTTACCGCTGACACCTACATGCTTCCTCCGGCGATCGGGGATGTGCAGTATCGTATTCCTTCGCCGTATCCGTTCGCGCTCCGCGATGTTGCGATGTTCGTTCCCCCGGGTGTTTCTGCAGAAGATGCGGAACGGCTGCTGCACGATCACGGCGGCAGCTATCTATACCGCACCAATCTATTTGACACATTTGTCAAAGACGGACGGACATCATATGCGTTCCGTCTGGTATTTCAATCGGATTCTCAGACACTTGATGACGGTATTGTCAATGAACAGACGGAACGGCTGTATCGGGTGCTGCAGGAGAAAGGATTTGAGGTGCGGTAGGTTTTGCAGCCGGAACTGCATATATACTGTTTGTAGAAGGCCGGAGTGGCGGAATTGGTATACGCGCACGACTTAAAATCGTGTACCTTCGGGTGTGAGGGTTCGAATCCCTCCTCCGGCACCGTATTACTTGCATCATATCGGTGTATTTTTTGACGAAACGGACAGGCGGGGTATACTTGTCGGTGTGCTGTCGTTCAGCGGACATACGGCGGGAGTGCTGTCTCCCTCTTCCGCCGCCGCCGGGCAGGTGAGTCTCACACCCGACACAACCTCCCTTCGTACATCGTTGTGGAGAAGAATTCTTTTCATGTGTGCAGCATCAATGTAAACGGGGTATATACTGTATGTATCACAAGGCCGGAGTGGCGGAATTGGCAGACGCGCACGACTCAAAATCGTGTACCTTCGGGTGTGAGGGTTCAAGTCCCTCCTCCGGCACACACTATGAACACCGATGCTATATATACTGCTCCGGTTCTCGTCATTGTCGGATCAACCGCAAGCGGAAAGAGCGCATTAGCAGTTGACATCGCGCTACGGTACGGCGGTGAAATCATCTCCGCAGATTCACGGCAGGTGTACGCTTCACTGGTGCATACGGTCGGAAAGGTGTCCGAGGAGGAGATGCGGGGGGTGCCGCATTACATGCTCAGCGAGGTGTCTGTCGGCGACTATTACAGCGCGCATGCGTTCGCCGAACGCGCCGTTCCGCTGGTGTCGGATATCCGTTCCCGCGGCGCACTGCCGATTATCACCGGCGGCACCGGCTTTTATATCGACGCAGTGCTGTTTGAGGGGGCACTCAGCGAGGTGCCTCCCGATCCCGTGTACCGCCGCAATGCGGAGCGAAAAAACATACAGGCACTCCGACAGGAACTGCAGGAACGCGATCCGGATGCGTATGCAACGATAGATGCGGATAATCCACGGCGGATAATCCGCGCCCTTGAAATTATCCGCGGCGGCACTCCGTTCCGCAGGAAACGGACGAAGCGTTTTTCATATATGATGATCGGCATCAGGCACAACAGGGAACACCTGTACAGGCGTATCGCCCGGCGCCTTGATGAACGCTTTGAGGCGATGACCGAGGAAATGCGGGTGTTGCTCAATGCGGGTACGGATCCGATGTGGTTTGACAGTCTCGGTCTTGAATGTCGGCACCTGTCCCGTATGCTTGTCCGCCGCATTTCTAAAGAGGAGACACGGGAGAATCTGTTCAGAGCGATTACGGCATACGCGAAGCGGCAGGAAACTTGGTGGCGCCGGTACCCCGAGGCACGCTGGTTTTATGAGCATGAGTTTTCCGCGCTGTATCGCCTGCTTGACGGGGAATACGGCGGGTCCGCCAGGACTTGAACCTGGAACGGCGGTTTTGGAGACCGCTGTTTTACCGATTAAACTACAGACCCTGTACAGGTATTGTATATCCCGAGACCTGCACAATCAATCGTGCCGTGTATAGCGAATATATGTCCTGTATACTGTGAGTATGGAGGATTATTCACACGCCCCACTGTCTGTTTTTTTTGTCGCGGTTGACAAAATTGACCCGAATCCGTTTCAGCCGCGCAAAGAGTTTTCTGATGAAAAATTAGGGAATTTGGCGCAATCCATCCGCCGGTACGGCGTGCTGCAGCCGCTGGTGGTGACAAAAAAGGAGGCGGTTACCGATGACGGCGATATGTCCGCGCGCTACGAGCTGATTGCCGGTGAGCGCCGCCTGCGTGCCTCAAAAATCGCCGGTCTCCGGCAGGTGCCGGTGGTCATTCGTTCGGATATTAAGGATAACAATGTCCGTCTGGAGCTTGCCATTATTGAAAATCTACAGCGTGAGGATTTGAACCCCATTGACCGGGCACGCGCTTTCAGGCGGCTGATTGATGAGTTTACCCTGACCCATACCGAGGTTGCGCGGCGCATGGGCCGGAGCAGGGAATATATCTCTAACAGTCTGCGGCTTTTGACACTCCCTGAGGATATGATTCAGGCGGTTGTTGAGGGCAATATATCCGAAGGGCATACCCGCCCGCTGCTGATGCTCTCAGACGATGTTCAGAAACAGCGCGCGCTGTTTGATGAGATGGTGCTGCGGAGGATAACCGTGCGGGAATCAGAGATCATCGCCCGGCGGCATGCGGTTGACCGGGTGCGCCGTCCTGATGCCGATCCGTATGTTCGGGAGGCGCAGATGATGATTGAGGGAATGCTTGATACCCGGGTGTCCATTCAGAAACAGGGTGCTTCGGGCGGCAAAATCGTCATTGATTATTTCTCCGATGATGACCTGAAAGGCATCATTGACCGCCTACAGGAAAAACATCAGGCATCTCAGACCGCCGCAACGGAGAAAGCTGCCCCGGCACATGATACTCCTGATGATGCCGAGGAAGAAGTGTATAACTTCAGGAATTTTTCTTTATAAACCGCCGGATGCGTGACCGCGCTTCCGCGGTCTTCACCCAGTCAAGCCATTTTTTTGTAACGGTCGGTTTCTTTGCCGTTTTCACATTGACAATGTCCCCGTTCTTAAGTTCATGTTTAAGCGAAGTGTAGGTGCCGTTCACCAATGCACCTTCCGCGTGAATGCCGATATCGCTGTGAATGGCAAAGGCAAAATCAACGACAGTCGCCAGCACCGGCAGATCAACCACCTCGCCTTTCGGCGTGAAAACAAACATTCGCTCCTGCAGAAAATCTGCCTCCACATCTTCCGCGAAATTCCGCATGGCCTTCTTTTTTTCACTGGGCGACAGATTCTGTTCCTGCCGCGGCATAGCATGCATGCCGTGCGGGCTGAGCAGCTTATTGAACCACTTCTCCTCAATGCCGGCGATTCCGGCCCTCTTTTCCTTGTAGTTGAAATGCGCGGCGATACCGATCTGTGCATGCCGGTACATAGCATGAGTAAGGATTTGGATTTCAAGAATATGCTTGTCTATGATGATGCGGGTATGCAGCGCCTGATACCCGTTCGGCTTCGGCAGGGAGATGTAGTCTTTGAATGTGCCGGGAATCGGATACCAGTTTGCGTGAATGATACCGAGTATATTGTATGCAGTGCCTGTGTCCCGAACAACAATCCTGAGCGCGATGATGTCATTGATCTGTTCAAAGGTGTACTTCTTGAACCCCATCTTCATATGGGTGCTGTACACACTTTTTATCCGGGATGAGGTTTCAAAGTGTTTCACTCCCGTTTTTGAGAGCAGGGAACTGACCTTCCGCTCAATGTTCTGTATTGAAATGGTGCCGATCCACTCGTCAATTTTCTTTTTCACTTCCCGGTAGTTTTTCGGGTCAATATTTTTAAACGCAAGATCCTCCATTTCTTTTTTGATTGTTCCCATACCGAGCCGGTCGGCGATCGGCACATACACCCGCTGGGTTTCCTTTGAGATGCGCTTCTGCTTTTCTTTCGGCACGGAGTCAATTGTCCGCATGTTATGCAGCCGGTCCATCAGTTTGATGATGATAACCCGTACATCCTTTGAGGTGGCGACGAAGAGTTTCTGAAGTGATTTAATTCTGACATCCAGGCCGCGATACCGCACTTCGCCGAGATTGCTGACGCTTTCAACGAAAAAGGCGATTTCATCGTTGAAATCCCGCCTCAGGTCTTCCTCGTGGGTGTCGGTGTCTTCAAGGGTGTCGTGCAGGATGCCCGCAGCGATGACGTTGACCGGCATGTTATATTCCGCAAGGAGTTTTCCCACTTCAAACGTGTGCGTGTAGTAGGGGAGGCCGGAGTATCGTTTCTGCCCCGCATGTTTTTCCTGCGCATACGCGCAGGCCCGCTCTATGATCATTTTATCCGCGTTTGATATGCGATACTGTACGGCACTGAGGATGTCCTGTACGGTGATATGCCCAGTCTTGTTCATTACCGCACTATACCGCATGTGAGGCGCTATACTCAACCTTTTGCTGTCAGATGCATATAGCTGTATACTGTGATTGTGTTCAAAAAACTTCTTATCATTAACGTCATAATCCTTACCTGCATTATATATATTGTCGTGTCGGCGGGCAGTTTTGAAGACGTGAAAGAGATTTCGTGGCAGGAAAGTGACGACGATTCGTCCGATCTGGACAGTCTTGTCGGAAATGTGTCGCAGTGCGGGGACCGCATTATCAGAATATATCGCGATCATGATTCACTGCTCACGGTTTCTGACATACTCCCCGGCGAAACCGTATTTCGCATCACTGAAGAAGACGGCCTGATTCAAAATCCCGGCAATGCAACAGCGGTGTGTATCGGCGATACCGCGGTGCTGGCACCGTTTCTCGGGAAAATCATCCTACTCAATCTTGATTCATTTGACTGGAGTGTTGTCATTGATGATGATCTTGAATATTACATTAATACCGTGTCCGCGGTGTCCATTGACGGCGGTTACGCGGTGCTGATGAGCTACGATGATGAGCAGGTTGATTTTTTACGCAACGAAATGGATGTTCCCGTGCCTGAAAAAAGAACGGGAGATCCGTTTTCAGCGCTGCTGTTCTTTGATGAACACTTTGTGCTGCGGGAACGGCATACCCTGCGGGAAGCGCTGTACTCTTCACTTGCCGTTTTCAGGCAGGGTGCCGGCGAGTATATGTATTTCGGTTTCGGATCGTATGATGAACCCGGCGGGGTCTATGCGTTTCGGTACACCGACAGCGGCGGCGCAGCAATGCTCTGGAAATATACCGATGACCTGTGCGAATACGGGACCATAGCCTCTCCGTTTGCAGACAGTGTCGCCGGGAAGGTGTATATTCCCGATCTCTGCGGCAATCTCATTACCCTTGACGCTTTTACCGGAGAGCGTCTTTCGGTGCTTGAAGCGCGGGAAGCGGAAGGAGAAAAAATATTTTCATATGCCTCGCCCGTCATGACGGATATGAATGCGGACGGATATCCGGATCTTATCTTTGTCAGAAATTTCATCATTCTCTCCGCGTTGAACGATGAAACGGTCGCTTCAGACGGTGCTGAGAATGAATCTTTTGAAGAGGGTGACGGTTCCAAAAATGAGCATCTCTTTCTTGACATTCTTAAGAGTTCAGAGATTGAAAGTGCGATTATTGCTGTGGACGGACGGAGCGGAGGTGTGTTGTGGGAGAGTCGTATCACCGGAATGGTCATTGCAAACCCGGTTGTATTCACGAAGAAGGGTCTGTTCGCAAGAAGAACACTTTCCACCGTCATTGTGTCCGCCGCTGATGTATCAGCCGCATCCAGTCTGCTCTATTTCCTGAAAGGCGCGGACGGATCTGTTGATACAACGATGCCGAGTGATATCTCTTTTGCAACCTCCGTGCTCGCGGATTGGGGAGGTGACGGTACACTTGATATATTAACACTGAACAGTGCTCATATGATATATGACGGTGTTCCGTCATCCGTCTATTCGGGTTTTCGGGGTTCTGATAACCGGGGATCGCTCTAGCGGGTTACATTTTGTGCGGATTGTGCATGGGGCACGATTTCACGGAGCACCGGTTCGGTATAGTTTTTGTCCCTTCCATCATGAGCGCGCCGCACTCGGTGCAGGTTTCTCCGGTCGGTCGCGCATTCATCGTATTATTACATGTCGGATATGCTGAGCAGCCGAAAAACGGACCGAAACGTCCCTGCCGCTCAATGATGGTTCCTTCCTTGCAGACGGTGCATCGCACGCCGGTATCTCTCCGCTTTTTTTCCTCCGGATCTTCCTCCACATATTTGCACTTCGGATAGTTGGCGCAGCTGACGAAATCGCCGAATCTGCCGGTCCGCTGCACCAGCGGCTCACCGCATGTCGGACATGGTTTGCCGATCGGCTTCGGCGGCTGAATTTCTTTTCCTTCATGTGTTCTGGCTCCCCGGCAGTCCGGGTATTTCGTGCAGCTCATGAAGGTGCCTGATTTTGACAGTTTGTATTCCATCACCGCTCCGCATTCCGGGCAGGAGTACATTTCGGGCACCGGACCGAGCGATGTGATCTTCGGAATATCTTTTTTTTCGTCGACACTTTTTTTGAACGGCCGATAGAATGAGGTGAGGGTCTCTTCGTACTCCTTGTTTCCGTTGGCGATGGCATCGAGCTGTTCCTCCATATCTGCCGTAAATGAATCACTGATATATGGCGTGAAGTTATTTTCGATAAAGGTGCTGACGACATCGCCGAGGTCGGTCGGACGGAGCGAACGGTTATCTTTTTCCACATATTTTCGTTCAATAATCGTCTGAATAGTTGATGCGTAGGTGGACGGCCTGCCGATGCCGCGAGCCTCAAGCTCTTTCACCAGTCCGGCTTCCGAATATCGGGGAGGAGGAGTCGTCTGTTTTTCCGCCGACTGAATGTCAGTGCAGGTCATGTGCTCTCCTTCCGTAAAGGTCGGCAGGGATACATCTTCGTTTCGGGCATCCGGATCGGCAAGGAACCATCCTTCATTAGTGATAATGACGCCGCGGATGATGAAGGCGGGCATGTTGTCTGCGGTGAATGAAACGACCGTGCGTATCATTTCGGCGGCAATCATCTGGCTTGCGACGGTTCTTCGGTGGATGAGCGTGTAGAGCATCTTTTCCTGCTTCGTGCTGCCGCAGAACGGGTTGCTGACATTGCTCGGGCGTATGGCTTCATGCGCCTCCTGGGCCGACTTACTTTTAGTTTTATAATCAGTGCGTTGATACATCTTTGCGCCGTATTCTTTCGTTATCCGTTTTCGGATCATATCGTGGGCCGCCGCCGACAGGGCAGTTGAGTCAGTGCGCATATAGGTGATATGTCCCGCTTCGTAGAGTTTCTGGGCACTGCGCATGGTATATGACGGTGACCACCCGAACACGCTGTTTGCCGCCTGCTGCAGCGTGGAGGTGATAAACGGGGGGCGGGGATTTCGTTTTTGATTTCTCTCCTGTATATTGCCGACGCGCCACTGTTCCTGTTTTGCCCGTTTAAGAATTGTACCGACCGTTTCTTTGTCACTGAATGTTTTCTCGCATTCCGCGATATATTCGTTTCCGTCTTTTCTCGTGAAGGTGCCGTTCAGTTCAAAGTAAGTTTCCGGCGTGAACGCCCGTATTTCCCGCTCCCGTTCCATGAGAATGCGGAGCGCGGGCGACTGGACACGTCCGGCGGAGAGTCCGTACCTGACTTTGGTCCAGATGAGTTTGCTGAGCGTGTAGCCGAACAGCCGGTCAAGCACCCGCCGCGCCTCCTGCGATTTTCGGAGGGACTGATCTATTTTTCTCGGATGTTTGAGTGCCTCATGCACGGCATCTTTGGTGATTTCATGGAATACAATCCGGTCCGGATTTTTCAGGTTGACCGCCTGTTGTATATGCCACGCTATGGCCTCTCCTTCGCGGTCCGGGTCGGTCGCGAGAATGACCGTGTCGGCATCTTTCGCTTTTTTCGCTATATCCATGACAACTTTCTTCTTATCGGCGTTGACGACATAGTTCGGCGTGAAACCGTGTTCAATGTCAACGGCTTCTTTTTCACTTTTCGGCAGGTCCCTGATGTGTCCGACGGAGGCTACCACCTGATATTCCTTACCGAGATACTTTCCTATCGTTTTTACTTTAGTGGGTGATTCAACAATGACAAGGTGTCGCATGTATGACGGTATATACGATATATGCGGTGATGTCAACTTTTCCTGTTTGTACATATCCGGAGATATGGAATATATAGTATGTATACCGTGCACCGATTTCCGGTGCATCGGGTTGAAAAAGGCGGTGTGCAGATGATGTACACACCGCCTCCTGACGCTATCCCCGGTTGTGGTCCCGCATGTCGTCTATGGTATACATGCCGGAGCTCCAGCAGACTCCCTGAACAAAACCAAGCCATCGGTACGCCTTGCCCGTGCGCCCCTCCGAAGCGAATGTGATTATATTGTCAAGCATCCGATGGCAGTGCTCTAAAGCACTTATGGAATCATGGGGGAATTCTCCGGTCGGATGCTTTTCGGCCGCGATGCCTTTTTTGATAAAGGCGGCGCGGTACTGCTTCGCAACGGCAATAACATGATCCGGTGTCATAGCACTCTCCTGTTGTGTGGCGGGAAGCCCACGGACAATATACCATTTTCAATGTTCTTCTGACAACAACATGGGGAGACATTGCGCAGCGGTAATGAAAAACGAGTCCGGGTGGATAAGAAAGATTTTTTTAAGAATGACGGGAATCTTCCCGCTCCGGAAGAAGTTGTTGCGCTGTCTATGACACGGTGTAGAGATGTCTAGATGAAGTGCTTACATCTTTTTCATACCCGCTGCTTTCTTGAGAGTTTCTATTTGTCTCTTTGTAGCGCCTCTTATAATTTTTTTCATAAATTTTTTGTGCTCCCGCGAAGACATGTGAATAAATTTATACATCAAATCATCCTGCATCCTTTCGGAAACGTTTTTCTGGGTGCTGCCCATACGGAGTATGTGTTTTATTCCAAACATAATTCTACTTCGTTATAGTCAGTATACTTCTTTTTATATGAGAATCAACGTTATCAATATTTAAAAAAGAGTTCTGAAGTGAGGATAATTTTCCGCTTGTTGTCTCCTCACTACTTAAGGTATGGGCATCAATAGTATTTGCTTCGTCATTTAGGGTTGACCAGTATAGTTTTGTGTTGTGGATATGTCTCATTGACATATGGTGATGGCATACTTATACTATTAATAAGTCATGTTTTGTATATGAAAAAATGGTTTTCTAAAAGAGGGAATCTTGAGGTTTCTGAAAGAGAAAAGAGAATATTACGGGACTTTGTTGACAGGGAAATTGAGAACATTAAGATATTTGGTCCCGCAGAGGATTCCTATCAAAAAAACATAAATAGTCTGAAGGGCAAGCTTTCTTAGTTTTTATGTATATGTATTGGTATGTTTGTTACCTGTGATGAATCTGGTATTAACAAGCGTTTCTTTGTGTTGGGTTCTGTTTGGGCTCCGAAGGAATGTGTTTCAGATTTTGAAAGGCATGTTTCTGAATTGCGATTGCGTTTTAAGTGTTGGGGAGAGGTAAAATGGGAAAAAGTCAGTGATCATACCTCGGATGATATTATGTGTTTTTATAAGGAATTTATAAAAGCAATCTCTGATATGAATGCATTTTTCCGTTTCATTGTTATAGATACAAAGAAATTGGATGAACAAAAGGTTACTGAGGAGCTACAATTAAAATTTATGTATTTACTTATTAGCAGAAATGCTGTTAGAGGAGAGTTACGGAAGGAAGTGAATCCAAGTAAGTTGCATATTTTATTTGACCAATTTCAGGAAAGCAGACAATCAAGGGATGAAAAGTGGAGGCAGAAGACCAGGAGTTATATTGAACGGTATTTGGATTGTGAAATAGAACATTTTCAGCCTTGTGATTCTCGTATAAACTCCTTGATGCAGTTGACTGACATAGTCACTGGATTAATTTGTGAGAAGGGAAATGCAAATGGTAATGAGTCATTTATTTCAGAAAACAGAAATCACCTAGCGAGTATTATTCTCAAAGAACACCGTAGCAAATTTGATATTTGGCCCTGGTATCCTTATCCTAGAAATAGATGATAAAGGTATGCTGTTATATAATAGCGAGTGTGTACCGTTTGTCCTCTTCGGGCGGGATGGTGTCTGTGTGCTTCACTCTGCCGCCCCAATCTCCACCTCCTATTTTCCTTGCTGCTCTTTGCTATTGTTTCCGCCTGACAATCGTTCCCACGATCCATCCTCCCAGAGCACCGAGCAGTGTGTTCCATCCGGTCAGCAGGATAAAGACCGTGAAAAATCCGTGGGGGGAGCCGTAAAAGCCTCCGGAAAGTATTGCCTGTATCGATGCGAACGGCGTGCTTATTATTTTCAACAGGGGGAATGTGATGCCCAGTATGGGTGCGAAAATAAGACCAAGCGGTGAGGGTCCGAGTATCAAACCAATCGCGCTTATAGCAAACATTATTGCTGCGCCCCAACAAATATATTTTGTGATGATGTTCATAATTTATTTTAATTGCTAATACTTTCAGTATATACCACAAAAAGAAAAGTGTTGTACGCACTCACTTTCCGGCCACTGAGATCGGGATAGCGTCTAAACTTTGGTATACATAGGAGAAAGGGGGGATTTCGCACACCCCACACCCCGCCCTGCTTCAGCAGATATTGCTGATGGTATTGTTTCGACATCGGCACGTTGCCGGTCATATGCGGGAAGCGATGGTTGCGGCACGATATCAAAAAACATACCCCCACCAATTGGTGGGGGTATCAAAGTTGAGCGACGATTACTGTTTCAGTTGACGATTTCCCAATCGCCGTTCCCGTCTTGACAGGCGATTCCGTACGCCTGTTGAGTTTTGCCGGCGATGTTGACAGTCTGATGGTATTCCCGACAGGCCCTGCCGATGTTGTCACGCCCGTTACGGGTGATACGCACCGTACCGCTTGCCAGTCCGGAAGGGTTCCCCGGATTGCTCCAGGTAACTTCCCGCCCGCCGGCATGGGAACTGTTCAGTGCCTGTGTCATCGCACCGGACGCTCGTGCCCTGGATTCCTGATCAAGCTCCCGCGCGATGTTTGATCCGACCAGCGCGCCGATGCCAGCACCAACCGCGGTGGCGACAATCTTTCCGCCGCCGCTGCCAAATTGGTTGCCGACCACACCGCCAATGATGCCGCCGACGATTCCGCCGGCGGGTTCGTTCGGGGTTGTTTGACATCCCGCAATCACCATCGCGATACCGACCGACGCAATAACCGCAAAAACTTTCTTACGCATTTGTCCGCCTCCTCTTTGAATAAAGTAAATGCATATATATAATACTGTGAATTTTAAAAAAAATCAAGAAATTCTGATACTATCAAAAATAAACCGCCAAGTCGGCAACCGGTGCAAAAGGACCCCGCTTTTCAGCGGGGTCACAATATCTCGTCAATCATAGAGGGGTATGTTTTCAACGGATTCATCATCAATTTGAGATTCCTTGATCAGATTCCAGAGATGACCATAGGGATCCCTTTTTGATAACGAGATGGAAAGAGATTTAATGATCGGTACGCACACCTCCACACTGATTTCAAAGATACCGCATTTCTTGCTCTGGCGCGAGGCGGTGTATTCCGCCAATATCTTCTTTTGTAAACATTGGATTCCTCTGTAACGGAGATACTGCCCGTGATCGAGTTTTAAAAGCGGAGGAATACTATCAGCAATATCTGCGGAAGCAGGGCGGGGGTGTGTCGTCTTTTACCATTGGGCTCTCAGGGTGGGATAGTGTTGAAATTTGAGCGACAATGCACCGACGACACCTCGCACGCTCAATCCGCCCCAGAGCTTTAACCCCAACCCAAAAGTGTCGCCAGATAATCGTCTCGCCTCAATGTGGGCTCGTATTCGCTCCGCTCATACCAACCCATCCGTGCGCTCCGCTCCCCGTGGCAGAGAGCAACACACATAACATTGTTGTTGTGAGTATCCATTTTCTTTTGCCGATTAAAATCGCGTGAAGCGCAAAACGGCGGCGAAAAGAGATTGAAAAAGAAAATGGTGGTGAAAGGTTTGGGAATATCAAGAAATTTGTTCGTGTATTGTTTTGAGGACAAAGTCGGATTTCCTTTCGTGTTAAGTTATAAAAGGTGATATACTATTTACATATGCCAGCCAAAAATAAAAAAACCTATACAAGGGAAACAGTGCAATCTTATCTGCGGAGAGGTTATATTATTACGGCTGAAACGGAGCATTTTGTCTCAGTAAAAAAACCAATTAACCACGCACTCCACATCATATTAACCCTGTTGACATTTTGGATTCTTGGCGGTTGGCTATGGGTATATTTGTGTATTGTTTTTTTGGGTGGAGGAAGAGTAAATATAGAGAAATAGAGATATTTTTCACCGCTTTCGTATTTTGTATATCTATAGCCTTTGTATAAAGTTTAGTATAACACCAGGAATTTCCTGTTTTTGAATGGGTGAGGCGACGGACAAATTGAAAAAGAAAATATGGGTTGTGATGGTGGGGGAGGACTTCAGTAATCTGCCCATATATCTTCCTGTTCAGGGTTATATGTGGACGGATTTCCTTATTTTTTGCGGTTGTTGTTTAATATTGTAAGGTATACTAAATGTAATGGAATACGGTACACTTTTCCCGATTGTGATAATAAAAGCTAAGGTTGGGGAAAACGACTATTAAATTCATTTATGGCAGAAGCGAGGTTATTAGCAAAAAATTGGGCCTCTGATTTTAGGAATTTTCTCAGTGGAGCAAGGAAGGAAATAATAATAAGCTCTCCATTCATAAACAAGGTCGGCGTTGATTTTTTATTGAATTCAGGTAATAAAAACTGCACGGTTACAATTCTTGCAAATTTGAGTTGTAGTAATATCGTTAGAGGTATTACTGATCCAAATTCAATGGTCGATATTTTCAAAAAATTTAAAAATGTGAAAGTATCAAGTGTGGAAAATTTACACGCCAAAATCTATATAACAGACAATACAAAAGCAATAGTTACATCAGCAAATCTGACAAGTGGCGGGATATATAACAATCTTGAATACGGAGTGCTGTTTAGCGATACGGAGACTGTTGAATTAATCCAGGGTGATTTGCGGAAATATTTTTCTCTTGGAAATATCTTTGACAGAAATTTTTTAAGTGAGATCTTAGAAATGACAGAAAGGATTGAGCAGATCATTGAAAAAGATGACGGAAAACATAGCGCACTCAATGAGTTGCTTATGAAAAATCGTGTAAAAGGGGGTAAGACAGTAAATGGAATATTCTCAGATACTATATTGTACCTACTTGATAAGCACGAAGGATTGTCAACCGACAGTTTAAATAAACATATCAGAAGGGCGCATCCGGATATTTGTGATGACACAATAGATCGGATTATAAATGGTCAACACTTTGGTAAAAAATGGAAACATTTAGTTAGAGGTGCGCAGCAGAATTTGAAGAAACAGGGTAAAATAAGTTTAAAAGAAAATATATGGAAAATAAACAAATAAAAGAGGGGACATTTTAGAAATTGTTCTATCTGAAATCAAAAATGGTATTACTATGACCATTGATGATATTTTTGAAGAGTAAAATTGCAAGGAATACATTGTAAGCGGCAACACCACCTCAATACGAAAAATGAAAAATAAGTTGGAAGATTTTTCCAATTACTGTATTACCTGTACAGAAATAGCCATTTGAGCATAGAGATTTCCACTATATATCTTTTGAAATGACTATTTGTAAAAAATAATTTCCTTAGCTGGTTTATATTTCCTGGCAAAATGGGAGACATCAACCATGTGAGATTGCCATGAGGAGTATATCTCTTTAATTTCTTTTCTATTATCGTAAGAAACAAAAATTGCTTTTTTTGTTTTTCTTAGTGTGTTTTCCAGCACTTTATGATCTTCTGTTAAATAGCTGTTTTTATACAAGTACACACCTTTTTCAAAATAAGGAGGATCGATGTAAAATATTGTTCTTGATTTCGGCAGTTTTTTTATAACAAGCATCGCCAAAAAATCAACCGCATCTTTATTAAAAATCTTTATTTGATTCTTATGACGGAACAATAGTTGTATTCTCTGTATCAAATCTTCTTTGTTAAAACGACACCCTAACATATACGGACCGTTTTGCGCTCTGCCGCCTATCGGACCACCGGTCAAAATACCTGAAAAAGCGGTACGATTCAAAAAAAAGGTGGAAAATCCCAAGGTAAATAAATCAACGGAATCTTTCCTTTTTTGTATAAGTCGCTGCTTATCAAATTGCTCTATGGTTACAGGGGCCCTTCTGATTTTTTTAATTATTTTTTCTGAATCATTAAGGATGGTATGCCAAAATGCATAAATACTTCTGTCAAAATCATTGATATAAATTTTTTTTACCTTCCTTGCTAACAACAATTTTATCGCCGCACCCGCACCACCGC
This sequence comes from Minisyncoccota bacterium, assembly GCA_965222235.1. Taxonomy (GTDB): domain Bacteria; phylum Patescibacteriota; class Minisyncoccia; order Phycocordibacterales; family JABAAK01; genus JAPPJI01. The sequence goes on along the minus strand of OZ244939.1, from coordinate 130,294 downwards.
AGAATGGCTCAACAAAAATAGCATCTTTAATACCCATCTCGTCTATGAAATTAGAAAAATATGGAGCGAATTTCGCCTTCCCTCCAGGATACCTAAGCGGTGTTTTCATACTACTTTTATGATACATCATCCCACAACATCTCAAAAAACTCCTGCAGATTGTCCCACTTCAGTTTGATATCCTCCGGCGTCGGTGAAGTTCTTGTTGAGTGTACATATGCGTGAAAATTCTCTATACTTAAGTAAGTGTTTCCAGATCCAACGCCCCTGATATTGTTCAGTTGGTTTTTATTGGCAATTTCTTCTTTTTCCATATAGTTCGTAACTTTAGTGATCTTTCCAGAAATGTTCTCGTTTCTTCCGGGAATATACCTCATCTTTTTCTCCAGGTAGTGATCTAAGCTCAACTCAATAAAAACTCTGAAAAGTACTGCAGCCGCATTCGGTGTTTTATCCACCCGTAGATCATTTTTAAGTTCCAAGTATATATTTTTTATTCTCCCTTGCTTTATTATGGTAATGGTGCAGTCATTCGGCACCAAAACTGTTCGCTCTGTAGTTTTCTTTTGAGTAGAAACCTTTCTGCCTTGTTTGTCGGATTCTGATGAAGATGTTGTGGATTGATATATCTTCTCTACCTCCGAAGCTTTAATTTGTGCTGATGTGTTCCTGTTTAAGATATACCGTTTAATAATACGCTTGCTCGCGGGGTCATTAATTTTTCGTTCCAATTCTAATTCATCAAACGGATAATCCATAGCATCCCAATCAAAAAATACATTGCTGGATTTCGAGGTGAAAAAACGATTAATCATGTTAATACCGCGCTGTTTGAGGATGTTCTTTTCTTTCTCAGTCAACCATGGTTGCCGAGTAATAATATTATATATCGCAAGATTTTTTAATCTTCTTTTTATTCCTTTTTCTTTTCCTAGCGCTGGATGTTGTCTGCTAATTTCAACCAATGATACTTTTGATCTTGAAACAATTTCCTGCAACTTATTTAATTGATTCAATGAATTCCAATTAGATTTTAGATTGCCGACATGTTTAGTTACTATCTCCTGATCGGCTTCTTCCCGGGACGGAGCGATAGTGATGGGCAATAAGGTGATAATACCGTCTACCCATTCTTTTTTACATGCATACCGAAAAGCTGCCAGGCGTCTGTTGCCGTCAACAACCACAAATTTGCTACCCTCTTTCACTACGATTAGTATTTCACTGTTATGAAAGCCATCAATACGCATCTGATACGCTATCCTGTCAGCCCCGCTTTCTATCAAGAAATTATAAAGTTTTTCCTGATTCAGCATTCCTATCTGCTCGAGAGGTAATCGAGGATTATAGGTATCAAAAACGATATCATCATGTTTCACATCCTGCTTAGGCCATCTATTCCGTGTATTCATATAGGTATTATTATAACAGAGGATAAAAATATTATGTTAAACTGTACATTATAAAAGTGTGAAAATTAAATGAAAGAAGAAAATAACGGGCTTAAAATTTTATTTGAATCAGTGAAAAACAAGATTGATCACCTATCAAGTGCCGATAATTGTTTGGATGGAAAAGCTGCAACTTTAATAGGAATTGAGATTGCTCTAATGACTGGATATTCAGCATTTATTTCAGTACCCATTATTATTGACAATCTTGGTGGAAAAAGTCTTTGTGCAAGCATGTCTGGTTTATTGCTACTTATAGTTTCAGTGATTTTCCTTCTTATTGTAACTCACCCTAAAAAATACTTAACAATTTCTGTAAATCTTAAGAAATACCCTGAATATTTAGAAAAGCCTGAAAAAGATTTACTTTTACAACTCATAAGTGACGCTCAACATGCTTTTACTAATAATAACAGTATTTTAGAGAAAAAAGTTTTATTATATCGTTGGGCAGTATATTTTTTCATCGCTGCTTCATTCCTACTGGTACTTCCATTTATACTGTCCTTAATAATTTAGATTTTTTGTGATATACTGCTATTATTTAATTATGTCCAAAGATAATAAATCAGCCCAACCACAACCGTCAAAACCGTCAAAGGATGATTCTTCTGTATTACCAAGACCAAATCAAGGGGAAACTATAACCAAGGGGCGTGATCCTCAAAATCCCCAAACATTACCCAAACCAAATCCAGGGGAAACCATAACCAGGGGTGGATAAATAATAAAAAATATTGTTATATATTTTTCCAATATTTTCCTGTACTCAAAACTTTCATTATATCTTCATAATAAATATGGCGACAATGCTTTATTCCACCATTAATAATTTTCCCGTAATGTATCGCTTCTGAATACACTTCTAACCCATTGCACACATCGTCATATGTCTCGTGTATTAGACACTAGGGAACAATCTTTTCATTTTACTTTCTAGTTTTAATCCGGCTGTCTTTTTACACAACATCTGGCAATTTTCTGTAATTGTTTTACCGCCCTCATATCAAGGGTCAGTGTGATCAGCCTCCATTTCTTCAATCTCAAAATAATCTTCACATTTCACACAGAAACCCTTCTGTCTTTCGTAGGCTTCGCGTTTCATATTGTCGGTAAAGTCGCGGATAGAAAGATACTTTTCTTCTCTTTGTACTATTGGGCTCCGCGGGCGGGATTCGAACCTGCGACCTACCGGTTAACAGCCGGTTGCTCTACCGCTGAGCTACCGCGGAATATATAACAGTATATATGACGGCGGGGAAGTGACAAGTGGAATACACACGTTGATATAAGGAAACCCCTCCGAACCGGATGCCCGGTTCGGAGGGGGTGAAGTTTCATTTGTCGCCGGACCGCTTGCGGTAATCCGCGGACGGGGTCATATCTCCGAAGAGGTCTTCAGAGCATGACAGGTGTTCCGCCAGATCGCGAATCCAGCTGTGTACGATGCCCCGAACTTCGGGATGCACCTTCACGCCGGAACGAAGTCTGAGGAGATACAGCCACTTGTCCAGCGGCCCGGTCATTTCAAACCGGCTCATTATTCCCATCGGCATCGCGTAGAGCAGGTCTTTTCTCAGTTGTATCCCAACGGGCTTCAGCGTGCTGTAGATAGCGTCTATTCGTTCCTCAATCCGTGATCGGTGTTCGATTGGCAGCTGCCGGATGTACCAGTCGGCGAAGGTGTACGGGAGGAGATGGAACTCCTTGGCGTACGGACGGTGCCGCCACATGTCCCGCATGGAGCGGAATGACAGCTCACCGGTGCCGGTGATGGAACCGTATCGTCCGAGAATGCTGTCGGGGCGACGAAGGACGACGTCCCGACCGGGATTCATGATGACATCCTTGAATAATGCCTGCGAATTGAAATTCCCGTAGTCCATCCGAGCCGCAACCCCCCCCTCATTGTCGCTCAGCTGACCGTCATTGTCTTCCGCGTCGGCCGTGCTTGCAGCGAAGCAGAGATTGTGCTGACGTGCCGCCGATACATCGGAGTCCTCCCGGCTCAGCACCCACAGCATCGTTCTGACATAGTGTAAGTCCGCCAAGTCCTGTTCCGTACGCTCCTTCACCGAGTTGGGGCACAGATTGTCAATTATCGCGAGCATGTGTTCGCCGATGCAGCGTGTCTCCTCTTCATCCAGATGTGACTGCAGGCGCCACGCCTGCTCAATTGCGTTCCGTATATCGCAGGTCATGACTACACTTGTTTTCGCGGCGACGGGCAGAAATGCCCCCGCGATGTCAAATGCGCGCGGCTCAATCTCACTCTCCGGCATGCCGTCTTTGCGGAACGCATTTCGGCATATATCCAGCACATCGCGGTACAGACCAAACCACTCATGCACCGCATGTTCAACGGTGGTAAGGAGATGCTGATTTACGGACAGGGACTGAGGGAGTCTGTACCGCGGCTCGCTGAAGTCAAGATATCGGGTTGACGCTTCTTGTCCCCTGAAGAGCGGGAAATTAATCGTGCGCAGTGCGCCGATCATTGAAATTCCCTCAAAGGAAAGATAGAGGTTGCCCATTTCGCCAACCGATGAATGACCGTAGTTACGGAAATATCGACCGATGATGCGCTTCACCGCCTGGAGGGTGAGCTCCAGCATGCGCTCCAGCAGAGTGGCGGGGTTTCTGGATTGAGCGGCGCCGATGGCGGCGTCTCTCTCCGCGTTGCCCGACACTTTCGCGGTTATGGAAAAGTCGGCCAGATGTTTGTAGACACGGACGGTTTCCCGCCGTATCCGGTGAATGCTCGGTCGTGTCGGAAGGGTAATCATTGAGGGATACTCCTCTTTTGATTGTTGAAGACAGGTGCACAGCGTACATCCTTCCACATGGTACCACACGGCGGATATGATACAATGTGACCATTACTATTTTAAAAGAAATATATTTATGTACACACTGCTATACAAACCGAACTGTCCGTTCTGCCAGAAAGTTCTCGCGTTCACCAACGAGCACAACATACCGGTGACACTGAAGGATATAGCGGAGCAGGAACACAGTGACCTGTTGATGAAGCGCGGCGGAAAGCGCCAGGTGCCGTTTCTCATAGACGAAGAAAAAAATATCACGATGTATGAAAGCGATGACATCATTGCGTATCTAAAATCGGCGGCGGCTTAGCTGTCCGGATCGATCTGATCGCGGATCAGTACCTGTTTTTCCCGCAACAGTTTCCAGAAAAGCGCCTGAGGGTTTTTCTCCCAGCCCTTTGACTGGTCAAAAATTGATCTGATTTCACTCACCGTAAATTGCCGCGTCTGACCGAGTATTTTTTTGAACTGTGTATCGTCAAACAGCGTGTCGCATATTGTCTGTATTACATGGGCCCGCTCCGAGGTCGGGTTTTTTTTATCCTTCAAAAAAGACGGAATATGTCTGCCGATTGAGTCCATACATACCCAGTGTAGCAGGGAAGGGGATGCTAAAATACCGCTGTGGTATACTCCGTACATGGCACTATTCTCCTTTTCCCGCGATGTCGGCATTGATTTGGGTACCTCACGCACCAGGATATATCTTCCGTACAACGGTATCGTTTTTGACGAGCCGAGCGCACTTGCGTTTGAGGGAGAAGAGAAGCATAAGAAGCTGGTATGTGTCGGCGACTGCGCGCATGAAATGGTCGGCAGGGCGCCGGACAGTATATCAATACATAACATTGTTTCTCACGGCGTCATTCAGGATGAACGCATCGCCGAGCAATACCTGTATGAAGCGCTGAAAAAAGTTCGGGGTATGTTTCAGGTTATCAGAAACGACATTTTAATCAGCACCCCGACCGAAGTCACCAGCATGGAAGAGCGTGCGGTGATTCAGACCTGCAAGCGCACCGGCGCCAGAAATGTTTTCACCGAGCAAAAAGTCATTCTTGCCGCGTTCGGTGTCGGCATGGACCGCGATGAACTGCACGGCCGTATGATTACCGACATCGGTGCGGGTCTGACCGAAGCCGCCGTCATATCTCTGGGAGGTATGAGCGGCTACAGCTCAACGAAAATCGGCGGAAATGATATGGATGCATCTGTCGTCCGGCACATACAGCGCCAGCACCATCTGCTCATCAGCGAGGATGTCGCCAGGCAGGTGAAAGAAACCATCGGTTCCGCCACGCTTTCCGAATCGCCGTCGGAGGTAAAGGTGAAAGGGAGTGATGTTAACTCCCGACTCCCCCGCATTATTCGCATTACATCCAACGATATCGCCGAGGCGGTTCAGGGTGAGATACAGAAGATACTGGAGACTATTGTGAATCTGTTTCAGAACACCGCCCCCGAACTCGCTTCCGATATTATTGAAGGGGGTATTATCCTAACCGGCGGTGTCGCGAAGCTCAACAATATCGCACAAGTTATTGAGCGTCAGATTAATGTGCCGGTGTACGTCGCGGACGAACCGGAGTATGCCGTCATCAGAGGTATCGGCAGAAGCATTCAGACGGGACATCTGGATTTTCATCGCCGCGCACTGCTGTCGAAATAATGGTATACTCAGCGGTATATGGAACAGAGGATCTGTCTACTCTACGGCACGGCGGCTGTGGTGATAGCGGCACTGGTTGTCGCCGGCTTGTGGTACGCGGATCGATCTGAAGCGCCGCGCCGCGCCGCGCTCTCGGAACTTGCACAGTGTCTGACGGAGAACAATGCCGTATTCTACGGTGCCTTTTGGTGTCCGCTGTGCGCGCAGCAGAAGAGCGAATTTTCCCCGGTTGACGATGCCCTTCCGTATGTTGAATGTTCGGAACCCGACCGAAAAAGTCAGAAACAGGTGTGCGGGGATGAGAACATACAACGGTATCCGACATGGACATTTCCCGGCGGTATGCGGTGCACCGGCTCTATATCTCCCGAAGTGCTCGCGCATCTCTCCGGTTGTGCACTGCCCGCGCGCGCCGAGCAGCCGACCATCGCTGCTCTGTACACCGAATTGGTTGAAGAAACGCTGGAGCGGCACCTGAACAGAACCGGAGCGACAGAGCAGGAAAAACAGGAGGAGATGAAAACCGCGCGCGATGCCGTCAGCAGTGTGCTGAAGCTGCGTTACGGCACATCCTTGGATGAGACTGAGGATATAGGGCATCTGTTGGACACCGTTTCGTTTGTCCTCAACCGGTGCGGGGGGGAGGAATAGCGTACGGCACACCCCGGATGTTACTATACCTACATGAATTTTGAAGACATCTGCGAGCGTCCGCAGCACCATGCATATATCATATTCGGCACGGTTCCCGAACATGTGGAGACGAATGTGCATGAGGAACGATATGTCATACGAATCGGGAAACATCTCAGCGTTGAGGATGTGCGCTGGCTCCATGAGTACGCACACCATTCAACAGATGCGCCGATGCGCCGGGTAATTCTTGAGGCGACCGGTGCATCGGTGCAGGCACAGAATGCGCTGCTTAAAATACTTGAAGAAATGCAGCAGGGAGTATACTTTTTTATCGTCTTTCCGCCCGGTACCGCCGTTCTGGAAACACTCCTCTCCCGTTGCTATGTTGTTGAAAACAACGGGGAAGACGGAAACGCGCTTTCAGAGCACTTCACCGAGTTCATCGGTGCTGCGCCGAAAAAGCGGCTTGCCATGATTGACACACTGTGGGATCGGGGGGAAGGTGTTCGCCACACCGCAATTCTCGCACTGCTCCGGGATGCCGAAATATATCTTCATACCGCCATCAGGACATCGGGTGATGCCGATACGGTTGATCGGTGCCGCAGGGCGGTTGAGCACCTGCGCGATGCCGTTGACCACGGTGCGCTGCACAAAGGAACACTTCAGATATTCGCATTTATCTGATTCCCGCGGGCATCTTTTGCTTGAAAACGGCCCTGTGCTACTATATACCTATGAGCGATGACCGAAGACTATTTTTAGAGAGAAAAAGGGAGATAACGGGCTGGCTGAGTGAGGAGTTTGCCGGTATACAGTCCGGCGCCATGTTGCCGTCATTGCTGAACGGCGTGACGATATCTGCGTACGGCGCGAAGACGGCTTTGCATTACGCCGCCTCCGTCACCTCAGAAGAACCGAGAGTGCTGCTGGTTGTTCCGTATGATCAGACATTGACGCAGGAAATGGAAACGGCGCTGCGGGAGCAGGTGCCGTCCGCAACAGTGTCAGTCAATGATACGGGTATCAGAATAACGGCGCATGAGTTGACCGCTGAGCGCAGGGATATGCTCGCCAGAGTCGTGAAAGAGCGGGCTGAGGAAGCGAAGAAATCAATTCGCGGGGTACGGGAAAAACTGATCGGCGACATACGGAAAAGAAAAACGGGAGACAGCATATCGGAGGATGAAGAATTTATGCTGAAGAAACAGATACAGGAGGAAGTTGACGGAGCAAATGCGGAGATAGATGATATGTGTAAAAGCAAAATGGCCGGCATACAGGCATAGCTATGGAGAAGAAAGAGACAACCAGCACTGCAATGACCGGGATCAGAAAGGTGCTGCCGAAGATGGGCGCGTTCTTTCGGAAGAAAGACGGTGACAGGGCGGCTGAAGAGCCGGTCCGTTCGGAAAAAAACTCTTCGTTGATTGATTTCTTCTCAAATCGTGTCGGTGTTGATCTGGGAACAGCCACCACCGTCGTGTATCTTGAGGACAAGGGGATTGTGCTGTCGGAGCCGACGCTGGTTGCGGTGAACAAAAAAACAGAACAGGTCATTGCGGTCGGCAAACGGGCCCGGGTGATGATAGGGCGCACGCCGGAGCATATAGAAGTGGTACAGCCGGTACAGAAGGGTGTTGTGTATGACTATGAGGTGACCGAACAGTTATTTGAATATATATTCCGCAGTGTGCAGGATATGTCCCCGAAAATTCTCGGCCCCGAGGTCGTCGTGGGCGTTCCGTGCTGCACGACGCAGACGGAAATCAACGCCGTCAGGGATGCCGCAATTGATGCCGGTGCCCGGCGAATTCATATTGTCTATGAGCCGTTGGCCGCTGCGGTCGGACTGGGCCTGTCGTTGAAGGAGGAAACATCAAGCATGGTTGTTGACGTCGGCGGCGGCACCAGCGATGCTATGATTTTGGTGGGCGGAGAGATCATCGCCTCCGACAGCATTCGCGTCGCCGGAAATGCATTTGACCGTGCTATTATGAACGGGCTCAGGGAGAAGCGGCAGATGGCCGTCGGTATACGGACGGCGGAAGATTTAAAGGTGGCTATTATGCAGTCGGCAATTGAGAGAAAAATGTTCAGGGTACAGGGAAGAAACGTGTCCAATGATCTGCCGATGGAAATTGATGTAACCTTTGACGAGGTGCTTCACTTCATCACTCCGTGCGTTGAAGAGATAGTGACGCACATTAACGCATTTACGAAACACGCCTCGCCCGAAGTGCTCGCTGATCTGCAGAATAACGGGATTTTGTTTGTGGGCGGCGGACCGCTCATTCACAGTTTTTCAGATCGGATAAAAGATTCTCTCAATCTTAACATTGTTATACCGGACGGTCCGACAACCGTGGTTGCGCGGGGCACGGTGATGATAGCGCGACACTCATCCCGGTATGAAAAATATTTCTTATAGGTGTAGTAGTATGTATACATGCGAAAAGAACAAATGGCGGGCATTTATATATCCTACCTTCTTATAAGCGGCGTACTGGTCAGCTACCTGCTGTTTCCGTCCCTGTATGTTACGGTATCAAGCGCGTTGTTTTCAGCTATATATCGGTATCCGTCACATCCGGAGATTCAGCCTGCGGCGGCGGATGAGCCGGGCACAGTTCCGCTGTATGTCATCGCCCGCCCGCCGCAGACGCCGTATGACAGCGTGCTGGTGACCGAGAGAACCGGCAGACCGTATACCGGATCCCCGTATGTCTACACTGAAAAAGGAATGCCGGTCGGATACATTGATAAACAGCGCGGTTCGCTCTATACCGTTGTGCTGTTCAGTTCCGCTCTCAGCAAGGAAATCTTCTCGGTGGACGGACATGTGGCGGAGGGAAAGGGAGTCGGCGGCGGCGGTTTTCATCTCATTACACCGATAGACCGGAGCATACGGTACGGAAAATCCATTATCCATCAGACAACGGGAGCGGTTGCGGGTTCCGTCATCACCGTTGATGAAATCTCGGAGAGAAACATACAGCGAATCGGCAGCGTCATTGCCGAGAATCCCGCCGGTATGTCCGTGCTGTATCTGCGGCACGACGGAGGTATAAGCGTGGACGAGTCTAAAAAGGAACAGGCGATCAGGGAACAGGAGGAGGAGATCAGGCGGAAGTATGAAGATAAAGAAACGGAATAATATATGAATGACATGCGAAAGAAAACTATCGGATACGGTGTCCTGGTGAGCGGTATGGTGCTCGCGCCGCTTTTGCCGTTTGCCGGGCTGGCGGCCTTTCCTTTGATTGCGGTCGCCTGCGGCGCGCACGTGGCCGCGATTGTGTTTTCCGTGCTCGTTGATTCATTATTTCTGCCTTCAGGAGCGTCTATATGGACATCGCTGACATTCTATACGATACCGGGACTGCTCTTTTATGCATTTCTCAAACATATCAGCAGAATATGATCAGACACCTATTCAGAAAAAAAAGACAGCCCAGGCTGAGATTAAACCTGCATGAAACATTTACGGACAGCGGTGCGAAAAATTTCCTTGTCAGCCACGGTGAAGGACGACTGCGGTATGCGGTCACCAGACGCCACATATATCTGCTTGCGGCCATTCTTATGCTCGCCGTCATATACACCATTTTCCGTGTCGGGATGCTGCAGATAGCCGCGGGGGATACCTATCGGTATATCAGCGAGAATAATACATTCATACGGGTGCCGGTGCTGGCGGTCCGTGGTGACATTCATGACAGAAACGGCACGGCACTCGCATGGAATACCGGCGACATTATCAATGATATACCGGCGCGAAACTATCTGGCGCCGGGATTCAGTACACTGCTCGGCTTTGTGCGGTATCCGAAGAAGGACAGTTCCGATAACTATTACCGGCAGAAAACCGAAGGGGAAGGGGGGCTTGAAGAAATGTATGATCTGGAGCTTTCGGGAAAAAACGGGTCGTTCATTCTTGAAAAGGACGCAAAGGGGGAGACCGTTTCTGAACGATTTATTGAGGAAGCATCCGACGGTGAGGATATCGTTACGTCCATTGATGCCGATGTGCAAAAATTTTTGTACCAATCAATCAAAAAGACAGTGAATCAGGTCGGATTCCGGGCGGGTTCCGGCGTGCTGCTGAACAGCAACACCGGAGAGATCATAGCACTTACCTCATACCCCGAGTTTGACAACAATCTGCTGACAAACACCCCTGAAAGCGCCGGAGAAGGTGGGGAGAACGGCATATTTGTCAGCAGAGCCGTATCGGGCCTGTACAGCCCGGGATCAACCATAAAACCATTTTTTGCCGTCGCTGCACTGGAGGAGAATGTTGTTTCTCCGCACACTATTATTGTCAGCAACGGATATATCACCGTACAGAACCCGTATGATTCGTCCATCGTCTACACCTACAAAGATTGGAAGGTGCACGGACCGCTGGATATATACGGCGCACTGGCACATTCATCAAATGTGTATTTCTATCATGTCGGCGGCGGGTATGAGCGGCAGGCAGGCCTCGGCATTGACCGCCTGAAAACTTACGCGAGCATCTTCGGATACGGTGCGCCGACGCGGCTCGGTATATTCCACGAGCCGGCGGGGCTGGTGCCGAGCCGGGAGTGGAAAGAAAGTGTCTATGACGAAGATTGGCGTGTGGGAGACACATACAACACCGTTATCGGCCAGTATGCGTTTCAGGTAACGCCGCTGCAGATGGCGCGCGCATCGGCCGCGTTAGTGAACGGGGGCTATCTGGTTGAACCCCATCTCATCGCGCATGAGGAAGGGGAGAAGATTTCGCTCGCCATTTCCGAGGAAACGCTGAGTATCGTACGTCGCGGCATGCGGAAAACAATTACCGAGGGAACGGCGAAGGAGCTTGCGAACGATGCGTATAACCTTGCGGTGAAAACCGGTACCGCGCAGGTGGGCAGGGGCGGTTTTGTCCATTCGCTTCTCATCGGTTTTTTCCCGTATGAAAATCCGCAGTATACATTCGCCATTGTCATGGAATACGGAAAACGGGGGGGCGGCGCAATCAGCGCGGCCAAACTATTTTTCGACAGCATGCGGCTGTATGCGCCGTCATATATGCAGCAGTAATCAGCTGATATCGGCAATTTTCATCGTCACCGGTCCCTTCGGTATGGTAAGGGTGACAATTTCACCGACCCGCTTGCCGAGCAGCCCCTTGGCTATGGGAGAGTGGGGGGAAATCGCAATATTTTTTCCCTTAGTGCCTATATCAAATATTTTCTTTCCCTGACCGGATATTTCAACATCAACGGTATTGCCGATCGTCACCGTTTCTATCTCGTGATCTTCGTTGACCACCCGCGTGGACTTTAATATATTTTCAATCTCACCGATGCGGCCTTCAACCGCCGCCTGTTTTTTTCGTGCTGCGTCATACTCGCTGTTTTCCCGCAGATCACCGTACGAACGGGCAACTTTTAACTGCTCAAGAATCTTAACCCGCTCCACCTTTTTCAGATGTTCAAGCTCCCGCTCAAACTCCTGTTTTTCTTTGGTGGTGATAAAAGTTTCTTCGCTCACTGTTTGTTAAGTGTAGCATCCGTAGTACTGTTGTCAATAGCGGATCTCGGTGTTTTTCCACATAGGGCAGAAAAAAGAGTCAACAAAAAAGCTTGGTAAATAAGGGTTTTTGGGAATATAAATACTCAAATGTGGAAAACTGTGGGGTTTTGTGGAATACAGTGGAATGAAGTGGGATACAGTAGAATTGTGGTGGGGAATAAGACCATACCCTATGCTCTCGGAAATACATTTAACAATGGATACAAAGCGAAGGATCTCCATCCCAACCCGGTATCGGCAGGAGATTGGCGGGGCTGTGGTTATAACGAGACACCTTGACGGTTGTCTCAGTGTATATTCGGCGAAACTGTGGGAAGGCGGAAAAACAAAAGCGCAGCAGCTGAACAGGCGGCTGTCAATTAATGAAAAACACCGGAAGATTTCCCGGTTTCTCACAGTGGGTGATCAGGTTGATCTTGATTCCTCAGGAAGAATTGTCATACCGGATCACCTGGCGTCATTCGCCGAACTCGGCGACACCGTCGTATTCATCGGCACGGACGAAGGGTTTCAGATTTGGAGCTCCAAGCGATGGGTATCCGACGGTATGCCGGACATGGATGAAGTGAGAAAACTTGCGGAAAGCGAGGAGTTTCAGCGGCTCAGCGACGAGCAGTAGCGGGTATGGAGACACATACGCCAGTACTGCTTCGGGAAACGATAGCGGCACTCAGTATCGCACCGGGCGACACGGTTCTTGATGCAACGATCGGTACCGCCGGACATGCGCAGTGCATGCTCAACGAACTGAAACGCGGAACATTTGTCGGTATAGATGCCGACAGCACGGCACTCGGCGGAGCAAAAGCCCGCCTCATAGTGCCGGAACACGTCACCGCTCATGTTGTTGAAGGTAATTTCAGGCATATTGCAGACATATCATCTGACCTAGGTATACAAACGTATGATGCAATCCTTGCTGATTTTGGGTGGGGCGTTCACCAGATACAAAGCGGAAGGGGATTTTCTTTCCGGGGCGATGAACCGCTTATCATGTGCTACAGCACACGGAAAAACGGATGTTCCCTTACGGCAACGGAGATAGTGAACACCTTTGAGAAGGAAAAGATCGCGGATATCATTCGGGAATACGGTGAAGAGCGATGGGCGGACAGAATAGCGGATCACATTGTCACCGCCCGTGCGGAAAAATATATCACAACATCGCGGCAGCTCGCGGACATTGTTTCGGGGGCGATTCCGAGAAAGATGCATCCGCGCAACGTGCATGCGGCAACCAGAACATTTCAGGCGATACGAATTGCCGTCAACGATGAGCTGGAAGCACTGCGGGATTTTCTCGGTGCGCTACCGGCACTCATGCACCGCGGATCACGAACAGTGATGCTTTCATTTCACAGCCTGGAGGACAGGATAGTGAAACAAACATTCAGAGCGTGGGAGAACGGGGGTATCGGACACCGGAACGGAAAAAAGGCGGTGCGGGCTTCTTCGGAAGAGCAGTCAGCCAATCCCCGGTCCCGAAGCGCCGTATTACGAACCTTTACACATATATAACATGAAGAATACTTTGACAATCTACATACATCGGCTGGTGCCGGCACTGGCGACACTGAGCATCGTCGCCATAGCGGCCAACATGTATTTTGTATATATGGCAACGCACAACAACACGATCGCCTGGGATATTGAAAAAGATATACAGACGCTGCAAATTGAGATTATGGCCGCATCGGGGCACAGCGTTACCATGTGGAGAGATACGGACCTCACGGCAACACACCTCGTCATAGCCGAACCGGTTACCGTTTCCGTTTCGCAGTAGCTGTCATGCCGTATACTGACACTACCCACATGTATGAATCGTATATATAACAAGGTGCTGGAAAGTGCATATGTTCCGCTCTACTGCATACTCATCATCGCTTTGCTCACCATATACCTGCTCTATGATAATCAGTTCAATAAAAGCATAAAAGGAGTGGTCGGTGCGCATCTGCCGTTCAGAAGCGTCGGCGACCGGGGCCACATTTTCTTTACCGACAAGGAGGGGGCACCGCATCTCGTCGCGTCAACCCACTTCGGATACAATCTGAATATATCACCGCTTGAGCTGCGTCAGGACGATCTTGAGGAAATATATGAACACCTGAACGAGGAAATAGACATTGATCGCGAGGATTTTCTGGCGCGGGCGCGGAAGCCGAATAACGACGAGTATGAAGTTATCACAAAAGATCTGTCAAAGTCGGTCCGGGACGGCATTCAGAAGAGAATCACAAACTACGGTTTAACGGGGGTGTGGCTTGAATCTTTCAAGAAACGGGAATATATCCACGGCTCACTCGGCGCGCACGTGGTCGGCTTCGTATCGGTTGACAGTAATGATGCGACGAGAGGGCAGTACGGTATTGAAAATATTTTTGACGATGTACTCAGTGTTTCCAATAAGACGGTGAAGAGTACGGGTACGGTGCTGAAAGAGCAGCTCAATGAAGTACCGCGAACAAAGTCTTCCGGAGGCGGCAGTGTCTTTTTGAGCATTGACATTAACGCGCAGCGGGAGCTTGAAGTGCAGCTGAAGGATATACAGAAAAGATGGGAGGCGAAAAAGGTGGGCGGTATTATCATGAATCCATATAACGGGATGGTGGTCGCCATGGGCGCCGTGCCGACGTTCAATCCGAACACCTTTAACACGGTCAGCGACTATTCGCTGTTCAATAATCCGAATATTGAGGATGTGTATGAAATGGGATCCGTGTTCAAGGCATTGACACTGGCGATAGCGTTGGATTCCGGACGGGTTTCACCGGAAGACACGTATAACGATACCGGCAGTGTCGTTATCGACGGTCGGAAAATTTCAAACTACGATAAGCGGGGACGCGGACCGAACACGCCTATCCAGACCATTATCTCCCAGTCGCTGAACACCGGCGCCGTTTTCCTGCTGGAAAAAACAACGGTCGGCATCTACAAGGACTATATCCAGCGTTTCCGGTTCAATGATGTGACCCGTATTGACCTGCCCAAGGAAGTCCCGGGACTTGTCAGCAACCTGAACAGCAGCAGAACGATAGAATTTGCGACCGCGTCATACGGTCACGGCATCGCTGTGACACCGATAGCGGCGATCAGGGCCTTTGCCTCGTTAGCGAACGGCGGTCTCATTATCCAGCCGTATGTGGTCTCTGATATTCAGCAGTCGCATGTCGGCGGTATCATCACTGCGCCGACAAACACTGACACCGCGAATATCAGGGAGCGGAAGCGGGTATTCAAGGAGTCAACTGTGGATCAGGTGACTGAATATCTCATTCGGGCATATGACCGCGGCGTGCTCGGCGGCTCACTGCGCAATACCAGATACAGCATTGCCGCGAAGACGGGAACGGCACAGCTAGTGGATCCGAAGACCGGTAAATATGCGGAAGGGAAGTTCCTTCATTCATTCGTCGGATATTTCCCGGCCCGGAATCCGGAGTATATTATCTTCCTGTATGCCGTTGATCCGCAGGCGCAGTTTGCCTCGGATACGCTCGCTCGCCCGTTCAGTGCTCTGACAAAATTCCTCATCTCATACTATGCGATACCGCCGGACCGGTAACTGTGTGGTACTGTAGGGGATACAGGAGGGGTGGCTGAGTGGTTGAAAGCGCCGGTTTCGAAAACTGGTATACGGTTTCATACCCGTATCGAGGGTTCGAATCCCTCCCCCTCCGCCGGAAGGTAAAGATGGTGTATCAATATGAGAGGGGGTCCGAAACGTGTTTGTGCGTTGGGAGTCCTTCTTACTTTTTGTATTCAATAATAGGTTTGATGTTATTGTTTTCCAAAGAGATAATTGACAAATCGCAACTATTTGCAGTATCTATACAGGTGTTGAGGTGAATAAGAACAGCAGCAACACTGAGAACCATACTGGAGCAGTGATTGCAGCAAGTATTGCCACCAACAATAAGATTACGAGTACCTTAAAAATCATACCGATATTATAGCAACAATATTTGAAGTGGGGTATACTTCAAGTATGTACCGAGTGGACAGAAACAACTTCTACACTACCCAAAAGAAGGCGACTATCTATACACCAATAGAGGTGAGTGATTTTCTCTTTAACATTTTGGAACCAAGCATAAAAAAAGAAAATGGAGTGATTTTTGATCCTTGTGTTGGCGGAGGATCACTCCTATTGCCATGGGAGAAGAGCGGGTATGATGTTGTCGGCGTTGACATAGAGGATCAAGGTTTCCCAGAAACAAAAGTGTTAAATTATTTAGAATTAACGAGTGATAAAGTTGAGGAAGATGTTTCTCTTGTAATTATGAATCCACCTTTTAACATAGATGGAAAGACGAAACAGTGTATAAAAGAAAATTATGGTGGCAGACCATTGTTGCCAGAAATATGGTTACAAAAAGCAATAGAGTTATTCGGTAAAAACATGCCGATAGTTATGTTCACACCATACGGATTTAGATTAAACCAAACCGAAGTAAGTAAGAGATGGATGAAGTTTGCACGCGGTGAGTATCCGGAGATAACAAGTATTGTTTCCCTTCCGAAAGATGTATTTGATGGCATCTTGTTCCACAGTGAAGTACTGTGTTTCAATTTACCAAACCTGAAAGGACACTACTTTGTGGAAACAAACAGACACGGAGGAAACCTGTTTGATGTGGGCGAAGCGTGCGAATTGTTTTCAAAGTAATGCTTTAATTCAAGCACTGTCTCCATACCCCCATCCACTTTTCTTGTTAGACGGAGAAAACTGCAATATCAGGAATAAGAGTTGCATATATCACGAAATATAGTGCCAGGAGAATGATGGACAGACCGACAGCGGCTTTGGGATTTTTAATCAAATTTAAAGAAAGGAGCGGAAGCAGTGCGAGTGGAAGGCGATCATGCATCGTATTTTGTATCATACCACGGCAACTGAATGATATAACAAGCGACACAGCAGTTCGGAGTAATATTTTCAGATATACTGCATACATGGAAGGTATCATCATCGCGCTGCTCACCGTCCTGATTATCCTGGTGACTCCCGTGTTTCTCCGTTCATTGAAAAAGCGTGAGGATGCGGAGAGTGACGGGAAAGGTGTCAACACCAGGCTGGAGGAGATGAGGAAAACACTGGACACCAGGCTGCATCAGAATACAGAATCAATGCAGAAACAACTGCAGGAACAAATACGGTCCTTCACCAGAGAGCTGACGGAGATAAAGTCAACGGGCAGGGAAATGCTCTCATTCACCGAACAGCTGCAGTCGCTGGAACAGACGCTGAAGAATCCGCAGCGCCGGGGAGCAGTCGGCGAATATATACTTGAGCGGGTCATCGCCAATGTCCTGCCGCCCGACAGCTACGCGACACAGTACACATTCAAAAACGGTGTCCGGGCGGACGCGGTTATATTCCTGCAGGACGACAAAATTATCAGCATGGACGCCAAATTCTCTCTTGATAACTATACAAAACTGCTCTGCGGCGAATCGAACAATCCGGACAGTATTGAGCGGCGGCTGAGGGAGGATCTCAAGGCGCGCATCAAAGAAACGGCAAAGTACATCATCCCCGAAGAGGGGACGCTGGATTATGCCTTTATGTTCATACCGTCCGAAGCCCTGTACTACGATCTGCTCACACAGAAAATCGGCGGGGACGGGCAGAACATGCTTGAGTTCGCCTTTAACGCCCACAAAGTTATCATCGTCTCGCCGACGACACTGCTGGCGTACCTGCAGACCGTCAGTCTCGGTCTCAGGTCGTTCAGGGTGGAAAAACATGCGCAAGAAATCATCACGCAGGTGCAGTCACTGAAAAAACATCTTGAGACATACACCAAAGCGTTTCACGGTGTCGGCAAGTCACTCGGCACCGCCGTGAACCATTACAACAGGGCGGAGCAGCAGTACGCGCTGATTGACAAGGATGTGTACAAGATCACGGGAGAAGGGGGCGCATATGTCAAGGAACCGATTGACAGGCCGCACACCGAAGAGGGGGGGTAATTTCTCTGGTATACTCCGTATATATGCTGTACGACACACTGAAATCGGACATGCGGGAAGCGATGAGGGCCCGGGATGCAGTCCGTCTGCAGACGCTGCGGCTGGCGGTCGCCGCCTGCACAAATGCACTGGTTGAGAAAAAAATGAAACCGACGGAGGCATTAGATGACACCGAGGTCATCGCGGTGCTCAAACGCCAGGTGAAGCAGCGGAACGAGGCGGCCGAACAGTACCGCGTCGCCGGTCAGGAGAAACAGGCCGCCGCCGAGGAAGCCGAACGTGCGGTGCTTGAAACATATCTCCCGCCGGAGACGGCCGAAGAAGACATCCGGCGCATTGTTGAGGAAACGAAACAGGAACTCGGCGTATCGGAGAAAAAGAATCAGGGACTGCTGATGAAGGGTGTTATGTCCAAACTGCAGGGACAGGCGGACGGCTCAAAAGTAGCGAAAATTGTCGGTGAACTGTTAGTGTAGGTGTGGTAATATTGTGGTGTGCCACCTTAGCTCAGTTGGTAGAGCAACGCACTTGTAATGCGTAGGTCGTCGGTTCAAATCCGACAGGTGGCTCCGCATACTATACACTGGGCATATATGAAAAAGGTACTCAGGCGAATCGTCATAGCCGCACTTACCGCACTGGCGCGCGCGGCAATTACGCTGCACCGACCGACCGTCATAGCCGTCACCGGGAGCGTGGGAAAGACGACAACCAAGGATATGCTGGCGGCGATGCTTCGCGAGACGGGGGTGCCGGTGCGTGCCAGCCGCAAGAGCTATAACAGCGACATCGGTGTGCCGCTGAGTATATTTGATCTGCCGACCGGCATGCATAATCCGTTCACATGGATATATATCATGGGTGCCGCCATGGTTAAAACAGTCATCGGCCTGCCGAAATATATTGTACTTGAGGTCGGACTTGAATATCCGGGAGATATAGCCACCATCACCGCATGGCTGAAGCCCGATGTGAGCGTGATGACACGATTGCCGGAACATCCGGTCCATCTGGAACATTTTTCAAACAAAGACGAAATATACCGGGAAAAGATGTCCGTTCTGCGGGCGACAAAACCGGGCGGATGCGCGGTGTACAACGCAGAGGATGCGGTGCAGAAAAGATACTGTAACGATCTGCCGAAGAATATTAAACTGACAGATTTCAACGGCAACACAGTATCCGTTGCTGAAACAGGCATTCACTATGACACCAATCGTCCGACGGGCACCGATGCGGTGCTTGTGCTTGACGGAGTCCGCGAACCGTTCTACATCCCCGAGGTGCTCGGCACCGGCGTGGTGCAGTCCATGGCGGCGGCCGTTGCGGCCGCACGCTGTGTACTTCCCGGCATAGCCGTTTCGGACATGCGCAAGGGGATCGCTTCACGGCCGCCGACACCCGGAAGAATGCGCATCCTCAGAGGCCTTAACGGCAGCGTCATCCTTGACGACAGTTATAACGCTTCTCCTGTCGCCATGGAAGAGGCGCTGCATACACTGAAACAACTGAATATGCCGAAGAAGGTGGCGGTGCTCGGTGTAATGGCACAAATCGGGAAACACTCATCCGATCTGCACCGGGATGTCGGAGTGCGGGCGCGGGATATCGCCGATACCGTTATTGAAGTCGGTACTGCCGGCTACGGAGACGGACCGAATATGGCGCACTGCGCATCCGCACATGAGGCGGCGGCGGCGAGCAGGGACATTGCCGATGCGGATACGGTGTTTCTCTGCAAAGGATCACAGGTTGCGCATATTGAGCGGGTGGTAAAACAGCTGCTCGCGCAGCCCGGGGATGCCCGCCTGCTCGTCCGGCAGGAAAAACACTGGGGGTCTTGAAAAAGGAACATGGTCGTAGTACCATAGAGACATGAGTAATTTTGCAGTCATAGAGACGGGCGGAAAGCAGTACTGCGTCAGCACAAACACGGTTATTGATATTGAAATTATGGATTCCTGTAAAGAGGGGGGCTCCGTTGATTTTGACAGGGTGCTTTTATTTGATGACGGCACTAAGACGGATATCGGCGCGCCGTACATCAAAGGGAAGAAGGTGAGCGGTGTTATTGAAAAAGTCGGCAGGAAAAAAAAGATTCCGGTCATCCGGTTCCGGTCAAAATCAAACTACCGGCGCCACTACGGACACCGGCAGCCGTTCTGCAGGGTACGGATTAACACGGTATAAGGCGGGGTATACTGATACGATATGAAGCGGGATATACGGGACATTGTGAAACTGGGCACAGTGCCCGCTATTATCGCGTCGCTCTGCTGCCTGTCCCCGATTATCCTTTTGTCACTTGGCGTTGTGTCGGTCAGCGTTGCCGGTGAGATTGCCGATGTGCTTTACGGCGAGTACAAGTGGCTGTTTCGCGGTGCCGGCGCGATCGCTCTGCTTGTCTTTATCATCTCGTATCTCAGAAGGAAAAAGAACATCTGCACGCTGGATGATGCGAAGAAACGGAAGAATGAGATTATCAATATCATCGCCCTGGCGTTCATTGTCGGCACCGCCTTCTATATCATCTTCTTATACGGCATCGTTGAGATACTCGGCATGCTGCTCAGGGTGTGGTAGGGATATCCGGGAACCGCGGGGTGCGGTATGATGACATACATGAACACTATACGGAATATCTCAATCATCGCCCATGTTGACCACGGAAAATCAACACTTGCCGACAGAATACTTGAATACACCGGGACGATAGACAAGCGGCAGATGAAAGAGCAGGTGCTTGACCGAATGGAGCTGGAACGCGAGCGGGGAATTACGATAAAGATGCAGCCGGTGTCCGTCACGCATACAAAGGACGGTACGGCATATACCCTCAATATCATAGACACACCCGGTCATATTGATTTTTCATACGAAGTGTCCCGTTCGCTGCGGGCGGTGGAGGGGGTCATTCTGCTCGTTGACGCGACCCAGGGCGTGCAGGCGCAGACCGTGGCGGTGCTGGATATGGCACGGGACCTTGACCTCACCGTTATACCCGTGCTCTCAAAAATAGATATGGATCACGCGCGCGTCGGCGACATTTCCAGGGAGGTGACGGATCTGCTTGGGTGTGCTAAGGAGGATATACATCTGGTGTCGGGAAAAACAGGCGAGGGGGTGCATGATCTGCTTAATGCGGTGGTGGACGGTATCAGGCCCCCGCAGCCGGAAGAGGGAACAGAAGCCCGGGCGCTGGTCTTTGACTTCTCCTATACCACCCACACGGGGATAAACGCATATGCACGGATATTCAGCGGTTCATTCAAAGAGGGTGATCGCCTCGTGATGCGTGAGGTGCGGGCGCCATTTATTCTCAAGAGCATCGGCATATTCAAGCCGGACATCACCCCGACCGGCGAACTGCACGGAGGAATGATCGGCTATTTCACGACCGGCATCAAGGAACCGGGGATTGCCGTAGTCGGTGATACCATAGCCCATGTACATGCAGCCGTTGCGTCATTTCCCGGATACCGGGAGATGAAGCCGGTTGTCTGGGCGTCGCTGTATCCGCAGTCGGCCGATAACCACACCGCGCTGCTTCATACACTGAAACAGATGCGCCTGTCTGACGCCGCGTTCACCTACGAAGAAGAACAGTCAACCGCGCTCGGCAAGGGATTCCGCTGCGGATTTTTGGGTATGCTGCATCTTGAAATTATCACCGAACGGATTCGCAGGGAGGCGCATGTGGATCTCATCATTACCTCGCCGAGCACCGACTATATCATAACGGACAGAAAAGGGGAGGTCCGCACGGTGACCACGGCGGCAAAATTTCCTGATCGTAATGACATTCAATCAGTGACAGAGCCGTGGGTTGTCGTGTCAATTATCATGCCCGGGGAGTATGTATCCGCGGTATCGCGCCTATTTTCCGAATACGAAGGATACATCAACAGTGTGCGGGACTTTAACAATAACCGCTGTGTTATGGAGGGCGAGATGCCGCTCCGGGAACTCATGCGCCGTTTTTTTGATCGGCTGAAAAGCATCAGTTCCGGCTATGCGTCGCTGTCGTACAGAAGAATTGAAAACCGTCCGTCCGACGTCGCCCGCCTGGATATTCTGCTCGCCGAGGAACTGTTCCCCGCGTTTTCCAGTATTGTTTCCCGAACACATGCCGAACGGGAAGCGCGTGAATTTGTCGGCATTCTCCACGAGACCGTGCCAAGAACACTGTTCACGGTGAAGATACAGGCGAAAATAGACGGCAAGATTATCGCCTCAAAAACGCTGCCGGCGCTGAGAAAAGATGTTACTGCAAAACTCTACGGCGGTGATATTACCAGAAAAATGAAGCTGCGGGAGAAGCAGAAGAAGGGGAAACAGAAAATGGGCGCCGTCGGTAAGGTCACTGTTCCGCATGACACATTCCTAAAGGTCATTCAGAAGAGATCGGGGTAGCCGGCGCATTGTCTATATAATTCCCGGCATTGATGTCACCACGAAGGCAATGATGACCAGAGAAACAATACCCCACACGACGGTTTTTTTGAAAACATCACGAAGGTTTCTCATATAGGTATATACTATACCATAGGGTGTATGCACAGAAAGAATATAAAAGGCATATGGATAATCAGCATCTTCGTCGTTTTCTTTTTGGTGTTCAGTGTGTTTAATCTCAGTACCTCCATCTACGCATGGAAGATAAGCGGGGAACATCTGCATAATACGTGGCGGGTATTTGAGAATCAAAAGGAGTGGAAACGGAAGCTGGAAGAGATAAATCTGCGGAAACAATACGCCGGAAATATTGCCGGCGAAGCATCCGAAACCGTACCCATACACAGCATTGCGATAGTCGGATCGCATGCGCCGGGAGTAAAAAACAAGGTGTACACCGAAAATGAGGACTTCAAAGTGATTGAACAGTGACCCTGTTCGGTGTGGTATAGTACAGGTGTATTAAAAAATACAACAAAGAGACATGGATAAAAAAATAGAAATATACACATCCCCAGGCTGTCATTTCTGCAAGGATCTGAAAAACTTTCTGGACGAGCGGTCAATCGCATACACCGAGTACGATGTTACTGCTGATGAAGAAAAGAGGAAGGAGTTGACCGAACGAAGCCAGCAGCTCGGTGTGCCGGTTATGTTCATAGATAATACTGAAATGATTGTCGGCTTTGATAAGCAGAAGGTGATGGAGGCGCTCGGTATAACTGAATAACCGCCTCTCCCCGTAGTTCAATAGGATAGAACGGGTCCCTCCTAAGGATCAGATTCAGGTTCAAATCCTGACGGGGAGGCCCTGAGACAGGTATACTATGCACATGGAAGAGAATAATAACGACATTGACCGCCTGGAAAGGAAAGTTGATAAGCTGACGCGTCTCACGAAAGAGAATAACCGCATGCTCCGCTCCGAGAGAGCCATGCGTCATATGAAAACATTCGTATTTCTGTGTGTAACTCTGTTCGTTTCCGGATTCGGATACTATCTGTATACAGAATACAAAGAGACGGTAATTGAAATTAGGGACAAAACAACGATACTTATATCAGAAGTCAAAAACACGATTGATGCGTTTGATAAGTTAAAAGAGACTATTAACTGAATGCGGAATAGTGTATACTGCCCGATATCGCTGAGGTAGCTCAGTTGGCTAGAGCATTCGCCTGAAGAGCGAAGGGTCGTGGGTTCGAGTCCCACCCTCAGCACATGAAGATACCTCGTACGCTCCAAACACCACAGCGCCCTATCGCTCTGCTTACTCCGGATCCGCACTCCACCCTGTTGCGTGTCAATCCTCCGTGCGCTCAGAAAGGCGCGAGACGCGCTCAGTAGTATAACGAGTACCACTTCGCTTCACAGACAACACCTCGCTCGTTCAAAAATAAGACGGGCGTGCTTACGCACCACCATTTTATTTTTTCACTTTTTGGCTCGGTGTGTCTGTTTCGCTTCGTTTTCCCACCTTTAGACTTTTTGCGGAGCATTAGCGGAGCAAAAAGAACAAAGGTGGGAATGTTGTGCCTTGATAAGGATAATCTAGTATCATGGAAATTATGATTTCAGACAATCCAATAGAAACAAAGAAAGAGGATCTATTAGGTCGTCCGATTGACTCTTTGTCGACTCTCTTGATCGTTTTTGTCCCCTCATTGCTTGTTTCAGTTGAAACTGACTCAAACTTCTCAAGCAGAATCAACAACCCTTCATCTGTTTGTGATAATTCTTTTACATACTTTCTTACCTCTTTCTCTAAACCCCATTCTTTCCATCTGTAAAGGAAATATGGAAGATTTTTGCTGTTAGCCAACGAACCATTTTTTGCCTGCTCTTTTATTTTTTTAATAAAAACGCTTTTCAGATTATTAACCTCATCCCCTGTTAATGTTGGAGATTCTCCTGAATTTCTTCCCTTAGAATCCTCAAACTCCTTGTTCAAGTGAAATATTAATAATGCGCAAGAAAAATATATTTCTTGTACATTAAGGATTTTGGAAATCAAATCAAATCTTTTTTCTTTCTGAACCTTTTTCAAGGTTTCATGGGCAATCAGCATTGCTTTTGTATCAATATTCTGAAAATCAAATCTTATTTCTCCCAAATCTTCCACATGATCGGCAGCATCAAATATTCCCAAAATTAAATTTTGAAGCTCCTGATCGTCTAAACTATCTGTGTGATCAGAAAGGCGATCAAATACAGAGTACATCTTGTCCTCTTCAAACTCTTTCAATTTTTTAGTGAATCTTCCCCCTACTGTTGATATTCCTTAAAAGATCATTTATGGTATTTTCTGAGACAGATGTTGAAGGGACAGAAAGTGAGAAATATCTATCAAAAAAATGTTTGGAACAAACTCTCAACTCCTTTCTCCATTCTGACTCCCAATCAGGACCATAATGTGTGTTGGAGTAAAGAGATCTGCATTGAGGAAAAAGTTCATGAATTATTGTTTTGACAATATCAGATAATCCTTCGGGAGATTTTTCCGCTATTATGTTTTCACAGATATTTTTTCTCTTTTCCCGCTCTTCACTTCGGTTAGGATCATTTATAAAACCACTATCAAGGCCGATAAAAGCATCTTTTTCATCAACCATGGATTGATAGATGGCAGGGGCGAATACTCTGATGGCTCCAACACCCAAAAAATCAACAGGATTTATCTCTTCTCTCCCTATCGCCGCCAAATCAAGTCTTATGCTGTTTATATATCTCTTTATATCACGAACGGTGGGGAAAAGATTTTTGAAACCGGAATGAAAAAGACGCTGCAACCGCACTATATCATTTTTGTCCACATCTATAACAGAATCAATTCTTGCAAAAAGAATATTGAACAGGTATTGTTTCTCCGGCTTTGGCAAAGGAAATCTCATTTGTATAATTTTCTTCAAGTACTCCTCCCCATCAACTTCTTCATCACTCACTTGCTTACACACTCTTCTTCTATCATAAGTCAGAAGAAAGGTTATATTACTAAACCTTGCAGTATTTTTTACCAATTTAAAAACAGTCTTCGTTTCTTCTTTATCTAATCTGTCAATGTCATCAATAACAATCACTATTCGTTTCCCTGCGTTTTTTAGAGTCCCGTTAATCTCCTCTTTCTGTTTCTCTAATGGAGTACTAT
This sequence comes from Minisyncoccota bacterium, assembly GCA_965222235.1. GTDB lineage: Bacteria > Patescibacteriota > Minisyncoccia > Phycocordibacterales > JABAAK01 > JAPPJI01. Next base: position 104,556 of record OZ244939.1, on the reverse strand, counting down.
CATGAAATTCAGATTTTTTACCAAAACTAAAATTAAACCACAAAAAACTAAATCCCGTTACTGTTATTTCTGATCGTTTTAGTAATTTGACATAATATCTTCTTATCAAATCAACGGGGTTTGCGGTATACTTATTAGTATTTTTGTTTTTTATATCCTCATCACACTGACTCAGCTCTCTTGCAATTGAGTTAAAAAAATCTTTGATGAGTTCATTTTGATCTGAAAAATTCCAAGGATTAAACTTTATAATTAAAAGATCCGATTCCTTTAAGCTCTCAAGTGTCAGATTCACGAAGGATGTTTTTCCAGAACCCCACTTACTTTCAATACCAATGGCCAGACTATCGTCACTATCAAGGTTCTTTATTGAATTAGCGATTTTTTCTGCCAATTTATGAGGATTTATTGATATTAGCGAAGTGGACGATCGTGTCAATCAAATTGACGAGTCAACATTAAATAAAGAAAAGGCGGAGATAATAAAATTATATAAAAGTCCACCTAAAAGTCCTTTCGACTAAGACAGGTAATTTACTCTCAAACTTTGTTTGTAAAAGATTTATATATCAATAAATGATTTTACTTTTCTCATACAGTGTAGGGAGCGTACCTTGTTTCATGCGAAATTTTGTACCGTGATTATGTCCGGTACGGGCATCAAAATCAACAAGTATTTTTCCCTCCTCAAGTGCTTTGAGAAAACCGTCAAAGCTAAATTTCTGTAACATTGTTACTTTTGTGTATCGGTAATACTCTTTGCCACGAACCCTTTTTGCCTCTGCCTGCACATAGAATGTATTGAGCAGTTTTGTACCCGCTTTGTGTTCTAAATCATCAAATCCCCAGTATGGCTGCGGATCAATTTCGCCAAGACCCACATGCCTTTTGACAGACGATAGCCATTTTTTATGCCGAACATCAACACTGCCGGAATTAAAAGAAATCAAAACTTTCTTTTTTCTGCGGTCAATTACTACCATAAACCCACGGTCACTTCTTGTTTGTCCATGTATCGTTTGTCTGAAACTCATTTCACCTTTTGGGTACTTTTTACCGCTCTCTTGGTGTACCCAGCCGTACAGAGGAAGTAATATCTGTGGCACAAAATGAATTGCGCGGGGTGAGGGTTCACTGTGAAATAATGTAGTAAGTGATGCTGTGTTAATTCTCTGTGTCTTTAGTTCCCACTCGGCGGCGTTTGGTATCGGCAGGTTGTTTTCTTCAATGCCGAGTAAATCTTCAAGAGTATTGCCCACACCACCATCATTACCATGCCTGGTATTCGACACCCATCCCATGTCTGCTATTTCCTTGAGTTTCTGTAGTAATTCCTTCTTAGTGTATATTTTTGCTTTCTTTCTTGTCACCATGTTATAGAGGTAGTGCTGGTTGAGATTCACACTGCTGTATCCTCTGTTCCGCCATTTCACAATACTCCGGAGATTTATCAATACCGATATAGTTTCTTTTCAGATTTTTTGCTGATACTGCCACCGTCCCTGAGCCCATAAACGGATCTAAAACAATCTTTGCGTTGGTTGAGGATATAATACGGTCTATAAGGTCAACAGGAAATGCTGCCGGATGCTTGTTTTTCATTTCTTGTGTAAACTCCCATACATCGCCACAGGCATTCGCCTTTGGTAACAGCAGAAACTTTGGTTTGGCGATTAAGTAAATTACTTCGTAGGTGGGCAAAAAATACCCAGGATTAAAATTAAAACCGCCCTTTCTTCGCCAAATAATGATTTGTCGCACCGGAAACCCTTCCACAATATCCTGACGATCTTGCAACAACCCGGCTTGTACTCTCCACTTGTGGTTGTAGAAAATTGCTCCATCTTCCGGAATAAGGCGCATCATCTCTTGCAGGCAATCTCGCTGCCACTCCACATACTCGTCATGCGGCATACAGTCGTCATAATGTGAGTAGCCGTTTTGCAGTTCCGCATTCGCCCATTTTCCGCCGTTTCCATTTTTTAATCCATTTCCTGTAGAATTTTTAATATTATATGGTGGTGATGTAATCACTAAATCAACGGAGGAATCTGGTATTTCTTTCATAATTTCCAACACATCCCCACACACGATAGTGTCTAACAGTTTCTTTTTTGTTACAATCTTCTCCATACCTTTTGTATAGACAGTATACCAAATGATGGTTGGAATAATGAAACCCGCCACTTCCCGCAAAGCGGGTAAGCGGGAAGGTGGTGGGCGAGATGGCGCGGGAGCGGAGCGCACGAAAGCGAACAGGGAAATATATGGGTATGGCTCGGTATACTCGCGGTGCTCCTCAGACTTATTGCCGGTCTACTGTTTTTTGTATCAAGGGGCGATACAAAGAAGAAGAAAATACAAAGGATGTACCTTACAAGAAAATCATCACCGTACTTTTGAATATTATTTTCTCTGCTGTGTTAGCAATGCTCATTTCGTTAATTTTTAGAGAAGAGTTATTATTCCACGGTGACCCTGTACTACCAAAATACACTTACCGCCCATACCCCCTCCCTTACAGTAGAATGCTATGAGATGAAGTAACGACTAGATAAGTCGTTTCGTATAAGATTTATACATACCAAACTTAAAGTAAAAATCCGTCACACCTGTAGTTTTATAAAAACCCGGTGAAAAGTTTTCCACTGAAAACATGTTTTATGAATATACCGTATGTTTTTGCTTTATCATGAAAAAGTGTTCGTCGCGCAGAAATTAAAAAACTCTTTTCAAAAAATATGAACAAATATCCGAACAAACATACAAGATTCGCATATGCAATAGGTGTGATGGTCACAGCGGTATGCGGCGCATACCTTTCTTCGCCGGCTCACGCGCAGAGCGCGGGTGATGTGGAGATAACGGAGATAGCGTACAATCCGAGAAGTGGCGGAGAATATATTGAAATCATTAACACGGGCGGTGATATTGACCTGACCACCCTGAAGATCGGGGTTGGCGACGGTGAGAAGCTGGCCATAACCGCACACAGCGGTACGGCAAACACGCTCACAACCGGGACGGTTGCGATCATTGCCAAAGATGCTTCCGTATTTATATCCGGACACGCGGGGCATGCCGGTTTGATATATACCGCGGCGTTTGATCTTCCTGACACGAACGGCACTGTTGCGCTGTTTGACGCAACGGGAACGACGGAAATAAACAGCGTCGTATATACCGCAATACAAACGGGGAAAACGGATGTTTCACTTCATGTCGGACTGGACGGTGAGCTCGTCGTCGCGCCGGCGACACCCGGAAGAGTGGAAGTGAATCCGATTAAATCATACACTGCCGTTGAACCGACTATCGCCGTCGCCTCATCGGTGGGACAGAAAAATAAACAGGAGATTAACGACGCGGTATTCCTGAACACGGATGCTGTAATTACACTCCACGTCTTCCGCACGAGAGACCTGCCGAGCGGCACGGCAGTCAAGCTGCACATCGGCAACTCTCAAAGAGAGATGGTTGCCGGGAACGGCGGAACTGATACAAGCAAATCCTTCACTTATACCGTCACTGCGGACGACCCGTCAGGGAACATCACCTATACCGTCAGGAACGGCGATGAGGAACTGAAAAACGGCACACTGATCGATCAGGGGAAACGGGTATATATTGACCGCGTCGCGCCGGTTATCGCATTTGCAATTACATCACCGACCGATAACACATCAAGAAAACAGATAACGGTGGGGATCACCGAGAGCGCCCCTCCCGAAAATATATCGTACAAAATGCACGATGCGGCGTGCGGAACGGAAGAGGTATATACCGCGGCAACGGAAACGGAACAAACGGTGAAAGTAACCGCGGCTGACGGCGGGAAACACACCGCAACAATAGTGCTGTTCGGGACTGAGAACAATGACAAGTATGTATGTGTTAAGGTGACGGACCTTCTTGAGCAGACAGCTTATGCTTCGTTCGGTCAAATCACCGGCATCACCGATCTCACCGTTGAGATAAGTGAGATAAAGTACAGCGGATCAGGCGAGAGTGAGTGGGTTGAAATAGTGAACAGCGGCACGGTGCCGGTCACAGTCTCCGGATTAGTTATTGACGACGGCGGACTGAAAAGTATTGCGTACGACTCGGGCGGTGCGGGCGAAACGGCGCTTGAACACGGTGATGTCGCCGTTATCACCGACAGCGCGGAGAAATTCAGAATAGAGAATCCGTCATTTGCCGGCCAACTGTTCGTCGCCTCCCTATCGCTGACAAATACCGGCGACACCGTGGTGCTCAAATCCAACGGAATCGCCGTTGATACCGTTACCTATACGAAGAGTGACGGCGCACATAATAACGGATACACGCTTCACATCCTCGGAACCGGAAGTATATTTGAGGGCAATCCGACGCCCGGCATTGCCGCAGTCGCTTCTGAACGAACACACGAGCCGCAGAAGCAGGAAATAGCGGTGCAGACGACGACAATAGACAGAAACAGACCGGTTGTGAGCGTGATACATTTTGACGAATCGCGCGCAATCGCTCCCGGTCAGAACATATTTTTCACGAAGAAAAACTCGGTAAGTTTCAGAGTAAAGATCAGCGATGACGATACCAGGTACAACAGTTCAAACTATGATGAGAAAGTGGATATTGAGGTGACATCGGGCGGTACAAACCACATAAACTATCTTCAGGGCAGCACCACCGGCACCAGCAGCGGCAACCTGCACGTCACCTATACCGTTAACTTTGCCGGTTCAAACACAGACAATGTGGGCGAGCAGGATGATAAGCGTGTGAAGTTCAAGTTCACCGTCAGCGACAACAGCGGCACAAAAAGCAGTGCGAGAAATGTCATCACCATAGTCCGCGAAACAGATGCTCCGACATTGACATCGGGAACTTCCGCGACCGTGCTCGGCTTTGCCGCTGATGATGCCGACAGTGCTATTGTTCCGGTGACAGCGGGAGGTATACAGCCGGCCGACTGGCTGCGGATTGCCTACGACGGTCCCTGCGGAAACGGCAGCCTCGGCTTCATGACACAGAACAGCGGATACGGTATACCGTATGAGCTGATCGCCGGCAGGGAATACGTAGGCTGTACGGTGACGGTGTCGGACAGCGCGGGGAACCAAAGCCAACCGCTCTCCCTTCCAAAACTCATCCTCGGGCGACAGTAATAGAACATGAACTTGCTGCGGGCAGTACAATTCGGCACGCTGACCATGCTGCTTGCACCTCAGGCATTCGCACAGATTGTTATCACCGAGATAATGTACGATCCGAAGCAGCAGAAGGATGCCGGTCACGAATGGATAGAGATCCTCAATGACAATGAAACATCTGTTGATGTAACTGCATACCGCCTCGCGGAGGGAAAAACAAACCACCATCTGAAAGAATCAAGCACGGGCGTGCGGGAGCTGGCTGCAGGAGGTGTGGGAGTCATCGTACAGGATGAAGATGTCTTCCTTCAGGACCACCCGACATATGACGAACCGATGTTTCTTTCTATATTTAATCTTCGCCAGCGGGGCGGTCAGGGAGAAGAGATAGGGATATATAACCCGGGGACGAAGGAGACAATATCCTCCTTCCACTACACCCCGGATGAAAATGCAAGCGGCACCGGTGCGACACTGCATATCACGGACGGAGAACAGGTTTCGGGACCCGCAACGCCGGGGAGCATAGAAGTGAATCCGATCACAGTCAAAAACACGGCAGGCGGCCCTGAGGCAGTTCGGGAGGAGCCGGAGCCGGACATCTCCCTGGAACAGCGGGTGAGCGATACGGTGAGTGCCGTTCAGACAATTGTTCCGGTCCCGCAAACCGTCATACAGCGGGTAATTGAAAAAGAGGTGGCGATACCGCCCCCGCCCATAACAGTGGTGAATACTATACCGGAATATCATACACCGCTGATGAAGGGAATACTGGTGCTGCTCACCGTCATCGTCGCTGAACTGCTGCTCATACTGACAATACTCATCTCCGGAAGAAGGAAAGAAAGATACCAGATAGACCGTGGTATACTATACCGTAATGATGACGCATGGAGGAAATCAATACACGATAAAAAGTGAAATCGCATACCGTCTCTCCCGCCTGTTCGGCAAAGAGGAGGAGGATCCCTCGGAACGGACACGGCGACGCGCAGCCTTTGAGGTGTTGCGGATGATTGACAGCAGCACACAGAAGCTCGGCCACAAAATCATTTCTCAATAGATGATATACTACTGACATATGAAGCCAACACGCAGGGATGTTGAAGCGCTGTTTGAGCGGGAAACAATCGTTGAGGTCATACCCTCCCGCGATTTATTTATAACCCGCATGCTCTCGGGCACACCGTTTCATATATACCTCGGCATTGACCCGACCGCGGAAAAGATACACCTCGGTCATGTGCAGAACATACTGTTTCTGGAGGATATGCGGAAACTCGGCGCGAAGGTGACGCTCCTGTTCGGCTCGTTCACCGGACTCATCGGCGATCCGACGGAAAAAGAATCTTCCCGGCCACAGCTCACGCCGGCACAGGTGCGGAAAAACATGCGCACCTGGAAAAAGCAGGTTGCCCCGATTCTGCAGATTTCCCGGTTCGGTAACGCCTCCATCACCTACAACAATCGGTGGTTTGATTCCTTCTCGCTGGCAGATTTTCTGAAACTCATGAGTGAAACCACCGTACAGCAGTTGCTGGAACGGGACATGTTTCAGAAACGGCTGCGGGACGGCAAGCCGCTCCATGCGCATGAAATGGTGTATCCCATACTGCAGGGGTACGACTCCGTCGCGATGAAGGTGGACGCGGAGCTCTGCGGCACGGATCAGACCTTCAATGCGCTGTTCGGGCGGACGATGGTGCAGAAGCATCTCGGCAAGGAAAAGTTTGTGGTGTCCATGAACCTGATACAGGCAAACGGTGTGTTGATGTCAAAGAGTACCGGTACCGGCGTCTTCGTTGACATTGAGCCGGGCGGCAATGACCGAATGTTCGGAGGTGTCATGGCACTACCGGACGGTTTCATCATTCCGCTGTTTTGCGGCTGCACGCGCGTGCCCATGGAAGAAATCACACACATGGACACAGGGGGCGGCGTGAAGACGCGGGATCACAAGCTGCACCTCGCCCGGGAAATTGTTGCCATGTTCTGGGGCGGGAAGCGGGCACAGGAAGCCGAAGAGCGGTATATACAGCAGTTCAGGGAAAAAGAAGTGCCGGACAATGCCGAACGCATCGGCATACCGGAAGACGGACTGTTGTTCACCGTCGTTGCCGAACACGCGGCGGCATCCAACGCAGACGCACGCAGAAAGTTTGAGCAGGGCGCAGTGTCACTGAACGGAAAGAAGATGACCGATATACGACATACCATTACCGAAAAAGACAGGGCGACGAGAAAAGAACACATCCTGCGGGTCGGACGCACTATATTTATACTCTGGTAACGCAGGGCATTCGGTGGTATAGTGTCCGGTAGAAGTCTCATCCGCCGCAGAAAGGAGCATTACCATGAATCATGCCGGCGACAGAAACCGGAAGGAAGAGAAGGCCCCCTACATTCACAGCTATAGAAGAGACTACAGCCCCCTTACCCGGTCCGACCGACTGGTGGTCGGATTTGCGGGAAAGCCGCAGATTGGCCAGCACTGCACCGCCGCCTGGCTCTACACCTATCTCAAAATGGAGCGGGGGATTCGGGTAACACGAATGGGGTTCGGTGACCGCCTGCGGGAAGTCATGAGCGCACTCGCCGGCAATGTGCAGTGGAAGGGGGGTGACCGGCTGTACGGCACGGGCCTCCTGAACATGGAAGCCCTGGCGGAGCAGTTCAGAAGCAAATTCATTGAGCCGCGCCTGGGCGAACATTTCTTCATTGACATAATCGCCGACCGGATACAACAATCCGGATGGGGCGTGATCATCATAGACGACCTGCGGCGACAGAACGAGTTCATCTTCATCAAGGATATCGGGGGAGTGACGATTCGGGTCGTTGACGATGACACACGGGACAACAGCCCGATGAGCGGGAATGATTTTGACATCACGATCACACGAAAAAACAACCAGTCCGGGACAAACATGCGGGATGAAGTTACCGGTATATTTGAATTCCTGCAGAAACATAACCCGGGACTGACACTTATGCTTGAATGGAGCTGAACCGGACAGCATTAACGACACAGAGTGCAGTATTGCTCTGTGTCGTTTCTTTTTTGAAAACTATACATACCCGCTCCGTTGCCTTTTCCCAAAATATATATACAATATCTAGGAGAATGCATACAAGCATTTTTTTACAAGTAACACAATCAATCCGGAAGAGGTACACACCATGAAACCGACAGACAGGAACGTCCTCGTCAAAAGATTCAGGGGTTCATACCACCGCACCTGTAATGCCGCGTGGGACAAGACGGTCATCGCCCTCGCGGGCAAACCGGTGTCGGGAAGGAATGCAATCGCCAACATGCTGTACGACATGCTGTTTGAATCGTCGGGCGGATCAGCGGAGCACATGACATTCGGTGAACGCCAGAGAAGTATTATCAGGGCGATCGTCGGACATGACCGGTATGCCGAATGCGATACGATATATGACGGCTCAGTCATGGATGTGGCGGGTCTGATGCACGTCTTCCACAAAGAAATTGTTGACACACATCTGGGTGAAAACTTCTGGGTTGACATCGTCGCGGAACAAATCCGCGTATCCCGAAGAAAAATCATCCTTCTGAGTGACCTACGGCACCATGTTGAATGTGAGTTTGTCAGGTCTCTCGGCGGCGATGTGATTGAAGTGTTCGGCAGCAGCAGCAACTACGCCAGAGGCGATCTGTGGAGAGGGAAGCTGGAAGAGCTCAACATCAACCTTAAGGTGAGAAACCTCGGCCCCTCAACACTGAAGGCGGCGGCGCTTGAGATATATGAGCTGATTCGGAAACGGCACTCCAACCTGAACCTTCCGCAGAAGAACTGAACGGAGCCCGTTACGGCAGAACAGTCACCGATTGTTCTGCCACTTTTTTTTGCATATACATGCTACACTGCATAGCAATGAAACAGTCACTGCTGGCGACAAAAACACGAAAAGAAGCGCCCGTTGACGAAACGGCACGGAACGCGAACCTCCTCATCCGTGCCGGCTATGTGCACAAAACCATGGCGGGCATATACAGCCTGTTGCCGCTCGGACTGCGGTCATACAACAGGATCGTGGACATCATTCGTGAAGAAATGAACGGTATCGGCGGACAGGAGGTGGTGATGAACGGGCTGCAGAACCCCGAAGTGTGGAAGAAGTCGGGCCGTTGGGAAGGGGAAACGGACGAAGTGTGGTTCCGATCCCGTCTTAACACAGGAGGAGAGATCGGTCTCGGCTGGACGCACGAGGAGCCGGTTACCGAAATGATGCGGCATCACATCAACTCATACCGCGACCTGCCCCTGTACATCTATCAGATTCAGACGAAATTCAGGAATGAAGGACGGGCGAAGAGCGGTATCATGCGTACCCGCGAATTCGTGATGAAGGACATGTATTCCTTCTGCAGAAACGAGGAACAGCATAAAACATTCTATGAACAATGCGGCGAAGCGTACAGACGCATTTTCACCCGGGTTGGGCTCGGGGACGAGACCTACCGAACCTTTGCAAGCGGCGGTGCGTTTTCGGAGTTCAGCGATGAGTTTCAGACCGTCACGCCGGTCGGAGAAGACACCATATATGTTCATAAAGAGCGGGGCATGGCGCTGAACAAGGAGGTATACACAAATGAAGTGCTCGCCAGACTGAACATGCGCCGGGAGGACCTGGAAGAGCAGCCCGCATCGGAAGTCGGCAATATCTTCACGCTCGGTACCAGATTTTCAGAAGCGCTTGATCTGAGATTTACCGACGAAGACGGCACAGAAAAACCCGTCTTCATGGGTTCATACGGTGTCGGCCCCGCCCGACTGCTCGGCGTCATCACGGAAAAGTACGGCGGTGAAAACAGTATGATACTGCCGCCGTCAGTCGCACCATTTACGGCCCACCTGCTGGTGCTCGGCAAGCAGGAAGAAGTGCGGGGGGGGGCGGACAGTCTGTACAATGAACTTAGGCGGCGGGGTGCCGACATCCTCTACGACGACCGGGATGTCTCCGCGGGAGAAAAGTTTGCCGACAGCGATTTGATCGGTATGCCGTGCCGCCTCATCATCTCGGAGAACACACATGCTGCCGGACAGGTTGAATATGTGAACAGGACAGAGGATACAAAAAAGATGCTGTCGGTTGATCCGGAAACAATATTCACGAATATACATCATGCATAGATTTATCGCATTGGACACGGAAACAACAGGGGTTGACTATGCGTTATCGCAGGTTATTCAGTGCGGCATGATCTTCCTGGACGAGTGCCTGCAGCCGGTTAAAAAAAAGGAATGGAATATAAACTATATCCCGGAAACATTTTCCTGGAATCTGGAAGCGGAAGCGATACACGGCATCGGCAGGGAGGAAGCACAAACGCACGGCATGCCGCCGGAACAGTTCCTGAAAGAATTCGAGCAGGAGATTGTAAAGCACTACGGAACGAACACCAAAAGCGAGCTGCACATCATCGCGGCGAACGCGTACTTTGACTACATCATGCTTGAGACGCTGTGGAACACCTACCGCACCGACTATGATCTGCCGCTGTCGCGCAGGGTAATGGACCTTTCGTCGCTTTCCCTGATGGTTCTCGGCACAGCCGGCATGACCACGATCCTTGAGACGCTCGGCATTGTAAATGACAGTGAAAAACGTCACTCAGCCCTGTATGATGCGGAACTGCATCTGCAGATATTCCACTCGCTTGCGACTATCGCCCGGCAGGAGGGAATCGCGCTGTAGTATATGTACCGGTTTCTCACTACATACAAAGCACAAGATCGGAAGCTTATATACATTGTGCGGACAGGTACCGCTGTGATACACTGCAGGTATTAACAAAAAACAATAAAGATATATGGAAACATGTGAATACATCGCTCCGCTGTCCGTCGGCGATACCGTGCCGGAAGACATGCGTTTCAAAATATTTACCGTCGGCGAGATACAGGATACCTCAATCGGCGCGTACCGCGGAAAGTGGCTGATCCTCTACTTCTATCCGGGCAACTTCACCTTTGTCTGCCCGACCGAGCTCGGCGAACTCGCGTCACTGTACAATGAATTCAAGAAAGAGGGGGCTGAGGTCATATCCATGAGTACCGACACTGTCTTCTCCCACAAAATGTGGCATGAGACCTCGGATACCATTAAACAGGTGACATTTCCCATGGGGTCGGACCACCGTCACAATTTTGTTGACGCGTTTGATGTGTACTGTGAGGAGGACGGGCTCGCATACCGCGCATCAATTATCATTGACCCGAACGGCATCGTCCGCGCTGTTGAGGTGAACGACAATTCAATCGGACGGTCGGCACATGAGCTACTGAGGAAGGTGAAGGCCGCGAAATATGTCAATGAGCATCCCGGACAGGTGTGTCCCGCAAGCTGGAAGGAGGGTGATAAGACACTGACACCCGGCACGAATCTGATTGGGAAGATATAGCATGGCGTTTCACGGATTGCTCGTCTCAAGCGGCTTCAGCTCGGCAGCAATACAAAAACGGGTGAGCGGCATAGTTTCAGACCGGGGATATACAAAAGCGTGCATCGTCACCACTGCCCGCCCGGAAAAAGAAAGAGCGTCGTGGAATATAGTCACCAAAGAACAACTTGAATCAATGGGGCTTGAGGTTTCTTTTATTGATTTTGATGCGGGCGAATCACTCGGCGATGATACGGATCTCGTCTATGTGTGCGGCGGCAACACATTTCACCTGCTTCACAGCATACAGAAGGCTGCGGCAGATATTCGCGGACAAATAGAGCGTATGTGCGGCCGGGGAGGGCTGTACATCGGATCAAGCGCCGGTGCGGTGATTGTTTCTCCCGATATTGCTTCGGCCGGCGAAGTACACCCAGATAAAAATTATGACAGCATAACCGATGTGCGGGGTCTCAACTTTGTGCCGTTTCACATCATACCGCACTACACACCGTCAATGGATTCGGAAATACAGACATTCGCAAAACGGCACGGCCTTTCGAAGGATGAAGTGCTGCCGCTGCGGAACGGTGAGGCGTTGTATATTGACGGGGATGAAAAAACGGTGATTTCGTCATAATCCACATTGCCGTTTTGACCTATGATATACTATCTGTTGTATGGATAAGAAAACTATATCAACCTACATCGCCGTCGGTATTGCCGTCGTCTTTTTTTTGGCTGTCTTCAGCAGAATATACTATCCGTTACCGCGCCCGTTTCTCCTGAACATATTTAACTCAAATATTTCTCAAACCCATCAGGCAATTGACCGCGCGGGGATTTTTAAAGATACGGATACAAGCCGATCAAAAACAGTGCTTGACGGACTGGTGGAGATTATTGATCTCAAAGAGGGCACCGGGCAGCCGGTTGGTCACGGAGACACCGTTCGTATCAGGTATGTCGGCACCTTTGTTGACAAGGAAACAAAAGAAACTGTTGAGTTTGATAAGAATGTGGATGAAGGGTATGTCTTCACCATAGGTAGCGGGCAGGTTATCGCCGGATTTGATGTCGGTGTCACCGGTATGCGCAAAAAGGGGAACCGTATCATCAGTATTAAACCCGAAGCCGGCTACGGCAATCGACAGGTCGGCAATATTCCGCCGAACACAACATTGCAGTTTTTGATTGAGCTGTATGAAGTTGAATAATGCATTTGTCCTCTCAGACGAGAAACAGCCGGCGGGGGATCAGCCAAAAGCAATAGAGGCATTGCTCGGAGGTCTGAATGATACTGCCGGGCATCAGACGCTTTTGGGAGTTACCGGATCGGGAAAAACATTTACTGTTGCCAATGTTATAGCCGCATGGCAGCGACCGACCCTGGTTATAGCACACAACAAAACGCTTGCGGCTCAGCTGGCGCAGGAATACCGGAGTTTTTTTCCGAACAGCCCCGTCCACTATTTTGTCTCCTACTACGACTACTACCAACCCGAAGCGTATGTGCCCGGATCCGACACATACATAGCGAAAGAGGCGTTGGTGAATAAGGAGATTGACCGGCTGCGGCACGCAACGACACAGTCCCTTCTCACCCGCACCGATGTCATTGTTGTCGCCTCCGTTTCCTGCATCTACGGTCTCGGAAGTCCCAAGGAATATGAAAAGCTGCATGTCCGCATTGAGCGGGGTATGCAGACGTCCCGGGAGAAGATAGTGCGCACGGCAGTATCGTTGTATTTTGAACGGGTCCGGGAAGAACTGATGCCGGGAACCGTCAGAGTTATCGCCGATGCCGTGGAAATCATGCCGGTCAATGAAGAGGTAATATACCGGGTGTCATTTGCCGGGAAACATGTTGAGAATATAACGCGGATTAACGCTCTGACCAGGGCTATAGAAGATTCCTCGGTTGACGTATTCTTCCTGTTTCCCGCGAAACATTTCGTCTCAGACAGGGAGAATATACGCCGGTCGGTGCGGGATATACAGGCAGAACTCAAAGAACGGCTTGCCGTTCTTGAGAAACAGGGAAAACTGCTGGAACAGGAACGGTTGCGACGCAGAACACTTCAGGATCTCGCACTCATAGAGGAGATAGGATACTGCAACGGCATTGAAAACTATTCCCGCCACTTTGACGGTCGAAACGAGGGGGAGCCGCCGCATACTCTGCTGTCATACTTCCCGCGCGACGCGGACGGCAATCCTGACTTTCTCACCGTTATTGATGAATCACACGTGACGGTTCCGCAGATAGCGGGCATGTACGCGGGCGACCGTTCCAGAAAAGACACTCTGGTTGATCACGGCTTTCGTCTGCCGTCGGCCCGGGACAACCGACCCCTGAACTTTGAAGAGTTTGAGAAGCGGGTCGGGCAGGTCATCTACACCTCGGCGACACCGGATACATACGAGAAAAAAAAGAGCGGCAGCCGCATTATTGAACAGATCATCCGCCCGACCGGGCTGGTTGATCCGGCGATATCCGTGCACCCCGTCACCGGCAATGAACACTATGAAGGGCAGGTCCGCGACTTCATAACCGAGGCAAAAAAAGAAATTAACAACGGGAACCGGGTATTGGTGACAACACTCAGCAAAAAAACCGCTGAAGAGCTGACCGACTATCTGACCGAGGGGGGTATGCAGGCATCGTATATCCACAGTGATGTAAAAACAATTGAGCGGATTGAAATACTGACCAAATTCCGCAAAGGTGTGTTTGATGTGTTGGTGGGGGTAAATCTACTCCGGGAAGGACTTGATCTGCCGGAAGTAACCCTGGTCGCCATACTTGACGCCGACAAGGAAGGATTTCTCCGGTCGGAAACCTCCCTTATACAGACCATCGGACGGGCGGCGCGGAACGTTGACGGGCGCGTCATTCTCTATGCCGACACGATAACCGGATCGCTTCGACGCGCTACTGAGGAAACGGAACGGCGACGAATACTGCAGATAGAGCACAATAAAAAACATAACATAACACCGAAAACAGTGCAGAAAAATATACAGGATATTACCGAAGAACTTGAAGAAAAGAGAAAGAAGACGGTTGTATCTCTTGCGATATTTGACATTGAACAGTACAAAAAAGCACCGAAGAAAACAATCCGTGAGAAGGAGAGAAAGATGGCGGATGCGGTCGCCATACTTGATTTTGAAACCGCAGCCATTATCCGCGATGAGATCAGGTATCTGGAACATATAGAGTAAGGCGGCGGACTGCTTCCTTTAAACAGAAATATATGGTATAATATATTACGGATACTGATGAGGGTGCTGCTATGATTGTGGAAACATTCCTGGCAACGGTCGCAATCGTTGCGCTTATGCCGGAAGAGAAAGGGAAGGAGGATTTCTTTACCGATCAGCATATTGAGTACATACAGAAAACGGATGGGGTTGAGGAGGACTATATCCTGGAGGGCGTGCTGATCAAGGCAAACATAGCCAGGCGCACGGATATTCCTGGTTCAATTCTTAACGGATTCGCCAGGGACAGAAGTGTCACCGTACGGCGAATACTTTCGGCGAACCCAAAAACGTCGAGAGAGACACTTGTCATCCTGGCCGGAGATTCGGATCACATCGTCAGAAAAAAGGCGCTGGAACGGCTCCGGCAGATGGACAATTAATGAACAATAACCCCGCGGAATATTCCGCGGGGTATACATTTTGTATATAAATACATGGTATACTCTACAGCATGCTAGATGTCACTTTCATACTTGAAAATAAGGACATTGTTCGCCGGACAATTGAGAATAAAGGGGGTGATTCCGTTGATTTTGACGCTCTCGGGGAGATGTATAATCGGAGAAATACCCTGGTGCGCACGGTCGGAGATATCAATCATCGCCGAAAAATATCGGCTGAAGCGCGGGATACGGAGCAGGGCACCGAGCTCAAGCGACAGCTCACCGAAGCGGAAGAGGCACTGAGAACCGTAACAAAGAATATAACGGATATTATCGCCAAGATACCGAACATACCGTCGCCGGACACGCCGGTTGGCAGGGATGAAAGTGACAATGTGGTGATCAGGCAGTGGGGGGAGAAACCGTCTTTTCCGTTTCAGCCGAAAGCGCACTGGGATATAGGAAGGGAGCGGGATATTATTGACAACGAGCGCGCCGCAAAAGTCGCCGGCGCCAGATTCACCTTTCTGAAAGGCGGACTGGTACGGCTGCAGTTCGCCATCATTCAGTGGGTTTTCGCAACCGTTACCGATGAAAACATACTGAAGGAGGTTATTGAAACAAACAATCTGGAGTTGTCGTCAACGCCGTTCACACCCATTCTGCCGCCGGTTATGATCACCCCGGAAATGTTTTTCGGCATGGCCCGGCTTGACCCTAAGGAGGAACGGTATTTTATACCCGCTGACTCCCTCTTTCTCATCGGCAGCGCCGAACATACGCTCGGTGCGATGCACGCGAACGAGATATTTGATGAACACGATCTGCCGAAGCGGTATATCGGATATTCAACCGCATTCCGGCGTGAAGCGGGCTCGTACGGCAAAGACACGAAAGGCATCCTCCGGCAACATCAGTTTGATAAGCTGGAATTTGAATGCTTTACCGTTGGGGAAAAATCAATGGAGGAACAGAATCTCCTTGTGGCGCTGCAGGAATACCTCACGCAGCAGCTGAACCTGCCGTACCAGGCGGTCGCCGTCTGCACCGGAGACATGGGCGCTCCGGATATACGGCAAATAGATATTGAAACCTGGATGCCGGGGCAGGGAGTCTATCGTGAAACCCACTCCGCCGACCTGATGGGGGAATATCAGTCGCGTCGGCTCGGCATTAAGGTAAAACGGGGGTCCGGCGAGAAAGAGTTTGTGCACATGAACGATGCGACGGCATTCGCCCTGGGGCGCACGCTCATCGCCATTATCGAAAACAACCAGCAGGAAGACGGCGCAATTGTTATTCCGGAAGTGCTGCGCCCTTACATGGGAGGGAATATGAAGATATAGCGAATACCGTGAGAAAAAGAAGGTTAAAAAACAGATTTCGAGTATGGTTTGCCCGCCGCGCAAACCGGCGGCTGTGTTCCTTCCTGATCCGGGGACTGGTTTCCCTTCTTGCCGTATTTCTGGTGGCGTACGGCGTGGTGCATCTCCCCCTAATCACTATCCAGGCCGTCCGTGTTACTCCCGAATCCGACATTACCGAGATACTCCAAAAAGAAATATTAATATATGTTAACAATGTTCTGGGTGAATACAAGTACGGCATACCGGGCGATGTGCGTTATTTTTTAGGGAAACATACAATTGAGAACATGATACAAAAAAAGTTCCTGTATATTGAAACAGCGAGAATTGATAAGGAGTTTTTCAATGAATGGCATCTGACCGTAAAACGGAGGAAGGTGTTCGGCACAACATGCAACGAAGAACAGTGCCTGCTGATAGATATGAACGGTCTCATATTCGGCACGACAGATACCATGAAAATGGGGCATTCGGTCAGCATTGCGGATGATGTATCCGTCGGGGAGTATCTGTTCGCCGAGAATGAATCAGATGATACAGAAAAAAACGGGGTTGAGGATTTCAGAAAAATAGAAAAAATCGCCGCTTTTCTTGAAAAAGATGCCCTGTATGTCAGGCGCATCACCGTACAGAAGGGAAACCGGGATGTATATATTGAACTGGAAAACAGTATCGGCATCTGGATTAATACGACTGAATCATTGTGGGATATAACACGGGCGCTGCACATAGCGTTTTCAGAGAAGGTGATCGGTGAGGACGGTATCGGAGCAAATTTGTCATCCATTGTCATATGTGACCCCTTCAGGGTGTACTGGACACCCGATGTGCCGTGGAAAAAGGGGTGCAGAGTACTGAACGAATAGCACAGAGTATACATGAAACAGAATTCTTTTTGGAAAACGCTGCCGAAACCGTTCTTTGCGCCGGCACCCATGGCGGACGTCACCGATGTCGCATTCCGTTCTATGTTCGCAAAGCACGGAAAACCTGATGTATTCTGGACTGAATTCGTATCGGCAGACGGGTTATGCTCTCCGGGCAGGGAATCTCTCCGTGCCGATCTTTTGTTTGAACATGATCAGCGTCCCATTGTCGCCCAGCTGTTCACCGCGGACGCCGAGCACATGTTCTGTGCCGGGCAGTATGTAAAAGAGCTTGGATTTGACGGGCTGGATATCAACATGGGATGCCCGGACAGCACTATTGAAAAACAGGGAAGCGGCGCCGCGATGATTCGCAATCCGGAGGCCGCGGTTAGGGTCATACAGGCAGCACAGCGAACAGGTCTGCCGGTTTCGGTTAAAACAAGAATCGGGTACAACACCGAGGAAATAGATACCTGGCTGCCCATTCTGCTGCAGAGCGACTTGTCAGCACTTACGATACATCTCCGCACGCGCAAAGAAATGTCCCGAGTTCCGGCACATTGGGAGCATATGCGCCGCATTATTACTATGCGGAACACCATCGCTCCGGATACCCTTATCATCGGCAACGGCGATGTCAGCAGTATGAAAGACGCCGGGTCATGGGCAGAAAACACCGGTTGCGACGGTGTAATGATCGGACGGGGAATCTTCGGTAACCCCTGGTTTTTTAATGATTCTGCACGAACCATATCGCCGGCGGAAAAACTACGCGCATTAATGCAGCATGCCCGTCTCTATGAAGAAAAACTGCCGATGAAACGCTTCCATATCATGAAAAAACATTTCAAGGCATACATACATGATTTTGACGGCGCCAGAGATTTGCGCACCGAACTGATGGAACATGCGGACAATGCCGATGCGGTTGAGACATGTGTGAACCGTTTCCTGAAAAAGGAACAATAGGGTACTATACATAGCATATGGAACGCGCGCTCTATCAAAAGCACCGACCTCAGACATTTAAGGATGTCATTGAGCAGCCGCAGGTTGTGTCAGTTCTTGAACAGGCAGCAAAGCAGCATGCTGTCGCCCATGCCTACCTCTTCATCGGCCCTCGGGGTACAGGAAAAACAAGCATTGCACGCATCTTCGCAAGGGCGATCGGCTGTGGGGATATGGATATTTTTGAAATTGATGCCGCGTCTCACACGAGCGTTGAACATATACGCGATATAGCGACATTGGTATACACGCAGCCGGTTGAATCGGCATACAAAACCTACATTCTGGACGAAGTCCACATGCTTTCCAAGGCAGCTTTTAACGCCTTCTTAAAAACCCTGGAAGAACCTCCCGCTCATGCCATATTCATTCTGGTGACAACGGAGGCGGAAAAAGTGCCGGAAACCATTGTTTCCCGTTGTGTGCCCCTGCAATTTCAACAGCCCTCGCTCACCGTCCTACAGAATGCCGTCGCGGAAGTGGCAAAAAAGGAGGGGTATACACTTACCACACAGACCGCATTTCTCATCGCACTCATGGCGGAAGGCTCATTCCGCGATGCGCTGACACTGCTCCAAAAAATCCTCTTTGTTGCTGATGAAAAGGAAGTGCGGCACGAACAGGCGGAGGATATACTCGGCGCGCCGAAGCATCAGATTATCAATGATTATCTGCTCGCGCTGGCGGACAGTGACATCGCGGCGGGCGTTGAGGCACTTTCCGAAGCATCCCGGAGAAATACTAATATGCTTCTGTTTGCAAGACTGTGTGTACGAAAGATACGGGCCGCTCTGCTTCTGCGGGAACATGTTCCCGGCATTATTGATGATTTTACCGAAGAAGACGCTGCCATTATTGAAATTCTCTCAAAAAAAGAGGGGGTCACCTTCAACACGCTTAGGGAGGTAATAGAGGCCTCATATGCCATCCCCCGAGCGTATATAAAGACACTCCCCTTGGAATATACCCTCATAAATAAAGGAAAAATGGCACAATAATGACAAATAGACAGCCGCTTGACAAATCGGGTGAAATATATATAATACATATTAGAGTAACCATTCTCTGTTTTTTCACCCAACGCAAACGGGAGGATAACCCAATGCGAAAGCTTCTGATCCCCGCCGTCGCCGCCCTGGCGCTCGGCATGACCGTGGCCACGGCGAGCTTCGCCGACGGCACCGGCAGGTTCGTCGCCGTCACGTACGAGCTCGCCATCCCCGAGGCCGACAACATCGATGCGAAGTACTCCGCGTACGGCAACGACGGCACGTGGGTCGAAGACGTGTCGAAGGGTACGCTCACCGACGAGTCCATCGATCTGGGCCGCGGTACCGCGATGATCGGCGAACCGCGTTCCCAGGCGGCGCCGGCCAACCTCACCGGTGTCGTCATCGTCCAGAAGCCGGTCTACCGCACCGAGACGAGGCTCTTCCTGGTCAACGGCAAGCTCACCGAACGGCAGGTCAAGACGCCGACCGGCGAGTACGAGGATACCGCCGTCCCGGCCAACTGACTGTCCTGCGGGTGTCCTCACAACCCCCACCGATCACTCGGTGGGGGTTTCTTCTTTTAATATGTACATAAAAAGCTATAAAACCCACCTATTTCAGGTATGTTGAAACCTTGACAAATCGGATGAAATATATATAATACATATTAGAGTAACCATTCTCTGTTTTTTTCACCCAACGCAAACGGGAGGACAACCCAATGCGAAAGCTTCTGATCCCCGCCGTCGCCGCCCTGGCGCTCGGCATCATGACCACGGCGAGCTTCGCCACGGCTCCGGCCGCCGCCGAGGCACAGGCCGGGTACGAGGTCAATCCCAAGACCCTCGAGGTCCGGGAGAACGGCACCGTCATCGGTCACCTGAAGAAGGACAGCGCCGGCAACCTCGTCACCGACGAAGCCGGCAAGGTCAAGGTCTTCCCGCTGACGCCTGCGGCACAGGCACCCAAGCCCTCCGGCACCCGCGCGAGCGTCGATGTCTGGGGTTCGGGGAACACGGGCGGTCTGGTGCGTCGGAGCTCCAACTTCGACCACATCGACCGTTCGTTCTCGTCCACCAGCGGTGAGAGCCTGTTCGTCGCCTCCGGCACGAAGCTCAACCCGGAAGTGGCGGGAATCCTCGCCAATGCCGTGTACGGCAACGCCGATGCTCCGGTTACCGGTCCGTCTTCGGGCTGCGCAGCCAACATGGATGCAACCGCCGCCGAAACGATCGCCTCCATCGTCTCCGCCACCAAGGGCGACGACGACAGGTCGGCAAACGATCGGATGGCCGACATCATGCAGGACGCAATCAGGTCCGGCATGGCGGTCACCGGCGAGAACATCCAGGCCGTCGCCGCCTACATGGGCAAGTCCGCGAAGTCCCAGCGGGGGCAGGAAGCCCTCCGGCAGGAATTCGTCATGGAGCTGATCCGTGCCGGCACGATGTGCGAAGACGGTTCGGGCGAGCAGCTGGCAAGCATCCAGCTCGATCCGAACAAGCTGAGCCTCCCCGCCACGGAGGACCCCGCCGCCGCTGCGGTCGAGTAGCGGCCCCGAGTCCCCACCGGTCTATCCGGTGGGGGCTCACTTCTTTTATATATACAACACAATAGTTACGGTAAACAAATGGGGTATAGTATACGTAGCCGCCCATAGCTCAGTTGGTAGAGCAACCGGCTCTTAACCGGTGGGTCCTAGGTTCGAATCCTAGTGGGCGGACCGGTCGAGGTGGCGGAATTGGTAGACGCGCTGGTTTTAGGAACCAGTGGGGCAACCCGTGGAGGTTCAAGTCCTCTCCTCGACACCCGTTATGTGCCGAGAACTGAGATATCCGCACCGATTGCGTTGAGCCGTCTGATAATATCTTCATATCCGCGGCGGACGGTATAGGTGTCGCGGAGCACCGAATCGCCCCTGGCGGCGAGCATTGCAACGAAAAGAATAGTTGCGGGGCGCAGCGCTGGGGGGCAGGTGATATCAGCGGCGTTAAGCGGTGTTTTTCCGTGCACCACAACCCGGTGCTGATCAAGTATCTCTATCCGGGCACCCAGCGCGTTCAGATTGGTGAAATATGCGGCACGATTCTCCCACATCCAGTCATGTATCAGCGTCTGCCCCTCGGCCTGTGTCGCTATGACCGCAAAAAACGGCAGATTGTCGGTATTGATGCCCGGATAGGGCATGGCATGAATTTTTTCTTCGGGAGCGGTGAGTGAAGAGGGACGTACAGTGACATCCGCGAGCCTGGTGCGCCCGTTTTTGGCAAGATACTGTTCCGATACGGAACAGGAAAGTCCCATTGACTGCAGAATAAAGAGCTCAAGTGTCAGGAAATCAATCGGTACGCGGGTAACCGTAAGCAGGGAATGCGTGGTTGCGGCGATGGCGACCAGTGTCATACTTTCTATCGGATCCTCGCTGTTGGTATAGGAGATATCCTCGGAGATGCTGTCAACTCCGTGAATGCGCAACATATTCGTACCTATACCTTCTATGCGCACTCCCAATGTTTCAAGAAAAAAACAGGCCTCCTGCACCTGATAGTTTGCGGAGGCGAAAGAAATGGCGGTCACCTGCGGTATTACCGCGGCCGCCATAATGACATTGACCGTCGCTGTGTCGCTCATTTCATACAACACGATACCTCTCCGGCGCTCGCGCGACGCCTCAATGCGCAGTGTATTATTCACGGAGGACATAGTAATGCCGAGATCCGCCAAACCGCGCATGTGCGCAACATTTGTCCGTTTCCCGATCTTGCAGCCGCCTGAACTCGGCATTGTAAATGAACCGTGCCGATTCGCAAGGGCGGGTATGAGCATCAGTCCCGATCGGATACGGGAAAATGAGGGATGAAAAAACCCCTCAAGGTTATAGCTGTCAGGGGGCGTGATAACGACGGCACCGTCGTCTTCACGCTTAACGGCAACACCTATCGCATTCATCACCTCGCACATCCGGGACACTTCCTCAATATACGCGATGCCGTGCAGCCGCGTCGTGCCGCGATTCAGCAGCGCGGCGCACATTAGCGCGAGCGAACCGTTTTTTGAGGTGCAGGTCTGAATTGTTCCTGAAATAGGTGCTTCTCCGCGAATACCAAAATCAATACTCATGTCATACCAGTATACAATAATCTGAGGCACGGACGGGAATCGAACCCGTGTATAGGGGTTTTGCAGACCCCTGCCTTACCACTTGGCTACCGTGCCCGGTACCACCACTAGTATACACCTCCCTTGGCCTGCACAAAACGGATTGTCGGAACGGTGCGCAACGAGGTGGTTCTGCGGAGGTACTCGCGACAGGCGGACGCTTTCCGGGCAAGAAAAGCAAACGCCCGATCCCGCTGATCTTCCGGAAGCACGGAACAGTACACCGTCGCCACGGTTCCCGAAGCATTAAGCGCAACATAGAGAACGGTGATGAGCGATGTGGAATCCGAACGTTCCTGAAGAAAGCGCGACACGATATCACGCACAAGAGACGCTGTTCTGCCCGCGCGGACGGCTTTTCGCTGTGCGTCATTGTGTTTCATCATATACCTGCATGTTCGGCAGCCCCGCAATTGTATCCTGGAGGGAAACGGCGCCATCTCCCTTAATCTGCGCCGCAAACTGCGTTTTTTCACCGGATACGCCGTCCTGCTCCTGATTCCGCTGCTGAATGGAAGTGATGACAAAGCGACCGGCGGACGCACCATTTTTTATGACGGTCGCATACTGTCCCGTACGGAATTCTCCGTCCTGTATCTGCAGGCCGACAATGTGGAGTTGCTGTGCCGGCTGGGATTCAAATACGCGGATGACCGTCGCGGTACCGGTCCGATTATCCATTTCATACGCCGACTGTTTCCGCTCCGCAATCATTGTTGACCATTCGATAAGTTCATAAATAGTGGGGAAGAGATGAATCGTTCTGCCGCTCCTCTCCGCCAAAGCACGCGCGCGCTGATCCGCCGATGTGTGGAAACCTATCACCTGCCCGTCGTGCTGTGAGAGCGCCAGCCGCACATCTTCTTCTGTGATGTCGCCGACATCCCGCTTAATGATCCGAAAATGCACCCCCTGAACCGGAACGGTGCGGAGGGCGTGCTCTATTGACATAAGTCCTGACGCGGTATCGGAGCGCAGCACTATCGGTATCGTCCGCTCCGCATCGCCGGTTTCAGCATGAGTATGCCGTGCCGACACATATACTTTTGCCGCTTCAAGCGCCTCTTTTTTTGTCGCGTGAAAAAAAACTGATTCGCCGACCGGCGGTACATCGGCAAAACCAAAAATTCGCACCGGCGTTGACGGTGTGATTGAGCTGACGGATTCACCCCGGTCGTTTTTCATAATGCGGAGCGGAGCGATGCAGCCGCCGACACGCACATAGCCGCTGTTCGTCAATTCTCCCGCAAGAGTTATAACCGTGCCGACAATGCCGACTTTCGAATCTATGCCGGCTTCAACGAGCACGCCGATTGAGCCGTCCCGGCGGTCTTCAATAATATCGTAGACATCGGTTGTGAGAAACATCAGTTCAATAAGGGCGGGGATGCCTTCATTGGTTGTTGATGAGATGCCGATCCAGGGAATATCTCCTCCGAGCCCTTCAAGCAATATACCTTCGCGCAGAACGCTTTGCTTCGCCCGCTCAAGATCGGACTGTTCCGTATCAATCTTGGTGAACACGATAATGTGTGGTATGTTTTCCTGCTGAATACGCGCGTACACTTCCGTGGTCTGCTTCTGCCACCCCTCTTCGGAAGAGACGACAAGGAGGGCAAGATCGGCGAGTCCGAGACCGTGTTCGCGAATGTGGGAAAATGCCTCGTGCCCGGGCGTATCAATAATGGTGGCCCGGCGCTCAACCCCCTCATACGGCACGGCGAGTTCATACGCGCTGATATGCTGGGTAATATCGCCGGCCTCCCGCATGTGGGTATCCATATTCCGTAATGCCTGCTGCAGTTTTGACTTACCGTGGTCAATATGACCGACCACGGCGATAACAGGGGGTCGTTTTTGAGTCATTAGATTACAGTATATAGATATTCTCACCTATGAACAACTCGCATGCGGTAGAATATCCATGTGCCGTTATTCAGAAAAACATACCGCTTTATTGACGCCGGTTCGTTCACGCCTCTGTGCAGAGATGCACACACGGCGATATGCCGGGTGTTGCGTGATCAGCGCACATGCCGGGCCGCGCACCCGCTTTCAGCGCACGAACCGGGCAGAAAGGCCGCTGTATATATGGCGGATGCGAAAAAAATGATCGCCGCGGTGTATCGGGTTTCACCGGATCGGGTCGTATGCACATCGGGGGCGACGGAGGCAAACGGCATTGCCTTAGATATTGCGGTGTCCCGCGCGCAGAAACGGGGTATTGCATATACCGACATGCATCTGCTGGTCGGCGCTGAAGAACATCCGTCGCTCTACCATCACACCGCGCGGTATGAACGGCTCGGCATCACCGTCACGACAGTAACCAATAGCGCGCCGAAAGAGATTGCCCGGTCGGTGCAACCGAACACCGTATGCCTGTCACTGCAGTATGTCAACAGCAGACACGGTCTGGTGCGGCCAATCGGACGGATAGCGGATGCATGCAGGGAAAAGCAGCCCTCTCTGTTCGTGCATACCGACGCGGCACAAGCGACGGCATATTTTGACTGCTCGCCGGAGCGTTTGCGCGCGGACGCGGTCACCGTGGACAGCGGAAAGGTGTTCGGACCGCAGGGAGCCGGTGCGCTGCTGCTCCGCACGGGATCGGCGGAAGGGGTACGACCGGGAACGCCGTCTGTTGCGCTGGTGTGCGGTTTTGCGGCGGCCGTGCATGCCGCGCATGCGCGCCTGGAAACAGCATACCGGAGCGCGGCACATGCCAGAGACATGGTGCTTGAAGGTATCGCATCCGTTGCCCCGGACGCGTATGTGCACGGTGTTAATCTTCCGGTAAGGGATGTGCGGCGGAACACCCTCTCTAATCTCGCGCCGCATATCCTGTACATATCGTTCCCGAACGTGAATCACGCCTACCTCGCCGCACTGCTTGACACCGACGGTTTTGCCGTCTCAATCTCATCGGCGTGTGATGATGAACTGCGTGATGCGGTGCGGATCGGGGTCCTGCCGTCAACCGACAGCGGGGATGTGTACGCCCTGATACGGGCACTCCGCCGGAGGCTGCCGCTCTCGGCACACGGTGTATAGCGGTGCTGATTGGGCAAAATATGCGGTATACTTTTCACATATATGAATATTGATACTCTTAACAATTCTCAATTAATACTGCTCGTGCTGCTCATAACATTAGTGGTGAGCGCGGCAACGGCAATGGCTGCACTCTCAATCGTGCATGAACGGCTGATACTTGTCGGCAACTCCGTATCGCAGCCGACTGTCGTGCAGCAGACCATTAATCGAATTATTGAACGGGAAGCGGTCGTGGTTTCCAAAAAAGAAGAGAAGAAGAAAGAAACGGTGGTGAGCAAGACGAACGATCCGCCGAAACCGAAGCCGATAACACTGAATGATATTATAGCGGCACTGGTACGGGTACACCACGGATCCCAGCCGTTTACCGCCGGCATATTTATATCGTCCGACGGCATGCTGGTTGTGCCCGGTTTTCTGGAGAAGACAAAGCGATACAGTATACGGAATGATTCCGGCATAGTACTGTTCTCCGTAACGCAGGCCAATGCGGCATTCTCACTGCTTGAGCCCATTGAAGCATACGCGCCAATCGCGCACATCAAACCCGCGACAGCCGATAATATTACGCTCGGAAAACCCGCATTGATATTCGGCGGCTTCGGCGATGAAGCGCGGCTGCACAGCGAAATTATCTCGCAGAAACTGGCGGACAACGACAGTCTGCGAATACGAACATCTGTCGCAACATCTGAGATAGCAATTCCGTCTGCTGTGTTTGTCAATAACGAGTTCGTCGGCTTCGCGTCCAACTATTCCGGCTGGATACCGGTGATTGATGCCAGTATTCTGCTTGATGAAAGCACCGCACCTGAAACATCAAAGAATGCTGATATCACCATACCGGAAGCACCCGCAGAAGACGGCGAAACAAAGGAACCCGAAGCGAGCCCGGAAAAGAATGGCGCGACTGATGCTTCTGAAGTATAAAGATCACACGCTATCACGCCGCTGTATCGCGTGAGTGAGGGTGTCCGGATCCGAATATTCCAGTTCCGATCCGCTTGAAAGCCCGCGGCCGAGTGTTGATATATGTATATCGGAAAAGGTGTGTCTGATACAATCAGCGAGATACCGAATGGTGTGTTCCGCGTCAGGGTGCATTGACATAGCCAGAATTATCTCCTTCGGTCTTCTGTTGCCGATGGCGGTGAGGAGCTGAGAAAGCCGCAGGTGCGATGTGTCGCTGTTTGCGATAGGAATCAGACCGCCCAGCACAAAATAGCGGGAGTGGGGAACAGCCTGAGCCGACTTGGCGAGCATATATACATCAATGTCTTTTTCAACGACGATGAGGATATCCGCGTCCTCCCCGGCGCACTGTGAACAAAGTATGTCCGGCGATTCGTGCCGGATAAAACATTCCGGACACTGTCTGCTGACCTGCCTGAGCTGCAGCATCGTTTCGGCCAATCTCTCAACATAGCGCATGTCCGCATAGATGATGAAACGGGTGAAGCGTTCCGCCTGGCGCTGACCGATGCCCGGAAAACGCTTAAACAGTTCTGCCAATGCCTTGGTCATGTCTCCCTGTTCCATATTAAAACGGCGGATTAGTAAATGCATCCTGGTTCTGCGTATACGCGGCGGCGGCGGGTTCAACGAATGTCGCATACTTTTTATCAAACTGGAGCGACACCCGTCCGGTCGGACCGTTCCGGTGTTTTTCAATCATAAGCTCAACGGGAACCGGCGCACTCTCATCCCCCTCATACATCTGATCGGTTCTGCGGTGCAGAAACATCACTACATCGGCATCCTGTTCAATTGAACCGGAATCCCGCAGATCGGAAAGACGGGGCTTGCCCGCCCGTTTTTCAATATCACGGGAGAGCTGGGAAAGCGCGAGTACGGGTATGGAAAGCTCACGGGCAACCTGTTTGAGCGTACGCGACACCTCTGTTATGTGCTGTACCAGAGAATCTGAACGCTTTGTGTCGTGGGGTGAGATGAGCTGCAGATAATCAACAATGAGCATTTTGATACCGTGCTCCCGTTTCATTCTTCTGGCGGTTGAACGAATATTGAGCGTAGACATGCTGGAACGATCGTCAACGTAAATAGGGAGGCTGCTCAGACGGTCAGCGGCTTCGGTGAGAGCGGTGAAATCTTCCTGCGACTTCATACGTCCGGTCCGCATATGCCACGCATCCAGACGCGATTCGGTGGCGAGCAGCCGCTCAATGAGCTGTGATGTACTCATTTCAAGAGAAAAGATGCCGATTGAGGTTCCGTGTTTCAATGCGGAGCGCCGGGCAATATCCAGTGCCAGTGCCGTTTTGCCGACACTCGGACGGGCGGCAAGGATAACAAGGTCAGACGGATGGAATCCTGAAAGGGCATTGTCCAGTTTGTCATAGCCGCTTGATATGCCCCGGTGCCTGTTCGGCTGCTCCGATACAGTGATGATTTCTTGCACCAATTCCGGAAGAATGTTTGCAATGCCGTTATACCGCGCATGTGTGTGATGCTGCGTGATATCAAACAGCGCCTTTTCTGATTCATCCAGGACCAGTTCAATCTCCTTATCTCCCGCCGCACTCATCTGCGTTATCGTCGTGCCCGCGTCCTGCAGACGTCTTCGGGTGTACTTTTCCTGCACAATGTTCGCGTAGCTCTCCAGATGTCCGACCGAAGGCGCCCGCTCAACAAGATCTGACAGAAATTCGCGTCCGCCGACGGCTTCCAAGCGGTTGATGTCTGCCAGCTGCGTGCCGATAGTCACGGCATCAATTGCGCCGCCCTGTTTTGTTATGGTGAGCATTGCTTCAAAGATATACCGGTTCCGCGGGGCATAGAACGCTTCCGCCTCCACAATTTCCGCAACATCATGGAACCGGTCGGCGTTCCACAACAGGGCGCCGAGAAGCGATTCCTCAACATCGACAGCGTGTGGCACATCCGCCACCGGTATATTGGCATACGTAGCATGAGGGAGATCCATTACATTAAGTGTATCACCCCATTATTCCACCACGGCTCCCGAGCGATCTGTAAAAGTGGAGAAAACGTGGGTAATCAGATTTTATCGCGCCTTCTCCTTACCGCACTACCACCGTTGTCAGTGTCGGACACTTCATATCCGAGACCGGTTATGCGATCGCGCAGTTCATCGGCAGTGTCATAGTCCCTCGCCGCCCGCGCCTTGTTTCTTTTTGCAATGAGCTCTTCAATATGTTCCGGAATTGATGCCTCATTGCGGCTATCCGGAAGAGTGTGCAGAACACCGAGCAGCATATCCGCATATGCGACGGTGTTCCGCCGGACCGCGGGGGGCAGGGAGGTGTCGCGGATAACATCCCATACCGTCGCAAGCACCTTTGCGGTATTCAAATCATCGGCAATTGCCTCATCAATAGCCCGCACATGTCGTTCGCTTTTCCTCCTGCTGAAAAGACGGGAGAAAAGCGAATGCGGCAGTTTTGCATATTCCGAACACAGCCGGTTGAGCGCTGTCTGTGCCGCGTCAAGGGCGGCAAAGGAGAAAGAGAGCGGGGTGCGGTATGAGGACTGCAGGAACAGGTAGCGGAGCGCGAGCGGGTGATAGCCGCGCTGCTCAAGATCGCTGACGGTATATGTATTATTCAGTGATTTTGAAAGTTTTTCATCCTGTACGGTCAGAAAGGCGGCGTGCATCCATATATGCGCAAATGTTTTTCCCGTCACGGCCTCGCTCTGCGCTATCTCATTATTATGATGAACGGTGATGTGATCTATACCGCCGGTATGGATAGTGATAGTTTCAGCGAGGAGCTTCATTGCCATCGCGGAACATTCAATATGCCACCCCGGAAACCCACGGCCCCACGGCGAATCCCACTCCTGCTGCCGCGTAACACCGGGAGGTGTCCGCTTCCAGAGCGCAAAGTCATGCGGATGTTTTTTCCCCTGCACCTGCTGTATACGCGCATATTCATTACTTTTGTCTCCGGTCGGCAGACCGAGAGCGCCGTATGCGGAATAGCGGGTCGTATCAAAGTAGATACCGTCATCAATATCATAGGTAAGTTTTTTCCGCTCCAACTGTTTGATAACGGCGATTTGTTCGTTGATATAATCGGTTGCTTTCGGAAACACATACCTGGACGGAGATATGTGCAATTTTTTTAAATCACTGAGAAACAGATCTCCTATCTTCCGGACGATATCCTCCGCACGCACATGTTCCTTTTCCGCCTCCCGTTCAATCTTGTCCTCGCCTGCATCGGCATCATCGGTCAGGTGACCGACATCAGTGAAGTTGATAACATGTCTGACCGCCCGCCCGCAACGGCGCAGTGCTCTGTTCAGCGTATCGGCAAATACATATGCGCGCATATTGCCGATATGTACTTCTTTGTACAGCGTCGGACCGCACGAGTACACCAGCACGGTGCGACCGGCATGCGGCAACACCGGTGTATATTTTTTTGTCTTTGTGTTGAATACCTGAAGCTGCTGCATACGGCGTATTGTGGAAATCAATGTACACACAGTATATCATAGTGGTATACTTACGGGAGTATGGCGGCACCTAAAAAAACTGTTGCAAAGAAAACTGCGGCGAAAAAAACAGGCACAAAGAAAAAGACCGTGCGGCGGAGCACAAAAAAGAGTGCCGCAAAAAAAAGCCGGATGCAGATTAATCCGACACCGATTATTAAAACAACAGCGGTCGGCGCGGAGCACGTGTCGGCGGGGCGGGGCGGTTCTGTTGCCGCTGGGAAATGTTCACTCATGCGGTGTATCATTATGCTCACCATCGGCATACTGCTCGGCGGCGGCGCGGTTATCCTTACACTGCGCTTCGGCGACGGGACGATTCTCTCCGGCATCATTCCGCACGACCGCATGTCGGTATCCGTTGAGGAAGAAATTGATCCCGACTTTATCCGCGATATACAGACAGACCTGTCAGAAGACCTGCAGGATATCGATCTGGATAATTTCTGGGAAGTGTGGCAGATTATTGAAAAAAGTTACACCCCGAAACCGATTAACTACAGTGAAGACAGTAGCGACCGGGATCGCCCCAACAGCGTGACACGGCAAAAACTTATTGACGGCGCCGTCAGAGGGCTGGCCTCAGCGACGGGGGATAGGTACACAAACTATCTGCCGCCGAAAAGTGCGCACCGCTTCAAGGAGGAGGTGCTTGACGGTGAGGTTGACGGCATTGTCGGCATTTATGTGTCAATACGGGATGATCAGCTGACCATCGTTGATGTCATCAAGCGCGCGCCCGCCGCATATGCCGGCATCAAGAAACATGATGTCATTCTCGCAATTGACACAATTGACACATCGGCACACACGCTGGATGAGGCAATAAAGGCCATCCGCGGTCCGCGCGACACGCCCGTTCTTCTGAAAATATACCGCCCCTCAACAGATGAGGAATTCTCGGTCACCATACTCCGTGACCGCGTGGATATACCGACTGTTGAAACAGAAATCCGCGACGGCGTATTTATTATCCACCTGCTGACCTTCACAAAACAGACGCCGAGCGCATTCAGAAATGCCCTGAAAGAATTTGCCACGAGCGCCAATGCCGGGGGACCGCAGCGGCTGCTCCTTAACCTGCAGGGAAACAGCGGCGGCATTCTGTCAGTCGCAGCACACATAGCGAACCTTTTCCTGCCCGAGAAGTCCACTATCTTCTATGAATACTCCGGTGATGAAAAACTGCAGGTGTACCGATCCAAGAAACCCATTTTCAAAAACAATATATGGCCGGTGATGACAATAGCCGTGGACGGCGGAACGGCATCCGCATCCGAAGTGCTTGCCGCTGCGCTGCGTCATTACGGCATCGCCGACATTGTCGGCACGAGAACGGAAGGGAAGGGATCCGTTCAGGCGGTCAGGAATATCGGCGACGGGGAATCGGTACTGAAGGTGACCGTCGCATACTGGCTGAAGCCGGATAAAAAGATTGTCAGTCCGAAAGGATTAGTGCCCGACAATGACCTCAAAGAAACCCTGGAAGCAATCGTGAAAGAAAATCCGGATCTTGACATTGAACAGTATATCCTCACCCGGGCAATTGAACACCTGAAAGCGAAGTAGCCGCGGGAAAGCCGGGGATAGTATTTTCTCATCCGTAAATGATACTGAAACACAATATAGCATGGAACATATGTTGTCAGGTGAATAATCGGTGTTTTGCCTGCTGCATTGCCTGCGCGGCGGCAAGGTGTGAGGTCTCTCCTGCCTTCTTTTCAAGGGAGGAGACCGTGACTTCTTCTTTGAGATACTGTCCGGCATCCGGCAGAGAGAGGAGTTTCTGACACGGTGTTCTGTACTCCCGGTAGATCTTTTTGATCTTCCCGTTCGGGAGCGTCATTTCCTCAGGAAAGGCACAACAACGGTGAAAGTTGAGGAAGTCATTGAAGTGTTCACGGTAGAACACAGCAATGGCGGAGGCATAGTCCTTGGGAATATGCCCGTGTCCGATGTATTTTCGCACCACCGCGGCATTCTTGCCCTCAACCAGAGCATTGTCATTGCAGTGTCGTGACCTTCCTTTGCTCTGAGTCACCCGCAGCTTCTCCAACAGACGGGCAACAGTGTAATTGATATACTCACTCCCGTTGTCTGAATGAAGGTTCAGGAGACGGAAAGGAAAGGAACCCAAGGCTTCCTCAAGCGCCGGCAGCAGAAACTGCTCAGAGATCACCTCCACACAGCACACCACCTCCCATTGAGTCACCTCGTCAACGAGGTTAAGATGATATATACCCTTCTCCTTTTCTTTGTCCCCCTGATGCACCGAATCCACCCGTATATATCCAGGTTTTCCCGCAGGGTACGGTTTCCTCCGCGCACCGATTGGCACCGCTGTTCTCCTTGTTTTCGTGAAGGTTCTGGCGTAGGCTCTGAACACGTCTTTCTTCTTCAGCCGGTAGATATGCGCTGGTGATATATGTCGCAGACGAACGAATCGATTGTCCCCATATATCGCATACATCTCCCGAAGAGTTTCTCTGACGGCCTTCCCGTTCTGATGCCCGTAGGCATCCATAGTCTCTGCCAGTGTCCTGATATCTCCTGCGGTGTAGATCACCGGAAACATCGGTTGGGTTCTCCCTTTCATTCGCACATACCCTGTTTCCGCATACTGCCGCACCAGTCGTTTGATGTGTGAAGTGCTGTACCCACTGTAGACAGTGAGATACCTGAGCACCTTTCCTTTCTCCTTTTTCCCGAGTCTCAGGTACCGCACGGACACCACGGTATCCTGTATCCACCGGTATATCTCCTCTTTTGTGTCTTTTCTCCGAATCTCTCTGTTCTCTGATGCGTTCAAAAGGTTAGTAATGTCCTGTATATTGATAGTGTTGGTTTGCATGGTTATGGTCATACATTTCCATACTACCGACCGGAGAGAAGGGCTCACGCCCTTCTTTTCCGTTTTCAGGGTCATCCTCAGGAGAATCACGATCCCTGTTCAGTATCATTTTGCGTGAGACAAGACTGGGATTATGAAGATGCGACCCGGTGTGATATAATATATCTCAGAAACGGCAACAGAGTCTGTTGTGTATTTTTGAGCTTTCTATAAATATGCGATCTTTACAGTCGACTTGTTATTTTTAACTGTAATTATCCATCTAAGAAAAACACTATGAACAATGGTTATACCATTATGAAGTCGTGTACCGTTCTGTTTGTCATCTGTGCCGCGATGGTTCTCACCACCGCCACGGCTTCAGCGGATCTGGTCATAACTTCGGCACGATATGTTCATCCTGCTGAAAAAATGAGGCAGTATGAAATCGCCCGAATGGCGACGGTACGGGAGCGGATAGAAGAAAAGAAAGTGCAGCTGCGAAGAGAAATCAAGCACCTGGAAAGAAAAATCGCCGAAAGAACGACTGCCGTTCCTCAGGAAGTGTCACGGGAAGAAAGGATTGAGCATCTTCGCAATGAGATAGAGATTGTCAAGGAAAAAATAGCGTATCTCAAAGCAAAGAAGCGCACGCCTTCTTCTGAGCGCGTTCAGAAGGTGAAAAAGAACCGTCTCATGGCACCGCAATTGAATGAAATTGCGGAACCGGTGAGCGAAAATCCCCCTTCAATCCAGAAAATGGATGAAAAGCGCCCCGAAGATATTTCCGCACGACACGAAAAAATCACTGAGGAGAAAGGTGAAGAGCGGAGGAAGATTCTTTTTGAAATCCGACGGAAGGTGAAGCATCTGGAGGTTGAGATTGCCCTCCTGAAGAAACGGCAGACTGAACTTGAAGTGCAGCAGGACAGAAATATAGCGGCATACAGCCGCCGTATGGATGTGCCAAAGGCAACGGAGAAAGTGTATCTGACACCAAGAGAAAAACATGAGAGATCCGGCATGGTTAAGGATTCAACCGCGGTGATTATCATCGTCATTCTCACGCTGCTCGGCATCTTCACATCGCTGCTTTGGAGGAAGAGGAAGAAAGATGAGCAAAGTGATCAGTGGAAAATATAGCGCATACGCTGTATATCGCCACGGCAATACACCCCGAATATCCAATTCGGGGTGTATTGTTGTATATACCCCTGAAAATTGAAACAGGTATCATGTCTATGCTACAATGCCATGCATGAAGATCGTGTTGCTTGAAGATATAAAAGGATTGGGGGTTCGCGGTGATGTATGCACCGTCAGCGACGGATATGCCATGAATTTCCTCATACCCCGCAAAAAAGCGGTCGGAAGCACCGAGGAACAGGGCAATCAGGTCATACGCCAACGACAGGAAAAAATGGAGAGGAGCGCGGAACAAAAAGATCGTGAGAAACAAATATTTGACACCCTTCCTGAAACACTCACCATAGCAGTTCCAGTAAATGAACAGGGAACACCTTTTAGTGCGATACACGGGGCGGTAATTGCCGCGCAGCTTGCGGAACAGGGAATAGCCGCTCCCGCTGCATGGTTCTCATCGGCGGCACTAAAGCAGACCGGCGAGCATGCGGTTGCGGTATCCTGCCGTGATATGAAAAAAGATATAACTGTTATTGTCACGGAAAAGAAACAATAAGCGGTATGCAGACAACGCTGCAAAAAATTTTTCAGGAATACAAGGGCATTTTGGCCGCGGATGAGCGCCCGTCATCAATGGATAAGCGACTGCGGGCATACAATATTGAAGACGGCATTGACGCACGAAACCGGTATCGGGAACTGCTGTTTTCAACACCGAACCTGGAGAGAACTATCAGCGCCGCTATTCTCTCGGAAGACACCTTTTCCGAACATACAACAGCCGGTCACCTTACCCGGGAATATTTACGGAGAATGGGTATACTCGTCGGCGTTAAGGTTGACGACGGCCTTGAAGCATATGACGGCGCTGAAGACCTGTATATCACAAAAGGACTGGAACACCTGAACCAGAAATGCAAATCCTACGCGAAACAGGGGGCGGAATTCGTTAAATGGCGCTCCGTTATTCCGGTTCGCGATGTCCCGGAGGCCTTTTTGACAACAATGGCCGAGACAATGGCGGCATATGCAAACACTGCCCTCAAGCATGATCTGATACCCATTATTGAGCCGGAGGTGCTGCTTGAAGGGAATCACGATATTGATGAAGCGGCATCAATGCTCGAGCGAACGGTGACCGCCGTTCTTGCCGCACTGAAGCGCAATGACTGCAACCCTCACCGCTGTATTTTAAAAACATCATTCGCCGTCCCCGGTCTTGCATGTGAGGCGAAACCCGCCGATATCGTCGCAGCGCGAACACTGGAGGCATTTAAAAAAATCGGGCTTGACAATGAAAAAAGTTTCTACGGCATTGTGTTCCTTTCGGGCGGCCTGCCGTCGCATACCGCCATTGAATACATACAGCGGATACGGGCAATTGCCGAGGAACCGAATACGCCGCATACATTCAGGCCGCCGTTGACATTTTCATACGGCAGAGCGCTGCAGGAACCGGCACTTGCGGAATGGAAGGGGAGGGATGACTGCATTTACGCGGCTCAGATATCTTTCACACAGACATTACAGCATGCGATAAAGAAATATAAAGGAATTGAAATAGTACCGGAAGCGGGAGCCGGCGGGGAAGAGTAACGGTCGTTACACTATATCGGCAACCGTCGGCCGGACAATGTTTCTATAATTTTCAGGTGACATGGCGATACTCTTTGTACGTTCGCCGCAGTTGAAGACAATCCGCTCATTATCAAAAATACCACTGTCGGCATATACCGGCACATCAAAAAGAGTGCCGAACGGCGGCACCGCTCCGGGAAGCACACCGCCGGTTATCTCTGATAATTCTTCGGGTGTTGCAAACCGAATATCTTTCGTATCGGCAATGTTGCGCACCTTACTATTTGAGAACTTTTTATCCCCCGGCACTACCACCTGTATGAACCCGTGATCGGTCATCAGTATGAGCGCCTTGGCACCCTCCGAAAGAGTGAAATCCTTGCGTATGGCAACCATATCCTCGCTGGTAATGCCCGGCTCATGCTCCATGAAGGTATACGGAATACCGTGTGTATCAAGAAGAGAACGGATGGCTAAAACAACCTGATGCATTGTGCGGCTATTTCCCGGGTTTAATACAGACAAACGATCGTTCTTTCGTTGCTCCGGTGAAGGTGGTTTTTCGTTTTTTGATAAATTGAACAATGCCGTCTCTGAGAGCAAAGAGGGTATGATCCTTGCCGACACCTACACCGTCACCGGCACAGATGCGGAGTCCGCGCTGACGGACAATAATGGAACCGGTCCGGACCGCCTGACCGTCCGTCCGCTTTACCCCCAGATACTTGGGATTTGAGTCCCGAAGACTTTTTGCGGATCCTCCCGCTTTCCTATGTGCCATATGCTGATAGTATACAAGACATGAACGACATATTCAACAGCGGAGCGGGGAAGTATATAATCAGTGCCGGTATTCTGGCCGGACTGGGGATATTTTTTTTGGTAGGGCTGGCGAACCATCTTTTCTGGAGTGACAAATCTTCAGGCGGTATCACTCTGAAACCGCTGGACTATGACGCGGGGAACACTGAACGGGTGTATGCTTCAAAAAACGGTAAACGGTACTATCCGTGGTGGTGTGGTGCCGGATCAAGGATCGTCAAAAAGAATATCATATGGTATGCCACACCGAGAGCGGCTGAACATGCGGGGTACACCATAGCGAAAGCCTGTCAGTAGTGTGTATATGTCCAAAGCGCAGATTTCATGTGGGGTATACTAAAAAGGGTGATATTATTGAAAAATAGTCAATATATAACCATCATATTATGACCAGAAAAAATTTTCTGAAAAATCCTGCCCGGCAGTTTATTTTTACAAAACCGGGACCGATACTATCATTCCTGACCTCTTTTCGTATCTTTTGGGAATTCTTCACCGGCTTCATGTTTATTGCAAATTTTGCGAAGGCGGTATCTTTCTTCGGTTCCGCACGGGAATCACTGCCGAGCGGATACTATGAAGAGTGTGAGGAGCTTGCCATACGGCTCTCCCGGAAGGGCTTTGCGGTCATTACCGGCGGCAGCGGGGGAATCATGCGGGCGGCCAACAGAGGGGCGCACCGCAGTGAAGGAGAATCGGTTGGCATTACCATAGATATACCGAAAGAGCAGGCGAATAATATGTTTCTCAAACATTCAAAACGATTCCGTTATTTCTTCTCACGAAAGACGATATTGTCATGCGCGTCAGAAGTATATATATTTTTCCCGGGAGGCTACGGAACATTAGATGAATTATTTGAAATGCTCACGATGGTGCAGACAGGGCACAGCGAGCCGCTGCCGATACTGTTGTACGGAAAAGATTTTTGGCAGCCGTTAGCTTCTTTTATACAGACAACAATGTGTCAAAAGTTTCTCACTATCAACAAGGAGGATGAAAGCCTGTTTGTTATTGTTGATTCGGTCAACGAAGCGGAACGATACATTGAACGACTGCATATTACACAATCCCGCGCCTGTAAAATTGGGGCAATGAAACCGAAGTAGTGAGTTATTTATATGTCGCACAATATACCTTTTGCGACATTACCATACCATATATACCATTGCATCGCTATCTGTCTTCCCATAGATGTCTATCCACATACTGATGCAATGCGACGAGTACCCGCGCATTTTCCGCCAAACTAAAACCGTCTACAAAATACTTCCGTTCGCCGGATACACCGTCTACCCCACCGGCATCAATAATACGGCATATGCACCGGGACCCCTCCGCAACCGTAGGAAGAAGATTGCGTCCGGCTGCTAACGATAATGCCGCTGCGACACCGTAACCGCCCCAGTTTGAAACACTGGCGAGCACGAGACAATTGCAACCGACAGCCGCCGGATCGTTCGGAAGGCGTGCGGCACTACGGATCACCTCCGCGAGATTACCCATACCGATTTCATTTCCGCCGTCACCGACGGCAACGCTCGGCAAATCAATCATGAAAAAATAATCAATACCCGGTGTGTACTCAGATATATCCTCCCCGTGCATCGTCAGATAACGGTCGGATGCGGTCGGTGAACACCGCTCAACGGAGATGATGACGGAAGGACGACATGCCTGCATAATCTCCTCAACGAGTATACTGTTCTCAAAGTCGTCTTTCGTCACCGGATAATCAATCACCCGGGACGGATCGCCGCACTCCGTAAGGTAATGACTGATAATATGTGAAAGCGGCGCGCCGGCAAGATATACAACATCGCGGCCGAACGCCCGCAACGCCGAGCCGACAGCGAGCGCGCCCGGCGGTCCGTCCGTCTCCGGCGCTCCCCTCTTCGGGATATAAAAACCGGTGGTAATGAGCACCGTCCCGGGATGCTGCTGCAGTATATACTCCGCCGCATGCGAACAAAAATGCGGCGGCAGGTACGGCCGCAAAACGCTGATACCGCGGCGATCGTGTTTAAGAATGATATCCTCAATAGTTTCATGTATATCAACGGTATACTCCATATACGGTAGTGTATACTGCAAAAAGGATGCTGAACAAACGAAAACTCAGAACCTGGCTGGAAATATCAGACAAGGCGATTCTGCATAATTTTAATGTGTACAAACGCATATTGGGAGAATCTATAGACATTATGCCGGTCGTAAAGAGCAATGCGTACGGTCACGATGCCGTCCGCGTTGCAAAACTCCTGGAACATAAGGTCAACCATTTTGGTGTTGTATTCCTTGAAGAAGCGCTTGAGCTGCGGAAACACGGCATCCGGACTCCCATCCTCGCCTTTTCCGCCACCCTCTTTGACACCGCGACGGTCATAGAAGCAATCCGTGAAAACATTTCCTTCACGGTATACGACAAGGGCTCATATATGCAACTGAACCGCATCGCCCGAAATATCAGGAAAAAAGCACTGGTGCATGTGAATATAGACACCGGCATGACCCGGCTGGGATTCAACAACCATGATGACTATGAAAAAACAATAGCCGGCGTATGCGCAAACAAGCATCTGACAATACAGGGGATCTACAGCCATCTTTCATCCGCTGATTCAGACGTCAAATATACGGAAAAGCAATGCAGAATATTTGAAGAGGCGGTCGCTCAGGCGGAAGCGGCGCATTGTATCATGCGGTATAAACATATACTTAACACGCCCGGATCCGCACTCGGCATCAGCATCGGCAACATGGCGCGAATCGGCCGCGGCCTCTACGGTCTGCAAACAAAAGGATCGATCGAAAAAATACAAAAGGCATTCGAAAAGCAATATTCTTTTGCGCCCGCCCTTTCCTGGAAAACACGGGTGATACAGGTGCATACCACCGACCAACATACGAGCATCGGGTATGGCAGAACATACAGGACAAGAAAAAAGAGTATGATAGCGACACTGCCTGTCGGCTTCGCCGACGGATATCCGCGCATACTGTCAAACCGGGGTGAGGTTCTCATCAAGGGCAAACGCTGCCCCGTTCGCGGCAGAGTCTGCATGAATAATATCATGGTCGATGTTTCCGCCGGGCGGGACATACGGACCGGAGACGAGACCGTCATCATCGGAACAAGCGGAAAAGAGACCATAACCCCCCGAGACATCGCGGAACAGGCGCGAACCACTCAATCAGAAATTGTCACGATGATACCGAAACACATACCGAGAGTGTAGGCGCAACTATATAACATAATAGGAGGAGCCGATGATGAGCAGCATAATCAGGACGGCTGCGCACTCATATCCCGCGGTGATGAGCCAGAAACGAACGGCATCGCGGGTATTACCGCGCTCGAACAGTATTCCCGCTAATGATAAAAGCAGTATCACTCCCAGCAGCGCATCAGTGCCGAGCAGCAACATTCCCGGAAACAGTGAAAGGATGCCAATCAAATACGCAAGCGTGAACAGACCGAGAAACTGAATAACCATTGCCGTCCAGTTTGTCTTCTTACTCTTGTTTTGTATAAGTTGCATATATTTCTTCTTGAACCATACGCCAAACCACAGCCAACCAAAAAAATATGCGATGACGGCGCTTATGATGATA
Organism: Minisyncoccota bacterium; assembly: GCA_965222235.1. GTDB lineage: Bacteria > Patescibacteriota > Minisyncoccia > Phycocordibacterales > JABAAK01 > JAPPJI01. The sequence continues at coordinate 64,434 of OZ244939.1, read as the reverse complement.
AAAATCCAGGGCAGAATCGGCAGCAGGGCGAATGCCTCCCTCAATAACAGACTAAATGATATTCCTTCCATATATACAGTTACCTTACCACATGTATTATTTCCTCATACACTTTATACACTGGCACCCGTGCGGTCTGATAAAATCATCAAAATACTCCTTGCCGTAATTATACGCAAACTCCTCACCCGACCGAATACGCCGCTTCGCGTACACATATATCTTCCCTTTCACGATATCAACCTTACAGTTCGGCGCGCAGGAATGGTTGATGTACCGTGCTGTATTGCAGCGCAACGTGCCGTCCACCACCCTCCGGCTACTGACTTCAAACAGATACTTCCCCTGTTTATCATCAGCCTCCTTCGGTGTAAGTACCGGTCCGTAATACTCAACAATGAATTTCCCTTTCGGTATATCCTCCTGAGCGAAGAGACCGAGACCGGTGGATGACCGCTTAACGGCGCAGGCATACTTTCCGATACGCGGACTGTGTGATTCCTGTGTCTTTTTCTTTTGCATATAAGGAAACAGTATACACACTATTTCGCCGCCTGAACAGCTTCTTCAAAATGTATGGAGAGCAATGTGGAAACGCCGCCTGAATTCATGGTCACTCCGTACAGCGCACCGGCGCAGTGCATCGTTTCCCTGTTGTGCGTAACCAGAATGAGCTGGGATCGCTTCGCGAGCGTTTCAATGATATCGGAGTACCGCCGGGAATTCGCCTCATCCAACGCCGCGTCGGTTTCATCAAGAACGAGAAACGGCGGGGGTGTGACCTGTGAAATCGCAAAGAGCAGCGCGATAGAGACCAGCGCCCGTTCCCCGCCCGAGAGCTGCTCCAGCGAATGTATCTTCTTTCTCGGTAGTGATACCTGCACCGCAACGCCGACGCGCTCCTCCGGCTCTCCGTCTTCATGCTGAATGTTCCTTTTCTGGATACTGATGCTCGCCCTGCCGCCGCCGAAAAGTATCCTGAAAAATGATTCGAATTCCCCGCTTATCTTCTTCACGCCCTTCTGAAAGCGGACATCTATTTCTTTTTGTATACGGTCAATGCACTTCTCGCAGTCCCGAATGCTGTTTGCAAGATCTTCCTTTTCCCTGTTCAGGAAGGTCATCCGTTCCGACACCTCCCCGTATTCCCGGTACACCTCTTCCCCACTGCCGGTCCCGACCGTTTCCAACTCTATCTTCTTCCGCTCCAGGAGGCGCTTCCGCTTTTTCTGCTGCTGCCGCTCCTCTGCCGCGGCATCGTTCGGCACCGATATCTCTTTGTACCGATTAACGGCGGATCCGATAAGAACCGCGCCTTCCCGCAACTCCAACTGCACTTCCTTTTCATCCTCATGCAGTGCGGATATGCCGCGGTTAATATCAGCCATCTCCTGTTCCGCGGTGTTTTTCTCGGTCATGCGCGCAACAAGCGTCTGTTCCGACTGTTTAAGATTGCTGATGGTTTCTTCCTGTTCAGAGCGTACGGCATTCTGCCGCTGCAGATAATCCTTTTCATCCTTCTCCAGGAGTTCAATACGCCCCTTTGCCGCAACGCACTCCTTTTCCAGCTTTTCACGCCGTTTTGCGGTCGCGCTGTCATCGGAAATACCGCCCGTCTCAAGCAGTGCGCCGATCTGCCGGATAATGTAGGCGATGACGGCAGGATAGTCGGATTGTTCGGCGACATCGGCGCGTTTCTGTATATCTTCATACACATCGGAAATCTTTTTCCGCTCAATGGCGGCTTCAGCGGCGGTTTCGGTGAACGCAGTGAGGGCGTTCCGCTCCCCTTCCAGGCGTCCGAGTTCACGAACGGCGGTATCTTTCTTGTTCCTGATTTCCTGAATATGCTCCTGCAAATCCCGCATGCGCATGTTCAGATCATCAGCGACCGCGCTTGATGTCCGCTTCTTCTCCTGAGATACGGCTTTCTCCAAATCATCTACGCGTTTCCTGAGAATACCGCGCTGTTCCTCCAGCTCTTTCTTCTGCCGTGTAAGATAGTGCAGCTCGCGGACAAAATACTCCGCGTACATATCTTCAAGATCCTTCCGTATCACACGCGACTTTTCATACCGGTCAACCTGCCGTTTTAGGTGTCGCATGTGCGGCAGTATCTCACGGAGTATGAGGTCGGTTTCGGCGATATTCTTCTGCGCGCGGTTCAGTTTCTTTTCCGCTTCCGTGCGGCGGTACTGCAGCAGTTTGAGCCCGAGACCGTCCTCAAGGATTTCCTTCCGCTCCTCGGGCGAACTGTTCAACATACGGTCGGCTTCGCCCTGAGAGATAATATGGTGGCCTGTTGTACCGATATTTGCCCGGGCGAGCATTTCAATCACATCCCGATGGCGCACCTGGGTGCCGTTAATGCCGTATTCATTTGTCCCGTCGCGATAGACGGTGCGGGATACGGTAACGGTGTCAAAGGTGTCGTTCAGCACACGACTGCTGTTATCAAACACAATACTCACCGATGCCCGCTGTGCCCGCGTTGCCCCTTCCCCGCCGTTGAAGATGAGATCCTCCCCCCGCCTTCCCCGCATGGATTTCATTGACTGTTCGCCAAGCACGAATCGAAAGGCCTCGGTGACATTGGATTTACCCGACCCGTTCGGGCCGACGATGCAGGTGGTTCGGGTCGGAAATGACAGGGTGGCGGCTTTGCCGAATGATTTGAACCCTTCAATGGTAATCTCCCTGAGGTACATACCGGTCAGTGTAGCATAGGTGTATACATATCGTGGTGCACATCACACCCCTCCGGTCGGGACGGTGTGAGTATGTACCGTTATTACTCTCTTCATCATTGCGGCGTATTTTTTGTGATCATGCGGGATATATCCCCGCTGAGCGATGTAACGGATTCGTCATCCAGTACGGTCAGCGGCACCGTGCCTTCCGGCAGCTGTTTCAGAAGATCCGGAATGCGTTCCTGTTCAATTGTATCCGCCTTTGAAAGAACCACGACCTCCCTCTTTTTTAAAAGTGCCGGATCATATGATGCCAGCTCATTGCGGATGGTGCGGTACGCTTCGGCAACATCCGGCTCATCAGCCGCGACAAGGTGCAGCAACGCCCGGGTACGTGCAATATGCCGCAAAAAAGTGTGTCCCAGTCCCTTCCCTTCCGAAGCGTGGGCAATGAGGCCGGGAATGTCGGCGAGCACATAGCCGTGAAATATGCCGAGGTTCGGCTCAAGTGTGGTAAACGGATACGACGCAACGCGTGCCTTTGCATTCGTCAGCGTATTGAGCAATGTTGATTTCCCCGCATTCGGAAGGCCGATGATACCGACATCGGCGATAATGTTCAGCTCAATATGGAAACGGTATGCCTGCGGAGGTTCTCCCGGGGTCGCCGTCTTCGGCGTCGTGTTGACCGAACTTTTGAAATGCGCATTGCCGAGACCGCCCCTTCCTCCTGCCGCAACCATGACCCGCTGCCCCTCTTCCATGAGCTCAAACCGCTCTTTGGTGTTCATGTTGGTGACAATTGATCCGACAGGAACACGTATCATGGAATCATCGCCGTTTTTTCCGCTGCGCAGCGCTGCCTCACCGGGCATACCGTCCTGCGCCGACACAATCTCTCCTTCGCGATAGCGCTCAAGCGCGCGGATATCGCGAACGGTCACGAGATACGCGTCACCGCCGTCACCGCCGTTGCCGCCGTCAGGGCCGCCCCGGGCGAGAAACTTTTCACGATGCCAGTGCACCACGCCGTTGCCGCCCTTACCCCCTGCGATAGTGATTGTTCTTTCATCAATAAACATACATCATGGTATCATTTGAATGCTTTCTGCAGCAGCGCGAATATGAATCCGAGCAGAAATATATATATCAGCGACACGGTGAGCGGCGGGTAAAGCTGGACGACCGCATAGACAAGGGCGACGGATATCAGGGTGGAGGCGATGCCGAAGGTGATAAGTCGAATCGGCAGCAGCACCAACCGCAGTATCGGATGAACAACAAGTTCATTTATTGCGAATATTGCGAGCAGTGCGGCGAAAGACAGGTACGGATTCAACTCCGTCTCCAGTATAATAATCCCAACTTCCCGGGCGACATGGAGCACCGCGGCGATTGTCAGGATATGCAGCACACTCTTTACCATTACCTACAGTATACGATGATAAAGCAGTTCGGCAAAACACGGTCTCATTCGGCGGTCTGCTCCTGCGCAGCCGAAACCTGCTCCGCGACATGCCGGCGCACCTGATCCCAAAAGCCGTCAAACAACCGATTGCTTTCCTTGCGGTACTCCATCAGAGGCTCACGCTGCCCGTATGAGCGCAGTCCGACACTGCTTTTTGCATAATCCATCAGTTCAAGATGCTCCATCCAGGTCATATCAATACTTCTCAGAATCAATGTGCGGAGCGCCTCCGCACTCTTTTCTCCATGACGCTCGTTAAGCGCCTCTCTGTCATCGTCATGTATATATGCAGAAACGGCGGTACCGTCCGTATCCAACACAATACTCTGCCGCTCCTTATACACTTCCGCCCGCTGCCTGTTGAGCACCGTATCATACTGCAGACTGAATCGGCGGGCATCAAAATGATGTCCCTCTATCCTCTTCTGCGCGCCCTCAATTGATCGGGATATCATTCTGTTCTGGATCGCCTGATCCTCCGGCAGCCCGAGCCGCTGAGCCATCTGCAGTATTTTTTCCGATCCGAACACCCGGGTTAAATCATCCTCAAGGGAGATATAAAATTGTGTTTCGCCCCGGTCGCCCTGCCGGCCACAGCGGCCGCGCAGCTGATCGTCAACCCGGCGGGACTCATGGCGTTCGGTGCCGAGCACGAACAATCCGCCTAATTCCTGTATTTCCCTGTTCCGCTCCCGTACATCATCCCCTTCACCGCCGCCGAGCTTAATATCAACCCCTCTTCCGGCAAGATTGGTTGCGATGGTAACCATCCCCCGTTTCCCCGCCTGCGCGATGATTTCACCTTCCCGCTCATGGTTTTTCGCATTCAGCACCTCGTGCGGTATTTTTGCCCGCTTGAGCCGCTTTGAGAGTTCTTCATTATGCTCTATGGAGGCGGTGCCGACGAGAATGGGCTGTCTTTTTTCATGCAATTCCCGTATTTTTTTCACCACCGCCCGAAGTTTCGCGGTGTGTGTCTGATAAATAATATCGGGGTGATCCGTCCGCTGCGACGGATTGTGCGTCGGTATGCTGATAACCGGAACACTGTATACTTTATAAAATTCCTCCTCGGAAGAAAGTGCTGTGCCGGTCATGCCGGAGAGCTTGGCATACATTCTGAAATAGTTCTGATAGGTGATGGATGCATAGGTGCGGTTTTCCTGCTGAATGGCAACTTTTTCCTTGGCCTCTATCGCCTGGTGCATGCCGTCGCTCCACTGCCGTCCGGGCTGCAGCCGACCGGTAAATTCATCCACAATGACGATGGTGCCGTCCTGAACAACATAGTGCTTATCCTTCTTGAACAGTGATTTCGCCTTCAGGGCGTTCTGCAGATAGTGGATGCTCCGCTGTCCGCCCTCAACATACACATTCTGAACCTTCATGGCCTTTTCAAACTTTTCTATCCCTGCCGCGGTGAGCGACACGGCGCGCTGTTTTTCATCGATGGTATAGTCATCGCCCTCGGCAAGCTGCCCCGCAAATGCCGCAAACTGCGTATACTGGGATGCCGGTATCTGTGCCGGAGTTGAGATGATGAGAGGACTGCGGGCTTCGTCAATGAGAATGGAATCCACTTCGTCAACAATGGCGAAGTGAAACCCGCGCTGCCTGATATTCGCACGGTCATATTCAATATTATCCCGCAGATAGTCAAACACATACTCATTGTTCGTGCCGTAGACGACATCGCAACGGTAGGCATCCTGCCGGGTCACCTCGCGTAAAAAATCATAGACAATCTTATATCCGCCGACTGTATCCCGCTCCGCGTCTTTTTCCCGGTGTCCCGGATCATACTGATATGACATGTTCTGACCGTTGATAGTGCCGACGGACATGCCGAGAGAGGCAAATATCTGCCCCATCCAGACGGCATCGCGACGGGCAAGATAGTCATTCACCGTGACAATATGAACCGGATTGCCGGTCAGCGCGTTCAGGTACGCGGCGGACACGGCCACCAGCGTTTTTCCCTCACCGGTGCGCATCTCGGCAATAGCACCTTTATGAAGCACCATGGATCCCATGAACTGAACATCAAAGGGATTCATGCCGGTTGTCCGCTTCGTGGCAATGCTAACGACGGCGAACACTTCAGGCAGTATGTCGTTCGGTGTTTTTCCCGATTTCAGCTGTTTGCGGAACTCTTCGGTTTTCTGTTTCAGCTCCCCGTCACTGCACGCCGAGAAACGCTCCTTATATGTATTAATATTCTCTACCGTCTTCTTCACCCCCTTTATATATCGGCTTGACTCTGTACCAAAAAATATATCCAATAACGGCATATACGGCACATCATATCACATTTGAGCCGGTCTGTAAAAGTAAAAACACCCAAAGCGGGTGCTTTTACTCCAACCATGGTAGGGTTCTTTACAGACTACCTGCGTCGCTTCGTTGTTCGGCGCTTGGCCGTTGACCTCTTCGCTGAAGACCTCTTCGTTGTTCGGCGCTTGGTCGTTGACCTCTTTTTCGCTGAAGACCTCTTAGTTGTTCGGCGCTTGGTCGTCGTCCTCTTCGCTGAAGACCTTTTCATTGTTCGGCGCTTGGTCGTTGACCTCTTTTTCGCTGAAGACCTCTTAGTTGTTCGGCGCTTGGTCGTCGTCCTCTTCGCTGAAGACTTTTTAGTTGTTCGGCGCTTTTTCATTTTTTTCGTGTAAATTTTTAATTGACCTAGGTAGGTCTACTTGTATTATGATAACAAATTGCACACATTTACAGGTTATTGTTAAAGTATGTGGAAAACTTTTTTCTTCATTGTTTCGCAAAAAACGCTTCCTTGTCACAGAACAGCGCAGAAAATATTTCTTGCACGCACATGTTTATGACAACCGCGCGATAAAAAGGAATATACATTCCGCCGTATTCAGACGCGCGCAACATATCATTTTTACACCACATGTGGTATGGTGGTGATACGAATTGGACGCTGACGGGGAGTGGTGTAACGGCTAACATACCCGCTTTGGGTGCGGGTGATTCCGGGTTCGAATCCCGGCTCCCCGACCCGCTGATACAACGGACTGTACTTCCTATACCGGCTGCCGGGCAGGGATTCGAACCCCGGTTACTTGGGTCAGAACCAAGCGTCCTACCGCTAGACGACCCGGCAGTATCCGCTCTTAGAACACAGCTATACACAAGGTGTTATATTTCATGTGTCAAGAACGGATGGTTACATAATAGCGTATTGCGGGGGAAAATAAAAACACAACAACCACCGTTAAACGGTGGTTGTCGCTCCTAGGGTTGACGTCCTTCTCTGTTACCCTATTACCCATATAATAGCATAGAAAAAAAAATAAACGACACATGTGTATATTGTAAATAAATTCATTATTTACAAAGCGTGAATGCTGCATAAGAAAAACAATACACGCTTGATATACTGTCAGTATTGTATGTATATCGTGTATAAAAAGATCGGAGAGACTCCTCTTGCATGCGCGCGCAGAATATTAGGAGACGCTCACGATAAATATACCTATGCCGGCCGGCTTGATCCGATGGCTGAGGGACTGCTCCTGGTACTCACCGACGAGGAATGCAGACATGCAAAGAAATATTTTCATCTTACCAAAGTGTATGAATACTCCTTTGCCGTGGGTATAGCGACAGATACGTATGACTGTCTCGGGCGCATTACCGCCTCCGCTGATCGGATACGGGGGGATGTTGTTTCACGCGTGCGCGATGCCGTTTCAGATTTGACCGGTGAGATTACACTCCCCTATCCGCCGTATTCCTCAAAAACGGTTAACGGCATACCGCTGTTCATCCATGCCCGCCGCGGCACAGCGGAGTGCCTGGCGGTGCCGGAGCGGACCGTATACATCCCGCGGCACACCCTCACCGCAGAAGAACGCTGCAACACCCGCACATTGGCGGATACAGCCGCAGGGCATGTCGCTCTTGTGAGGGGAGATTTCAGGCAGGAGGCGGTGACAGACGACTGGCGGGGTGTGCGGAATGCTGATATACCCTGCTTTTCAGCTGTATTGGAGGGCTCCGGGGGCGTTTATGTACGTGCTGTTGTCAATGAAATCGGCAGACGCATCGGCTATCCGACCGTAACGACCGCAATTAAAAGAATCAGGATCGGCGACTGGACGGAGCGTGATATTTACGGCCAGTAGTTTTTTGCCTTCGGGTATATCGCAATGAGCGGATCCTGCCCGTGCAGTTCCCTTTTACCGCGCGGATTCCCGCAGGTTCTGCCGTAGTCAATGACGAGATAGGAGAAACGATACCAGTCCTTTTTGGGAACAACCTGCATCAAATCCCTTTCTATGCGCACTGCGTCGGTATAGTCAGTCAGATCAAACCGTCGCGCAAAACGAATCATGTGCGTATCAACGGTGATCCCTTCAATGATATGAAACAGGGTGCCGAGTAGCACATTGGCGGTTTTTCTCGCCACTCCGGGTATGGTGAGCATTTCCTCCATTGTCTTCGGCAGTCTGCCGTTGTAATCGGCGACAATTTTCTGCGCCGCGTGCTGTATATTTTTTCCCTTATTTTTGTAATACAGCACGGAGCTGATTGCCTCCTGCAGCTCGCCCAGATCCGCATCGGCAAACTCCCGGACATTTTTATACCGCTTAAACAGCCCCGGCAGTATTTCATTCACCTTTTTATCAGTTGACTGGGCGGAGAGCTGTACCGCCACCATCAACTGCCAGTGCGTGGTATATTTCAGGGCAAGCTTGGCATCCGGGTAATGTTTTTTCAGCGTTTTAATAATCTGTTTTACGCGCGCGATGCGTTCTTTCTGTTTTCTTGTATCCATACGAACAGTATACAAAAATACACAATCCTCCGAAAGGACTGTGTGTTTTGTACCGCAGCGAATTATACTACCGCCCGCGCATCGTCATCAGAACAATAACCGCGCTGAGACCGATCACGATATAAATGATATCGGCGACAGTCTGCGAACCGGCCGTTAGTCCGATCCAATCAACGAGATCAAACCTGCTTTCCCACCACAGGCTTGTTGCGCCCACAACACCCCAGTTAAGGGCACCGATGAGTGATACAGTCATTGCGAATTTGCATGTCATGCTTTGCATAGTATGTGCTCTATGTATGTTAATAATACAATATACGGAATATCACCATATATACCGATAGTGTATAGTGGAGACGATATCCGCATCACTTGTTTTCCACATGCGACGTTCCGCCGAGAAGGACCCGTATTCTGTTCTCTATCGGCGGATGAGTGTCAAACAAACGGTGAATACCGAGACCGAATCCCTTCTTTTTTTTCTGCACCGCATGATCTGAAATACCGAACGGATCAGATATGAACAGATGAGCCGTTGCGGAACTGGCGTGTTTCATGGATGTGGTGCTTTTCCCGATTTTCTCCAGTGCGGACGCGAGCCCTTCCGGATAGCGGGTGTAGATACCGGAGGTTGCATCGGCGAGAAATTCCCTTTTTCGGGAAATCGCGAGGCGGATAATTGTGAGAATCAAAGGGACAATGATGTATGCCGCCAGGGCGACGGCAATCATGGCGGGGTGCATGTCTCTCCGATCACCTGCAATGCCCGCATGAAGAATAATATCCAAAAGGATGGCGGTCATACCGAACAGAACGACAACCGATGTCATGAGCAGCGTATCCCGGTTCTGTATGTGGGCAAGCTCATGGGCTAGTACTCCCTCCAGTTCAGATTTGTCCATCATATCCAGCAGTCCCTGCGTAACGACAATAGCCGAGTGTTTCGGGTTTCTTCCGGTCGCAAATGCGTTCGGAGACGGGTCATCAATGATATACAGCTTGGGCATCGGCGCGCCGATACTGATGCAGAGATTTTCAACGCTATTCCAGTAATAAAAATGGGTGTCGCGGGAGATTGGCTGCGCACGGGTCATGCGAATCGCTATCGCATCAGATTTCCAGTATGCGGCAACATTTATGATGATAGCGAATGCGGCAACGACCCAGAGGATGCCGGGAGAGCCGAGAGCTGCGGAGACAAGCCAGGCAATCCCGATGACGACGATGAGGAAGACGGACATGAGGAAGAACGTCCTGCGGACATTGCGTGCCTGCTGTGTGTAGAGTGATGCCATAGGTCAAATCGCGACTTAATTAAAATGCGACTTCAACTGGTTTTTTCGCGGCCTCCTTCTCTCCTTCATCCAGCTCAAAAAATTCCTCCTCCTTGAAAGTGAACATGCCGGCGATGAGGTTCTGCGGGAATACCTGCAGTGCCGTGTTAAAATCCTGCACCGTCGTGTTATAAAATCGGCGTGCTGCCTGTATCTTGTTCTCCGTGTCGCTGAGTTCACGTTGCAGCTCCACAAAATTCTGGCTCGCCTGCAGCTGCGGATAATTTTCTGCGACGGCAAAGATGGATTTCAACGCATCGGTAAGCATATTTTCCGCCATCGCCTTATCCTGCACTCCGTTTGTTTCAAGGGCTTTCGTGCGCATCTCCGTAACCCGCTCAAAGGTTTCCCGTTCATGCTTCGCGTATCCTTTAACCGTACTGATGAGATTGGGGATGAGATCGTAGCGCCGTTTCAGCTGCACATCAATGTCGGACCATGCTTCATCTTTCCTATTACGCTTGTTGATCAGATTATTGTAGAAAAATATGGCAACAAGAACGGCGGCTGCGAATACTCCCGCAATAATGATAAAAATATTCATATTATAAAACGTGTACTGAATAATGGTATATCACAACAGATATTAAAAGTATACCACATCGGTGAAAACGGGGGTCTAGTACATTCCACCGCCCATACCACCGGACGGCATATCCGGCTTCTCCGGCTCCGGGATGTCCGCAATCGCGACTTCGGTGGTAAGGAATATGCCGACGGTTGAAATCGCGTGCTGCAGTCCGCCGCGGGCAACTTTCACGGGGTCAATGATGCCGCGCTGAAACATATCAATGACGTATTCTCTCCTGAGCGCATCGTATCCCGCAGACCGCCATGCTCCGTCGTCCTCAAAATCATCGTCGCCCTGAACCTTTCTCACGACAGCGCGCCCTTCTCCGTTGCCGAGTGCATTCTCCGCTATCTTCATCAGAGGCGCCTCAAGCGCATTGACGACGATGGTATATCCTTTCTCCTCATATTCATCATTCCAGGTCATCTGTTTCTGGTGTTCGCGCAGACGCTTGGCAATGTGTGCAAATGCCGCGCCGCCGCCGGCAATGATACCCTCTTCCAGCGCCGCACGGGTTGCGTTGACCGCGTCCTCTATTTTCAGTTTGAGATACTTCATCTCCGCCTCGGTCGCCGCGCCGACCCGAATGACCGCAACGCCGCCGGAGAGTTTCGCAATCCGCTCCTGCATTTTTTCCTTTTCAAACTGCTGATCCGTTTCTGCCAGCATGGCTTCCAACGAACGAATCCGCTCGTCCACGGCCGGTTTCGCATCGGCTGAACCGACAATGACTGTGGTGTCTTTTTTTGCGACGATGCGGGACGCCCGACCGAGAACTTCAACCCCAATCGTGTCAAACGACATGCCGGTGTCCTGCGTCACGACCGTTGCGCCGATAGTGGTGGCAATGTCGCCGAGCAGTGCGTTCTTCTTGTCGCCGAATCCCGGCGCCTTGATTGCCAGAACATTAAAGGTGCCGCGCAACTTGTTGAGCACGAATGTGGTCAGTGCCTCGCCTTCAATATCATCCGCAATGATCACCAGGTCCTTGTTGCCCGTCTGGGTAACCTTTTCAAGGAACGGAAGAATTTCTTTGACTTGTGATATTTTTTTGTCAGTGATCAGCACCGCGACATCCTTATATTCCGCCTCAAGCCGTTCCGGATTCGTCATCATATACGGAGAGATGTATCCCTTGTCTATCTCCAGCCCTTCCACAACTTCCGATTCAATGCCGAATGACTGTGACTCTTCAACCGTCACTACTCCCTTGTCGCCGACTTTCTGAACGGTCTCGGCGATAATCTTGCCGAACTCAACTGACTCCGCGGCGACGGAGGCGATATGCGCAACTTCCTCATCGCCGGCGATGCTCCGCTTCATGTTCGCGAGATGGTTTTCCGCCTCTTTGTGCGCCTTTTCCATACCGCGCCGTACCGAAAGAGCATTCACCCCTTTGTCTATCTGCTTCAGTCCCTCCTCTATCATTGACTGGGCAAGCACCACTGATGTGCTGGTGCCGTCGCCGGCCAGCTCATTGGTCTTGTTCGCCACTTCCTTGATTATTTCCGCACCGATATTTTCAAACGGATCCTCCAGTGTTATATCCCGGGCGATGGAAACGCCGTCATTGGTGATGGTCGGACCGCCGAACGGCTTCTGCAGCGCGACATTCCTGCCGAACGGACCGATGGTTATGCCCACCGCCTGCGTAACCGTATCAACCCCCTTCTTTATCTTCGCACGCGCTTCTTCATTGAATATAAGTTGTTTTGCCATATGAAAAATAGAAGATGTAATAATAATTAATTCAAAATACCGAGCACACTCCCCTCACTGACGATGCGGTATTCCTTGCCGCTCACTTCCACCTTCTCGCCCCAGGAGAATATAATTTTCTGACCGACAGCCACCTTCGGCCTGATAACCGTGCCGTTGTCGGTTTCCCTGCCTTCGCCGACGGCAATGACGGTACCGATGGTGCCGCTTTCGCCGCCCTCCTGGTTTTTCGGGAGAATGATGCCGGATCTGGTCTCTTCTCCTGCTTCGGATTCCTCCACAAGTACCCGGTCTCCCAGCGGTGTGATTGGTGTGCTCATATTAGTTATTATTTTTAATAAATATTTAGTTATTGACTTATATTTATACTTATATTAGTTATTACTTATTTTCTCTTTTATGTACCCTACTTATCTTTTTATTTTACTTAATCCCTTTTCCTTAAAGAACAGTTTATAGTATATAAAAATTCTGACAGAAATGCAATACTAAAAGATACATAATTAAATTACTTGACTTAAAACTATATATAAAATCTTGACCTATTAATTTATTGTATGTAAACAATAATATAAAATTAATAATGTCAATACCCGTGTCGTCAGTATGCTGTGTGTGTGATATACTATACGGAATGGATATTACAATGATTATACAATCGGTGCAGGCGGTGAGTGCAATATTGCTTGTTATCGCCATTCTACTGGTGCGAAGTGAAGCAAGTGTCGGCGGATCGTTCGGTGGCGGCGATGTTTCTGAATCTGACGCGCCGACGCGACGTGGATCGGAAAAAATCATGTTCATCGGCACTATTGTCCTCGCCTGCATATTCGTCGGAAGCATCATTCTCCCCCTGGTGATATAGCCTTGTTATTCACACCGCTCCGGCGGACAAAAAATATCACAGTACAATACATATGACATATACGTAATGAATTCTTTTTCTTCATTCCGCCTGCATCCGGGTATATTGAAACAACTGCCGTTTTCAGATGTATGCCTGGTCGTTCTGATGCTCATCATACTCATCGTGCATATCGGCATCTCTCTTCATATAATAAACGGCAGGCTGACCGCCGAGGTTTCCGTGCGTGCCGGAGAAATTAACGAAGGAATTGTCGGCGTGCCGGTACACAAAAACCCGCTGTTCGCTGCGAGCGTGGTGGAACATGATGTTGCAGTGCTGTTGCATGCGGGGCTGCTGCGACATAACAGGGCGGGAGGCCTTGTTCCGAACCTTGCCGAACATTGGGAACGGAAAGGTGCCGCCTATACATTCCGCATACGCAAGAACGCCCGTTTCCATGACGGAACAACATTGGACGTGGATGATGTACTATACACCGCGGATATGATACGCCGTCTCGGACAGGATAATCCGCACCGCAATGCGTGGGAGGGTGTCACCATCTCAGCACTTAACACGCATACGGTGCTGATAACAGTTCCCGAGGGAAACCTGGCATTCCCCGAAGAATTTACCGTACCGATACTGCCGAAACATATTTGGCAGAAAATCCCGGAGGATACATGGCGGCGATACGCCGGCTCCGGCGTATATGTCGGGGCGGGTCCGTTCAGACATGAAAACGAGATACTGACCATTGACGGGCGGCTGCTGCGGCTGACATTTGCGGCCTTCAATGACTATGCGCCGGGGAAACCATATATCAAAAAAATATCATTCCATTTTTTCACAGACGCGGACATGCTGCTTGAGGCATTCAGCAGGGGGCGCATTGACGCGGTGCACAGCATCGCAGCGGCGGAAACAGCGGCCATTCTTTCCCATAGCGAGAACAACGATGTGCTGTACACAGCGAACACTGACCGGGTGTTCGGTATATTTTTCAATACCGAGGACGGGAGGATTCTGCAGGACCCGTTTCTCAGAAGCGTTCTGTCCCGATCAGTTGACCGGGACAGCATCATTCGGGATGTTTTCCGCGGACTGGGAACGCCGCTTGCGGCACCAATTGCTACCGATACGGAAACGGCGGAGCGAACGGTGAGTCCGGAGGAAATACAACAGACGCTTGAAGATATCGGCTGGATATTTGAAGACGTGCATAACAGCCGGAAAAGGGACGGCATTCCGCTGCGCATGTCATTGGTATTCCTTGATACGCCGGAAAAGAGGCAGACCGCCGATATCCTGATTGAAGGATGGCAGGAGCTCGGTTTTGACATTGAAGCGCGGGCGCTTCCTCCTGAGGTGATGGAACAGGTCATTGAAGAAAAACAATTTGATATGCTTCTCTACGGATACGAAGCGGACCGTCCGAAGGATCTGGTCGCTCTGTGGAAATCAGGAGACCGGAAAAACATCGCATCTGTCACCGGTTTCGGCAGTCCGATTCTCAATACCCTGTTAACCGAGATGGAACATGGTACGCCGCCCGAACGCCTGACGGGGGATGACAATTGGCGCGAGATAGTATATACTGATATTAAACAAGAGATGATGAAGCGTGTTCCTGCTGTCTTTCTTTATTCACCGTATTTTCTGTATATATTGCCGGAAAATATATTCGGTGTGAGTGCTGAAAAGAAACATCTGGGTCGCGTCCATCAGCCGAGTGACAGATTTATGAATATTCACACATGGTATATGCAGAAAGAAAAAGTCTGGAAGTTTCTTGCAGCCGCTCAATAGCCGTATCAACATCATGCCGACAACACAAACATACACCAGAGGAAAGAGGAAATCAGCACCGCATCAGCGAGAGAATAAGCAGCAGCAGAAACCCGTTGACATCACCAGAGCGAGACGTGGTGAAATCCGCGTTATGGTATTCGGCGGTGTCTCAGAAATCGGCAAGAATATGTACGCCGTTGAGTATAACAACACAATCATCCTTCTTGAGTGCGGCACGGCGTTCGGCGAGAGCGCAACTCCGGGGATTGACACGATCATGCCGAACACGGATTACCTGAAAGAGAGAAAAAATCACATCCGGGGCGTTGTGGTGACTGACTCCTCAATGACGCACACCGGGGCGATACCCTACATTATCCACGACATCGGCAACCCTCCGGTCTATGCCCGTTCGGCAACGAAAAAAATTATTGAGAGCCGCCAGAACATGATGCGGAACGCCAAAACATGCACGGTACAGGAGGTTGAACAGCCGGAATCGGTGCGTATTGCCGACGACATGACTCTGCACTTTTTCGGCATGACGGACAATGCTCCGAGTGTGCTCGGCGTTGTTATAGAAACGGATGCCGGTTGTATCGCCTACACCGGCAATATGCAGATTGAAAACAAAAAAGGAGTCGTCAGTGCCCGGGAGCAGGAGCGATTCGCGCCGCTCCGGGAAAAAGATATCATTCTTTCCCTGGCCGGATCGGTAAATGCGGAACGGCACGGTTTCTCACTCCATGATCAGCAGGTCGCCAAGGTGGTCATACAAATGATTCAGGAATCCCCGCACCGCGCCATTCTCCCCCTCTTCCCTTCTCAAATAAAAAGAAACAGTGCCGTTCTTGAGGGCGTGCTGAAAATGGGAAGGAAGATATACATACAGGGAGCGCACCTGTTTGCCGTTCTGCAGATTGCCTGTGAAAGCGGCATGCTGAATGTACCGAAAGAGGCATTAATTCCGATAGAGGAGATTGGACACGATGATACCGACAACAGCGTTATCTTCACCGCCGGAGCGGAAAATGAAGAGTACGAAGTGTTGGAAAAAATTTCACAAAATGACTATCGGTACACCGCGATCAAGAAGGAGGATACGGTGATATTCCCCGCTCCGTTTATTCAAACCAACGCCCGATCCGTACAAAATCTGAAAGATCGTCTGTCCCGTCTCGGTGCAATCATACGATCATATGACACTAGTGATGTGAAATCAAGCAAGCACCCCTATAAGGATGAGCTTCGCTGGGTTCATCAAAACAGTAATCCGAAATATTTCATCCCTGTGCAGGGATATCACTATATGCTCACCGCTCACACACATATTCTCCGTGATATCGGTATGTCGCCGGATTCATGCGTCATACCGAACAACGGATCAATTATTGACATCAGTCCCGACGGAAAGGTAATAAAAAGACAGAAGCAGAAACTGACGACAACCGGCATATCCGTGGACGGACACACGCCGACCCTTATCCAAAATGTCGTCATTCAGGACAGAAAAACACTCGGCCAGGAAGGCATTCTAATTCTCGTCATATTTATTGACCAGAAAAAACTGATCCTAAAAAAATCTCCGGATGTTCTTTCCCGGGGTTTCATCTATCTGAAAGAATCACGCATCCTTATCAACCGCACGCGGATTGTTATCAAGAAAACAGTTGAAAAGACTCTCCAGGATCAGGGAAAGCTTGATATTGATACCGTTAAGAAAGCGGTGCAGAAGGATACACAGAGTTTTCTTATGAACGAAACGAATAAGCGTCCGATTATTATCCCCGTACTATTCACATAGCATATGACACAGCAGAACAAAAACAGCGCAGCCGAGAAACAGGAAGCGGGACAGGATGCCGCGGAGAAAAGGAAGAGGGTCCCGCGGGGGCTCCACCAAAAACCAATCCGACGGCAGGGAGGCCTTATCGGATCGCGGGAACTAACCACCGGGTTTGACGCAAAATCAACGCTTACCATCCCGAAACAGGAACCGGGTACAATCCGCATATTGGTATTCGGCGGTGTCGGAGAGATAGGAAAAAATATGTACGGCATTGAATATAAGGATGATATCCTTCTTCTTGATTGCGGCCTGAAGTTTTCCGAGGAAGGCAACACGCCCGGCATAGATTTCCTGGTGCCGAATGTACAGTATCTTGAAGAACGCAAGGAAAAAATCAGAGGCTTGGTTATCTCCCACGCCCACCTTGATCACATAGGCGGCATTTCAATACTGATGGATAAAATAGGAAACCCGCCTGTTTTCTCACGAAAATTAAGTATTGAACTCATTAAAAATAGACAGGGCGAGTTTGAGAGCAAGGAGCCGATTATGTATCACGAGGTTGAAGGAGCTTCGGTCATCAAGCTGACGGAGAATTTTACCCTGACATTTTTTGCGGTCACGCATACCATTCCCGACTCAATGGGAATCATTATTGACACTCCGGCCGGCTCCATCGTGTACACGGGAGATCTGAAACTGACACATTCAGACGGTGTCGTGGATAAAACAGAAGAAAAGGAATTTTCCGTATTCAAAAAAAAGAATATACTCCTGACACTCGCCGATTCAACCAACGCTGATCGGCCCGGTTTTTCATTGCCGGAGCATAAAGTGATTGACACCATCGAAAAAATTATTCATCAGACCAGAAGCCGCATCATTCTTTCATCATTTTCTTCACAGATAGAGAGAACGATACGGGTTATTGAACACGCCATCAACAACGGCAGGAAAGTTATCGTGCAGGGACGGTCAATGATTACAAATCTCACCATCGCTTCGGAGCTTGGTCTGCTGAAAATACCGATGAACACTATTATCCCCGCGGAAAAAATGGGAGATTACCCGAAAGAAAAGCTGCTGATTCTCGCTACGGGGGCCCAGGGAGATAATTTCAGCGCGCTTGACCGCATGTCCCATGAACAGCACCGCTATGTTAAATTGGGGAAAGATGACACCGTGGTTTTTTCTTCATCGGTCATTCCCGGCAATGAAGAACCGGTGCAGAATCTGAAAGACCGGCTGTCCCGTCTCGGCGTTAATCTGATTACCTATCAGACCAGCGATGTCCACTCCAGCGGACACGCCAACCGTGACGAGCTCAAATGGATTCATGAGCATATCGGGGCAACATTCTTTATACCCATTCACGGATACCACTACATGCTGTCCGCACATACGCAAATACTGCACAGTATCGGCATGCCGGAGGAAAACACCATCCTGCCGGACAACGGTTCTATCATAGATATTGATCCAAAAAAGGAAATCATCACCAAACAGGAATACACGATGCCGACCGAACTCACCGTCGTTGACGGCAACGCAATCGGCACGGTTCAGAGTGTTGTGCTGAATGATCGAAAAACACTGCAGTTAAACGGCATTCTGGTCGTTATATTCCTTGTTAACCGGAAAACAAAAAAGGTGAAAAAATCTCCCGATGTCATATCACGCGGCTTTATATATCTCAAAGAATCCCACCATCTTTTGGGCAGAGTACGATTTATCGCAAGACGCGCGGCTGACAGAGGAATGCAACAGAACAAAACAATCAACATTGAAACACTGAAAAGGAATATAAACAGAGAGATACAGAATTATCTGTACACCGAGACAAAAAAGAAGCCGATTGTCATGTCTGTCCTGTATATCAATTAAACCTACCGGTCAGTTAAACAGTACCGCCCTTTTCTCTCCTCAACAATACCGTCCGCAATTAATCCGGACAGTGCTTTTTTACCGTGTGTGATATTCATCGTTTCAACATGTTTTTTTGAAATACCGCTCCGTTGGTTGATAAGGTGTCGGACCAGTTCACCGCGGGCCTGCCGAACTGATCCGCAAAAGGATGTCTGTCTTGTATAGTGCCGGCTTCGCGTGTTCAGACGAATACCGTTCTTTTTCAAATGTGCACCGTAATCCATAAGCATTGAATACAACATCCGCGGAGAAATGTTCCTTCTTTTCGCAAGCATGCATATTTTTTCAACATGCCGCAGAATATCACCGTCAGAAACATTGTCCTCATTTGACATACAATGATGCAGAATGACCGTCCGTATATTTGTCTCAATGATAACCACTTCCCTGTTATACGCAAACGCCATGACTGCTCCTGCGGTATATGTGCCGACTCCCGGCAGACACAGAAGATCTTCCGCCGTGTCCGGAACAATGTTGTCATAACGATCCGATATCATCTTCGCCGCATTGTGAAGCGCAACCGCCCTCCTGTTATATCCAAGACCGATCCAGGCCGAAAGGACATCCTTCCTCTCCGCACGGGCAAGTGCCTGTACGGTCGGAAATCTTTTTATGAAACATATATATTTTTCAATGACACGCTCTGTTTGTGTTTGCTGCAGCATGTATTCAGAAACAAGAATCCTGTATGAGTCATCTGTTTCACGCCACGGAAACTGCCGTCTGTTATTTTGATAATGTCCGACTGCATTGTCAAGCGCATTCCGTATTTTCGTGATCGGTATATTCATGATGTCAGTATATCAAATATGAAAAAGAAAACCCCCGGCAGTCCGAGGTTTTATATGGGACAGCCGAGGGGCTTGTGTGAGATGGTCGCGTTGAATAACACGAGTACACCAAAGAAATTTTTTATACCGAATGTCTTTTTCCGGTTTAGGTTTTCTCCGCCGGTTGTCCGCCGAAGAAAATACTGCCACACAAACTTGAATATGCGGGTGCTTTCGGCAATACCGCAATGTCAGAATATGCGTGGAACTGATTGAGTGCAGAATGTGTGCTCGCACTCAACATAAGGAACAGTGCACAACTTGTGTGATGCGAATTGTGAAAGAACAAATGGCGAGGTAGGCAGGGCTCTCTGTATGAGAACATGCGCCCGTTTCCCGTTTTAATTTTAATCCGGGTATTACATTCCCCGTCTACATATAGAGTACGATATAAATATAGCATGTGATCACTGTGTGTGGAAAAGAAGAAAAATATTTATAAAATAAAGGTTTTGCCGCTGACCTCTATCCGGATTTTTTCAGATAATCAATGTCTCTCTGGTAAATGCGGGCGTTTGAGATAACCGCGCGGCAGTAATTGAGAGCAATCTGCTTGCGCCAATTGGCACCGGCATAATACCGGCGTGCGGCGGTGCATTCGTCATTTTCCGCACCGAGCCGTTTTAAATATATTCCTGATGCAAAAAATGCGTCGCGGGGATTCCATGGGTTTGAAGGTCTGTCATTCTTGGTGTACTGCCTTATAACATCTTTATTCGCACGGTACTTCCACGGTCCGGAATAAAAATAAAGTTGATTGATTGATGTCCTGGTCAACGGTCCGACGACACCTGCTCCTTTCGTTCGTCCGTACGGATGCAGTATGCGTTTCGCATAGTGCTCCTGAAACCTGCTCACTGCCTGTGCAACATTATCACCGTAGTATGTTGTTTCTTTCCCGGGACTTCCCGGTCCGCTTGCTGCAACAGTGAAGCCCTGCCGGTTGAGAAACTGCTGCAATCGTTTCACATCACCGCCACGACTACCGATCTCCAGAAGTTTTGTTGTTTTAATATAGCTGTTGGTAATTGAACAAGTGTTTGTTTTTGTGTTAATAAGGCCGCCGTAACACACCCATGTTGAAGGAATAAACTGAGCCGGTCCCATAGCACCGCCCCACCCAAAACCGGGATTCGCGGAAACCCGAAGCTTATCCGGATCAAAACCAAGCATCTTTGCTATGAACGGAAAGATGGGCTGATCACGCGTGGGATGCATATCATTCCTGTATGTCCCCGTACCGACATTTTTTCCTAAATCAGATTCGTGCTTGATGAGGCCGAGCAGGAATGCGGGCCGCAATCCTGTTCTTCTTGAAACCTCTTCGGCAATAGTCAATGCCTGTTCAAACGGTATGGCACCGCCACGGAACTCAAACAGCCGGTTTCTGATCTGCGCGGCGCGCGTCTCATACTCATCAATTTTTTCCTGTGTCTTTTCTTCCAAGCTTAACTGATGATTAAGAATTTCTTTTTTCTGTCCTCTCCGGGACTTAATCTGATTTGCGGTAGCCCGACGCTCCTGTCGTATTCTTCCCTGTTCAACTTTTTTGTCTTCAAGATCATCAACCGTTGAGATAAGGCGCTGCCTGATGCTGTTTATATTGCGTATAGAATTTCCTAATGTCTTATGCAGGGTCATATATTCATTTATGCCGGAAACGAATGCTGAAACCGTCACATCTGAAATCAGCAGATTAAGAAATCCTCTCTGCTCAGCTTCGTTTATCCTCTGATGCACCTCGGAAAGGAATTTGCGCCGGCTTTTTAATTTTTCATTCAGATCAGAAACTGTCGCTCCTTTCACGGTAATATCCTCGTCTAAATCCCTGATGATTGTGTCGCTGGAACGGATGCGAAGTAGGGCCTTGTTAATTTCCTGCTCAATGAGAAGAATATCGTATTCGGTGTTCGTTCTGACCGCCTGCTGCTCCTGCAGGACTTTTTCAGTTTTATCAATCTGTTCCTGACATGTTTCCAATGCCTTTTTGAGCGTGTTTTTGCTCTCACCCAAATCAGTGAAACACTCCACAGCGGATACCGGAGAAAGAAATGATGCCGCCAGAGCGACAACGAGAACTCCGACAGCCGCTTTCCCGCAAAAAGAAAAAGAACACATACGATATATGGCGCTATGAACTGTCGCTGTCCTCGGAAACTTCCTGTTTCTTCTCCTTTTTGCCGGCAACTTCAATAGTGTCCATATATGTTTCATCGGTCGTTTCTTTTTCCTCCTCCTGAGATTGCTCAACAATTGATACTACGATCTCCTGAGGATTTGTCACCAGTATAACACTGGCGGGGAGCGGCAAATCAGCGGCGGTGAGATGCGCACCGATATGTTCCAAAGAGCTGACATCGGCATCCACATGCCCGGGTATATCCTGCGGCAGCGCACGAATAGTCACTTTATCAAGGGTAACAATCATCTGTCCGTCCTGCTTTTTTACACTGGGAGCTTCACCGATTATATAAACCGGAACTTCGTGCTCAACTTCGTGCTTCGTGTCCACAAAAAGAAAATCCGCATGAATCGGCGTGCCTGAAAGGGGGTCAACAGCAATATCCTGCAGCATGACCTGTTTTCCCGACAGATCGCCGTCAGCTGTGATTACCACCTGTTCGGTGGAAAGGATTTTTTTTAGTGATTTTGTACTAACACTGTATGACTCCGCCTCACTGCCGTCACTGTAACAGACAACGGGCGTCTGACCCTCGCTGCGCAGCAGGAAAACTTTCCGACCGAATACATTTCTCTTTGTAAACGTAAGATCCATACTATTTCTTTGATTCTTTATATTCTGTGTGCTTTTTGAGCCTCGGGTTATATTTCTTCAACACCAGTGCGTCAGGGTTTTTTTTCCTGTTTTTCCGCGTTACATAGTGCATATCCCCTGTCTCTGCACACTTCATTCGTATTACATGATCTTGTGACATATGTGCCAGTGTAGCACGAAACATGGAGGCGCACCAGACCGATATACCTATCTCATACAATCTTCACTCCCGATCCTCAGTCCTGTACACGGAAAAATGAGGAGTGACCTCCCGAACAATTATGATGCCTCTGTGTAGGCCCTGCAGTGACGGATTCTCTCGAATTAATCTGCTCCGTTCCTGTTCGTTCGGAACCTCATATTCCGCCGTAAGTCCCTCAGAACGCGCAGCGACAATGAAGTCGTAAACCTGTTTTCCGGTAGCAGGAGGCCTATGCTCGGTTGCATAAAAAAACCCGACATCAACACAGGTACCGTCCTGGTGACAGGTGTTTGCATGTCCCGTTGTCGGCGGCCATGATTCGGTGATTCTCCACGGATGCGGCGTCCCATCTTCGCTGTCTTCGTTAAGTTTAACGAGCCGTTCGTACAGTTCCTGATTGATATAGCACTGGCCGTCCGTGCCGCTGCTGCAGCCGCTGGCAACATCTCCCGAATCGCCGCTCGGCTTATGCCGCAGGCCGCTGTCTGCCAGCGACACACAACTACTGCACCCGTCCGGAGATGGCGGAGGTGGTGGGGTGGTGGTAGATGGTGGTGGGGTGGTGGTAGATGGTGGTGGTGGGGTAGTAGGCTGTACCGGCGCATTGAACGGGTCCCCTTTGTAGCCGAACAGGGTGAATACCGCCTTGACAATCAACCAGGCGCCCAACACCAGAAATAATCCGAGAAGAATGCCTTGAAACGCTGCTTTGGATTTATTTATCGCCGACTGATACTCTCCGGGAAGAAACGCATTCAGCGCAAAAACAACGCCAATCCGGAGCATCACCAATGCAAAAAGAATGCCGGCAAGCCAAATTAATACATCCAGAATACGCTCAGTCAGCGTAAACAGATGTTTGATACCGCAATCCTCTCCTTCTCCGAAACTACAGTCAACGATAAGGCTGCCCGGTCCCGGAACGGTCGTCTGTGCTACCGACACATCAGAAATGGCGACGGCGAAAAAAAGAATAACCACCACTGCCAACGCATAAACCGATTTTCGTATCTGTATACCCATACCGACATTCTACAATACATTTCCTGAATACAAACAATATATGGTATACTCTCCCTGCTGCGTCGGTGGCAGAGTGGTCAATTGCAACGGACTGTAAATCCGTCGCCGAAAGGCTACGCAGGTTCGAATCCTGCCCGGCGCACTGAACAGGAAATAAAAGTATTGGTGAATGTGTTCGTATTATATGTACGAGCACGTTTTTGTGTGCGGGCTGCCTGCCAGTTCGTCATAAAGGACTTTCCGCGCATCTTTCAGCCTAAAATGAATATTGGTGTGGTGTAAAGTGCGGTTCAAATCAACTTCTCTGAAAAAATCCGCCCGTTCAGCAGGCTCGTCGTCGTTCCTCCGTGCGCTCCGCTTTTCCACTTATATTATTTTTGCGGAAACGGCGGATTTCCTCAAAAAATTCAAGTCCTGCCTTTATTGAAAATATTTCTTTCTATTTTCTTTTTTCCCATGATTTTCTCACCTTCTTAAAATATTCAATCCGTGCCCCAATTTTTTCTATTTCTTTCGGATAAAATTCAATGAGATTATCACACATCTCTAACATCCACCTTTTTCTTGATTGATTTTCTATAATCTCAATTATATTTGAATTTGCTATTTTTTCGTAAAAATATTCTTCGTCATACACTCTTATTAAATGCATTTCGTTCCCAAAAAACACCGTCAACATACCCCTGTATATTTTTATCTTTCTCCGCCTCTTGCAACCTTTTTTGTGCAATCAAACAATATCTTTTATCAACCTCAATACCAATGTACCGTCTTCCCAACTTTGATGCGACAACGGAAGTTGTTCCTGATCCGAGGAAAGGATCAAGAACCATATCATTCTTGTTTGAGCTTGCTAAAATTATCTTTGCTAATAATTTTTCCGGTTTTTGAGTCGGATGCTCCGTGTTTTCTTTCATAGACCAAAACGGAATTGTTATGTCAGTCCAAATATTGGAAGGATGGGTGTCTCTGTAACCGATACCGCCAAAGCCGAATTCCCAATCTTTCGGTTTTCCGTTTTCTTTATACGGTGCAACCACCTTTTTTCTCAACTTTATAGTGTCCACATTAAAAGCATAGTGATTGGAGTTTGTACAAAAAAATATATCTTCGGAACAATTTTTGTAATTTGTTTTTGCGCCTCTTCCTTTTTCCCTTTCAAAAGTTATCCTGTTTCTAACGATGAAATATTTACTCAAAACATTATATAAAGCGGTACTTGAGCGCCAATCACCACAAACATACAGCGAAGCATTTTTAGTTAGTTTTCTTTTTAGTTTAGAGACCCATTGTTCCGTGTATTCTTCATACGACCGTATATCCATCTTCCTAAACGCCACATCATTAAACTTTTTATCTATATTATACGGTGGATCAGCAAATACAAGATTGACAAAATCATCGGGTAAAAAACCAAGTGCGGCAAAAGTATCCTGATATACTATTTTGTTCTCTATGTCCGTTAATAAAGATTTTTTACTAATAGAAGTGACATATTTCTCCAGAAAATTCATGTCGCTCTCATCTAAGTGCAATGTTTTATTTCTGGACTTAGTTAGCGTTTTCATAACTACGCATAGTATACCATCAATATCACTTAGTTTTAATATGCAATATTCGGTCCCTTTCGTGAATTTTTACAAAATTTTGGGTTCAGATGCTATGTTGCGGAAGTGTGTCAACATATATCTCTTTCGTCCTGCCATGGACTCATCAGGCAACCCGGCCATAAGGTGCGAGAGAGGAGTTTTTGATAAACCAGTGCCTCCATAACTGGTGTAAATGTATCAGAGATCTCTGATATCCATGTCATCAGGTGCGGCAACATTCTGAATCATGTATTCCTTGTACGGGAGACACGAGACAGAACCGTCCTCGGCGGAATAGACAAGAGCAAGCATGCCGTCCATATAACCGCTCGCCCCAATCCAAAGCACATCACCCGGGGACATAATTATCAACTCATCGTACCACCTGCTCAGGCAGTCCGCGGAATGGCGAGATCCGTAACCCGCTATGATTTTTTTCGGGAGACCGCGCTCACCGCCGCATACACCGACCGATCCCGGAGGAAACACCCAGTCCGCATTGACACGAATCAGTATTCTCCTGTCTTTCGGCCTGTTCGGCTTCGCAAGCGCAATGAAGGACAGTCCGCTGTTGGCCCCGCGATATGTGCACACAACGGGACGGGCGTGGCACACCCTACCGCCCTCAATCCGCGGAGGATCTTTTTTCAGTAACGGAATTTTCTCAAGGCTATTCCCGTGCCCGGCTTCACCGAGCAGCAGCACCAGACCGAGACCCTTGTCCGGATGAACGGGTAGCCCTTCGTGAATTTCTCCACGAAAGAATAAAAAACATTTCATTTCCCTGCTCCTTTTCGTGGTATTCGGCACACGCAGTGAGCCGAGCTGAACATGCGGGAGATTATGAATCTCCCCCGCTTCCGGTTATAATTATACAATAAAAAAAATATTTCGTCTATACCGCCACCTGTTCTTTCTTTTTGATACCGCTCTTCCGCGCCCGTTTTTTTGCGGTATTAAACGTATACACGCCGTCTTTAACGGATATAGTAACCGTGGAACCTTCCCGTATGCTTCCTTCAATGATCGCATTGGCAAGCGGGTTAAGTATCTCAGTCTGAATCTTTCTCCGGAGCGGTCTTGCGCCGTATGTAGCGTCATATCCGTCTCTGCCGATTTTCTCCAGCACCTTTCTGTCAACCGTCACCGATATCCCCCGGTCCGCAAGCTGTTCGACCGATTCATTGATGAGAAGGGAGGTGATGCGCCGAATACTCTGCTGATCAAGCGGCTTGAACACAATAATCTCATCAAGACGGTTAAGAAATTCGGGTCTGAATGTTTTCTGCAGTTCATTGGTAACCTTGTCCCGTACTTCGCCGTAGTATTTTTCCCTTTCTTCCGATTTCTTGAGTGTTTCACCGAACCCTATCTGCCGCATATGCATCAACTGGTCGGACCCGATATTTGAAGTCAGAATGACAATCGTGTTCTTAAAATTCACCAGCCGTCCTTTGCTGTCCGTAAGCCGACCGTCGTCAAGCACCTGCAGCAGCACATTAAAGACATCGGGGTGTGCTTTTTCAACCTCGTCAAACAGAACAATGGAGTACGGACGGTGCCGGATTGCCTCGGTCAGCTTTCCCGCCTCTTCATACCCAACATAGCCGGGAGGCGCGCCGATGAGTTTTGAAACGGTATGCCGCTCCATGTATTCGGACATGTCAAAACGTATCAGGGCCTGTTCATCGTCAAACATATACTGCGCCAGCTGTTTTGCCAGCTCGGTTTTGCCGACACCGGTCGGACCGAGAAACAGGAATGATCCTATAGGCCGCTCCGGATTGGCGATACCCGCCCGCGACCGCTTAATTGCCGTGACGATCTTCTGAATGGACTCATCCTGTCCGACAATCTGCTTTTTCAGTTCCTGATCCATTCTGCCGAGCTTCTGCACCTCGCTCTCAAGCATACGCATCGCGGGAATGCCGGTCCATTTAGCGATGACCTTGGCAATGTCTTCTTCAATAATTTCCTCGCGAAGTATTTTCCTTGTCTTCTGCAGACGTTTCAGGCGCCTCTGTTCTTTTTGAAATTTCTCCTCAATGACCGGTATTTCTTTGTACCGGATTTCAGCGGCTTTCGTGAAGTCGGCCCTGCTTTCCGCTTCTTCGCCCTGATACCGTTTTCGCTCAAGATCTTTCTGCAGATTTTTAATGTTCTCAATCGTCTCCTTTTCATTTTTCCACCGCACTTCCAGCTCCCTGCTCCCCTCTTTCATATCCGAAATCTCCTTCTCAAGCGACAATATGCGCTCCTTTATTGCGCTGTCAGGACTGTTTTCATAATCTTTCCGCACCGCTTCAAGCTCAATCTCCCGCTGCATAATTTTCCGGTGTGCTGTGTCAAGTTCGGCCGGCTTATTCTCCAGTGAAACTCTCACCAGCGAAGCGGCTTCGTCAATCAGATCAATGGCCTTGTCGGGCAGAAACCGTTCGGTAATATACCGGCTGCTTAAATGGGCGGCGGCAACCAGAGCCGCATCGGTGATGCGAACGCCGTGGTAGAGTTCATACCGCTCACGCAGACCGCGAAGTATGGAGACCGTGTCCTCAATGGACGGTTCTGAAACATACACCGGCTGAAACCGCCTGGTAAGCGCACCGTCCTTTTCAATATGCTGCTGATATTCCTTCAACGTTGTCGCCCCTATCATCCGCATTTTTCCCCGGGCAAGCGACGGCTTCAGGATATTCGCGGCATCCATCGTTCCCTCGGCATTGCCGGTGCCGACCAATGAGTGAATCTCGTCAACAAACAGAATATACATGCTGTTCGCGTCTTCAACTTCTTTCATAACCCGTTTCAGACGGTCCTCAAACTCGCCGCGGAATTTGGTGCCGGCGAGCATGGAAACGATATCCATACTGTAGAGCTCTTTGCCGCGCATAGATTCGGGCACATCGCCGGAAACAATGCGCTGCGCGAGTCCCTCGCCAATCGCCGTTTTCCCTGTTCCGGCTTCGCCGATGAGAATCGGGTTGTTCTTGGTGCGGCGGGAAAGAATCTGTATGACCCGATTTGTTTCCTCGTCCCGTCCGATAACGGGATCAAGCGCATTTTCCCGGGCAAGCTGCGTGAGGTTCCGCCCGTACTTCTCCAGGCTCTTTGCTTTCCTGGAAATACCTTCTTTTTGTTCGGTCTTGCGGAGCTCAATGAGTGTGTTGTACACCTCCTTGGAGCTCAGCCCGTGAGTCATGATGAGGGAACGGAGACCGCCCGGCTTTTCCAGTATGGCGAGAAACAGATGTTCGGTTGAGATATGCTTCTCCTCCATCGCTTTCGCAATTTTTCCGGAATGCGTGAGTACGACCTCCAGCTCGGGCGTCGGGTATACATCCGCGGCGGGCATGCCCTCCACATCAAACATGGAGGCGCGGGATTCCAGCAGCGCTATGGTCTGGTTATGCAGCGCATACGGATCAAGTCCGATTTTCTGCAGGATCGGCTGTACCAGTCCGTCCTCCTGTCCGAGCAGCGCGGCAAAGAGATGGGCGGGGCTGATATTCTGATGACCGTACTCAACCGCATATCCGTGGGCCATCTGAAAGGCTTCCTGCGCCCGCGCGGTGAATCGTTGAAACGATGCCATATACATAATATATCATACCCCGCACATATCACCAAAGAACAACAGGATATATCGTTTTCGTCAGCTCGCTGTCACCGAGAGCACCAGATTGAGCGTATATTCATCGGCCGGTTGTCCGGCGGGAATTATCTGCTCAACGGACATGCCCGTAATACTCCATTTACAGTTCGTCGCGGCCGTCGCGGCTGCGGCAGCGATCACGATGGAGTCGGTCACTCCCTCGGAAAAATTTGCCGAGGTGCCGAGGGTAATTGCATCCGTCGTGCAACCATCGGACGCGGTGATGAGCCCTCTGGACGGATTGATCGTCATCTGCCCGCCGACCGTATCGGTATCACTCCCGTCAACGACACCGAGCGAGTCATTGAAGTCAAAGGAGTGCGTCACTCCCTGCCAGACCGCGGATGGCACCTCCGCAGCGATGGACAGCGTCCACGCGGTGTCAGCGGTGTCATTCTCAACATAGACGTTCAAATTCTCGGAACCGAAGGTGGTTAATACCGTAGAGGGCACCCCGTTAAACGGTACACTGTCAAAAACAACCGATGGCGCGTTAAGCGAATTGCCGGTGCTGTCAACAATATCAACAAGCAGCTCGCTGAGATCAATGGAAATACTGACATAGTTGCCGTCATCCAGGGACACATTGTCAAACCGGGCGACACCGTTTACGAAACCGGATGCCGTGACAAACGTCGCACCGGAGGTGAAGTCGTCATTACTGTCAATGATGAGTGTGATATCGTTCGGCGTAACCACCTGCGAATTAAAGTCGGAAAGGTCAAACATGAGCGACACATTGCCGACATCGCCCGTCTTCTTGAACCGCCAGGTACGCTCAATCCGCGAGGTGACGGTGGGCGGCAGGTTAGCCGTCGTCTCCTGGAGCAGCCCGTTGTCATTGCCCCAGAACAGGAACTCATGGTTGTTGACCTCGTTCACATCGGATGCCTCAACACGCACAATGGCGTCATCGGACGAACTGCCGGAGGAAAACATGATGATATTCTGTTCGTTGTCCGACCCGAAACCGGCGATGTCGTGCAGGAATCCGGCGTAGCCGCCGCCCGTCTGGTACAGCACAGTATTGTTACTGTCAACATAGTCCTGCCCGGAATTAATCGTTACCCCGTTTTTCATCGCGAAGTAGGTATTGATCGTGTGCAGCACCTGCCTCGGTGGGTTCGTCGCCAACAGCATCATCTCGGCGATAACACCGTCAAAGTAGTCCGAGCTGTCAATATTTCTCCCGAGGGTCAGCGAGCTGGTTGATGTGTTAACGGTCACTTCAGAGCCGCTCGTTGTATCCGCCTTCACCTCCGCCTCCCCGTCAACGGAAATGTACCACCCCGACTTCTCGTCGTTGTCATAGTACGAGTACCGTAGGAAATGCACGCCCGTCGTGAGTGTGTTTGACACGGCAACCGTCTGCCCGCCCAGATCAACGAATATATGGTTGTCATTAAACCCGAGGTTCACCTCGGTCCCCGTTCCCACCGAGCCGTGGTGCATGAAGGTGCCGTCATCGTCGTCGTCGTAGTCAAGAGAGAAGAAGTAGTGCCGCTCGTTGGTGCCGAAGGTGAAGTCGCTCTGCGCCGCGGCCAGCACGTCATCGGTGCCGTCAAAACTCATGGCGTCAAACCTGTTAATCTCGTTGTTCAGAAAAGCGGGACGGTTCGCCGCGGTCGCCTGCCCTATATGGTATTCAAGCGGACCCTGATCAATTAAGGCCGCCACAGTGTCGCTTTCCACCTCCGAGGAACCCTCAACCTCATGCCAGAGCACCACATGCCGACAGTCAACATTCCCGGGAATACCGCTTCTGAGTGACGAGGCGTACTTGCTGCTGAGATACCCGAATACCTCTTTGAGGTTGCAGATACCAATGTCCTCGTCGTAGATGATGATCTCGGAAATCTCCGAGTTATTATGCTGGTTTCCGAACCGGTTCAGGTTGACGCGGTATGCCTCAAAATGCCGCCCGTAGAACCTCGGAGGATCAAAAATATAGCGGTCAGCGGACATACCGTCCGAGTAGAGCGTCACGTATTCGTTCCCGACAGCCACGAACGCGTACACATTTTCCTCGTAGTCTATGACATCGTACGGTATCGGGAACGGCGCGAGACCCCGCAGCTGGTAATGGTCGCCATCTGAAGAACTCAGGACATCCATCTGAAAGAAATCCGAGTTATTCACATCGCCGTTAGAGAAAAACGCCCAGTAGGAGCCCGGGCTGGTCACCTGCCGCATGACGATGAAGAATGTCATGCTCTCGGCAAGCCACCAATCCGACAGTACATGTTGCAATGTGTCGCGCTCGTCCCGCTTGAACCACAGCGTGTTGGTGTCGCCCATGAAATCGTTCTGGAGCAGCTGCGGCGCGCCGCAGCTTGCTCCGTTGTGGCAACTCAACGGCAGGGTGACATGGCTGCCGAAGCCGGACTTGTCCTCCCAGCACTGCACCGTCCCGTCATCGGCAGGCACGCCGGAAGTACAAGCCGTATCGGTGTGGAGTGTTGATTCGTCGTCGGCGTCAAGCCAGAGCCGCAGACCGGCGAACACGCCGCCCAAACCCACATTTGAGGAACGCTCCAGCGCGAAGGTGATATATTTAATACCGGAAAAATTAATGTCGGTGTAGGTGATGACCCCGCCCGAAACGGAGTCGGGATGGTGGTACGATGACTCAAGGAATGTCGCATCCTCACCAATGAGGAGCACTACATCGTCCAGGGTGAGTCTCGCGGGGGTGATGACACCCGACGCGTCATAGGATACGGTGACCGTCCCGACATCCCCGGTCTCCCTCGTTTTCCACACACGCCTCAGGTGCGTGCTGATGTTCTGAATGACAATATCAACGCCGAATGCCGTCGGCAATGCATTGTTATTCCCCCACAGCAGAAAGTCGCCGTGGTCCAGCGAGTCGGGATTGGATATCGTGAGTCGCGCACCGTCCTCCCGGGAGATTGCTGATTCAATCTCAATACCGGACACTTCGTCTTCGCCGATACCGGTGATGTTGTATTTATACGCGGAGCTCTCCTCGGAGCCGTCATACAGGATGGCGCCGTCCGAATTGATATACCGCGATATGTCAGACAGCGTCAGACCGTACTTCATGGCGATGTAGGTTTCCAGCTGCTCCTCCTGCGCGCCGAGCAGGTCGGTGTCGTAGACGAAGAGGTCTCCCAGCCGCATCTTGGCGTAGTAGTTGCCGTGCCGGCCGATATAATCCTGAAAGGAGCCGTCAAGATCCTCCAGAATTGTCGTTGTGTCCGTTTCCTCGGATGTTTCCCCGTCGCGGATCTCCTGCAACCGCGACATAATCCCCGCCATATCGTGCTCAAACAACACGATCGACGGATTAATATCGCTGTCATTATCCTCAAACGCATTGACGGTGAGAGGCAGCGAGCCGACTGAGGCGCCGAGATTCTGGGAGAAGAGCAGCTTCGGCGTCTCTCCCGCGGTGAATATATCCTCAAAGCCGAAGAATAGTTCGTTGTTCTCATCCGAGTCATCCGAACCGATGATCGGGAAGAATTCGTCCGTGTCCGTCTCAACACGAACGAGACCGAAAAAGGTGTACTGATCGCCCCTCTTTATCTCATCAATGTCAAAGAGCAGATGGTCGTCAATGCCGTCAAACAGCACGGCGGGAGAGCCGTTGATGCCGTCAGAAAGATAGCGGGGTCGCTGGCTTACGGTTGACGGTACGGTGACCGTATGCTCCTTCGATCCGGCGTGCACCTGCCCGCTGTCGGCGATGATGAGGCGGAACTGCGTCCGGTTCTGCCTGATGTCGTTGAGTACCGGCGTGTCGGCAACGGAAAATGAAGTGCCCGAGCCGCAGCCGCAGCCGCTGATGCTTCCCGAGTACAGCTTCAAGGACTGGTTGGCCGCGGTCAGTTTCTGCTGCTGGCTCCATGAGGAGTTGCTCCTGCCGAACACATACACGGATCCGGCGTTTACCGCGTTGCCGGGGTCCTCAAGATACGCGCCGGAGAACGCCACATCCCCGTCCAGCGAGACGCTGCGGCCGAACCGGTCGCCCGATGATCGATCATCCGCGGTCAGCTTCGCCTGCTGGCTCCATGAGGAATTACTGCGGGTGAAGACATATGCGGCACCGGCACCCGCCAGATCGCCCGTATATTCAAAGTCTGCACCGATGAGGGCGGTGTCTCCGTCCAGAGAAACACTGTCGCCGAAATAGTGATGCGCGTCGGCATCGCTCGCGGTCAGCTTCGCCTGCTGGCTCCACGAGGAACCGCTACCGGTGAAGACATATGCCGCGCCGGTATCAACATCAGTGCCGGAATTGTCGTGATACGCACCGATGAGTGCGGTGTCGCCGTCCAGAGAAACGCTGCCGCCGAAATGGTCGCTGGTCGCTTTGTCGCCGGCCCAAAGTTTGGTTATCTGGCTCCATGAAGCCGGTGTATCTATGCTCTGAATGGTGTTTGGAACATAATCGCCGCCCGAGTGGTCACTGATTTTAATAATCTCCCCGACATCAGCCCAGTCGCCGTCAGTATTTGTGTCCTCCAGAATATATACCGCGCCGGCGTGTAACGAGCCGTCGTCGTCATATGGAGCACCGACCAGTATCCGGTTGCCGGCAACGGCAACGGATGAGCCGAAATAGTCGTTGGCGTCAAGCTGCAGGTTTGTACCGGTGTTGGATATTTCGCTGATTTTGATAATCTCCCCGGCATCAGCCCGGTCGCCGTCAGTATTTGTGTCCTCCAGGATATATACCGCACCGGCGCCCGGGCTGCCGTCGTCGTCACTCCACGCACCGACCAGTATCCGGTTGCCGGCAACGGCAACGGATGTGCCGAAGACGTCGTTTTCGTCAAGCTGCAGGTTTGTACCGGTGTTGGATATTTCGCTGATTTTGATAATCTCATTGGTATCGGCCCAGTCACCGTCAGTATTTGTGTCCTCCAGGATATATACCGCACCGGCGGTCGGGCTGCCGTCGTCGTCATATGGAGCACCGACCAGTATCCGGTTGCCGTCAACGGCAACGGATGAACCGAAACCGTCGTTGGCGTCAAGCTGCAGGTTTGTACCGGTGTTGGATGTTTCACTGGTTTTGATAATCTCCCCGGCATCAGCCCAGTCGCCGTCAGTATTTGTGTCCTCCAGGATATATACCGCACCGGCGTTGACCGATCCGTCGTTGTCATGTGGAGCACCGACCAGTATCCGGTTGCCGTCAACGGCAACGGATGAACCGAAGTTGTCGTAGTCGTCAAGCGGCAGGTTTGTACCGGTGTTGGATGTTTCGCTGATTTTGATAATCTCATTGGTATCGGCATAGTCGCCGTCAGTATTTGTGTCCTCCAGAATATATACTGCCCCGCTGTCCACTCCGCCGTCGTCGTCATCCGTAGCACCGACCAGTATCCGGTTGCCGGCAACGGCAACGGATGAGCCGAATTTGCCGGCTGTGTCAAGCGGCAGGTTTGTACCGGTGTTGGATGTTTCGCTGATTTTAATAACCTCATTGGTATCGGCATAGTCGCCGTCAGTATTTGTGTCCTCCAGGATATATACTGCCCCGCTGTCCACTCCGCCGTCGTCGTCATGTGGAGCACCGACCAGTATCCGGTTGCCGGCAACGGCAACGGATGAGCCGAACAGATCAACAACATCAAGTGACTGAAGATTAGATTCAATGACGGAAGTATCCCCAATTTTCACTATCTCCCCGGTATCGGCATAGTCGCCGTTGTTGTTGATGTCATCCAGTATGTACACAGATCCCGTGAAATTGTCCCCTGTATGCGCGCCGACGAATATTAGGCCGCCGTCAACGGCAACGGATGAACCGAAACCGTCGTTGGCGTCAAGCTGCAGGTTTGTACCGGTGTTGGATGTTTCACTGGTTTTGATAATCTCCCCGGCATCAGCCCAGTCGCCGTCGGT
This sequence comes from Minisyncoccota bacterium, assembly GCA_965222235.1. Taxonomy (GTDB): domain Bacteria; phylum Patescibacteriota; class Minisyncoccia; order Phycocordibacterales; family JABAAK01; genus JAPPJI01. The sequence continues at coordinate 29,546 of OZ244939.1, read as the reverse complement.
ATTTGTGTCCTCCAGGATATATACTGCCCCATTGTCCGCTCCGCCATCGTCATCATTCCATGCACCGACCAGTATCCGGTTGCCGTCAACAGTAACAGATGAACCGAAGCCGTCGCTGGCGTCAAGCGGCAGGTTTGTACCGGTGTTGGATATTTCGCTGATTTTGATAATCTCCCCGGCATCAGCCCAGTCGCCGTCGGTATTTGTATCCTCCAGAATATATACCGCGCCGGCGTTGCCCGTTCCGTCGTCGTCATATGGAGCACCGACCAGTATCCGGTTGCCGACAACGGCAACGGATGAACCGAAGCCGTCGTTTTCGTCAAGCGTCAGGTTTGTACCGGCGCTGAACGTTTGGCTGATTTTGATAACCTCCCCGGCATCAGCCCAGTCACCGTCGGTATTTGTGTCCTTAAACACATACACCGCACCGGCGCCCGGGTCGCCGTCGTCGTCAGACGGAGCGCCGACCAGTATCCGGTTGCCGGCAAAGGCAACGGATGAACCGAAATTGTCGTTAGCGTCAAGCGGCAGGTTTGTACCGGTGTTGGATGTTTCGCTGATTTTAATAACCTCATTGGTATCGGCATAGTCACCGTCGGTATTTGTGTCCTCCAGAATATATACCGCACCGGCGCCCTGGCTGCCGTCGTCGTCACTCCACGCACCGACCAGTATCCGGTCGCCGGCAACGGCAACGGATGAACCGAAGCCGTCGCTGGCGTCAAGCGGCAGATTGGAGCCGGTGTTGGATATTTCACTGATTTTGAAAATCTCACCGATATCGGCATAGTCGCCGTCGGTATTTGTATCCTCAAACACATACACCGCACCGGCGTTCAGGTTGCCGTCATTATCCTGTCGCGAGCCGATGACGATACGACCTTCATCCGCGGCAAGTGCATGGCCGAATGCATCCCCGATATCAAGTGACAGCGGACCCGTCAGCGGAATACCCGCATTCTTGAATATCCTGCCGCCGCTGCGGCTGAAGACATACGCAGAGCCGGCATTGATCACATCGTCCGGATCCTCATGGTACGCACCGATGAGCGCCCGGCTGCCGTCAACGGACACGCTGCGGCCGAAGTAGTCGTTCGCAGCCCGGTCGGCGGCGGCAACCTCCGCCTGCCGTCTCCAGGTTGAACCGTTACGGGTGAAGATATACGCCGTGCCGGTATCGGTGACCCCGTCGTAGTTTCTGCCGTACGCGCCGATGAGTGCTGTATCACCGTCAAGAGAAACAGCGTGTCCGAAAAAGTCGTTGGGCTCCCCGTCGCCCGCCTTCAGCCTCGCCTGCTGGCTCCATGAGGAACCGTCGCGGGTAAAGACATACGCGGCACCGGCATTGGAAACACCGCCAACATCGTTCAGATCCGAGCCGATGATGACCGTGTCACCGTCCAGGTCGACACTGATACCGAAGTTGTCCCCGATATTCTTATCACCCGCCGTCAACTTCGCCTGCTGACTCCAGGTTGAACCGTCATGGATGAAGACATATGCTGCGCCGGCGCGCGGGATACCGTCAGGACTCTCGGTATATGCCCCGACGACGGCCGTGTTGCCGTCAACGGACACGCTGCCGCCGAACCGGCCGTTTTGATTCCCTGATTCATAAAACGGGAGCTGGTAGGTGCCGACATTGTTAATAATATATGCCGACTTGCCGCGGTTAGCGTCAATAAACGCCCGCGTGCCGCTCTGCGCGTTGCCGAAAAGAACCCCATCCTCAGAACCGCCGGTTGAAAAGTTAAGGGTATTCAGCGTGAAGTCAGAGGAGGAATCCGTGGGCTGAAGTGTGTTGCCGCTGCCTCGGGAACCCGTAACGATGGTGTCAACCGACCCCACCAGACTACCGGAGACACCGGAGAAAATAGTGTCATGCACCGCCGTTGACGGCGTGATCGTCACATCAAGTATCGTGCCGTCAAAAATTTCCCGGTTGAGATTCAGGTTCACTGCCTGACTCGCCCATGCCGTCACCGAATCGTTATTATTCCGATTGGTGATACTGTCGGCGCGGAGCCACCAGATCGAATCCTCAAACACCGCGCCGGGAACGATGGTGATTGTGAAGGTGAGCGAGGTGCTCTGCGCGCCGTAGACGGTGGTTGCGGTGTAGGTCACCTCCGTGCTGCCCGTCTCCGTCGGTGCGCCTGTGAGCATCCGCGTGCCGGCGTTGAATGAAAACCCGGGCGGCAGATTGGTAACACGGTAACTCAGCAGACTGTCCACCAATCCGGATGCTTCAGGAAGCTCCAGCGGATCAATTCGCCGGTTCAGTTTGTAGATATGGTCTGTTACATACACATGTTCAAAATACGGCACGATATCGTCATCCTCCAGAAACACCTCAAAAGACCGCAGCTGGTCATCGTCATCGTCAAGCGAAGTCTCGCCGGAGTTGTAGAAGCCGATGAGGAGCACACTGTCATCCTCCCCCTTCACCCCGTTGTCGGTGATCCGGACGGTGAAGGTCGTGTTACCGGACACGCTGTCAATCCGGTGTCCCTCAAGGTTGCTCAGGGTAATACCGTCAATCTGCGCGCCGACGACAGATGAATACATGAGGTGTTCAACGCCGGACTTCGTGCCGAAACCGATGCCGTTTGCAACGGTTCTGTTCTTGATATATGCGTCAATGTTGTTCTGCAGCGCGGTGGTATCATTTGAAACCAGAGTCAGCGAGCCGATGTCGGAGGTGTGTGCGCCGGGATGGTTCTCCGAGGCAGTGAAGAGGTGTGTGGTTGTGGCGGTGGTCGGATGGGTATAGGTGCAGTCAATCTCCCGTCCTTCGCTGATGAACAGCACATCACCGGTTGATTCCTTGTGCGGACCGACACGAAAATCGTCCGAGGAGCAGACCAGCGAAAGACCGTTATTTCCGGTAATCGTAACCGTGTTCGTCCCCGCGTTCCAGGTGAGCGTCGGTGCGGCGACAACGGCGGGAGTCAGCAACAACACCGTCAGCACCGCGATTATCCACAGCGGCACCCACTGTATGACATATTTCTGCGCTATAGAAAAATTGCACATCATTGTATAGTATACATCCAGTATATATCATATATTCGGCAATATACACAGGCGGAATGGGGGTGGATGTTCCGTTTTTCCACCCTCTCCGGTTTTTCTGCAAAAGGCTATTTTCCGGTTCCGGATCTTTTATTTTTTCAAAACGCATCCTGTATGAAGCTGGGACGGACGGACGGAAGGACTGCCGGAGGGGTGAGCAGGACGGAGCCGGTGTCTGAAGTGGGGAAGGTGTAGCCGCGGGGTTCAGCAGGCGGTGTGTACTCTTCTATGACCTCTACGGTCGGGATGATGACCCTCGGTGTTTCAGGAGGGGTGAGGATGAAGACCGGGGCGGTGCGTCTGGTTACGGCGGGGACGGGGAAACGGATCTCCTGCTGTACAACGGTCGGCGGTGTTTCTTCCTCCGGGGGTGCCTGCCGTTTGGCGAGGAGTTCCTGAATACGGGCACTGATGACTGCTATCTGCTGTTTGATGGCGGCGATGAGTTTTCGGCGCACGGTGTCGGCAACGATGTCCACGGATTCTCCCACTGGTTCAATGACGGGGACGAGGATGCCGGTTTCGCTCTGAGGGTCGGCGGTGTCAGTGTTGAATCTGAAGAGTCCGATACCTCCGCCTCCTCCTCCGCCGCCACCTCCGCCTCCTCCGCCGCCGCTTCTGACACCGGTGATGGGTACGTGGACGGAGGTGTTCTCATCCTCCTTCTGAGCGTTGCCCACGGCATCAACGGCGATGAGATCACATGTTGATGCGTCGTAGGTTTCCTGAGGAATGGTGATGTCATATGTATACCGTACATCGTCCTTCTGTGCACTGTCTGTGAATGCCGGCGAACGGGGGAATGCGGCACAGGCTCCTGTGAAGGACAGGTATATCGCCTCATTGCCCTTCATGGTCGGGTGGTTGTTGCGGTCGACAAGCGCGGAGATCTTCATCGTCGTGCCGGTGGTTGAAAAGATAAAGCTCCTGACCGCCGGCGCCGCACTGTCCACAAAGAAGAGGTAGGAGGTGCTGCCTGCGGTGCTGTTGCCTGCGGGATCTGCAACCGTCGGCAGGGTGATGTTGCGGATACCGGAGGAAGCACCGTCAGGTACCGCATGATTGATAGTTGCGGGGAAGGTGCTGAGATCATGATTGGTGGTGCCGATGGTTGCTCGCAGCGGGTTTGCCTCACTCACCGCTTTCCCGTTCACCCATACCGGGTTAGCGTCTGTCAGGGCAAGATTGACCTGTACCGTGCCGCCGGGTCTCGCCGCATTCTGTTTCGGTGTGACGGTATATATCGGAGCTGTACGGTCTACGGTGATGGGTGTGTTCGTCACAGGACCGCTGAGAGAGACGGTGAACTCTTCGCCGACGGTGAAGATGCGCAACAACAGTGCCTTTTCAACAGCATCCAGATAGTCTACAGAAAGACTCGCAGTCTCATGAGGGGAAGAATATTGATACCCGTCATCAATAGCGGTGGTGAAGGTATCCGCCCCCTTGCGCAGGGTAACGTCATACCCCGCAAGGACTGCCGTCTCCTCCACGTTGTTGCCGTTTTCATCCGTGATCGCAAAGTCCAGGGAGTCATTAGTACCTTGATAGTGCAGTTTGTTCAGGGTATACGTTGTGTCTTTTACCGTGAAGGTGGTGGGGATGACGGACCCCCCTACCGGATAACCGACGACGGGGTTTGCTGTTAAAACAACTCCCCAGGCTACTTCACCCGCGATGAGTGCCGCACTCGTCACCGTCCCGGTATATATTGTCTCCCTTCCCTGCACTACCAGGGTGGTCTCAATGGTGATGGGGTTGCCTGCTCTGTCGGTCGCGGAAAAGGACAGGGTGCCGGTTCCCTCCTCAGCGGTGTCAGTCAGGGTCAGAATATCACAGCTCAGTGCGTTGTCTGTATCGGTCATGCAGTTTGTAAATGATTCACCGGCGAAGGTGAGGGTGATGTCTGTGAGTGTTTCGCTTGCGGTGAGAGCACCGAGGGTGAGTGTGTCTCCTTCTGTGGCATATGCCGGGTTGGTGTTGCCTGAGGTGAGCATGAGGGTGCCGATGAGTGCCGGGGCGGTGTCGTCAACCGTCACCGTGCCGATCTTGACTACTGAGCCGTGTGTGCCGGAGCGGTCAATGTCTATGGATGCGTAGAGGTGGAGATCGTCGGTTGTTTCGGGGACGGAGAGTGTGGTGCTGAGTGTACCGGTCCCGTCGGCTATTGTTGTCAGGGGGGTGATTCCTTCACGTTCCGTGTCACTTAACTGACCGTCGCTGTCTGCGTCAACCGTGCTTTCAACGAGGTAGAAGGCGATCTCGGCTTCCGGTGCTGACTGAGCGGTGAGTGCGCGGGAGCCTGAACGGACAATGTGGTTCATACCGTCTGAGGTGCCGTCGGTGAATCGGAGGCCTCCCGCCGTTTCAATGGCGTCTTCGGTGTGTTTCGCCGCCCTGTTCCCCGCCTCGTCAGTGAAGATGAAACAGATGCCGATTGCGGTATCGGCTGGTGTAGCACCCGTGCCCGGGGTGTAGGCGGTGCCGGTTGTGCCGGTTGAGCAGGATGCCTGTGCGGTGTTGTCCGCCCACAGAGCGGTGGCGGCCTCATCAGCGACTGCACGGTAGTCAGATCCTGACTTAATGATGATGATGGTCGGTGCTTCGGTGTCCAGCGTGTAGGGTACCGCCTCGGAGCAGACTCTGTTGCCTGCGGTGTCTTCCGCACTGCCGTAGAATGTATATGCCCCGTCGGTGTCAAGGGTGTGTGCGGTGATGTCCGTTGCTGTGTCAGATGACCCCAGTGTCACCTCGGTGCCTGCCTCAACGGAGCAGGTATTGTCGGTGTAAAGACCGATGAGAGCGTTTGTTTCCGTACTCATCGTGAAGACTGGCTCTTCAACATTGCCGGGGGTGCCGGTCGGTGTCTTCAGCACAAATGCTGTCGTCGGATTGCTCACATCAACCGTCACCTGTGTCATGCTGACCGGTGTACTCAATTCACTGTCGCCCAGTGCAGTGTTGGTGATGTATCCGCGGAGATCAACAGCGGTTGGTTCCTGCGGCGGGGCTATGATGGAGGCGGTGAATGTCCCCCCTTCAGCAAAAATGCGCTGAATCTGTTCAGGGACGGTACCACTGAGGTCCCATATTATCACTGATGTGGTGAGACTTAATCTGTCATCAACAGCCAAGGTAACGGTGTCCGCCCCCTTACTCACCCGCACTTCGTATCCGGAAAAGAGTACTCCCGGGTTATTAACATGAGTGCCGCCGCTTGTTATGCGCAAGTATATTCTTGTTCCTTTTTCACCGGGAGTATTTCGTGTCCTCAACCGGTCAATTTCATAGGTGGTACCGTCCACCGTGAAGGTTGACGGGGTAATGGATCCGCCGGATGGGTTGTTTCCGTCAGGAAACGGGGTTATTACCACGCCTAAAAAAGCGTCGTTGCCGTCGCTCATCCGCTCACTCGTCACCGTCCCGGTATATATCGTTGACGTCTCAGAAGCAGCCACCGGTGAACTCAATATTTTTGAAGTGGTGAACTGTCCGTTCCCGTCGGTGGTGACGGTCTCTTCATATGCGTTATCCCACGATTCACCGGCCTGTTTACCCTGCACCCGCACGGTTGAGTCCGGCAGCGTCATACCCGCATAACGGGGGTTTGGATTGTTGGTGATACTGTCTGTTTCGCTTCTGCCGGCATCGTCTTCGGTGAGCACACCGCTGTCGGTGATGAGATCGGTTGCCTCATTCTTCACATGCACGGCGGAGCGGTTGCCGTAGCCGTCAGTCGCCATGACACAGGCATCCGGATTGCCGGTGTGCGAGATGACCTTGCGGGGCACGTAGGCAGTGCCTGTCTCCGGTTCACAGAGGCTGCCGGTGGCATCATATTCCGCATACGGTTCGGTAACAGGGGTGTCGTTGCGTGAAACGGCGGTGACGAGGTGAGCATCTGATAGGGAGGAGGGTATGAGAGAGGCGGTGAACTGTCCGCCGGCGGCGGTGATGCGCTGTAGCCGTGTCTTTTCGGCAGCGGTGGCGGTAAGTCGTAGCAATGGGCTCAAAGAGGATCCCAGGACAGAACCATTATCAACATTCAGTGTGACGGTGTCGTCCCCCTTGGTCAACACGAGCGTGTGTCCGGCAAAGACCGTTTTCTCGTCTATGTCAGTACCGCTGCTCTTAATCCTGATCATGATAAATTTGTCAAATTGTGTCAATACCAGCGTATCAAGTGTATACTCGGTGCCGCCCACCGTAAAGGTCTGAGGTGTAACGGATCCGACAGCACCGCTTCCGCCTGCAAAAGAAACGAAAGACGGATCAGTTATCACACCATGGTATCTGTCGCTGTCTCCGTCATCCCCAGGTCCACTCGTCACCACTCCGGTATATACTGCCTCCCCCCTATGTCCCTCAACCCGGTACGGAAGGACGCGCGGCGGCTTGGACGCATCGGGGTAGGCGGTGCGCTCCACCGTGTTGCCCGCCAGATCAACCGACGACACCTCGTAGGTGCTGAAGTCCTCGTCGTCATCAACAATGACTCTGGTGGCTGAAGCGGTGCCGGCGGCGACCGTCAGTGTCTTGTCACCACCTGCATGATGTACTGTGACGACCGTGCCGTTCTCACCGGCACCCGTGAGTGTGAAGCGGTGCGTGACCGTCGTGTCGGTATAGTATCGGTCGGCGGTGAGGGTGAAGTCCTCCGTGAAGAGGGGCGGCAGCGTGTCCAGGGTCACCTGCAGTTCCCGGGAGGCATTGCCCTCCTCGTTGAACGCGTTGACTCCCTTGATGGTGATGGTGTAGACACCCTGCGGGAGATCTTCGGTGCCGAAGAGTTCAATGAGGTTGATAGTGTTTTTAAAAGAGTAGGCGGCGGTGTAGGTGATGTCGTCTTCGTCACGGTTGTCCGCCTCGTCTGCGGGGATGGTGAAACCGTTGCCGTCGGTGTTGTCCTCCGGTCGGGTGAAGGAGGCGACGCGGGGGGTAAGAGAGCTGTCGGTCGGAGGTGTGACTCTGAACCTGAGGGTTCTGAGGTTCTGTGCCGCCTGTCCTTCCTGTTCTTCTGTGGAGATGTTTTTGTAGGTGGTGGAGAACTCCCAGGAGGTCGCCTTGGTGAGGTTGTCTGAGGATGATGAGCCTGCGTCAGCGGCAACGGAGAGATCGGGGGCGGTTGGTGTCGGAGGCGGTACGGTGAAGTACGGGTTTGACTGGTCTACACCCGTTACCGCATTACCTGCCAGGTCAACGGCGGTGAGCCGGAAGGCATAGCGTCTGTTGACCTGCGGTTGTAATTGTCTGAAAATCTTGACGGCGACGCCGTCGGTGTAGGTGTCAAGGGAGGTGTGGAGGGGAGCTTCAATGTTGAGTGGGGTGATGGAATCTCTCACTTCCGGGTCTACCCAGTTAAAGGATGCCTGATCGGAGGTGGTTGCTGAGGAGGGGTAGGAGAAGGGTTCGCTGGTCTCAAAGGTGTCGTCCAGCAGCGCTCTTGAGATTTCGTAATAGTCAATGTCGTCGGGAGGTGTGATGCCGGTTGGCCACTTCATGGTGAAGACGGGGGTAACATTGGCGGTTCTGCGGTCTTTTATGACCCCGGTGTCTGAGGCGGTGTGGAGGATGAGGTCGGTCGCGAATGAGTTTCTGTCGGGCGGTTGGCGGTCAATGGTGACCCTCTTTGAGAAAGTAGGTGTGGAGATATTACCCGCCGCATCAACCTGCTGCGCCGCCATGCCGACTTCCCGCTTCTCTCCCTCCGCCACGGAGAAGCGGTGCGTGCCGAGCGCACCGACGGCATCGGCGAAGCCGTATTTTGTGACGGCATCGCCGCGCACGACATTGCTGCCCACCCGACTGTTGGCGTGCCTCATCGGATTGGCATATGAGACATCCCTGCCGTTGATTATAATATGCCGCCCGTTCGTTTCAGTATTTATGGTGCCGCTGGTTGTCTCGTACCGTTCAACGAAATAAACGTAGTGTTGCTCCCTGATGAGCGCCGCGCCTGTCAGGTAGGGCGCCGTGCCTCCTGAGGCAAGACTTTCTGCCACATGTCTCCGCGATGCCTTGGCAAAGAACAGCAGGTCCTGCACTTTGGTGAGGTCATCGTCGTCGGTACCGGTTCTGGCGTAGTTGGCGTGGACACCGTAGGTGTCGGTCCTGGGGCTCAGATCCGGTATGTGCGGTATTCTCGGGTTTTTCGTGTCAATGATGATGACATTCTCTCCCTTGACACCTGTCTGATCGTCGTACGCAAGGCGTGAATGTGTCGTCCAGGTCACATTCCCTGCGTCGTCCTCCTGTTTGGTGACGAGTGCGCGAATACCGTCGGTGAGGGTGCTGAGCCGCTGGTCCGCCATGGTGCTGCCGGTGACATCCGAAACAGTGTACACCTCGGTAATCTCACCGATATCGGGTGTACCGTCGGCGAGTAAAAAGATGCCGTCAGCATTGAGATCATTCCAGTTGTAGATGATAACTTTTGCCCTGCCGGTGCCGGCGACGGGGTCTGCTGAGTGCTCCAGTCCCGCAAGGTTGAGGCGGGGCTCATTAACATTGGTGATGCGGTCGTCGTTTTTGTATCCCGAGTCGTCATCGCTCCTCAGAGTGAAGGTGGTCTCGGGCGTGGTGGTGTCTATGTGTATAGTGTGACTGTCTGAGTCTTCGGTGTTGCCCGCCTTATCGGCACTGCGCGCCTTGATCTGTTTCTGTCCGTCTCCGGAGCAGTCGGCCGTTTCGCTGCGGGTCCACGTGTAGGTGTGCTCATCGCCGGAGAGCGTGCTGCCGTCGGCATGGTCATTGCTGCAGCTGCCTGATGACCCGGAGATGAATATATCCCCGTACAGGTCGCCACCGGCAGCACCGCCGTGCGTGACGGTGAACCTGGGTGCTGTATGGTTCGTTAAATCATCATTGGGACTGACCCCACTGTCGGTTGCACCGACGAGATCGGGCGCGGAGGGCTTCGCCGGAGAGGTGTTGTCAATCGTTAGGGACAGGGCCTCTGAATCAACTGACCGGTTCCCCGCCCGGTCCAGCTGGTAGGCGGTAACAGCAAAGGTGCCTCCCTGGGAGAATGTTACTCTTCCTCCGGCGGTCGCATCATCGTTGAGTGTTTCATAGACACCTTCTCCCGATCTACTGATGTTTGTGCCGTCTTTTTTGAAATATACCCGGGCATAGTTCTCTTTGCCGGCGGTAATGGAGGCAGGGGTGGTGTTGGTGATGTTATCATCCCTGGTGCCGTGGATGCAGAAGCTGCCTCCGCGGGTGTAGCAGGAGTCATCGTTCTCGTCCAGATCCGGCAGACCCGGTGCATCGGGCGTCGTCGTGTCCACGCGGTACCGTTCGGTATCCGCGTCTGCTGAGATAATAAGCGCATCTCCCGGTAGATTGCCGATGAGAGAGACGGTGAACTCTTCGCCGACGGTGAAGATGCGCGTCAACAGTGCCGTTTCAGCAGCATCCTGATAGTCTACAGAAAGACCCAGGTACTCACCGGGTCTGGTCGCGTCATTAACAGCGGCGGTGAAGGTATCCGCCCCCTTGCGCAGGGTAACGTCATACCCAGCAAAGACTGTCTTCTCATCCACATTGCCGTTTTCATCCGTGATACGAAGGGAAAGGGAGTTATTAGTACTCTGATAGTGCAGTTCGCTCAGGGTATATGTTGTGCCGTCTACCGTGAAGGTGGCGGGGGTGACGGACCCCCCTACCGGATAATAGCCGGGGGTTACTGTTAAAACAACTCCCCAGGCTGTTTCACCCGCGATGAGTGCCGCACTCGTCACCGTTCCGGTATATACCGTACGCTCCTCCGTTCCGACAATTGGGTTGCCCGCGCTATCCGTGATCGTGCTGGGAACAGCAAATTCAATACTGTCGCCACTGTTAACGGTATCTCCGGCAAGGATGGTATGGGTGGCGGTGAACTCGGCATTAGAGCCGCTCACCCTACTGAATGACAGGGTGCGGGAAGCGGTGTTCGTGCCCGGCACCGTTATCGACGCGGTGAACGAATCATCCTTGATGGCCTCGCTGAAGGTAAAGGAAGCGGTCACGGTGTCCCCCGCTCCCAACCATTCGGCGTTGTCTATGGTGTCGGTCACCCAGTTCGGCGTTGCTGCGTCGGAGAAGGTGAAATGCCTGCCGTCGTCCGGCAAAGTCGGTGCCGTGGTGTCTTTGATGAACGTTGGTGATTGGGTGTAGGCATGGTTGTTCACTCCGTCCGTCGCCCGTACGCAGACATAAAAGCCGCCGTCAGTGAAACCGGTGAGGTCATCTGCCTGCGGAATGGCGGTGGGATTGGCGGCAAATGCGGTCTGTGCATCTGACGGACAGCTCTCCCCTTCGCTCAAAGCCACATAGGCGAGTGTGACGGTGCCTCCTGCATCACTGGCGGTCGGCGCGGTGATGAGGTCAGCGGATGTTTGTGCTTCCGTTATGTTCAGGTACCCGTCGCTTACCACGGATGTCAGCGCAGGTTGTGTATCAAATGTCGGCAGAGTGGTGTCTTTGATGAATGAGGGTGACGCGGCAACAGCGGTGTTGCCGGCCTCATCAGTTGCCTGTACACATATCTTATACGTACCGTCATTTTCACCGGAGAGATCACCCGTAGTCGGTACGGTCCCGCCTCCGACAAATGATGCGGCGGCGAGGGTTGAACAATCGGTAGAGTCACTGATCACCTTATACAGCGTGGTGTCAGGGTTCGTTTCGGTAATGGTGGGTGCGGTGATGAGCGCGGTATCGGCAGCAACATCATCAATGTTTACACCCCCGTCAGTATCCACCAGCGATATGGTGCCGATGACGGGATCCGTGCGATCTATGCCTCCGATCTGACCGGACACTGCATAGTAGTCCGCACTTGAGTAGGTTGCTTTGAAACAGGCGTACTTGGTGTTGGCGTCTTCGGTGTCAACTACCACCGCGGTGCTGACGCCCAGCGCGGCGGTGTATGTCCAGCTGCTGCTGAGCGTCGGGTTATTCGCCGCGGCACAGTCGGTGGCTGCGCTCACGAGGCCCCACACCGTATTGGTGAGTGGGGTTCCGTGGGATGCCGACACCGTCAGTGTTTTATCCCGACTGGCAGTGGCATAGCCGGCATCGGCCACTGTCAGGGTAAAGGCCCTGACGATGATATCAAACTTCTCTGTAGCCGTATCGGCACCATACTCGTCTGTTGCGGTGTAGGTCACCGTGGAAGTTCCCTCCGCTGCCGGCGTACCTTTAATCTCTCTGGTTGTCGGGCTAAACGACAAAGCCGTCGGCAGACCGGTGACCGCGTACGTAATCGTGCCCTCACCGCCGGAAGCCGCCGGAAGCGGGAGGAGAGTCTGATATGCATTCGGTTGAAGGATTTGATCCTCCACCGCACTGAGCGACGGCACGCCGCTCGCCTCCTTAACATAGAGTTGTATTGCCCTGGCGTTGCCATCATTATTAGTCACACTCGTGTTAGACGCATTATATACACCAAACTTAACAGAATGCTCGTCTGCGTGCTCATTTGTTTCGGTATCTTTAGTAACCTTTATAGTAAACGTTGTATCAGCGGTAATATCTTCCTTAATATGCTGGGCTGGAAAAGCGGTATCAGTACCTACACCGCCAACATTTGTTGTCCCGGATGTCGGTATACCATCATTATTATAGAGAGTGGTGGTGCCTTTTATGTTTTCAGCGAACACCAGATAGCCACTGCCTGACATACCGAAACCGATAGTGTTTGAAAGTGCCCGACTAACAACATACATATCCAGGTCATGCTGGGAATTGGTGGGGGCGGTCGCATCTGCATCATTGGCAATGACTGACCCGTCTGAAAAAGCACTGGTTCTAAGTGCAACAACAACATCGTTAAATTCGTCACCAACCAGAAAGATCGTCGTGGCATCGGCACTCTCATCAACATCGGCAGTAGCGGCATCATCGTCAATATGGGTGTAGGTACAGGTAAGTTCATCACCCTCCACCACCATCAAATCTTTAAGGTTGAGGGATGTATGGACCAAAAAATCTCTGCTGTTTGTACAGGTGGTCACCGTTCCGTCTATAGTAAGTGTAAACGAGTTGTCCGTCGTTGAAACGGAAAACGTCGCATGCGCCTGCTGGGGCATCGTCGCCGAGCCGAACAGCAGCACACACGCAGCAAGAACCGCGATACGCCGCCACCCGAGAACACCACCAGCAACAAAGCCCATAAACATATTCATACTATAATATATCATTTAAAATACTAAACTAAATAACACATACCTCCCATTACCATCATTACCATGCAGTATATACCACTCACAACAACGCTACCCCCGATTATCCACAATGAGACGGACCCCATTACGCCCGCTTTTTCTTCGCGGAGCGCCTCTTTTTCTCTGTCCCCCGCTCTTTCTTCGTTGCACCGACAAATACATATAGGAGCGTGAGGAGGAGGAGCGCCGCAATGACCCCGAGCCAGAGGAAGATTACCGTTGTGCTGTTCCCGCGCGAAGCGGCAGGAGACGGCAGATCCTCGGAGCCTGAAAACACACCCCCGCCCGCCGTCACACCGATGAGGGAGGCATCAGGAGGCACCGAGAACGGCACGGTAACGGTTTTCCCGGGCAGGATGAAGGAACGGGGAGGAAAGGTGTAGATTCTGGTGCCGGCAAGCAATTGCCAGCCGGAGACATTGAGGGTGAAGTCATGGTTGTTGGTGACCTGCACCGCCGCGGTGTCCTTTCGCACCGCCTGCAGCTGCGGTGTGAGCACCGGCACCTCAATCTGTATGCTGACAGCTTTGTTGTCGGTAACGGTGAGGATATAGGTGCCGGGATAGCGATAGGTGTGGGAGACCTCGGTCCCGGTTATGGCGGTGCCGTCGCCGAAGTTCCAGGAGCCGTTGATCGGTACACCGTCCATGCGTACGGAGAAGGTTGTCTCCGAAGCACGAAACACCGGATCCGGATTGATGGTAAGCACGGCTGCTGTCTCCGGTGCCGATTCCGACGGCGTCTCAACTTCCGACGGTGTCTCAACTGAGGCCGCAACAACTGATATATCCCGCACCTCTCCGGGAGACGGTGCAGCGGCATATATCTCATCATTGTCCTCAATGTGCAGTGAAGAGCCGTCTCCGTCTCCGCCGTTTCCTGAGCGGTATGAAACGGTGTGTACGGTACCGTCGGTGCCGACGGTGACCGTTGAGGCACGGTTGTTGAGGACGAAGAGACCGCCGTGGAGAACAATCACGTCCGGGGGATATGCCCTGGCAAAGGCGGGAGGATCCGCGACAATGACGGCGATGTCTCCCGGGGCGAGAACGGAGACCGATGACGAGAGGATGCCGTGTCTTCGTCCCCGCTCGGCAAAAGACAGGTCATCCACCGCCACATCAGCGGGACCGGTGTTGATAATCTCCACATATTCCCTGCCGTCATCTGATCCTTCGGCGTTGTACATGATTTCTGTGATGCGTATCTGGGCTGAGACGGGCAGCACGCACAGCAGAAGCACCCCCGCCGATATCCACCACAAAGAACCTGCCTGTTTCATATATATGATTAGTATATATCAAGAACGGGTTCATGCCGAAAATATACACTACACTGTTTACATATGCCCGTTGATTTCATGTCCGTAGCATTGATGCTGCTGCCCGGTATTGCCGGGGGTATGGTGCGGGGGTTGGTGGGTATCTCCAAGCGGGCGGCGGGAGAACCCCTGCACCCCGGAAAACTGCTTCTGTCACTGCTGGTCGCCGCCGTTTCCGGGGCCATTGCCTCCGTTTTTGCCGAAGGAGATTGGAGAATGTCGTTACTCGCCGGCTACGCGGGATCCGATTTGTTGGAATCCCTGTACAAGACGAGGCTGCTGGGGCTTTTCAGGTAGCAAAGGCTATATTTTCCTTGATATATACTAATGATAATGAAATCTGATACATTACTAAAAATATGATTACACAAATCATCAACATGCCGGCAGCACTTTTTATTTTTCTATGTATCTGTATACCACTCATTCTTTTTATGTATACAACGCCGACTGCACATGCCTGCTCATGCAGTTCGCAATCTTTACAGGAGAGCTTTGAAACGACTGATACCATTTTTATGGGACGGGTCGTAGGTACGAAGAAACAGATACTGTATGGTGATATCACTGTTTTGTTTGATGTTTCTCAGGTATGGAAGGGATCGGTAAAAAATCAGCTTACTGTGGAGACACCATCAGAAGGTACCGCATGCGGAGCACACTTTGAAGAAAATCAGGAGTATGTCGTGTTTGCCCGTGAGGATAACGGTACATTAAGGACCGGTATATGCATGCACCCATCCACCGGTTGGGAAGGTGATATAGCGGCACATCTTAACAATTATGCCACCCCAACTCTACCGACCACTACACCAACTGCTACTGAACAACCGTTGTACAGGTACAGCGTAGTCAAGCTTATGACACTGATACTGGTGTGTTGCGGTGTGGTCATACTATGGCGACGTCGCACCAAGCGGGCATAGTACCTAACCGAGCAAGTCTTCAAGGGTGTTACCGATACCACCGTCATTACCATGTCGTGTATTAGGAACCCATCCCATGGCCGAAATTTCTTTTAATTTTTGCACTAACTCTTCCTTGGTGTATATTTTTGATTTCTTTGCAGCCATTATATTACATTAGTTTTGGTTGAGATTGACACTGCTGCACTCTTTGTTCAGCCAACATACAATATTCAGGAGAAATATCAATGCCAACATATTTTCGTTTCAAATTAGCAGCTGACACCGCGACAGTACCCGAACCCATGAATGGATCCAAAACAATTCCTGCATCAGTTGAAGAAATGATGCGGTCTATCAAATCAATCGGAAATGCAGCAGGATGAGGATTACTCATCTCCTGTGTGAATTCCCACACATCACCACAAGCATTTGCTTTTGGTCGCAATTTAAATGCTGGCCTAGCAATTAAATAAATAACTTCATACGTGGGTAAAAAATATCCAGGGTTAAAATTAAAACCGCCCTTTCTCTTCCAAATAATTACCTGACGCACCGGAAATCCTTCAACAATATCTTGTCGATCCTGCAACAATCCTTTCTGCACTCTCCATTTGTGGTTGTAAAAAATTGCACCGTGTTCAGGGATAAGGCGCATCATCTCTTTCAAACAATCTCGCTGCCACGCCACATATGCATCATGTGGCATACAATCGTCATAATGTGAATAGCCATTTTGCAATTCAGCATTCGCCCATTTTCCACCATTCCCGTTTTTCAATCCGTTACCTGTAGAATTTTTAATATTATATGGTGGTGACGTAACCACCAAATCAATTGATTCGTCTGGCATTTGCTTCATAATCTCCAGCACATCACCACAAATAATAGCATTTAAAAACTCTTTTTTGTGCAAATTTTACTCAGTCCACCAATTCCACACTCAATGATTCTATGCGCTCCTCCACTATTGGAGCTTCCACGCCGTTTGCTGTCAGAAATTCATTGGCAACACCGACCGGTGCGGGTGCGGACTCAGTATTATCAAGCAATCCTCCGGGAACCACAACAGTACTGCTTGCGAGCTCGTTGGTCCGCGCTTGGAACAACGAATCGTCATATTGGATAAGGATTTGACCCAAGGCGTAGGGAGGTTTCTTGTTTCCACCGTCATTTTCTTGATCAATTTCCCGTTGATCCCGCTTTTTCCTTTCTGCCTTTTCTGCCTCTCTCCTTTCCTGATCTTCTTCTTCCTGCTGTGCTTTTTCTTCAGCAATTTGATCGGCATCATCAGCGGTGATGGGAATGTATTGTTCTCTGACACCCTCGTCATCAATCCACGGCGCCTGCTCTGTGCCAATCCACAGTATCCCGTCATCATCCATCCATAGACCGCTCGGGGTTTCATTGGTATCAGCTGAGTCATCGTCGGTTGTGGAGCCGGATTGACCCGGATCAAGCAAATCGTCATTTCCTGATCCTTGCGCGTAGGTAGGGATGTGGAAAGAAGTAATAAATAGTGAAGAAATAATAACGAGTGCCACCACAATCTGAAACTTATTTGTTAACGGTGTTATTTTATTGTGCATACAAGTAAAATAATATCATATTATTTTTTTCAACAACTAAAATCAAAAAAGATGTGTATAACTTGAAAGAGCGGATATCCCCACATCCTCATCGTAAACCGTGTGGGTTAAAGGGGAAACGACCATCATGATGCAGTTCTATATTCACCACTTCTATCTCCCGGAGAGCAGGATAGAAAAGATAAGGTTCTCCATAAACATATCCACTATCATCATCATTCTCATACCGGTTTCTTCTCTCTTCTTTCTCGAGGTGATAGCGATTTTCTTTTCCGTCAACAAGAATGACAACTTCATCAATCATGGCTGCGTTTTCAATTCGGACATTTTTATACAGTCTCCCACTTGTCCAGCCCGAGGCGCAATTTCCCGGGCGTGGTTCACTAGTATAGAATCTTACTCCACCTCCTTTGCTATACACCTCCGGCGAGAGCCTACATTCAAACTTCTAATTGAACACCTGTCAGTTTGTAATATGCCATCCTCTGGAGATTGACACCGGTCATGCGGTAGAATACCTCGTAAGGGGTCAGACCAGTAAGGCGTTTCCTGGGACGGGTATTCAATAGGTACTCAACCTTGGCAATGTCACGGTCATTGCTTTTGTCAAAGTCAGTCCCCTTCGGGAAACACCGACGGAACAATCCGTTGGTGTTCTCGTTTGATCCTCTTTCATGAGAGCAGTACGGATGGGCGAAGTAGCAGGAGAGACTGAGTTCTTTTTCAACGGTGCGGTACCCCCTATTCTCCGCCCCTCTGTCCTGGGTGAGGGTCTTGCGGTATCTCGGAGGGACAGCGCGCATTCGTCTGATGATTGCCGCGTCACAGGACTCAGCGGTACCGTCTTTTGTTTTCTCAAAGAATGCCAGACCGGTCATCTTTTCATTCATACTCTTTACCCTAACGCTGCTTTTCCTTGAGAGCATGGTGTCACCTTCCCAATGACCGATTACCCCCTCTATCCCCGGTCTCTCCTCTATGGAGGGCAAGGCCGCTCTTCGTTCTGTTTTCTGTGTGTTTCTCACTCCTTGCCGTATGCGTCTCTTCCTTCTTCTCGGCAGAAGAGACCGTAAGTCTAGATACCCCGGTTTCACGATACCGTGTCCGCTTTGGTGAATCTGCGCATATATGAAGGTATATATCGTCTCATGAGATACCCGCATGGTTGTGTCCTCCGGAAACTCCCGGGGAAGACGAATACTCACCTGCTCGGGAGACCATCCTTCCTCCATCTTCTCCCGCACATACCCAAGGAGTGCTCTGTCGGTCAGCACTCCTTTCCTCCCCCGGGTGTGTATCCTTTTCTCTGCTTCCCGCTGTGCCCTCAGCGCGCAGTACCGTCCGACTCCTTTTCTCGGTTTTCCCCCTATTTCCCGATGTATGGTTCCCGGTGACCTGCCCAACTCTTTCGCTATCTCCCGCAGGGATCTCTTGTCAGCACAGTATCTCACTTCAATACTACTCCGTTCATGAATATTCAGACGGGTGAACGGTTCCCGTCTCTTTTTCTTTGCTTTTGTCATATGTCTCCAGTATTACTTGGTATATGACAGGTGTTCTATTATTTGTTTGAACTTAGGTTCAATACATTTGCACATTTTTGTTGTGCGTGTTAAAATAAAGATATGGATACAATAAAGATAATTATTGACGGAGTTCCGCGTGAAGTTAGGCAAGATGGCAAGAGTGTTGTTTCTGTACAACACATTCTCATAGCAGGTGAAAAACCAGAGGGACACCTTGAAAATTTTAAACTTTTGAGAATTACAGACAGTGGCGATAAGAAAGTGATATACAGCAAAAATGCTGGTATCGGTTCGTTGGGTGATTTGGTGGATGTTAAAGAGGGTGATACATTTGTCATAGAACCCGATGATGGTAAGCATAGTTATACGATAATCGTAGATACACAGGAAAAAGATTGGAACAAAGAAATGATTTCTTATGAAGAGGTCATCAATCTATCTGTTAGTGCTCTTTATATTGATGATAACCCTGATATTTCTTACACTATCGTCTATTATAACGATTCATCATCGGAAGGAATGTCGCTCATAAAAGGAAAAACTGTGAAGGTTCAAAATAGAATGATTTTTAATGTCACAAAAACTGATAAGTCATAGCCCTGATTTAAAAAAGCTGCGAGATAATGGGTACAACATTGAGATAAGAGAAGGGTTTCTGTGTGTATCTGATATTCCATATGTAAATGAGAGGAAAGAAATTGCACAAGGTATGTTGATATCTTCTCTTGAATTGTCGGGAGATATAACGACGAAACCTGAAGATCATACGGTTCATTTTTGTGGCGAATATCCCTGCAATGCCAATGGTTCCCCCATTGAAAGCATAAGACATTCAAGTGGAGAAAATATGCTGACAAGTGAGCTAACAGTCAATCACATCTTCTCAAGCAAACCACCAAATGGATATTCAGATTACTATGAAAAAATAACGGCATATGTGCAAATTATTGAGCATCAAGCACAAGCGATGGATTCGTCTGTTACTGCAAAAACTTATAGATCAATCAAAGGGGGTGAAGATGATCCTGTTTTTTTCTATACCGATACAAATTCCAGTCGGTCAGAAATAGTATTGATATCTGAAAAATTAAAGGATATGAAAATTGGTATTGTTGGACTGGGCGGAACGGGATCGTATGTATTGGATTTTGTATCTAAAACACATGTGAAAGAGATTCATCTTTTTGATGATGACGAATTGTTACAACATAACGCTTTTCGTATGCCAGGTAGTAGCGCATTTGGGGTACTTGATGGTGAAAAAATAACAAAGGTTGAACATCTTCACAAAGAATACTCAAAAATGAGAAGAGGTGTTGTTCCGCATCAGAGAAGTGTAACGGGTGAAACGATGGAGGATGTGTTAAAAATGGATTTTATATTTCTCTGTATTGACATTGGTAGCACAAAAAAGCAAGTCATTCAAAAATTAAAAGAAATTTCAATTCCATGTATTGATGTGGGGATGGGCATAGATAAAATTGATATGTCACTCAAAGGAATTGTAAGGACTACAGCAATAGCGGACAAGAGCAATCACTATTTTGAAAATATCTCTTTTGAGGAAGCGAGGGATGATGAGTATAATGGAGGGATTCAGATTGCCGAGATAAATGCACTTAATGCAGCACTTGCCGTCGTAAAGTGGAAGAAGATGTGCGGATTTTATTGTAATCAAATAGACGAATACGAATCGTTATATGATATAAGTATGAATAAGATAGTAAACAAGATAAAAAATGAAACTGAAATATAAGTTTATAAAAAACATTCCGATTGCCGTTGATGACAATACATTGTATATATCCTGTGACTACAGAACTGCGATTCATAAATGTTGTTGTGGATGCGGAAATAAAGTGATTACACCGTTTTCACCAACAGATTGGCAGTTAGTATTTAATGGAGAAACAATATCATTATTTCCTTCAATAGGAAATTGGAGCTTTCCTTGCCAATCACATTATTGGATAGAGAATAACACAATTAGGTTTGTGCCAAGGTGGACAAAGGAACAGATTGAGGAAAACAGAGAAAAAGATGCGCTGCGAAAAGCGAAACCCTATTCTGAGAAAAAACAAATAAATGTGCGACCTGTTTCCCACCGTCTATGGTCTATCTTTTCCCGCTGGTTTCAAAAATAATACCATATGGGCGTGCATGTTCTAAATGCACTTTTCCTCTGTTATAATTGCAATATATAGAGGTTAAATTTATGACAGAAAAAAAAGAAAGAAATTTTAAATTTATAGATTTATTCGCCGGCATTGGTGGTGTACGAATTGCCTTTGAACGGGCGGGCGGCAGGTGTATTTTTTCGTCTGAGTGGGATGAACGATGTCAGGAAATGTATGAGGCAAACTTCGGCGAAAAACCGTTCGGTGATATAACAAAGTTATCTGCCAAGGATGTGCCGGACCACGATATTTTGACTGGCGGGTTCCCCTGTCAAGCGTTCAGCATCATTGGGAGTAAAATGGGTTTTGCTGATACACGGGGAACATTGTTTTTTGATTTGGAACGGATATTAAAAGAGAAGCAGCCAAAAGCATTTTTATTAGAGAATGTAAAACAGTTGACAACTCACGATAAAGGAAGAACATTTCAGATTATTTTAGAACATTTGGAAGATTTAGGATATTTTGTCCATTATAAAATACTCAATGGTCTTAATTTTGGTGTTCCGCAGAAAAGAGAACGGATTATTATAGTTGGTTTTAAGGAAAACTATCCATTTACTTTTCCTATGAAAGGGTTAAAAATAAAGACACTTTCCGATATTTTGGAAACGGAAGAAAGTGTTGAGCAGAAACATTTTTTGAGTGATTACTTTCGCTCAAAAATTAAACGGAAGCTTAAGGAGCAAAAGAAAAAAATTATTTCTCGCCCGGTTATTCTGCATGAGAATAAAGGTGGAAACATCGGCATACATCCATTTTCTTGCGCCCTGCGTGCCAACGGATCATATAATTATGTAACCGTAAACGGCGAACGGCGATTTACGCCCCGCGAAATGTTGCGTCTGCAGGGTTTCCCCGAGACATTTAAAATTGTTGTGCCGGATACACAGGTTAGAAAACAGGCAGGAAACAGTGTGGTGATACCCAAGATTGAATCTGTGGCATTTGCCATGATTGCGGCGATGAGCAAAAATCCAGAAAATGGTGTCGGACAAGGTGATTTGTTTGCCCTCTCTCAAAAGGTACAAAGAGTATATGCCCACTAAAAGAAAAAATGCCGCTAAAGAAGCGTTAGATACGATTATACGCAAGTCGCGCGTTCATTTATATAAGCCGATTCAAATAGCGGAAATCCTATTTCATCACAGAACGGAGAGGGGTTGGAGTTTGAGCGATTTGGAATCCTATCGGAACATATCAAAGCGTTGGCGTGATGACATCTCCATGCTTTTGGTGGGTAGCCGGAGTACATCAAGTCAAAAATATCAAGATAATCTTTTTGAGGCGAATGCGGTGCTACCAGAAACACTCGCTCGTCTTGGCACAATTAATAAAAAAGGTAAGGGGTGCGTGGAGGCGTATATTTATAGCGCGTTGGAGGTTCGGCTGTCATCAGTTCATAAGGTGTACGCATACATTCGCGCGGCAAAGTCAGACAGTTTTTCCTTGAAAGAATTGGTCACATTGTTTCAATCCGTTCCTGGGCTTCGCAGAAGTACGGACAAGATGTATGAGATATTGGTTTACGCACTTTTTGCAACCATTGTTCGTGCTTTGAAAGCACAGATTACGCTTGAAATTGGCAGCAAAGACAGAGAAATTTTAAAAGATTTTGACCAGTTTATACAAACAGTGCTGGGTATTGATGCGGGACGGACAAAACTTGTTTTGCCCGCGGCTCTGCATCGTGCCGGGGTTGCTAATGCCGCCGACAGCGGTTTGGATATGTGGGCGAATTTTGGACCGGCAATACAGGTTAAGCACCTTACGCTTACACCAGAAATGGCCGAAGATATCACCGACGGCATCACTACAAACAAGATTGTCATTGTATGTATCAATGCCGAAAAGAAAGCAATTGAAGTGTTGCTTCAGCAGGTAGGTTGGGGCGAGAGGATACAGGGGGTTGTAACAGTTGATGATTTGGATGATTGGTATACAATCTGTTTGAATAAAAAATATAAAAATAATCTTGGGAAAAATTTGCTCAAGGATGTTGAGAGAGAATTTGCCGCGGAGTTTCCGTCAAGTGAAAAGATTGCTCCGTTTATAAAAGAGCGTGGGTACAATAAAATTATCATGCCAACCACATGGAGAGACGGGTATGATGGATAAGTTCATGGAGAAGTAGCGAAGTATGATAATGTCTGTAGTACAGAGCAATACACGGAAATGATTTTCGCAACACTTTGCCTTTTCGTGCGCAAAGCGCACAGAACAACCTGCCCCATGCTCGGAGGTACCGCAGGTACTGACCTGGTGCGGATGCACCGCAAAGGAAACCATAGTGCGCCATATATACAAGACAGAGAATAACACAACCCAAGGAAGAAAGAGCGAACCTCGCCACACGACCTTGCGGAGCACGGCTTTCGCTTGCGTTAGCTGTGCGGAGTACGGGAGGGCGGTGAGGTGAGCGAAACAAGTCAGCACAGCATTCCCTCCTCCGGTATTTTTTGCGGAGCGATAGTGGAGCAAAAAGGACGGAGGTGGGAAAACGAAGCGGAGCCGACGCACCGAGCCGGAGAGTGAAAAAACAAATGAGATGATCCGATAGGATGGTCTCATTTGTTTTTGAACAGGTGAGGTGCGGTGGTGAAGCTGAGTGGTGCGTACCTTTTTTGCGCCTTTCGCCGACGGCAGGTTTCTTTTGCCTTTCCCTCCGTGCGAAGCCGCAACGCGGCGAGCACGCGGGGGCAGGGGGCGGCTGTATTGAAAAAGAACCTGACGGCTGATGGCGCGGGAGCGGAGCGCACGGAGGAGTGGTGTGAAACGGAGTGGAACATGGCTCCGGAGTAAGCGGAGCGGAAATAATTGGGTGACGCGAGCTTGCGTATGCTTGCGAGCGGCACTCCGTTATATATCCTCTGTAAGTTGTCGTTTCAGTTCCAACGCTGTACTTTCAAGTGGAGGTGGGGAGAATTGAACTCCCGTCCAGATTGACCACTGTGTGAAATGTTTTCGTAGCCTTAGCGGATGATTGGTTCACCCGCGGACCAAGATTTGCCTCATATATGTCGTGTACTACCAGAGGCAACGGGATAGCACACCGTTTCTCACTATCTTACACCTGTCTGAACCAGTGAGAATCGTTCAGCAGATGCCTGCGGGCATTTACGCGTACGCAGGGGCGGGCGAGAACGCCCGTGCAATAGAGTTTGCGACTTTTCGGTGATTATACTGACCTCTCAGTACTACGCATTTCTTCACAGGGAAATGTCAACTGTCAAAGCCTGACACCCCCAAAGGGAAACACTTCTGGTGGGTTGAAATGTCTCCCTCTGGATGCGCTAGCGCTTCATGTGCCGCTTAACGGATCGCTCGCTTTCCCGCTTTCGTATATCCTCCCGTTTGTCGCGGGCGTTCTTTTTGCGGGCGACACCGATGTCCATTTTCAGCACCCTGTTACAATTATACATGCATATCGGCACCAGTGTCAAACCCCGCATTTCCGTCTGCGCGTAGAGCCGGCCAATCTCCTTCTTATGCAGAAGAAGGCGCCGGGGGCGCTCCGAATCGTAGGAAGGCGGAGCATTCTTCTCCTGATGCGGGGGGATGGTTGCACCGACGAGAAACACTTCGCCGCCCCGGATGAGAACCTTCGCGCCGACGAGAGATGCCTTACCGCTGCGGACGCTCTTCACCTCGGTGCCGAACAGCATGATCCCCGCCCGCTGTGTGTCCAGGATCTCATAGTGTTGTTTCGCCGTTCGGTTGGTTACATAGGTCATATAGGTGTATACTACCGTATCATACAACCGATATATGGAAAAGAAGGAACCAACAGCCCCGAGTGCTAAAAAGCAGGCCGGTCGCCCGTTTGTCGGCCGTATCCTGAAGAAAAAGAAGAAGAAAAAGGAAGGAGGCCCAAAGAACAGCATTCCCAACACACTGAACACCATTGTGTGGGTCATCGCTGCGTTCATCGTCATCTCGTTCGTGTTTGACGCGTACCGCGGGGAGGCGCTGGAGCCCACCATTTCCGAGGCGGTCACCTCCATTCAGGCGGGCGCCGTCAAGGCGGTCGTCGTACGCGGTCCGCAGGTGGAGATACAGTACATTGACGGGCGCATCGGCACGCTGCGGCGCGACACCTTCGCCGCATTTGACGAAACACTGGTCAACCTCGGGGTAACCGTTGAGGAGCTCTCGGCACTGCAGTACAGCGTTGAGCGGGAGAAGGGGCTCGGCTTCTGGCTGAAATCAACCCTGCCGTTTCTGTTTCCTCTCCTCCTGTTTATCCTCTTTTTCTGGTTCCTGACCCGGCAGTCGAAAGGAATGGGCGGCATGCAGGTGTTTCAATTCGGCCGTTCCCGCGCCCGCTTCATCAACCCGGGCGATAAGACGAACCAGGTCACTTTCAAGGATGTCGCCGGGGCGGCCGAGGCGAAGGAGGAGCTTGAGGAGTTCGTCACCTTTCTGAAACGCCCCGATCAGTTTCTGAGCATCGGCGCGAAAGTGCCGAAAGGGGTCATGCTGACCGGCGCGCCGGGAACGGGAAAGACCCTGCTCGCCCGCGCGGTTGCCGGCGAGGCGGGGGTGCCGTTTTTCTCCATTTCCGGCTCTGAGTTCGTTGAGATGTTCGTGGGTGTCGGCGCCTCACGGGTCCGGGATCTGTTCGCCACGGCGAAGAAGGCGGCACCCGCCATCATTTTCATTGACGAGATAGACGCGGTAGGACGCGCCCGGGGCAGCGGACTCGGCGGCGGCAACGATGAGCGGGAACAGGCGCTCAATCAGATACTGGTTGAGATGGACGGCTTTGAACAGACGGACAAGGTGATCGTGCTCGCCTCAACGAACCGTCCGGATGTTCTGGACAGCGCGCTGCTGCGTCCCGGCCGGTTTGACCGAAAGATTGTCGTTGACCTGCCCGACATCAAGGAGCGGAACGAGATTCTGAATGTACACGCCCGGGAAAAGAAGTTTGACGGTTCCGTTGATCTGAGCGTTATCGCCCGCCGCACGCCCGGCTTTTCCGGTGCCGATCTTGCATCCATTATGAATGAGGCGGCGATTCTCGCGGTGCGCAACGCCCGCAAAATTATCGTCCAGCAGGATCTGCTGAGCGCGATTGAAAAAGTGATGCTCGGTCCCGAACGGAAAGGGCGGGTCATCACTGAGCATGAGCGCCAGGTCATCGCGTACCATGAGGCGGGGCATGCACTTTTGGCATCGCTTCTGCCGTACGCTGATCCGGTGCAGAAAATCACCATCGTCTCCCGCGGGCATGCCGGCGGGTATGTGCTGTCGCTTCCCGATTCCGAGCGGCGCCTGAAGACGAGGCGGGAGTTCGTTGACACCATCACCATGGCGCTCGGCGGCTACACGACCGAGCAGTTGGTGTTCGGTGATGTCTCAACGGGACCGTTCAGTGATCTTGTTGAGGTGTCCCGTTTGGCACACAACATGGTTACCCGCTTCGGCATGAGCGACGCGGTCGGTCCGATCGTGCTGCGGCAGCCGAACATACACAGCCTGACCGGCGGGCGCGAGGGACATTCCCAGGAGCTTGAGAAGCAGATTGACGAGGAAGTGGACAAGATCGTGAAGGAGGCACATGCGACGGCGAAAAGGCTGCTGCGGGAGCACCGCAGCGCGCTTGATGTCATTGTTGAGAAACTGCTGGAACATGAGACGCTTGAGCGGGAGGAGTATGAGAAACTTCTACGGGAGCACGGTATTGAGATTCAGAACGCATTTGAAAAGTAGGGGGGTATGTAACGGATTTTGGTGGTGATATGTATCCTGTTTGAGTGTTGGTGTATTGTTAATAGCTACACATGTGTCCCCTCTTTATTCCCCTCATACTCGTTAAGTTCAAGGTAGTATTTTCCTCCCTGGGATTTTTTAATATCAAGATTGATAAATCCGTTTTCTTTCTGCTTCTGCTGTTTCATCCATTCAATCGCTGCTTCAACCTGTATACCCAGAGATCCGATAACAAAGTCCGGGGCACCATCACGTTTATTAAAAAAGAAACCGCCTGCAAATTTTTTCTCGCTATTTTCCATATATCATTCATGATACCATATGCTGATACGATGTGGAGAGATTCTATGTCGGTTCCATCTTATTGAAACCCCGAAAGGATGTAAACATGGGGGAAACGCACGTAACTCATATCATACTGCCGACCCATCTTTCAACGGAAGAAGAGGTACACACGATAGGGTGTGTACCTCTTCCTATATTTCGCCGGCACTATACAGCCAGCCGGGCACTTTCAACGGCTTCTGTGTTCCCGCTATCTCTTCTGAAATCCCCACAACACACCGAATACGGGAGGAATGCTGAAGGAGTTCAAGCCGGTTTCTGCCTGCCTGTTCCCGGCGACGTCAACGGCAACGAGGTGACAGATGTTCCCGTTGGATCTGGGGATTCTCCTCGGCATGGTGAAGGTGTAGGAGTATTTACTGCCGTCCGCCTGCGCGGTGCCGACAAATTTCGGTGAGGATTGGAACGATGAACAGGCGCCGGTAAATACGAGACGGATATTCTCATACCCCCGCATGCTCGCATGGTTGTTACGGTTAACAATCGCTATTACACCCATTCTCCTGTTGTATTTAACAAGGGAGAAATTGGTGACCGACGGTGCCGTGGTGTCAACAGTAATAGTCAGTCCGGCGGAGGTTCGTGAGACGTTCCCTGCTTTGTCCGTTGCAACGGCGGTGATGACGTGTGTTCCCTCGCTCAGGGAGATGTCCTGTGACGGTGCCGTTGCTGTGCCGAGAACCGTGGCTCCTTCTCTGAGTTCAACGACGGTGTGTGCCGGTGCGGTGTATGCAATAGTCAGTCCGCTGGTTCTGCTCGTAATATCATCCCGATTACTGACACCGGTGTCGTCAGCTGAGCTCAGGTCAAGCCTTCTCGGTGCGGACGGTGCCGTGGTGTCAACGGTAATAGTCAGTCCGGCGGAGGTTCGTGAGACGTTTCCTGCTTTGTCAGTTGCGACTGCGGTGATGATGTGTGTTCCCTCGCTCAGGGAGATGTCCTTCCTGCCGGTCATCGAGGGTGTACCGATGGGGGCGCCGCGACGGTTTCTGAGCTGCACAGCCACTCCGGGTTCCACGGCATAGGTAATAGTCAGCCCATTGGTTCTGCTCGTAATATCATCCCGATTACTGACACCGGTGTCATCAGCTGAGCTCAGATCAAGTCCTCGTGGTGCGGACGGTGCCGTGGTGTCAACAGTAATAGTCAGTCCGGCGGAGGTTCGTGAGACGTTCCCTGCTTTGTCCGTTGCAACGGCGGTGATGACGTGTGTTCCCTCGCTCAGGGAGATGTCCTGTGACGGTGCCGTTGCTGTGCCGAGAACCGTGGTTCCTTCTTTAAGGGTAATAGTGGTACCTGTCTCTGTGGTGTATGCAATGGTCAGCCCTCTGGTTCTGCTCGTAATATCATCCCGATTGCTGACACCGGTGTCGTCAGCTGAGCTCAGATCAAGTCCTCGTGGTGCGGACGGTGCCGTGGTGTCAACAGTAATAGTCAGTCCGGCGGAGGTTCGTGAGACGTTCCCTGCTTTGTCCGTTGCAACGGCGGTGATGACGTGTGTTCCCTCGCTCAGGGAGATGTCCTGTGACGGTGCCGTTGCTGTGCCGAGAACCGTGGTTCCTTCTTTAAGGGTAATAGTGGTACCTGTCTCTGTGGTGTATGCAATGGTCAGCCCTCTGGTTCTGCTCGTAATATCATCCCGATTGCTGACACCGGTGTCGTCAGCTGAGCTCAGATCAAGTCCTCGTGGTGCGGACGGTGCCGTGGTGTCAACAGTAATAGTCAGTCCGGCGGAGGTTCGTGAGACGTTCCCTGCTTTGTCCGTTGCAACGGCGGTGATGACGTGTGTTCCCTCGCTCAGGGAGATGTCCTGTGACGGTGCCGTTGCTGTGCCGAGAACCGTGGTTCCTTCTCTGAGTTCAACGACGGTGTGTGCCGGTGCGGTGTATGCAATGGTCAGCCCTCTGGTTCTGCTCGTAATATCATCCCGATTACTGACACCGGTGTCATCAGCTGAGCTCAGATCAAGTCCTCGTGGTGCGGACGGTGCCGTGGTGTCAACGGTAATAGTCAGTCCGGCGGAGGTTCGTGAGACGTTCCCTGCTTTGTCCGTTGCAACGGCGGTGATGACGTGTGTTCCCTCGCTCAGGGAGATGTCCTGTGACGGTGCCGTTGCTGTGCCGAGAACCGTGGTTCCTTCTTTAAGGGTAATAGTGGTACCTGTCTCTGTGGTGTATGCAATGGTCAGCCCTCTGGTTCTGCTCGTAATATCATCCCGATTACTGACACCGGTGTCATCAGCTGAGCTCAGATCAAGTCCTCGTGGTGCGGACGGTGCCGTGGTGTCAACAGTAATAGTCAGTCCGGCGGAGGTTCGTGAGACGTTCCCTGCTTTGTCCGTTGCAACGGCGGTGATGACGTGTGTTCCCTCGCTCAGGGAGATGTCCTGTGACGGTGCCGTTGCTGTGCCGAGAACCGTGGTTCCTTCTTTAAGGGTAATAGTGGTACCTGTCTCTGTGGTGTATGCAATGGTCAGCCCTCTGGTTCTGCTCGTAATATCATCCCGATTGCTGACACCGGTGTCGTCAGCTGAGCTCAGATCAAGTCCTCGTGGTGCGGACGGTGCCGTGGTGTCAACAGTAATAGTCAGTCCGGCGGAGGTTCGTGAGACGTTCCCTGCTTTGTCCGTTGCAACGGCGGTGATGACGTGTGTTCCCTCGCTCAGGGAGATGTCCTGTG